>JAUWGP010000048.1 GCA_030606335.1 Caldifarciminota bacterium
ATACAAATACAAAATTTTAAATATTATAGTACAAACCATAATTTTTTTACTTGACAAATCCTTCAAAATTATGTATAATTATAGCATAGAACCATAAATTATTTACTGATTTTAAAAACCCTATATAATGTAAACATGCTACTTACATTTTTTCAAAGGGAGATTACCTCATATGAGAAAAAACAATAAAAGTAAAAACTTAAAAGTCAAAGGGCATAGTACACATAAAAAGATGTTACATAAGCTTGACAAGGAGTACAAGAATATTCTGGATTATACACCCATAGGTATAATAAAACTTAATAAGGAATTTAAGATTGAATATGAAAACCCTGAGATGAAGAAAATATTGGGTGTACCACCTGGTGAGGAATCAAAAGCAATAGGAATGGATATAAGAGAAATACCCTCTGTGAAGAACACAGGATTAGTCCCTCTCCTCAACACACTTATACAAGGAAAAGAAATATCCGGTGAGGTTGCTTTCACATCTTTATATGA
The DNA here is from genome assembly GCA_030606335.1 of Caldifarciminota bacterium. Lineage (GTDB taxonomy): Bacteria > Hydrothermota > UBA3073 > UBA3073 > UBA3073 > JAGMCL01. Next base: position 502 of record JAUWGP010000048.1, read on the forward strand.
AAAAGAAACTTACCTATCCTATAGAGGAACTCCTGTAATTGAAGATTCAAAATTTAAAGGTGCTGTTCTGCTTTTAAATGACATCACTGAACGAAAGCAGACAGAGAAAAGATATACAAATCAGTTAAAGAGCCTCATTGATATAGGAAATAAAATGAGGACGGAATTAGGGCTTGAGACCATCCTTCAGAATATTTGCGATACGGTGGTGAATACGCTTGGGTGTCGTCAGGTTATCTTATCCCTTCGTGATTATAATACAGGAACGTCTGGTCCGGTTGCATTGGCAGGATATGACAAAAAAACAACCCATGAAATCCTATCTCGACCCCCTGTTCCCCTTAAAGCGGTAGAAAGATATCTCCATGATAACCTGAAAATAAGCCATTCCTATTACATCGACCACACTCACTGGGAGACGATGAAGGATTACCCTGGGGGGTTAGTTGTTGTTCCCCAGACTGATCTATTACCTGATGGGTGGCATGAGAAAGACTTATTACTCATTCCTATCTATGGCAAAGAGAAGATTCTCGGATTTATTTCACCAGATAATCCAGTAAATGGTAAAAGACCCACCGAGGATGATATCAGGCTATTTGAGGTACTTGCTGACCAGGCAGGCATCGCTATTGAGTCCTCACGTTTATATGCTGAACTGAAGACATCTGAAAAGAGATACAGAACACTTGTAGAGGCTGCCAGAGAAGGTATTATCCTGGTAGATGCTGATGAAAATATCACCTTTGTAAACAGGGCTATGGGAGACATTCTTGGATATAGCAAGGATGAACTCATAGGGTTAAATCTTTCAGCACTAACAACCAGTGAGGAATTTTCCAGGTGTCGAAAGGGAACAGAGGAGAGGAAGAAAGGCAAGTTCGGTAAATATGAGACAATTCTATACAGTAAAAAAGGAACTCCCCATAGATTCATTATTTCAGCAGCACCATTATTTAATCCTGATGGAACTTATGCAGCCTCAATGGGCGTCCTTACAGATATAACAGAGCAGGAGAAGATAAAAAAGGCTCTTCAGGAATCTGAGGAGAAATACAGGTCAGTATGTGAGAACTCCTTAACAGGAATCTATATCTCTCAGAATGGAAAATTAAAATTCGTTAACAAACAGCTTGAGAAACTCAGCGGGTACTCTCGTAAAGAACTTCTAAGTATGGAATTCTTGAAACTGGTTCATCCCAAAGACAGGAAGATGGTGAAAGAGAGAGATTTAGAGAGAAATAGGATGAAAGAAGAGAGAAGAGAAATGGGAGAGGATATGGTTTCCTTTTATGAATTCAGGGGGATAAAAAAGAAAGGTGAGACTATCTGGTTCGAATCTATAACCTCTTCAATTGAATATGAAGGGCAACGAGCATTGCTTGGAAATTTAATTGATATTACCGAACGTAGGAAAGCTTCTCTTGAATTAGAGAAATATATGAACAAACTTGAACAACTGAATGATGCAAAGTCCCGTTTTGTATCATCGTTCTCCCATGACATCAGATCACCACTCACTACTATAAATGGGTATACCTCTATCCTTCTTGGCAAAAATTGGGGAGACCTAACAAAGAAGCAGGAGAATGGTCTGCACAAGATACTCAAGAGCACCAGATATATAAACGACCTCGTTGACAGGATTCTGGATCTGTCCAGGATTGAATCAGGAAAAACAACGATTGTACTGCAGAAGATTAATCCAGTGGAGGAAATAGAAAAAAGTATAACAGATTTTATCACAATAACAAAGGAAAAGGAGCAATCACTCAGGTTTATTGGTGATAGTTCAGTAAATACTGCTCATGCCGACCCAAAGGCAACACAGCGAATACTGAATAATCTTATTGCTAACGCCATTAAGTACACAGCAAAGGGCGGTAAGATAGAGATTAACCTACTTGAGAAGGATAAGTTTATACAGATAAACGTAAAAGACAATGGACAGGGTATTCCAGGAGAGGAACTGAATAACGTCTTTCGGGAATTTTATACACTCCCCAATCGGTCAGGAGAGGTTGGAAGGAGTACTGGTCTTGGTCTTTCTATAGTCAAGCGACTGGTAGAGGCTATGGGCGGAACAGTATGGGTAGAAAGCAAGGGCGTAGATAAAGGAAGTACCTTTAGTTTTACATTGAAAAGAACAATGTAGCTATAAAGTTCCTCGTTTATTGGACTATGTCTTAACTACCATAAAGAGAATTGCATTTTGGAGTGCATCAACCGTGTTGATGCAATGCTGTGACACGGTCACAGCACTCCATAAATGGAGTTGATTATGAATGACAAAAAGATAAAAATCCTTATGGTGGAGAGCGTAAAGCAGGATTATCTTCTTATGGAACGTGCATTGCGAAGGAGTGACCTTGACTGTAAAATAACACGTGTACTACGAGGAAAGGATGCAATTGAGCATCTGCACGCCAAAAAATTCGATATTATTATACTTGATTACAGTATTCCTGGTGAGACTGGTCTTGAAACGTTTTGTAAAATAAAAGCACAGGACTTGAATGTCCCTGTTGTATTTGTTAGTGGTTCAGGCAATGAGACAGTAGCAGCAGAAGCTATCAGGCTGGGTGCACAAGAATACATCGTAAAGGACCCACATGGTGGGTATCTGGAAATACTTGCCGAAGCGTTAAAAAATGCTCTTAAACAATGGAAAACAGAACAAAGCCGTAAAAAGGCAAAAAGGAAATTAGAGGAAAGTGAGGTAAAACTTAGAAGTTTTATCGAATCCAGCACAATCGGTATCTGGTGTTTTGGGGGGAAACCTCCCGTAGACATCAAACTACCAGAGGAAGAATTAATTAAGAAATTTTCCCGGGCTATATGTATAGAGTGTAATGAAACGTATGCTAAAATGATGGGCACAACAAAAGACAAGATCATAGGTATGAAGCTCTCTGAGGTAATGCCTGATACGAAAAAAAACAGGGAATATTTTAGAGCATTCATTCGTAATGGATTCAAACTTTCTGGAGGAATTTCACACGAAATCGACAGAAAGGGAGAGGAAAAGTATTTCTCAAATTCTTTTGTGGGAACAATCAGAGAGGGTAAACTCGTCGAAGCCTGGGGAACCCAGATTGATATTACAGAGCGAAAACAACAGGAATTACGACGACAGGTAAGAGCACAACTGTTAGATAACCTGCGAGGTGCTAGAACTATTGAAGACTGCCTTCAATTGAGCTGCCAAGCAATTCGTGACGCGGAATTGTTTAAGCGAGCTGTATTAACACTACACAACAAGAAGTGCGAAATCACCCATCTCGGTCAGGTAGGATTAGACCCAAAGGTTATAGAACAAGCTTGTAAATCACCTCCAATAGACGAAAAGTTAATTAAGAAAATTAAGCGGCAAAAATTCAAGATAAGCCATTCATTCTTTGTCCCCAAAGAGGGTGGAGTAGCTTTCAACCAGACAGGTAGATATATCCTCCAGAAATCAGAACACACCGATAGTAAGAGTTCATGGCAACCTGGTGATGAACTGTTTGTCCCAATAATCAGTAAAGATGGTTCAATAGAAGGTTACCTTTCTGTTGATACACCAATTAACGGAAAGCGACCCGATGAGGAAACCATCCTCTATCTTGAAGATATTGTAGATATTACTGCTCGACAGATACATGAAATTCAGAATGTGACGAGTTTACAGGAGAGCGAGGAACGTCTGCGTGCTATCTTCGAGACTGCTCAAGATTCTATCTTCATCAAGGATCGTACTCTAAAATACACTCAGGTCAATCCGGCGATGGAAAGGCTTTTTGGACTACCTGCCTCAAAGTTAATAGGACTGACGGATAATGACCTTTTCGGGAAGGAAGTGGGAGACCACATCAGGGAAACGGATTCTCGAGTTCTCCACGGCGAGGTCGTCATGGAGGAAAATACCAAGTTAGTGAAAGGGACCCCAATCACATTCAGCATCATTAAGGTGCCAATGCGCGACAGTTCCGGTAAGATCATCGGAATCTGTGGGATTGCCCGCGACATCACCGAGCGTAAGCTGACAGAGGAAGCATTGCAGTTTGAACGTCATCAATTACTCTCCATATTTGATGGTATGGATGAAATAGTTTATGTTTCTGATCCTGAAACCTATGACGTACTATATGTTAATCAACCCTGCCGCAATGCCTTTGGTAATATTGAAGGCAAGAAATGCTTTAAGGCATTTCAAAATCTGGATGCAACCTGTCCTTTCTGCACCAATAAAAAGATATTTAGAAAGAATATTGGAAAGACTTACATCTGGGAGTGTCAAAATAAGATTAATAAAAGGTGGTATCGTTGTATAGACCGGGCAATAAAATGGCCTGATAATAGATGGGTTCGCTATGAAATAGCTATTGATATTACAGATAGTAAACGGATGAGTGAGGAATTGAGAGAGCGTAGGATATACCTGGAAAACATAATGGAGTATCTTCCCGATGCCGTCGTTACACAGGATGCCAAAGGTAGGATTTTGGAATGGAATCCCGAAGCGGAAAGGTTATTCGGGTATACATCTGATGAGGTAGTCGGAAAAAAAGTTGATGAACTCGTCGCACCACCCGACACCAAAGAATTTAAGGAGACTACTGGTTTTACACGACAGCTTCTTGCTGGGAAGCCTGTCTTGCCCGTGGAGGTGGTTCGCTATCGGAAGGATGGCACACAGGTGGATGTTCGCCTTGCGGCATCGCCCATTCTTAAGGAGAACAAGATAATAGGAACAGTTGCACTATATAGAGATATTACGGAGGAGAAACGGCTGGAGAGAGAGGCGGAAGAGCGTCGACTCTATCTTGAGAGTGTATTGCACAGTGCTCCAGATGCAGTCATTACTGCAGATAATAAACAAATGATTCTGGAATGGAATCCTGGAGCTGAGAGGCTCTTTGGCTATACAAGTGACGAGGTGGTAGGTAAAAACATTGATGACCTCATCACAGGCCACAATTCTAATGCATTAAAAGAAGCTGCTTACTTAACACAACAAGTCCTGGTGGATAAGAGGGGCGTTCCACCCACCGAGACCATCCGCTATCGTAAAGATGGTACACCTGTGGATGTTATTGTCTCAGGCTCACCCATAGTTATGGGAGGAAAGTTATTTGGGGTTGTAGCAACATATATAGACCTTACTGAACATAAAAGGGAGGAGAAAATACGTGAATCAATCTACAGAATCGCAGAAGCAATTGTAACTACAAAGGATATAAATGAACTCTTTAGAATCATCCATGATACAGTCAAGAAATTAATGCCAGCTGAAAATGCCTATATCACTCTTTATAACTCTGATACTGGCTTTATCAGTTTCCCCTATTTTGTCGATAAATATGATAAAACCCCACCCCCAAAGAGAATAGGTAAGGGACTCACCGAATATGTGCTTCGAACAAAAAGACCGTTTTTAGCCACACCAAAAGTGATTTCAAAAATGCATAAAGAAGGCAAAATAGAAATAATAGGAACACTTCCAATATCCTGGTTGGGTGTTCCATTGATAATCGATGATGTTGTAATTGGTGTAGTTGCTGTCCAGAGCTATACAAAAGGTGTCAAATATACGGAAAGAGATAAAGAAATACTTCAATATGTCTCATCTCAGATTGCACAGGCTATAAGAAGTAAACAATCAGAAGAAAAGGTGTATGAACAGATGAGTGAGCTTCAAACTTTTCATCGCGTTACTTTGGGACGAGAGAATCGAATCATTGAATTAAAGCATGAGGTAAACAAACTATTGGAACATCTCGGGGAAGATAGGAAATATAAGGTGTGAAAAATGATTAATTCAAGTGAAAATAAGGTAAGACGCCCCTTGTTTTGGCTACAGATTTTAATAGTAACTATCACACTCTTTGCAATAGCAGTGGTGATCTTTCTCGGTAGCCAGACCCGTTTTGAGACGAGGAGAATGGCTGTAGAGCAGTTCAACCAGCAGCAGTTGATATTAGCCCGTTCGACCGCCTCTGGCATCGAAGTATGTTTCAAGGAATTAAATGCTGCATTGTCGTCGTTGGCGAAAATACCAAGTGTCCAGCTTATGACCCCTGAATGTTTGCAATGCGTACAGCATACATATTGGAGCCTCCCATCGACAACCTCAATACGGCTGTTGGGCAGAAATGGCGGACTCCGCTTCATTTATCCCTTCGATGGCTGGCGCGGGGGTCTGATTGGCAGGAACTACAGCGAAGAGGCGTACTTTCAAGAAACCAGGGAAACCGGGCAAATTAGTATCTCGGGATTGATTACTAACGAGCAGGGTGAGACACGAATCAGGATTGCCGTTCCGTTCTATCTGACATACAAGACTAAAACTGTAAAGGCTGGAGATGGGACCGGTGTTATTGTTGTGCCCATTGACCCCAGTAAAACAGAATCGGGTAGATTTCAAGGGATTCTGGTGGGCTCATTTGATCCGCACACCATTGCCCATGAGTTTGTCTCCCCAATTGTATCGGGTAAAACCGGCTACGCCTGGATGTTGAGCGAAGATAGCATCTTCATTACACATCACGAGGAGGAATTTGTCGGTCGGAACGCCTTTGATGTGCGGGTTGAAAGAAACCCTGAAATCTCCTACGGAGCCATTGAAGATATCCAACAGAGGATGATTACTGGGGAGGAAGGGGTGGGTCGTTACATTTCGGGCTTGCACCGGGGGCAAAGAGGGGTGATTGAAAAGCTCATCGCCTATACGCCCGTCCACATCGATAATCACATCTGGTCTGTGGCTGTATGTGCTCCGGTTAGTGAAGTGGAGGAGGTCATTCACATAACTAAACGCTCTGAACAGTATACATTGGGCTTTGTCATCCTGGCGTTGATATTAGGTGCGGGTTTTCTTTTCTTAACTACATATCGCTGGTCACGTTCTCTTGAGCTTGAGGTAGAGAGACGGACAAAGGAGCTGAGAGAAACCAGTGACCATCTAAACAACCTGATTAGATATGCCAATGCACCTATTATTGTGTGGAACCCGGATAAAAAAATAACCATTTTCAACGAAGCCTTTGAAGAGATGAGTGGACGAAGTGAAGCAGAAATGGTGGGGCAGCTGCTGGATGTACTGTTTCCCGAAGAAAGCCGTTCAGATTCCCTTCGGAAAATTGAAAGTGCTTCAAAAGGGGAATACTGGGAAACCGTGGAGATACCGATTCTTCACAAAGATGGTAATATACGCATTGGGTTGTGGAACTCTGCGAATATTTATGGCGAGGATGGTAAAACCTTGATCGCAACAATTGCTCAGGGGCAGGATATCACCGAGCGTAAGAGGACAGAGGATGCACTTCGGAAATCAGAGGAGCGATATCGAACACTACAGACGAACATCCCTGTTGGTATCTTCCGCACTACACCAGAGGGAAAGTTTCTTTCAGCTAATCCGACCCTAATTAAGATGCTGGGTTATGATTCACAAGAAGAACTGCTTTTTACTTCTGTTGTTGATATTTATATAACTCCAGAACAACGTCAAGAGTTTATAAAACGTATGAATAAAGAAGGATTGGTTGTCGACTTTGAAGTAAAACTACAACGCAAGGATGGCTTAACCTTCTGGGGATCGCTGAGTGCCACAGCAGTGACTGATAGGACAGGCAAAGTAATTCATTATGATGGCATACTTGAGGACATAACCGAGCATAAGCATGCAGAACAGGAGTTGAAAAAGCGATTAGATCAACTTGAAATTTATTATAAGGCTACTATGGGGCGAGAGGGACGTATCGTTGAACTTAAACGCGAGGTAAATGAACTGTCAGAGCAACTTGGTAAAGAGAAGAAGTATGGGGTGTAAGCAATTGGAGTGCATCAACCGTGTTGATGCAATGCTGTGACCCCATAGAGTAATCCTCTACAGGGTAAACACGGTCACAGCACTCCAAAATAGAAAATCTAAAATCATAAATTGAAAGTCTATTGAAGATTGGGAACAAGTAAAAAGGCAAAAGTAAAAATTAAATTATTGTGAATTGCATATTGGTGATTGAAAGCAATCGTAAATTGAAAATCGTAAATCAAATGCCATGTTTCAAAAAGTAAAATTTTATAATGGAAAGAATTTAAAAGGATGGTTACAATTCCTTGAGGAATTGAGTAAGGACAATGCCACCGGGATTCTCCTATTTATTGCTGAAGAAACACCCTTTGACTACAAAAAGATACAGCCCCTTCTAAAAAAGATGAAGACAATTGTGGTAGGAGGTGTCTTCCCAGCAGTAATCTATGACGGTTCCCTGTATAAACAAGGAGTAGTTGGTTGTGCCTTTAAATCACCAATTTCAATCGAAGTGATAAAAAATCTAAGTAAGTTTAATGGCTCTTTTCCTGAAAAAATTTTATCAAAAAATATTGAAAGCGTACTAATCCTTAACGACGGTTGGGCAGATAACAACCCTTGCTTATAGAAAGTCTGTATGAAACAACTCACAAAGAGATGACCTTTATCGGTGGCGGGACAGGCAGTCTTACAAACATAAACCGACCATCATTATTTACCAGTGATGATTTCTTTGCCAGTGGAGCTATCATTACTGCAATTGAGGGTAGCATATCAATAGGTATAAATCATGGTTGGCAGCCTATTCTTGGTCCTGTTATTGCCAGTAGAGTTAATGGACGTATATTGGAATCCATAAATTGGGAACCAGCTTTTAAATACTATAAAAATATAGTTGAGGAAGATACAGGTATCAAATTATCTGCTGAAAATTTCCTTGAATTGGCAGAATCACATCCTCTTGGGATGCTAAAATATGATAATGAAATTATACTACGCGTTCCTCTTGGTGTTGATGAAAAAGATAATCTTTTGTTAGGTAGTGAAATGCCAGAAAATTCCATGTTGATGATCACAAAAGGGTATCCCGAAAAATTAATAGAAGCTGCTGGCATGGCTGCTGAACAGGCAAAAGCTGCCTATAAAAACAGGTGGAAAAAGTCTCCAACTAAAGTCCTGATTATAGATTGCATCACCAGGAGTTTATTTTTGAGAGACAGGTTTAGTGATGAATTAAAAACTATTGAAGAAAAAACTGGAGATGGTGTTTTACTATTCGGATTTTTAAGTTTGGGTGAAGTTGCATCTACAGGTGATAAATATATTGAACTACATAATAAAACCGTAGTTGTAGGAATGATGTGAAAAATAATATGAAAGAATATAAAAAACCACAGAGGACACAGAGTATCTTTGAGGTAGAAAATTAAGAAAAAAATAAAAAACCTCTGTGCTCTCTTCTATTGAACCCAAAGTTTGCCAGAGGTGAGCTACAAGCAAGAAAAACACTGATAGTGAATTTGAGTACA
>JAUWGP010000019.1 GCA_030606335.1 Caldifarciminota bacterium
AAACAATCTCTCTTTTTTCCTGTTCTGAAAACTGCTTTATTGACACAGGCTTAAACTCAAGCCTTGAAATATCTATATTTTCTAATTTCTTGTATTCTCTATAAATTCTTGGAGTCAAAACTGGAATAGAAATATCTAATTCTCCCAGGTCTTTATGTCTATTTTCTTTATCTGGCTCAATAACAATAGGAGTATTAGTTCCAGTACCCTCTCCCATCTTTCTGTATCCGAGTTCAACCCCCTCCTGTTTAATTGACTCAACAAAATCTATAAAAGCAGAAGTCCCTATTACTGTCAATTCTTCTTTTTTAGAGCCAAACATTTTTCTAATACCTCTACCAAGAGTTTGTTCCGGTAAAATGTTACTCTTAGATGAATAAGGTCTCAACCCTACAATCGTAGTTACATTTTTCACATCCCAGCCTTCACGAAGCATCAAAACTGATACTATTGCTTTATATGGACTATCGTCTTTGTCCACATTATCAGCTGCCTTTCTCAATTCCTCTAATTCTGTCTTTACTCGTTTAATTTTAATATTTTCATTAATCTCTCCACTCTTATTTGTATGAATAACCAAAACAGCTTTATTAAATTCAGGATATTTGAGTTTAAGATATTCTGCCACTTCATCACTTTCCGTTGTTTCCGTGGTCATAATAAAAAGTAAAGGAGTTTTATTTGCCTTTTTTAGTTCCTCGTATTGCTTTTTCCACTCAATATATCCAAGATGAATGTAATCTTCGTATCGCTCAACAAACTTATCTGAGGGTTTTTCCTGCAATTTACCTCTTGATGCCTCATCTGGAAGTACAGGACTCTTTACAATATTTTGCTTGATTGCCTCTACCAAAGGATAATCGCAAATGGTTTGAACAAAAATGGCTCCATTATCATGCTTTGGAGTTGCAGTAAAGTCCACTTGTAAAGACAATCCTGTTTTATGCCTTAATTTCAATTTATTATTTATGTCTGCAATATTTCTAAACCAGGCAAGTTTCTCATCGTGAATATGGTGGGCTTCATCATTTAGAACAACTAAATCCCTTAACTTGGCACTTCTTAAAATCTCGCCTAAATCCAATCCTGCTGATTTATCAGCATAAGGCGAAGGCTTTTCTCCTACAAAATAAGCAAGAGTGTTAGTATCCTCAAAAGAAGGATTTCTATCTTCGTTTAAAAAGATTCTATGCACATTTGTCAAAAACATATTCCCTGCAGGAGAGATTGCCTTCAGTTCATCCTGTAAATGAACCGTCAACTGAAAATCAGAGCACCAATTTCTATCTTCAAAACCGTCTTCAGGGATTAACGAGGAGTCATTTCTGATTATCTCTGGTGTTTCAAAGTCTTTTTTAAGTCTGTTTAGAACAATGATATTAGGAGCAATAAGTAGGAAGTTTTTGGAAAGAGTAGAGTCTTCCTCATAAAGTTTATGGAAATAAGACCAGGCAATCACCAAACTTGCAACCTTAGTCTTGCCAGAGCCTGTTGCCATTTTTACAACATATCTTGTCCAGTTTTCATCAAACATTCCTGTGCTTACTCTACCGGAAGAGTCGAATTTTAGAAGCTCATATTTATCTCTTGCCTTTGCTATTTCATAAAGATAGATAATTGATTCAATAGCTTCTCTTTGAGCAAAATAGTATTGTAATTTATGCTCGATATTAAACCAAAAATTAAGCAATGCCTTAGAAGTTTTGCTTGCGCCATCGTAATTTTTATCTCTCCAGTTTTTAACAGCATTTCTAATTTTGTGGACTAAAGGGGGTAATAACTTTTCATAAGCAGTCTGAAATAAATCATCATGTCCGGGGACCCAGCGAATATCAGGTTCCAATACTTTAAAAGGGTTTGTTATAAATTTATTTTGTTTCATATTTCTTGCATTTTTGTCCCGATATGTTGGGGACACAAGAACAGAAGAATTATATCACATAAAATAAAAAAAGTCAAGGGAAATTACACAGAACGCAGAAGAACCCAATGACCCAACCTATCAACATCAAGAGGATGTAAATACTACTGCCTTAATTTCAGTGTATTCTTCTACTGCAAATCCTGGGCCCTCTCTACCGAGTCCACTATACTTCATACCGCCATAGGGCATGGGGTCAGCTCGATAAGTTGGAACATCTCCAATCACCACACCCCCAACCTCAAGCCCTTTAATAGCACTTAAGGCAACATCAAGGTTGTTTGTAAATATACCTGCCTGAAGACCATATTTTGTATGGTTAACTTTATTTATTGCATCCTCAATTCCAATGAATTTATTCACCACAACTACAGGACCAAACAGCTCCTCTCTCATTATTTTACATGATTCATCAGCATCTGTTATAACAGTGGGTTCGATAAATGTGTCATCAATCGGTCTACCACCATAAAGAACCCTTGCACCCCTATCCTTTGCCTCCTCTATCCATGATATTACCCTATCTCTTGCTCCTTTGGAAATCATTGGCCCAATGTCAGTGTTCTCTTCCATCTGGTTGCCCATTTTTAGATCCTTCACCTTTGGTATCAGGGCTGAGACGAAGTCATCCATTATGCCTTCTTCTACAAAAACTCTTTGAACAGATATGCATACTTGTCCTGCCAATGCGTAACCTCCTCTTACAATCCTCTTTGCAACATGTTCTATATTGACGTCATCCATTATTATACATGCAGAGTTTGAACCGCACTCTAAAAGAATTCTCTTTATTCCTGCACCCTTTGTTATTTTTTCTGCTGCATTGAGGCTCCCGGTGAAGGATATGACCCTTATGTCTTTATGTGATACAATATGGTTGCCAATATCTTCACCAGAGCCAATTACAACCGAGAGCACATCTCCTGGAAGACCTGCTTTATAAAGAGTATCTTTAAGTAATAATGCGGTTAGAGGGGTTTTTGTAGATGGCTTTAAGAGCACTGCATTTGAGGCAGCAAGTGCCGGGCCAACCTTATGTGCGACAAGGTTCAATGGAAAATTAAAGGGCGTAATAGCACCCACTATTCCAACAGGCACCCTTATGTAAAAACCTGATTTTTTCTCGCCTTCAGGAACACTATCGTAAGGAATGGTCTCTCCCTTTATTCTTTTTGACTCCTCTGCTGACAGGAGGAAAGTCTGTACTGCTCTGTCTACTTCAGCTCTTGCCTCTTTTATAGTCTTTCCAGATTCAAGGGCGATGGTGTGTGAAAATTTCTTCTTATGCTCTCTGAGGAGGTCTGAGGTCTCCTTGAGTATAACGAATCTTTTATAAGAGGATAGTCCTTGGTATTTCTTCTGTCCTTTTTTGAGTATTTGTATTTCTCTATCAACATCGTCTTTAGTACTTGCTTTAACCTCGCTAATAACGGAACCATTATATGGATTTGTAACAGGAATGTTCATGTTTACCCTTTTAATTACGGACTTGTAACCGCAGAGGCCACAGAGAACCCAGAGAAGATTCTATTCACTGTCCTCCAAGCCCTCTATACTCATTACTCATTAAATATGAATCATAACCAAAGGATTCTTCATATACTAAATCTTTAAAATCAGAGTCCAATCTCTTTTATGTCTCTATAGTAGAAGATATGTTTTAGGAAAATTAGGGTTTTTCTCTTTCTTTTCTCTGTGAACTCTGCGTTCTCTGTGGTTCATTATTTGATATTATTTCTTTAAACTCTTTCTCGTTAAGGATATTAACCCCAAGTTCCTTTGCCTTGTCATATTTTGAACCTGGAGATTCACCAATTACCACAAAATCTGTTTTTTTTGACACCGATGATGAGACACTACCCCCAAGTTTCTCAATATGTCTTGTTGCCTCATCACGGGTGAAGCTGGAAAGTGTACCGGTCAGGACGAATGTTTTACCTGAAAGAGGTTCGGATGTCTTTTTTTCTTTTGTATCTTTACCCATATTTACTCCCACCTCTTCCAATCTACTTATTATTGCTTTGTTTTCTTTGTCTTTAAAAAATTTAACTATGGACTCCGCAACTACAGGGCCTATCTCAGATATCTGGATGAGTTCTTCAAATGATGTCCTCCTCAAACGTTTCATCGTTTTAAAATGAGAGGTAAGTATTCTTGCAGTATGAGTTCCCACATCTCCAATCCCCAATGCAAATATTACCCTGGAAAAATCCCTTTCCTTTGATTCCTCAATGGCAGCAATAAGATTGTAGACTGATTTTTCCCCCATTCTCTCAAGGGATATAAGGTCTTCCCTCTTTAGATAATAGATATCTGCGTAATTCTTTAATAATCCGATGTCAACTAATTGGTTAACAAGTTTTTCACCCAGACCATCTATATCCATTGCATTCCTCGCTGCAAAGTGGATTATGCGTCCCTTAACCTGCGCAGGGCAACCAACATTTATACATCTATACGCTACCTCTCCTTCATATTTTACAACCTTAGAACCACATGAGGAACATTTATCAGGCATCATAAATACTTTCTCTTTTCCAGTTCTGTCTTCTGGAATACTCTTTAAGACCTCTGGTATTACTTCTCCACCTTTTTCAATAAACACACTGTCACCTATCCTTATATCTTTTCTTTCTATCTCGTCAGCATTATGAAGCGTTGCCCTTGATATTTTTGAACCCGATAAAAAGACGGGATTAAGTATTGCAACTGGTGTTATAATACCTGTTCTACCCACCTGTGTAACTATATTCAGGACTTTTGTGGTTGCCTGCTCTGCCGGGTATTTATATGCAATTGCCCATCGTGGATTCTTTTCAGTACTGCCGAGTGCTATCTGGAATTCATACCTATCAACCTTTATCACAATACCATCAACCTCGTACGGAAGGGTTTTTCGTTTATTTTCCCATTCGGTGCGGTATCTCAATACATCCTCTATTGTTTTACAAAATCTATTATATGGATTAGTCTTAAGGCCTGCCCTATTGATTATCTTTAACATAGAGAAGTGGCTATTAATTCCCTTTGCTGGAATGGGAATCGAATGTATGAATATGTCAAGGTTTCTCTTTGCAACCTCTCTGGAGTCAAGGAGCTTGAGACTGCCAGCAGCTGAATTTCTTGGGTTTGCAAAAAGAGGTAATTTCTTCTTTTCTCTCTCTCTATTGAGTTCGATAAATGCATCCCTGGGCATAAAGGCCTCTCCACGAACCTCAATATTTTTTAGTATCTTATCATCACTAATGAGTTTTAGCGGCACAGAGCGTATAGTCTTTATGTTCTGCGTGATATCATCACCTACTCTCCCATTTCCTCTTGTAGATGCTTGGGTAAGAATAAAATCTCTGTATAGTAGGCTAACAGCCAATCCATCTACCTTAAGCTCAGTCGTGTACGATGGTTCTATACCAAGAGCCTTTTTGACTCTTTTGTGGAAGGCTATGATTTCATCTTCAGAGTAGGTATTATCCAGAGACAACATTGCTGGTTCATGTTCAACAGGTGGGAATCCCTCGACTGGTTCACCTCCTACCTTTTGTGTTGGCGAGTCAGGTGAAATAAGTTCGGGATGTTTTTTTTCAATTGTTTCTAATTCCTTTAGCAACATATCATACTCGTAGTCTGAGACTACAGGTTGATTGAGGACATAATATCTATAGTTGTGGTAGTTTATCGTATTACACAATTTTTTTATTTTTTCCACAATCTCTTTAGAAGGCATGCAACCCCCTTAAAATCTTTACAGGTGAAGATTAAGATTAGATAATATATAGTATATCATAAAAAAGGTGCTTTGTCAAGAAATTTTGCACTTGACATAATTGGTAAACTGTGATATAATAATATGATATCCGATTATGTAAATAACAAGTTATCAGGATATAACCTGACTACCTTCCAACATGTGAGGAGATATTATGTATATATTAGTAATTCTACTTATAATGTTTGGACGAACAGATGATTATGCCCTATCAAGGGAGACGATGGTTCAGGAGCAAATAATTAGGAGAGGAATTACAGATGAACTTGTGATTCAAGCAATGAGACAGGTCCCGAGAGAGGAGTTTGTACCAGATAAATATAAGCCTTATGCCTATATAGATTCACCACTCCCGATTGAATATGACCAGACAATTTCACAGCCATTTATTGTTGCCTTAATGAACTACCTCATAGACGTTCAAGAGGGAGAAAGGGTGCTGGAGATTGGGACCGGAAGTGGATACAGTGCGGCAGTGCTTTCGGAGATGGGAGCAGATGTATATACGATTGAGCTGTTGGAACCACTCGCTACGAGTGCGGTGGAGAGACTCAAAAAGCTCGGATACGATAATATAAAGGTCAAGTGTGGAGATGGTTTCTTCGGATGGGATGAGTATGCCCCATTCGATGGAATAGTTGTAACCTGTGCGCCAGGCTATATCCCACAACCACTTATTGACCAGTTAGATGTGGGTGGGAGGATGGTAATACCAGTAGGGGATTTATTCCAGGAACTCATCCTTTTGACAAAGACAGCCGAAGGGGTTATAGAGGATTCTATACTGCCTGTTAGATTTGTGCCTATGAAGGGAGAGGTGGAGAAGAGGGGAGAGTGAAATGTTAAATGGTAAATGTTAAATGGTAAATGTTAAATGTTGTATGTTGAATGAGATAAGAGTTGATTAGTTGAAAAGTTAATTGGTTGATTAGGTTAAATGATATTGGGAAGGAATCGTAAATCGACAATCGAAAATAGGAAAGAGTAGGGCAAGGCTTCAGCCTTGCAAGAAGAGAGAAGATAGGAGTCCGTCGTTTGACGGGCGATAAAAGGATAGAGTAATATCTTATTATCAAACACTGTAGGATAAATCTTATACAATCAATTAAAATTTATAAAATGGAGTGTTTATGAGCAGAGATATGACCATAGCTGTGGTGTGTGGTGGTAGTTCAAGAGAGGACAAGGTATCCAGGGTTTCAGGGAATGGGGTTGCAGAAGCGCTCAAAGAGACGTACAGAAATGTTATTGTGATGGAACTGGATAACTTATTACCCCGAAAATTGATAGAGGTAAAAATAGATGTTGTCTTTCCGGTTCTCCATGGTCCTCTGGGTGAGGATGGAACATTCCAGGGATTTCTCGAGATATTGGGTATTCCATATGTTGGCAGTGGGGTACTTGCCAGTGCTGCTGCAATGAATAAGGTAGTGGCAAAGTCTATATTCAGAGAGTTCGATCTTCCCACTCCTCTTGATGTGGTGGTTGAAGAGTCGCAAATTATATCTGTTGATGAAATTGTTAAAAAAGTCGGGAATGATGTTGTAATCAAACCTGCAGAGGAAGGTTCAGCATTTGGGGTTACGTTTTGTAGAGGTGAAAAAGAGATATACAATGGAGTAAGGAAGGTATTCGAATACGGAGATATTATTTTAATAGAGCAAAGGGTTGAGGGAAAGGAAATTACAGTAGCTGTTCTTGAACGAAATGGTGTCGAGGCATTGCCGGTTATCGAAATCAGAACACCAGAGGGGAGCTGGTATGATTATGAGCATCGTTACACACCTGGGCTCTCTGAGCACATAATTCCAGCACCACTTCCGGAAGATATTTACAAGGAGGTGCAGAGACTTGCAATAAAGGCACATAGAGTTCTTAACTGTCGCGACCTCTCGAGAGCTGATTTTGTTGTTACTAACGACGGTAAACCTTTTATTCTTGAAGTAAATACCATTCCCGGTATGACACCCACAAGTCTATATCCTGATGCAGCTCGTGCTGCTGGTATTTCATTTGGGGAACTCGTTGCCCACTTTGTAGAAAGAGCAATGGAAAGGTCAGAAGTTGAGTAGAGGAAGGAGACCCGCCTTTGCGGGGCGAAAAGGCATCAATCTGTTGTCGATAGTCGGTGTTGGAGAAACTTCTTTACCAGCCTACAGAGGGAAAGCAAAAGATATTTTATCCTTGCGTTTTTTATTTTTTAAAGTCTAAATATAAGAAGGCTTAAAATGTCTGAAAATTTTATATTTAAAACTAAAGACCTGACCCCATTTTTCCCCATTTCCACTTTTTAAATCCTATTATTTTCTTTAAACCACTGAATTGCATCTTCAAATGATTTCCTTATGGGACGATGTGAATAGCCTAATGCACTCTTAGCCTTTTTACTGCTTATAAAAGAATTGCTGAGGAGAGTGCGGATACTGTATTTGTTAAAGCGTGGCTCTTTATTTATTATCCCATAAAACATAGTATTAAATATGGCTGCTGTCATTGCCAGGGGAATAGGAACCTTAAGTCTGGGAGCTTCTACTCCGCTTATATCCTCCAGAATCACCATTAGTTCTTTAAATGCAATGCGTTCACCTGAGAGAATATAAGTTTCACCAATATGTCCTTTTTCACAGGCAAGAATATGTCCCATTGCCACATCACGAACATCAACAAAATCGAATGCACCATCTATATAGGCTATCAGCTTCCTTTTAACAAAATCTATTAAAAATTGACCCATTCTGGATGGCTTGAAATCATAAGGTCCAACCACTGCTGTAGGGCACACTATAACCGCGTCGAGTCCTTGTTTTACACCTTTTAAAACCTCCAGGCTTGCTCTTGCCTTGGTTCTCCCATAATCCCCTATAGTTCGGTATGGTTCAAAGGGAAACGTCTCATCAATAACCATACCCGGAGGTGGTTCCAATATTGCATGGATAGAGCTTGTATAAATCAATCTTTGAATACCCAGTTTTAGGCAGGCATTTACTACATTTTTTGTACCTATTACATTAGTTTGATATAGTAAATCACTTGTTCCTTGTAAAATTGATATTAATCCAGCAATATGGAATACAATATCACATCCCTTAAATGCCTTTATCAGAGAGTCAAAATCAAGAACATCACCTACAACCTTCTCTACTTCTAAACCATCGAGAGCATGTCTGTTATTACTGTGTATTAAAACTCGAACATTCTCACCTCTCGACAATAGTTTGCGAACGAGAGTATTACCTATATGCCCATTAGCACCGGTGACGGCAAGCATTTGATATTATTGGGATTAAATATAATCTTTTTTGATTGGTTGGTGGTATTTTATCTGTCCATCTATAATACCATCAGATAAGAGGAGATTCTATTGAAGTCCTTGAATATTCCTCCAATAAAGTCTCGATAAGCTCTTTAACGGAGATGATTTTATCTGCACGATAGGCGTTGGTTCCCGCAAAGGCAAATCCCTTTTCAAAGTTACCTTTCTTGGCGTTGGTCAGCGCGAGTGCGATACAGTAAGGTGCAGTTAGAAAATCACAGGTCCTTATACACCTCCAGGGACACTTAAAGGGCATCTTAATTCCCGCTTCTACATCCTCAAGAAATCTGTTTCTTATCGCCCTCCCGGGTAATCCAACGGGACTGTCAATTATGATAATGTCGTCTTCTTTACATTTTAAATATGCCTTCTTGAATTCCATCGAGGCATCGCACTCATGGGTCGCAACAAACCTGGTTGCCATCTGCACACCCCGAGCCCCAAGCTGGATGAATTTATAAATATCCGCACCTGTATATATGCCTCCCGCCGCAATTACCGGAATATCTTTATTAAAATGCCGCTCATAGGGCTTTATAACGGTGATAACCTCTGGCAGTATCTTCTCCAGTGCACAGTCGGGACTATCGAGCTGCTCCCTTTTAAATCCAAGGTGTCCACCGGCTAATGGGCCCTCAACAACAACGGCATCGGGCACACGATCATACTTTTTAGCCCAGTATTGGAATATAATTTTTGCCGCCCTCGCGGAAGAAACTATGGGGACAACCTTTGTAGTGTTTTTTTTCAACCCACCCGGTAGTAATGTCTCGGGAATACTCAACGGAAGTCCAGCGCCAAGAAATACTAAATCTGCGCCTTCCTCCACAGAAATCCGCAAGAGGTCATCATAATTCGAAAGTGCCACCATTATGTTTACACCGATAATACCGTCTGTCATCTCCCTTGCCTTTCTTATTTCTTTCCGTAGGGCTCTCCTGTCTGCCTCTCTAAAATTCGTAGAGAAATCGGATTCAAGCATGCCAATCCCGGCAGTGGCAATAACTCCAACACCACCCTCATTTGCAACCGCCGACGCCAAACCCGATAGAGAAACGCCAACACCCATTCCACCTTGAATGATCGCTATGCCAGCTTCTAAATAACCTATTCGTAGTTTTGGTATTTTCTTTATACTCATAACTTAACTCACTTCGGTCTGGTATTATACTCCTTCCATCAGATATATTGTTACGCCTAAACTCGTCTTATCACCCTCTCTTTTTCATCTATCGCAAAGTCGAAGAATACGGTGGGGACATATTCTTTCAATATCCGAAGTATCTGAAGTGCCATTTCTCTTATCTCCCACTGTGCACCGGGACTACCCCTTAGCTCTATTATATGACGCCACTCCCTCAAGTTTGCTGTTACCACTATCTCACTACAGACCGCATTTGGTAGTGCGAATCTCGCGTCCTCGTTCTCGATGCCGAGTTCACGCAATTTACAATAAGTCTCTCTCGCCTTGTCCAAGAAACATCTGAAAAGGTGGTGTGCCTTTTTATCGTTCTTTATGGACTCAGACTCAATATAATTGAAGTTTGATTCACTCACATATCTCTGGGACTGCTGTGTGTATGAACATAATCTGTGTCTAACCAATTGATGAGTAAGCGCCCTTGAGACTCCACTTATCCTGAAGGTTGCATATGCATGCTCAAGAACAGATTCGTGTCCTAACTTTATTATCATTTTGACAAACTTCTTCTCAGTATCTTTTTCCTGTTTTTCGAAGGAAAGGTGTGATGTCCTTCCTGCCTTTTCTATCAATTTCTCTGCATCTGGTGTTATAGATAAAAGCTCAACTTTCATCATTGTCCCAAAGATAAGTTTTATGTAATATATCAACCACACCCCGCCTTTGGCGGGGCAGGGAGTACACAGAGATTATTTATTCAGATGAAAGCGGGACAGATTTTTTTCTTCTCTGTGCTCTCTCTTAAGCACCATGTTTCTCATGAACCTTGTGGAAAAGTTCTCGAATTTTTTCATTCTCTATTTTGGAGTCCTCAGAGTAACGCATAGAAACCAAAGATTTCTTATATCTTTTTCAAAGATTATAACGCATTTTTTGAAGAATGTCAAGAAAAATATAAAATCAGATTTCTAAATTTGTAGATAAACTTCTCGCCCCTACTACTTCTTTAGTTCTCGACGTAACTATGAGTTCATCCACTGTTACTTCAACAAGTTTTTCTGCCTTTACTGAAATATTCTTAAGAGACCTATCTCTTATACCTGTTGGTAACTGCTGTAGCCAAAATTTCCTTGACTTTTATATAAAAATATGTTATACTTCAAACTATATGGAGAGGTGTCCGAGTTGGCCTAAGGAGCACGACTGGAAATCGTGTTTTCGATGAAAGTCGGAACGCGGGTTCGAATCCCGCCCTCTCCGCAGTAAAAAAAGGTAATCGGTTATAGGTGATCGGTAATCAAGGGAAATAAGTGTATCAGGAAATCGGAATATCAGCGAGAAGGATACCAAAATAAGTATACCAGAAGATCAGATACTGGTATGCTGATATACTCTTGAAGTCACTGATTACCAATGACCATTATGTGTTACCCGCCTGATGGCGGGTCAGAAGTAGTAAATGCATAATTTTGAATTATGTTCAGCACGGTCATCTTCGACCTTGATGGTACAATTCTTGACTCTAATTATGACTGGGAAAAGATAAGAGAAGAATTAGAGCTTAAACAATACTCCATCCTTGACCATCTCTATTCCCTGCCAGACGAAGAGAGAAAGAAAAAAGAATTGCTTTTAGAAAGATATGAGAGAATAGCTACTTATAATGCTTCACTTTTCCCGGATGTTAAGGAAGTTTTACTTACCTTAAGGAAAATGAATATAAAGACAGGTCTTTCCACAAACAACTCGCTTGAAAATACAAATTTCATAATAGAGAAACATAGACTGGAGTTTGACGATGTCGTAACAAGAGATAATGGAATATGGAAACCAAACAAGGAACCAATATTACTACTTATGCAGAAACTTCACGCTAAACCACAGGAAACTCTTGTTGTTGGTGATAGTGATTATGATATTCTCTCTGCAAGAGAGGCTGGTGCTTCCAGCGCAATTCTTTTGAGGGAGAAGATATTGGAACACAAACCGGAATTTATTTTAAAGGGGATTAGGGATGTATTGCTGTTGGTAAAGTGACTGGTGGTGGATATGTTGTGTGATGTATGTCATATAAAAGAAGCTACTCTAAATTATACAGTAGTAGTAGGGGAAACCTCAACAACCATACATATCTGCGAGGAATGTGCCAAGAAGAAGGGAATTCTACCTGCTTCAGGGTTTCCACTCTCGGGACTTTTACTAAACGCTCAAAACAGAAATCTTGTTTGCAAGCGCTGTGGACTAACCTATCAAGAGTTTGCAGATAAACTAAAGTTTGGATGCAGTGGTTGTTATGAAGTTTTTGGAAATGAGATTAAGCCATTTATCAAAAAAATCCAAGAAGGTACTATTCATAAGGGAAGGTTTCCAAGTGATGCAGATACCAAGGGGTTGAGAAAGAAAAGGAGAATCATTGAATTAAAGAAAGCTCTTAAAAAAGCTATTGATAAAGAAGCGTATGAAAGGGCATCAGAGATAAGGGATAAACTTGTAAAACTCGAAAATGAAGTTTAATGATATCATAGATAATCCACCGCTGTGGTTAGAGGGAGATGGTCCTTTTAATGAGATTGTACTTTCATCAATTATAAGACTTGTAAGGAATCTTGATGGATATATCTTTCCTACGAGGGCGAAAGAGGAGCAACTTGAAATTATATCCGAACTCGTAAAAGATGTTGTATTGAATTCTCCTCATTTTAAAGATGTATTTTTAATCAGTACAGTAGAGTTATCTAAGTCTGATATTGATATTGCTAAAGAACGTCATCTCCTTAAAGGAAGTAGTGGAATTATGGAATGCATAGTAACGAGGGATGAGAAGGTAAGCATCAATTTAAATGAAGAAGACCACATAAGAATTGAATGCAGAGCATCAGGATTCGATTTAGAGACTTTATATAGTGTTATCTTTGATATCGACGATGCAATTTCTTCAAAACTTGTTTATGCATTTCGAGAGGACTATGGATACCTAACTTCCTGTCCTACTAATTTAGGAACAGGTATGAGACTGTCCTGTATCCTTCATCTACCTGGCTTGGTTCTAACCAAGAAAATAAACAAACTTTTAAAAGACATATCGAGTCATGGATTTTCCGTTAAGGGTTTGTATGGTAAGGAAGGTGAGGTTGAAGGCAGCTTTTTCCAGATAAAGAATCTGAAAACGCTTGGTTTAAGCGAGGAGGATATAGTAAGAAGGACTAATAGTGAGGTTAGGGCTATAATAGACCTTGAGAAGAAGGCAAGAGATAAACTTATGGAAGAGGTAGGGAAGAGTCTTGAGGATAAGATATGGAGGGCATATGGTATCCTGAAAAACGCAAGGATGCTATCGCAGAAAGAATTTGTTAACCTCTCATCTGCTGTAAGGTTGGGCATAGGGCTTGGTTTAATAGACAATATAGATTTAAAGACATTAAATCATCTCCTTTTATATACGGGACCAGCACATATACAAAGGTTAAAGGGAAGTATTATGGATAAAGATACAAGGTGTATAGAGAGAGCTAATTATGTTAGAAGGGTATTAAGATACAGGTGATTAATAATATACTCCCCCATCCCACCTTGATTTAAGGTACTCTTTTGTCATTGCAAGTCCGTTAGCAAAGCAATCACATCCATTTGACTTTAGAAAATATTATATGGAGTGACAGTCTTTAGACTGCCACGACTTCACTTTGTTCAGTCTCGCAATGACAAACAACAACATTTGTTACTGCAAAAAACAAGCGAAAAAATAATATATGAAAAAATCAACAATAACTCCACTTATAAGGCAGTATAAAAATTTGAAAGAGAAGGAACCAGATGCCATACTATTCTTCAGAGTAGGGGATTTCTACGAAACGTTCTATGATGATGCAGTGCTTACTTCGAAGGTTCTTGGAATTGCACTAACACAAAGGCAGGAAGGAGTACCACTTGCTGGTGTACCGCACCATAGTGCTAAGACATACATACAAAGACTTGTATCAGGTGGATATAAGGTGGCTATATGCGAACAGATGGAGGAACCAGTTCCTGGTAAACTTGTGGAGAGGGATATTGTAGAGGTGATTACCCAGGGTACGATGCTCGACTCTTCACTCCTCAGGGAAAAAGAATCGAATTTTCTTGTTTCAATATATTTGGGAAACGAAATATCTGGGCTGGCACTACTTGACATCTCAACTGGTGACTTTAGGGTAACAGAACTAAAGAGAGATGAAGTTAGTGATGAGATAAAGAGAGTTGAACCAAAAGAAATTATACTGCCCACTGGTGAGGATGACCTGGATGTCGAAGACATAACGATAAGCAAGATAGATGACTTCGAGTTCGATTATGAATACACCCTCAAGAATCTTCTATCACATTTCGGTGTTGAAACACTTGATGGTTTTGGATGTGGTGGTATGAAGGAGGGTATACAAGCTTCAGGGGCTGCACTTCTTTACGCAAAGAGGAAGAAAAGAAACGACCTTTCGTATGTGGAGCGGATATACCCATATTCAAGGAGTGATACACTTATTCTTGATGAGGCAACAAGGAGGAATCTTGAACTCATAAGGAAACCCACAGGTGAAACCGAAGGAACACTGCTTTCCATCCTTGAAGAAACTGTCACACCTATGGGTGGTAGGTTGTTAAGAGACTTCCTTCTCTCTCCCCTCCTTGACCCCAAAAAGATAAGAGAAAGACAGGATAGAGTTACAGTATTCTACCAGGATGCAGTATTTACAGGTCAATTGCGTGGAATAGCCTCCCAAATTCCTGACCTGGAAAGGCTCATAACAAGAGTTTCACTGGAGAGAGTAGATGCAAGGGACCTTATATTTTTAGGTAAAGCCCTAAAGCAGTTTCCGAAAATAAATAAGATTCTGCCTGATTCTCTTTCCTCATTTAACCTTGAAGATTTTGATATGGTAATAGAAGATATTGAGAAGACGATTGTAGAATCTCCTCCCCAGACTATAAAGTATGGTAACATTATAAAAGGTGGTGTAAACACTGAGCTTGACGAGTTGAGGGCTCTATCCAAAAATGCTAAATTATGGATAGTAGAATTTGAGAACAGAGAGAGAAAGAGAACGGATATACAATCACTGAAAGTCAGATTCAACTCCGTATTTGGATACTACATTGAGGTTACGAGGACTAATCTTCCTAAGGTGCCTGAGGACTATATAAGGAAGCAAACTCTTACTAATGCCGAGAGATTTATTACACCTGAGTTAAAGGAATACGAAGCAAAGGTTCTACAGGCAGACGAGAGAGGTAGGTTGCTCGAGTACGAGATATTCAAAGAACTTCGAGATAGATTGAAGAATTATATACCTGCCATGAGAGCTGCATCTTTTAAAATTGCATATCTTGATGTATTTTCTACACTTGCAAGTATTGCAAAAAGATATGGTTATACAAGACCTGTCGTGGATGACGAGGACAGAATAATTATGACTGATTCAAGACACCCTGTTGTTGAGAGGCTCCTTAGAGAAAGGGAGTTCATACCGAATGATATAAAACTTGACCCAGCCGAAAGGGTGCTAATTATTACAGGACCTAATATGGCTGGTAAGTCAACCTATCTACGTCAGGTTGCACTTTGTGTTATATTGGCACAGATGGGTTCTTTTATTCCTGCAAGAGAGGCAAGAATTGGTATAGTAGATAGGATATTCACGAGGATAGGCGCATCGGATGACCTGACGAAAGGGGTCTCAACCTTCCTTGCAGAGATGACGGAGACTGCCAATATTCTGAATAATGCAACAGGGAGAAGCTTGCTTATACTGGATGAAATTGGCAGAGGTACATCGACTTATGATGGTTTATCCATTGCATGGGCTACAATAGAGCATATCGTAAAAAATATAAAGGCAAAAACACTTTTTGCAACTCACTACCATGAGCTAACTGAGCTTGAAGATCTTTCAGAAGATGTAAAGAACTATAATCTTGAATGCAGGAAATGGAAAGGTAGGATAATATTTTTAAGAAAGGTTGTAGAGGGTGGTTCTCCACAGAGTTATGGGATAGAGGTTGCAAAACTTGCAGGTCTACCCAGGGATGTAATTGAAAGGGCAAAGAAGATACTTTTATCACTCGAGAGAGAAGAGAAGAGAGGCAGTTCGGAAAGGCTTATGCAGCCATCACAGCTTGATCTTTTTTATGGTGTAAGAGAATCGGAGGTAGAAAATGAATTGAAGAATATGGATATTGAGAAACTTAAACCTATAGATGCCCTGCTTATTGTGAAAAAATTAAAAGATATGTTGGAGTAATGGCGAGGCAATGGTAATGGGTGGATGAATTTGTTAATTTTAAATTTCAGGAGTTCCATCACTACAGCAGGTAGGGAGAATGGATTATGATTAATATCAAATCCGAAAGAGAAATAGAGATAATGATAGAGGGTGGGAAGCTCTTAAAGGGGCTTATGCAACGGATGGGAGATATGGTTGTACCTGGTGTAACGACAAAGGAATTGGATGTATCTGCTGAGAGGTTTATGAGGAAACATAAAGGTATTCCAGTTTTTAAAGGATATGGAGGATTCCCTGCATCTATATGCACATCCGTCAATGATGTAGTAATTCACGGTATACCCTGTAATTATGAGCTTAAAAATGGTGATATAATAGGTATTGATGTTGGGATATTATACAAAGGATATATTACCGATACTGCCTACACGTTCAATGTGGGAAAGATAAATAACCTAAAGAAAAGATTGATTGAGATGACGAAAAAGTCGCTTTTTAATGCGATTGACAGGGCACGGATAGGTAACAGGTTATCTGACATATCAAATGCTGTACAGACATTTATTGAATCTCATGGATTCTCAGTTGTCAGGGAATTCTGCGGCCATGGTGTTGGCAGAGAGCTTCATGAGGAACCCCCCATCCAAAATTACGGACCTCCTGGTTATGGACCACTTCTAAAGGCAGGGATGACACTCGCTATTGAACCTATGATAAACGCAGGTGTTCCAGAGGTTGAGATTCAAGAAGATGGATGGACAGTTTTAACAAAGGATAGAAAACCTTCTGCTCATTTCGAACATACGATAGCGATAACCCCGGATGGGGAAAAGCCGATAATTATAACGGAATGGGGTTAGGTAGATAAGTAATTAAGTCATTAAGTCATTAAGTAAAGGGTTGTAATAATTCTTCAGCACAGCCTGAGAGCATTTGTAGGCACGAATTTAATTCGTGCTTGTTTATTCAATAACCTGATTAATCAGTAACCTAAATATGAGGGTGCCTTCCTGGATAAAAACCACCTATTCTCCACAGGATAATGAGTTAATGAAACAGCTAAGGAGTCTCAGGCTTCATACAATATGTGAGGAGGCGAGATGTCCCAATATAGGTGAGTGCTTTGGTAGTGGAACCGCAACGTTTCTCATACTCGGTCGTATTTGCACAAGAAACTGCAGGTTCTGTGCAATAGAGAAGGGAAAGCCACTTCCACCAGATGAAGAAGAACCACGAAGGATAAGGGAGATTGTTAAGAAACTTGGTCTTAAATATGTGGTTATAACATCACCCTCAAGAGATGACCTCGATGATGGTGGAGCAGGTCAATTCGCAGCTACAATAAAAACATTAGAAGAGGTAACCGATGTTGAGGTTCTTATTCCAGATTTTGGCGGCAGTAAAAACTCATTAAGGCAGGTGATTATAGAGAGCCCTGTTGTTTTGAACCATAATGTGGAGACTATGTCACGATTGTATCCCAAAATCAGGCCTAAAGCAGATTACAAAAGGTCTCTCAGGCTACTTCAAAATGCAAAAGAAATGGGAGCTGTTACAAAGTCCGGCTTTATGGTTGGACTTGGTGAGGGGATGGATGAGATAATTGGTGTTATGAGGGATCTGCGGAATGCAGGAGTTGACATTATTACAGTGGGTCAGTACATAAGACCACCAGGTGGAAAGGTTAAGGTAGAAAAATACCTGACACCAGAGGATTTTGATGATATTAAGACAATTGCCAGGGAAATGGGATTTAGGGGTGTTGCATCTGCTCCACTTGTAAGGAGTTCATATAAAGCAAGACAACTCGCAAAATCTGTCAAGAAAATAAGTGCCTGAGACTTTTTAACCAAGATCAGTCATCCTCATCATACTTTTTGTCATTGCGAGGAGTCCGTCGTCCGTCAAGAAATGCGACGGATTAACGGACGACCTGCCTGCGGTAGGCAGGCAGGCGAAGCAATCGCATACACCACCTTGTCATTGCGAGCATTAGCGAAGCAATCGCATACACCACCTTGTCATTGCGAGGAGTGTAAGCGACGAAGCAATCCCATTCCTTATGACCATATTAACATCAGGAGGAGTGCCTTATGGAGTGCCCCGCCTTGGCGGGGCACCACTGTGACCCCATAATAGAGTATTCCTCTACAGGGTAAACGCGGTCACAGCACTCCAAAATTATAATAATAGTAGCCGCAGGCTTCGGGGCACCACGCCAAAGGCGGGGTCGTACGGATGTCAGGATACAGAATGAGTTACTTATCGAATATTTCCAGACTGCCGAAGACAACGTCCGCTTCTATAAACAGGTAATTCACATCGTCACTATATTTTTCTGTTTTGTATATATATTTACCAAAAAAGGTTTGATTGCCATCTGGAGTTTTTGCCTCGGCAAAGGCACAGTCGATTTCGATTTTGACAGGCATTTCGGGATTAATCTTTACCTCTCCTCTACCAAATATTGTGTTTATTTTTACCCTCCTTCCTTTATCTTCTAGTGAGGCTTTAGATAGGTCAATATCACCTTTACCGAAGATGATATTATACTCATTTGACAGCTCAGTTACTTCAATCCTTGATTCGCTGAACACAACAGTATTTCCAGCACTCTTTAGTCTAAATCCACCCATAAGGATTCTTATCCCGATATATATGAGTAAAAGAGAGAAGAGGATTCGAATGAAGGGAATGTTAACCTTTAAGAAAACCCTTATAATAATCAATATACCTATTACTATTAAGATAACTCCCCAGAAAAACCCACTAAAAAGACACATCATTTTCACGTTCACCCCCAGGTATAATGTTCATTATACCTGATTACTCAGATATTAACTACACAACACATTTAGTTAGGAAAAGATTACTCAGATTAATATACAAATATCTTTACCCGAAAACTTTTATTACTAAAATTCGCTAATAATCCCGTATTATTTTAGTTTTACATTGAAGATTCTTGCTTGCCTGACGGAAGGGTAGGCAATCACTCCAGATATATGATCTATTGGAGTGCAGTAGCTTGCTACTGCTAAGCTCTATAGGAATACTTGACTATTTTTCTTCCTTAGCACAGAACTCCACCGAAGGAACTTCAATTATATAACGTCACTAAGGAATGTTTCCAAATAGTAGAAGTAATACAAAAATATACAATATATCAGCCTGATTCCTGCGAGACTTCCTTAACAGGTGTCTTTGGGACAATAATAGGTCCACGATTCAGGAGATAGATAATTGTTCCCCAAAAACCTGTAAAAAGGGCGAGAATAATCCAACCTGCTATGTTCATATTTCTCCTGGTAGCGTCTCTGGCAACAAAGACAAGAAGCAAGATATAAAGAGCAAGACCTATCAGCCCAAAGAAAATAGATACAAAAACCAACATAGCTGATAATGGTCCGAGAAGATAACCTAAATCTCCGGGATAGTAATCCATGATTCCTCCTTTCATTCAGACATTAGAAATTAGAGCAATTAGTCATTTTACCTTTATCCTTTCAACTTTTCTGTATAAAGCAAAAAAGTTAAAATTTACTAACTAAACCGCCTCTATAGTTGAAGGAGGCTTTGGTGTTATATTGTATGTAACACTTACAACACCTGTTACCTCACTTGTAATTCTTTCTGCCAGTCTTTCAAGAATGAAATAGGGAAGTCTTGTTGGGGAGCCAGTTACAGCATCCTGACTATCCCAACATCTTACCTCTATTTGTTTGCCGTAATTTCTCTTTCCCTCTCTCAGTCCAGTTACTTTGTCCTGGTGTAAAATTGCCAGGTACTGAAACGCACTTATATTTCGCAACTCTTCTTCGACAATCCTTGTGGCTTTTCTAACAATAGCCACACTTTCCCGTGTAACCTCACCTATTACTCTTGTAGCTAAAGCAGGACCAGGGAAAGGAGGTCTACCGCATATCTCAGCTGGTAGACCAATGGCTTGAGCAACTTTTCTTATAGCTGATTTTCTGAGTTGAATTAATGGTTCTATGACTTTATATCCATATGCTTCATCGGGATTAATCCCGAGTTGTTCAAGAATATTATGCTGTCTTTTGATTCCTGCAACTGTTTCCTCTATGTCGGTGTAATTTGTGCCCTGGAAGAGGTACTTTGCACCGCACTCTTTTACCAACCCACCAAAGACATCCTTATAGAATGCCCTCGTAATAGCTTCTCTCTTCTCCTCAGGGTCTGTTAGACCCTTTAATGCATCAAAGAAGACATCCTCAGCGTCAAAAAGTTCAACATTTATGCCTGAGCTTTTAAACATTGAGATAATTTGTTCAGGTTCTCCCTCTCTCATTAGACCATTGCCAACGAAATATGTCTTCAGTCTATCACCCAGTGCCCTGTGACCCAACATTGTAACTACTGATGAATCTACACCTCCAGAAAGGGCATTAATTGCCAATGAATCGCCAATAGTTGAGGAAATCTCCCGGACTTTATCTTCTATAAACTTATCAGGATTTAATTTTTTCAGACTTATTTCTTTGGTATTCATACTACCCCCACGGTATATATATTTCTTATTTCCACAAAATTCGTAATTCCTTGATGTTATCGTTTATCGTTGTAGATACGAGTTTCGCTACCGGTTACCCTGTTAAACTATCCTCTATTTAACGTGGTAAACCCAGCTTCTAGACATATTTCGTATATCGTTGTTGATGCTCGCCTGCCTGCGGTAGGCAGGTAACGAAGCTAGATTTTTTGAAACTCGATGCTCGTCCTCAACCGATACTGGTTAAGTATAACAATACAACTAACTATTTAGAGAACTTAGTGTTTTTTTCCAGTTTCGAGCTTCCAGCTTCAAGCCTCGTTACGAGTTTCGCTACCGGTTACCCAACTTCTATATCCTTAGTTTTATGAAGCTCTAACAATGCTTATTTATAAACGTTGTCCCAAAGTTGCGTTATGCGGGTCTGGTCTGTCATTGCGAATTCCGATTACCATCGGGATGAAGCAATCTAATATATGGTTAAAATTACGATTTTAATTTTTTCACTGTATTTTCCCAAATATTCAAGGGTATAACCCTGTAGTGAGGTTTATATTGTTTTTTGTATATCTTAGAGTGATGAATTGTGGGAAAACCAAGTTCAGTTATTCTTGAAAAGAAATCTGTTAATTCCCCCCTTTTTATCTGAAAGGGCTGTTTTGTAAGATAGTCAATAAGAAGTCTTACCAAGAGCTCAAACCTTGTAGAATATTTGCTTCTGTAAACTCGAGCACCATTTACAAATGTCTTTGTAATTATTTCAGCAGATATACCATCTGCTTTGCATTTTGCAAGATTGACTCGGGCTAAAGGAATATCCAATCCTATTTTATAATAAAGAGGAATGGAGTCAATTGCTTTGATATCAAACATCTCCTTATATATGCTGTCAAAGTACCTGTTGTATTCCCCAAGCATATGCTCTGCACCAAAAGTGGATTGGAATAGTAATTTATAGTAGTCCTGTATTTTGGCTTTTGGAAAAAGATTGTATTCCTGGATAATTAGAGAATATATTATTTTTTCAATGTCCATTGGTATTTTATTAATTTTTGAGTGCTGTGACCATGTTTACCTTGTATAGGAATACTCAATATGGTCACAGTGGTGCGATTTTGGAGTGCTGTGACCGCGTTTACCCTGTAGAGGAATACTCTATATGGGGTCACAGTGGTGCATTAACACGGTTTCCATATAGCACTCCATAGAAGACTCTACTGTGTCATTGCGAGTTCCGATGGAAATCGGGACGTGGCAATCGCATTCTTTTTAACAGTCTAAAGACTGTCACTCCGCCCGATATTGACAAGAATCCAAGTGATGAGATTGCTTCGTCGTCCGTCAATCGACGGACTCCTCGCAATGACGAAAAAGAGGCTGTCATTGCGAACGAACGAAGTGATTGCGGCAATCTCATCTTTAATATCCTTACTGTACATTGTGATTAACCCCCAGTAATAAACCCTCTTATATATCTACCACTTACCCCGCTTTGTCAGGGGTGAACAGGTTAAAATGAAACCCGTTGATATCCAATTTCTATGACTTTTACCAAATCGTTTAACTTTTAGACATTGTTTACTATTATATAATAAAAATATCTATTTGTCAAGATTTTACTTAGAGAGCTCTAAAAAATTACATTTGAGCTCTTTTAATCAGTGTAATCAGAGATTTCTGGAAAAGTCCAGAAATCTCACTTTTAGACGTTGTCCCAAAGTATTGTGATAACAGAAAAAAGGATACCTGTCATTGCGAGTGTCAGCGAAGCAATCCCATTCCTTATTATCAATCACTGATATGAGATTGCTTCATCCCGATGGTCATCGGGATTCGCAATGACAGACTAGATTTGTATCATTGCGAATGAGTACAATAATCGATATCATACCTTGTGATAAATTTTGGAAATAAACCCTTCTATAGAGATTAAACTTTTTAAAGTCCAATACAGATGGTTTTAACGTCATCACAACACTTTGGGATATTCCCCACTTTTGGATAAGAACAATCAACAAGAGTGAAATTGTAAAAAACACTTGACATTTGACTATCTTTGATATATACTTTAAGTGATATAAGAGAATTATTCTCTGTGAGGATTCGGGCAACCAAAACCTTCAGGGCATTTATGCAGAAAGATTTATTAAGAAAAGTTATATTATATGGAGTAACAATTTTTATCCCTCTCTTTATCTTTGCTACTGATTGGTATATTATGACAGTGGATAATACACCGAATAGTGGAGTAGGAGGGACGTCGATTGCTCTTGATTCGCTTGGTATACCCCATATTGCGTATCGAGATTACGATGGAAATCCACCAGAAGGACTGATATATGCTTCATGGAATCCAATAGATTCAATCTGGATTCGTGAAGTCGTATTTGATTCTGCGGATACCAAATGGGATATTAAAGATACAAGAATTGCTGGTTCTCAACCTTCTCTTGTTTTTGGCTCAAAAGGTTATCCTCATATTAGCTTCAGGTGGGGAGATTTGGGTTATGCTTGGAAAGACAGCCTTGGTTGGCATACTACTCGTCCTTATCCGGGTCCCTGGATATATGGAACATCCCTTGATCTGGATACAAATGACCTTCCACATATTGTATATTTTGTTTATATAAATGATAATACAGGTTGGGTTTTACATACTTTCTTAGATGAAAGCGGTTGGCACAATGAGATATTAGATACAATAAGCGATTTTAGTGGTCATCCTGTTTCAGTTGTTGTTGATAGAAATAACCAGATTCATATTGCCTATGGATGCTTGCATGAGGAAGGAACAGGAACTCGAGCTGGGATAAAATACGGAGTGCGTGATAATAGTGGAAACTGGAATATTGAAAGGGTAGTAGACACCACTGATACTTCTTGTGTCTTCGGGGGAGCACCTACTATTCAACTTGATAGTATGGACTGTCCTCATATCTCTTATCGGTCTTCATCAGGTTCTCACTGTATTGGACGCCTGAAGTATGTTACAAAAAAGGATTATATCTGGCACTTTGAAATAATAGACATAGGAGAAGACTCTCGGATGGGTGGTTGGAATTTCCTTGCACTCGATCAGTCTGGTAATCCTCATATAAGTTACAGAGGAGGGGCATGGCTCAAATATGCATGGAAAACAGATAACGAATGGTATATTGAGAAGCTTGATTCGATCTGTGTTGTAGCTAATCAAGCAAGTTATACAGGACTTGTAATAGATGAGGATGGTTATGCTCATATCAGCTACAATAGGGAGTTTGCAATAAATTATAGTAACTTAAAATATGCAACAGGTTATCCTGAGATGGGAATTGAGATTAGAACTGATACGTTTGATGAAGAATTGCTTATGGTATGTCCGAGTGTAGGAATAGCACAAGGGGAAGTAAAAATAGAATATCTTGTAAAGAAAGAGAGCGATATAAATTTGA
Organism: Caldifarciminota bacterium; assembly: GCA_030606335.1. GTDB lineage: Bacteria > Hydrothermota > UBA3073 > UBA3073 > UBA3073 > JAGMCL01. Next base: position 24,340 of record JAUWGP010000019.1, read on the forward strand.
GTATATATAATATTTTGGGACAGAAGGTAACAAAATTGGTAAATGAAAGGAAGCAACTGGGAAAATATAAGAATTACTGGAAGACAGAATCAGTAGGGAGTGGAATTTACTTCTGCTGCCTCGTGATAGACGGAAAACTTATTGTAGTCAGAAAGATGGAAATTTTAAACTAAGCGAAACTAATCTGGGGTCAGGCTGGAATCTGGAATATAGACCTTGTTATTGGGTGAGAACTAAGGAAACTTATCTTTTGCAATTAGTATTAGTACGATATATACATATGAATCCAGAATGAGAAAAAACAGTAGAGAATCCTTCTGATGATCTATGGAGTAGCTATATTCCAGATTCCAGCCTGACCCCCGATACTGATATTTTAAACTAAGGGGGTGATATGAATACGCTACACGCAGTTTCTATCATGCTTGAGGTGGTCGTTATGGCTCTTGGTATAATGATGGCTACTATAAAAAAGAAGTTCTATGGGTGGTTGATAGCATTGACTTTCTTGATTTATGTTTTTTACGACCTATCCAATTACCTCAATCTAAACGTACCCAGGAGCTTTTTAAGCGTTATCTTTTTCATAGCCACTGTTTCAATTCTGGTGGTTGTAGGGTGGATTTTTAAGAAGGGGTGATTTGTATTAAGCCAGAAAATCCTTTCTGATTCAGTCATTCTAAGGATATCCATTTCGCTTTTCATGATTTACCCCTTTTAATGATGAACGTAAATGTCTGTCTATCGCAGGCATGAAGCCTGCGGCTACTATTTTTAAAATTATGGAGTGCCCCGCCTTGGCGGGGTACTCAAAAAAGCTGTCATTGCGAGACTGAACAAAGTGAAGTCGTGGCAATCTCATTTCTGGTTATGAATCCTTTGAAGCTGTGGAGTGCCTGCCTACCGTCAGGTAGACATTACCTTGTTGAAGCGTAGCGGAAATCCCGCTGTGGCGGGGGTAATGCAGCATGGAAATATCATACCTACAAATAATTACCCAATAGGAGATTGCTTCGTCGTCCGTCAATCGACGGACTCCTCGCAATGACAGGGTAACGAAGGTAATTACATTATCTCAATATCACCATTTTTTTAGTAGGTAAAAGTTTGTCTCCGACTTTTAGTCTGCAGAAATAAACTCCATCAGAAATATCATCTGCATTCCAGATAACAGAATATTCTCCAGTTTTTTTGAATCCTTTATCAAGTGTAGAAACTTTCTGACCGCAGACATTGTATAGAGACAATTCGATTTCTGCTGCCTCTGGAATACTATAATAGACACTAATCGCTGAACTTAATATAGTATGATTTACAGTGAAGGAGAGTTCGAAAGGAAGGATATTCTCTGCTATTCCGTATGGATATGAAAGATAAATTGTATTGTCAAACGCAAAGCTGTCGTTTGCTCCAAAGGCTGAGAAAAAATACCATAGTCGAATTATATAATCCCCCACATCGAGTCCATCGGTAATAAAAGGACAGAGTTCTCCATCATCAACAGGAGTTAGAATCTTTTCTGTTAATGGGAAATATTGCGTTGCGTCTTCCGATGAGGCATATTCTACTCTGTAGCCCTCATATTCAAATTGTGAATAAGGTCCCCTGACTATTGTTGCACTTCCCTGAATAGATAGTGTATCATCAATATAGGCAGGTGAGGGAGGATATAAACCTGTAACCAAAACTGTGGCTGAATCGTATATCTGTATAGGGTTAGCAAGGATTGTATTGTATATCACTGATACTGCCGTATTTTCAGCTATCAGGTGTCCGGACATAAAACTGGTCAGAAGAAAGAATGATATAGAGTTTTCCTGCATAAGGGCATCAGTATAAAGAGTTGTAAAAATGCTGATTAAGAAAGACGAACCCGCTCCTCCAATGTGACCACCATGACCATCACATGTGGTATTCATCAGTGTAGTCCTGGCAGAATCACTTGTAAGACATTCTCCAAATATTGAGCTCTTTAGAGCAACATCATGTTTGCCAAAAAAATAAAGGTTCCACGCATTAACAGACGTATTTACAAGACGGAGGGTTCTTTCTGGTAATGGAGCTATCCAGTCATCATAGCAAGAACCGTCTACAAGCCCTGAAATAGTATCAAAGATTGGGATTTCGAAGATATTGCCAGCGGCTATTAAATCAGCATCATATACAGTCACATTAGTGCTGTCCATTGCCATTGTGGAAAGCATGAGATTATAGAGACTGTCAACCTCGATGGTGTACGTAATTCCTGTACAGGTAGTATCAGGGTAAGTAAATTGCTCAACCCAATCTTCAGCCTCGGGAGAGCCATGGAGTTCACCTGAGGAACCTTCTGGAAAACCAAGCCAGACGAGAACAGTATCCGAGTTTGAGATACTTAGTCGTGCTGAGTCACCAAGGATAACAAACTCGCCGGCTCTATCAGAGTAACGGATATTAACTGAACCTTTGTCCCAAATACCAAAAGTTATAAATGCTCTGTCCATATCTACACTGTCCATCAGAAAGGAACCATTATTCGTAACGGCACCGTTCAAAGGAAAATTGGCAGAGTTGAGCTGGGAATGGTTTATATCTATTACTGCAGAATCCATCGCTATCAACATACATTGATAGATGAAATCCTGCTGTATTATAAAATTTGCATTTTCAACCAGGAATTGTGAATTATTGAATGCCATTATATTACCCTTAAAGAAAAAGGAGCAGTCACGAATAATGAGCTGTCCATCGTTTAAAATGAAGATATCATCGTAGATAGTAGTATCATAGTCTATTACCACCGTGTCCTCAATGATAATATCATCTTTTGTAGGTTTTAAGAGAGTAAGACTTTCCCCACTTAGTCCAAATTTTTCAATGACACCGGAAGGACCAGAAGTATGGTTTATCCGATTGATTAACGACGTACTATTGTCTACCTTAGGTGGTTTCATCCCAAAGGTCTTGGGAATGAAATAATTTACCTCCTGGTGTAGCAAATCAATCTGTTTTTTATAATCCTGTGTGCTGCCATAGGCAACAAAACCAAGCAAAATCATTACCAACAACACCTTTTGCACATTCCTCTCATTTCTTTTTTTCATTTTGCTATTAAACATTTCACCTATTCAACCAATTAACTAATCACTTTCTTTTCGACTTTTAAACCTTTTGACTTTCTCAATTACCAATCACCGATAACTGATAACCGATTACTTATAGCAGATAACGAATAACCGATAACTTATAACCAATAACTATCTTCTATATTGCTAATTGCTAATTTTGCATTGGTAATTGATAACTTTAATTCTCTACGCTTTACGCCTTACGCTCTACTCCCTTACCTCTTCACTGTGTTCTTAATATAAAACCTGTATCATTTATATAGATGTAAAAGGTATCATTGGAAGGATACTGAAAGGCTGCTATTCCATAAGCCGCATCTACGAGAGGTATTTTATCAGCGTATTTTAAGAGATATTCCCACAATTTTTCCCCGGGATGTATTTGATAGGTTGTAATTCTTGTGTTTTCCCTGGTTTCTTTCCATCTTCCACTGAATCTCGTTATACGGTAATAATACCCTGCTCCAATCCATCTCAACAGAAGACTCCATCTTAATATATATCCCTCGACCATCCATTGGTCACCTGATAGATCAAAGACATAACTTTTATTTTTTTTCTCATCGAAAAAGGCTAAAATCATCTTTCCATCTGTTTTTGTTGTATATATCCTACCTATTCTTTCTTCATGAGTGTATCTTGAAAATGTTTGGAGGAAGAGGGATAGATATATGAAAGAGGAGGCAAAGGCAAGAAGTATAAGAAATACGATAAAGGAGGTTAAAAAATTTTTTAACCTCCCTTTTCTCTTTATTGTATTCACAATTGCAGATATGAATTTTACCAGTCCAATAAAAAGGAGTATTAAACCTATAATTCCTATAGTGAGTGTGAACTTATCCATATTTTTTTAAAATGGGGGATTATTCTTTTTCAGCCCATTGTCTTAAATGTTTCCTGATCTTTTCTTCAATCTTTTTTGCTATCTCTTCCCATTCCTTTTCTCTTTCTCCTTTTTCGGCTTCATCCAGGTAAGCCTGGATTCCTTTATGTACCCTTTCTTCAATTTTTTCACCAATATCGTCCCAGTCAATTTTTCTAATCTTTCGGACTATCTTCCTCCTTCTATGACGGATAACGCCACCAATCGACATGAACAATCCGATTACGAAACCCAAGTTGTATGGCCAACCTGTATTATTGATTTCATATAGACCAACTTCCTTGGTAAACAAACTTATGATAAAGGTAATGACAATAATTATTCCATGCCATACTCCCACCCAGAACCCGGCACTTTGGTCAGGGTTTATTCCCGGGTCCCAGCGTTCATTACCAGGAGCACAACTTAAGAAAAGCAACGCCACGATTAATACAAACCCCAGAGCTATATACCGTCTACTATTAGACATAATCCCTCCTTTGGTATAATATAGTATTGTAAAAAATATCTAACTACAGATTCACCCTGTTAAATATTTACGAAATTAAGTACAAGTAATCATCTCTGGTACTTTATTTAACAGGGGAGCCACAGAGAATTATAGAACAATAAAGAATCGCAGGAGATTTTCATCCCTCCACCTCTGTGATCTCTCTATCCGTCTATTGTCGGACAGGTATAACCAATATTTTAACCTTTGTATATTAAAATTTAGACGTTGTACCAAAATTTATAAGTTAAAACAGTGATTTACTGCCTATCGTCAGGCAGGAAAGAGATTGGGAGAGATTCATTTTTCTTAAAATATACATTCTCTTAAGTTCTCTTTCCATCCCTGTAAAATCATATCCGTTAGCTAACGGACATTGTCTGGATTCACCTCGCACCTATATATGGTGCGGTGGAAGCACAGAGAATTAATTTTACTCTGTGACCTCTGTGGTTTGTCATATTCTTTCATATTCTTATTTATATACATCCTTAAGACAGTCGATGTTGAATCTTTTTATAAATAAGGAACCGAAGAGATTGTATGAGATTTTTCTTTTAGCTTTTTTTGTTCTACTATCTCTTAATCCGTCAGCTGACGGACTCTTCCCCCGCCAGGGCGGGGCAGGCAATCCCTGTTAAAAAAAATATTTCTTACAAGTTCCTGTCATTTATTATTTTCTTTTATTTTTATGTATTTTACCATTAAATTTTTCGAATGTCAAGAAAAATCTTCGAACCACAGATTCACCCTGTTAAATATTTGTAAAATTAAGTACAAGTAATCATCTCTGATACTTTATTTAACGGGGGAACCACAGAGAATTTTTTATTTAAAGTGAGTAAAATCTCATTGCCCCGCCACAGGCGGGGTGAATATCCTCCTTATTCAAACTCTCTAGTATATACTCGATTATCCAGAATCCTTGTCAAGAAATCATTAAAATTAGCACGGGATTCTTAGAATAAAAAACTCTATAGAATTACTTGAAGAGTTTTCTCTTAAAAATACTTTAAGGAGATGAAATTTGAGTGCACAGAGAATAAAATAAAATTGTCTTTCTCTGTGAACTCTGTGGTTATATACTTTCCTACGCAGTCAAAAAAAATACTTGACAAAATGGAAAATATATGTTATAATAATATATGTCGAAAATACTACGTAATATATTCAAATAACATAAAGGAGGATTATGGCTAAGACTTCAACTATAATATTTACACTGTTTGGTGGCTATATTAACCCTCGTGGGGGTGAAGTCTGGGTTGGAAGTCTGATAAAACTCTTAAAGCCCTTTGGTCTCTCCGAAAATGCAATACGTCTTGCTCTTTCGCGTATGTCAAAACAAGAACTAATTCAGAGAAGCAAGATTGGACGTGAGAGTTATTATTCCCTCACTAAAAAGGGTAATTCATGGATGTTATATGGTAAACATCGGACATTGGAAAGGGAAAATAAAAAATGGGATAAGAAATGGGGGCTTCTTACGTATAATATCCCTGAGAAATTGCGTCATCTTCGGGATAACCTACGAAGAGAATTACGGGCAATGGGTTATGGAAGTTTAGGTAGTTCCCTATGGATTTCACCTTATGATTTAAGGGAGGAACTGAATAAGATTTCCGACAAGCTCAAGGTGGCTGGCTATATAGAGACCTTTGAGGCAAGATATACGGGACTGCATGAAGGTCTCAAACTAACAGCTAAGGCCTGGGACATTATGGAATTGGAGAAGTTATATAAGAAATTTCTAAAAAAATATTCGCATCTTCTTTCTAAGCTTAAGGAACAGGTAGAGAAAAAGCATGCGATAGAATCTGGAGAATGTTTTGCACGAAGATTTATAGTTACTGCTGAGTTTATTGATATTGCACTCGATGACCCTATGTTACCCTTAGAGTTACTGCCAGCGGACTGGGCTGGTCTTAAGGCAAGAGAGATTTGCTTTGAATACCGGAAGCTCCTGGGTCAAGAAGCAGAAAAATTTGTAGATATGGTCTTTAGAGATAGTAAACTCAAAAAGAAATAGAAAAAGAATAATAAATGTTATGGTTTGACAATAGTCTCGGGTCATATAGCATACTTGTGATATATAAATTAAGAAAGCTCGGAAATTTAGATACCGTTAAAAATTAATATAAAAGCGAAAATGTAGGGGTTTGATTTATCGAACCCATAAGGTAAAATGAAAATGTAGGGGTTTGATTTATCGAACCCGCAAAAGAAACAGGTTGGATACCCGTCTGCCCTGCCTACCGGCAGGCAGGCGTCGGGCAGGAATCCGACCACTACAAGAATCAGGGGGGGCAAGCAAAAAATTGATTATTACTTTAAAAAACTATGGTTTATGAAAAATTAGTTGAGAGATTTTTGACAATACTTCTGATTATACCAGGAGGTTAAGATGAATCAAGTAAAAAAGAATGGTGGTAAATTGCTGTTTGGTTGTTTATTCGCTTTCTTGTTGGTCTTTCTAACAACAAATTGTGATAGCCAATGTGATAAAAGAGCTGACATAGCCCTTTATTCAGACCAGGGTGCTGATGAAGATTGTATCCAGGCTACAGAGAAAATGTTCGAATGGATGGGTTATACGGTTGAATTGATAAAAGCAGGTTATATTAATGAAGTTGGGCTCGACAGCTTCAGAATGCTATGTGTTCCTGGTGGCAATATGTATCAATATGCTCAGGACATTTCATTGGAAGGTAAGGAGAAGATAATTGATTTTATTCAAAGTGGTGGAAGTTACATTGGTATTTGTGGTGGAGGCTACTTTGCCAGTGAGAAGGTTATCTGGCAAGAACAGCAGCTTCCCATGACGCCACTGGGAATCTTTCCTGGCACAGCCAAAGGTCCTATAGATGAAATAGTTCCTTTTCCTGACCAAGAGGTAGTCAAAGTGAATATCGCAGACTCCAATCATCCCATAACTCAATCAGAACAGGATACTATGTGGATACTTTATTACTGGGGACCGATATTTATTCCGAATGAAGATGCTGAAGTAAGCATATTGGGCAGGTATGATAGAGGAGATTACCCAGCGTTGATAGCATTTAATTATGGGAGAGGAAGAGTATTTATTACAGGTCCTCATCCAGAAATTGAGGAAGATAGCGATCGCGATGGTGTTGTTTTTGTGGATACTGTAATTGGTGATGTGACTTACCGCAGTGAGGAAGAATTGGATGATAGGGGTTCGGATTGGGAATTTATGAGAAAGGCAGCTCTTTGGTGTTTAAAGGAGTTGAAATAATAGAAGTATACTTATAAAAGTAATAGTTTATAAATTTATACACCTGGCTCAGTAGTAGTACTATTCAAGGGCAACCTTGAAAACATATATGATATAATATGAGCTTATTATTCTTGATTCTTTTTGCAGTAAACAGCGATAAGGTTGTTGAAGTACGGTATATTAAAGAAGCACCTGTAATCGACGGTGTTATAGAAGAAATATGGAGTATAGCAGACTCGGCAACCAATTTTATTCAGATTTTGCCCTATGAAAAAGAATCTCCCACTGAAAGGACCGTGGTATATCTCATGCAGGATGAAGACAATCTATATGTCGCATTCTGTGCTTATACAGAAAAATATAAGTGTGTTTCCTGTCTTGGTGGAAGGGAAGATTATGTAACCTTATTCCTTGACACATTTGGCAGCAGGAACACCGCCTATTATTTTACGGTTAATTCATCCGGGCAAACAAATTTGGAAAGTGACGGTTTAATTCTTGATGATGGTCGCAGGAGAGATGATACATGGGATGGTATCTGGTATCAGGGAGTTAAGCTCTATGATAATTACTATATTGTAGAGATAAAAATACCCTTTAAATCAATCAGGTATAAAAAGGGTTTATCAAAATGGGGTGTGAATTTTAGAAGGTATATCTTAAAAAATAACGAGCAAGACTGCTGGACAGATGTAGATGCAATAAACATGGATATAGTATCTGAATTCGGGACATTAAAGGGAATAAGCCCCAAGGTCACCGGTTATCATTTTGAACTCTTTCCCGAAGGATTTGTTAGATATGTTAAACATGGGAATGAGGAAGGTATAGTTGAAATTCTCCCCAGTTTGAATTTTAAATGGGATTTCACTTCCGAGGGAACTGTTAATGCTACAGTAAATCCGGATTTTGCTCAGATTGAGGCAGATCCATTCGCGTTAAATCTGTCTCGTTATCCTGTATATTTAGAAGAAAGAAGACCGTTCTTTTTAGAGGGGAATGAGATTTTTCGGTTTTCCAATTTTGAACAGGGCAGCGATTTCTATTCCCCACTAAATATCTTCTATTCACGTAAGATTGGAAAATCCGTAGACGGTGAGCCGGTACCGATTCTTGGTGGTTTAAAATTGACCAGCAGAACTAAAAATTGGAACTTTGGACTGCTTGGAGTATATACTGATTCCCTTAAGGAGGAACTGAGTAGAGGTTATAGTGTTGCAAGGCTTAAGCACAGGATATTGGAGAGTTCTGAAATTGGAATGCTTTTCAGCAGTTCAATGGCTAACAGAGATAATTACAATTATGCCCTTGGTGTTGATGGGGCATACCTTTCTGGTTTGAAACAACTTATACTTCAGGGTGCAATGAGTAATAGAAATGGAAAAAGAGGATGGGCGTTCTCTTCAGGGTATTATAGCTTTACAAGAAATTATATGAGTATAGCTGTTTTTGAAGCTATGAGTGATTCCTTTGATGTAAGTGATATTGGTTTTGTCCCGTGGGTAGGACTTAAAAGATTTCTGTTAATTACGGGACCTTATAGGAATTATCAGAGGGGTTTCGTACGTAGAATTACTGTAGCACCATTGTTCAGTGCTCGTCAGGAACCAGGAGGTTCAAACTGGTCAAAAGTGGGTGGTTTCTTTATAAATACCAGATTCCGTAACGGCTGGGGCTTCTATCTTGAGGTTGATGCCGGTTGTCGTTATGAAGCTGATACAAATTACTTTTATCGTGCAGTAAACATATCTGTATGGGGCTGTGCTGAAAAATATACAACAAATTTTGGCAGTTATTATGGATATGAATACAATTATCACCGAGGTTTTGTTGCATATCAGGGGAACAACTGGCTCTCGTTCAATTATACTCCCATACCAAGAATTTCATTAATTCTGAACGGAAATATGTGGGTAGAGTGGGACACACTGAATACTATAATTGCGGTGACACCCGGTTTGACTCCAAGGATTAAAGTTAATCTATCCAGGAGTACTGAGTTGAGCATCTTTGATGAATTTGTTGTTGAGACATCGGGATTTGATTTAGGGCAAGCTGATTTAGTATCAAACCGTATAGGGCTGCTTTTTTCATGGAACTTTAGACCCAAGAGCTGGATATATATTGCATTAAATGACTATAGAGTTGTAAATGAATGTGGTAACCTGGAACTTGAAAACCAGATTGGAGCAATTAAGGTTAATTACCTGTTGTACTTCTAAGGAAATTAAACTTTCTTAATGAAATGTAATATAAGTCGTATTAACTGCTGCTCCATTCGTTTATGCATCTTCGGTTTAGTTGAAACCAGACCAAGCAAACTACCTACTGGCTCATCACTCTCATCCTTGATAGTCGCCATCCACTTATTCTCTTCTTTCCACGTATTCTTTTTATCCTTTCGTTTGCAGTGGTAGAGGATGAACTTGCATTTGACTTTACCTCCCTCAAGATGTCCGATAATAGAAACATTACGAGCAGTTTTCTCGCTGCTCAGCCATTCTACAATCTGTTGCAACAGCATATATGATATAGGCGACACATATTCATACAGTGTCTCGTACTTTTCTCCCCGCCTGTTAGCAATAAGAACTTTATTAAGTCCATCAACAATTTTACCCTTTATAAGCATCTCATTTGTTTGCGCACGGAGGAGAGGATTATAGGCTTTAAGATTGAAATGCGTTATCTTATGCAAAGCTGATTTATGTTCAAGCTTGATCTTGCGACAGTAATAATTGCAGGGTTGACATACTTCGGGTGGTTCTTCCTCTTTAGCCTTCTTTTGCCATTCCCTGCGGAGAGGTATATTTAAAGTTCGTCGGATGGTGAGGATTGTAATGACCAGGATGATTACGATAATTGAAATCCAGATATACGGCCATTGATTTGGCAATATGGGTGTCGAGTGTCGACGCTTCTTCGGAGATTGTGGTAGAACACGGACCCTGATAGCCTGCTGGTTGTTATCCTCGCGCATCTCATAAATATCGTTTTCCGGGTCCACAATCAAAGCAAAGTGAAAACTTCGTCCTCGTAGTCTGTCAGAGATTTCCAATTCGAATAAAATTTGAACTCTATCGTCGATATTCAATTCCTGTACAGTGTTCTCAATAATCCAGCGTGGAGCCTGCGATACAGCACGGATGATAACCTCTGGCGATGGTGCATTACCTATATTCGCAACAAGAGCACTGATTAACAGTATATGTCCTTCTTCAACGATCTCCCAATGGGACTCCTTGACAATGAGATCCGGCAGTTCTTCGGTTTTCTGCTCCAGGCTGAGAATCTCAAATCCTTGTTCCAGCACAACCCCCAACCCATCAGGGTTGACAACCTCGATAGGTCGAAACCCTAATGGAGCTTCCTTGTCAATAGTGATCGTTGCTTTAAGTTCATTGGGGCTGATAAAATCAACATTTAAAACTTCAATACCTTCCGGGATAAAAACTACAGCCTTAGAGGAAAAGTTCTCCCCATAGACCATCAGGGTTATCTCTTGACTAAGTCTTCCGTGGTCTGGGTCAACTTCTGTAATACGGAGCTGCTTTTCACCGGGTGGCTTGATAGGGATTGGGATGGGTGGGGTTTGGGTATTGTTGTTGTTTCTATCAAGGTCATCAACGACCAGGTGATCAGGGTCAAGGTGTACCTGGAAGATGTGCTCGAAACCCATCTGTTCGTCTGGAATCACCAATTCTATACTGACCATTCTAACTTCCATTGGGGTTAGAACCGAAATGGGTATGAGTTCACTCTCCCATCCTCTCTCAAGTTCTCCAGCCCAGATGTTTGTTGCCTGAGTGTTGATGTCCCCTTGATTGATAATTTTGATGAAGAGTAGTAAAACTCGACCATCGTCTACGATCTCCCAGTGATCGAATTCTGAGATTGCAAGGTCAGGTCCATCCTGTGTAGGTGGTCTATCAATTGTTCTACCCCTTACCCAGAACTTATTTCCAGTCAGCATCTTCCCCTCAGGGAGGAAGTACATAATCCAGTTATTGGTTCGGATTATTCCATCTACTGTTGTTGCACCAATAGATGTATAGTCTGGTGGGTCAGTTTCACGGATGGAATAGTACTCATAGGTGGAGTCTGTATCGAGGATATCCAGACCATACCAACCATTTTCATCAGTAGTAGTGCTGCGAATAAACTCAAGGACATCAGCGTCATTAGCACCGTAGATTGATACAGTAACGTTCTGTAAGGGGTGACTCTCATCACCAACATTGCCATCGAAGACACGTCCTGTGAATGTCCAGACTACGTTATCCTGTGTATATCCAGTTATGGGCACCATAGTCAAGTAGATTGATACCATCAATATAGTCGGTAATAGGGTCTTATCCATGCGTCTCAAGACGTTACAAGTTATAGTATTATTTCTATTCATACCATATAAGTTTATTTCTCTATCCTCTTATTAGGGGAACCTTCTTCGTTATACATAAGTTGTCATATTCTATCATTACAGTTTCCTTACCTCATTGTTTTGGTTTAAGCATCAGAATAAACAAAGAGGAGTATATATAGTATAATAAAAAAATTCAAGTTTGTCAAGATTTTTCTTTAAAGAGTCTGAAAAAATCTTTTAACCATAGAGTGGTTATTCAGTACTTCCTCTTTTACCAGTTTTGGGATGTTCTGAGGAAGGCGTTCTATGGGGCAATCGGGTCCTATGTCATTTTGACTTGCTAATTGCTAATTTTGCATTGCTAATTGACCTCCTTTTTTCCTTTCGCACTACGCTCTACTCCCTACTGCTTAGTGCATACTCCCTACGCCTTATTTATCCTGTGTAATTGACTATCTATTCCATCAGGACGCCTCTCGCCTTACGCCTTACTATCTCCCTATCTCAACATCGACATCTTACGCACCTTGACCAAGTTCCCTGCCTTTAGTTCGTAAAAGTATATACCTGATGGTAACTTCCCGCCAGTTTTATCTCTGCCATCCCACATCTTTTCATATGAACCCGACTCCTTTACCCCATCTACCAATATCGTGACCACTCTGCCCATCAGGTCGTAGATGGAAAGCCTTACATAACACCTTTCGGGAATCTGATAGTAAATAATTGTATAAGGGGTGAAAGGATTTGGATAGTTTATCGATAACAAATCATACCGATCAATCTCAGACAGGGAATAAAACCCACTATTGTCTGGAGATGTGGTATAACTCCATGCAGCACCGGTTCGTACACAATAATCTGAAGCACTATTATTTGTGATTCTGAGAGCCAAGTACTGTCCCTCAGGCACGGTGAAGGAAGTCTGGTCGGTCTGGTATGTGAATACTGTTGCACTTCCATCTCCGACAAGTGTGGCATCAGGACCTCCGGCGGTAAAAGAAGAGCCATTCCAGATACCTATTTCAATTGTGAAGGTATGCCCACTCGTCGGTGACGAGGTGAATACTACCTGCCCAGCCCAACTGTCATCTCCCGAGAATTCGATATCCATCGGCGTCATTCCGTCGGCAATCCAGATATGGGAACCGCCAGTATTTATTGTAAGAGCTCCCACGGGCTGCGTCATATCATATCTATACATCGTATTACCACTTGCAAACCACCATACCTGTAAGGAGTAGTGACTTGAGGTCTGCATCAGTGGGAAACTGTCGTTAGCGCCGCCAGTTGCATATGGAATGTCGGTATCTCCAATTCCATCCCCATCTGTATCGCTTCCAGCATAGTCCTGATAGTAGTTACCCATATGGTTTTTATGGATCGTTCCTTCATAGGAGTAGTACAGTGGAATGGGGGAGCTCCAACTGTCGGTGGTAGAGTCTGAGTAAATATTGTATTCCTCGTTGTTGAAATTGTTTAGGTAGATTTCATTATTCTCACTCAAACCCCACCTCTCGAGATAAAGGTTGTTGCCTGGATTCGAGTTGCAGGTGTTGCCCACAATTATGTTCTTGTTCGAGCCACTTTCCCCGTAGCCCCCTAAGTAGATGGCAATGTCGTCATTCGAACTACAGATGTTGCCTGAAAGGAGGTTATTGCTGGAACCGTCCAACCAAATTCCCTCACCATTGCCGTTACAGGTGTTACCTGAAAGAGTATTGTAGTGCGATGTACATAGCCAGATACCGTGGTAGTTGTTATTGCAGGTATTGCCAGAGATGGCGTTGTCGTCTGAAAAATCCAGAACGATGCCAAAGGTCATGCAGTAGGCGCTATAGTCACAGGTATTGCCGGAGACGGTGTTGTTGCTCGAAGTAGACAAGAGGATGCCGTATTTGTTCTTGTGGTCAGGGTCCCAGCCGCAGCGGTTGTTCACGATGTTGCAGTGGCTTACACCGCTTTCAAGATATATCCCCGCACAATCAGAAGTCGCCCCGTAAATGCTAAAATCGCTTATGGTCACATTGCTGGCAGTTACCTCAAAGACATGGTCGTTTGCGTCTGATGCCACAACTGTAGTGTTGAGGTAACCATTCTGGGACTGAATGGTAAGTTGCTTATTCACATTCACATTCTCGGTGTAGGTGCCGTCGTGAACGATAATAGTGTCATTAGAGCTGGCTGCCGTAACGGCAGCCGAAATGGTAGAATAAGTCTGTCCAGAGCCAACGTGAAGCGTGGCTGCGGTTGCCGCCGTGGGAAGGGCAAACAAGGCAATAGATATGATTAGCCCCAGAACTGGTAACACTTTTCTCAATCTCATCGTACCCTCCTTTTTTAAATTCTTACAACGGTTTGTTTATTTTTTAATGAAAAAGAATGTTTTAAAAATATCAATTATGTACATTATAATGAAAAAATACCAATTTGTCAAGTAAAATTTTGTAACTTATACTCGACAGGTAATATGAAAAGCAAAAGCCCCTGACTCTTAATCAGGGGCTTATCTTATGAAGTATATAAAGCGTGGACTCCTCTATCCCCGATTTTACTCTTTACCGTAATCTACAAGCTGTAGTTTCATATGCTTACATTCGACCATTCCACCCTTTATTTTATCAAATGTTTCAACATAAAAAATCCACCCAAGGGCGAACTGCATGGGTAGCAACCTCGGTATCTCTTCGTTGAAGTATATCCGCGATTCTTGTTTCATTTCATCCACAATAAGCCCATAATCTGTTGCCTGTTTTATATATTCCTCAGAGAAAACAGGTTCTAAGAATATACAGGTAAATCCGCCTGCCGGAACCTCAACCTTTTCTTCACCTTCGCCCTTCTCCCATTCAATAATCTGCGCATCCCTCATCCCCTGCTGCCTCATTTGCTCTATCATTGAAATTGCCTGAGCAAGCTGTTCGTCACTCAGCAATTGAGCAGTTTCCTTATTCCCCTCCGCATCAATCATGTAGCCGTCAAGAAGCTTCATATTATCTAGGTTCATAAGCATATGAAACTCTTGTCCTTGCATTTTTTCCTCTATCCATACACCGCCTTTGCCTTTGCCTGTAACTTTTATCTCGGTCTTTTCTGGCTTTTCACCCTCATCTAACAACTGATACTCGATCCAATCCCCAACTTTGAGCTCGTTGTCAAAACGGTATTTCAGGGTATACTGAACCATAGCTGTCATCATCATCTCTTCGCTCAACTCCTGTGCCTGTAAAATATTAGCACTACTTATGAGACCCACAACTACCACAAAGGTTACCATAACAAGATGATAGAACCATACCCTGCTCATTCCACACTTTGTTCTTTCTACCATTTTTTCATCCTTATTTTATTTTTGAAAAAATGATCCCTTTATTTTATTTCTTTTGGGGTGTATGTAATTGTTCCCTTGGTAAATACCCTGCCTTTATAAGCATCTTCTGCTTTGTTTGAATACACTATAACATCTCTTTCGCCCTTCTCAGCACTAAAATTTGCCATTTCTCCCATTTCCCACAAATCCTTGTTCGCTTTGATTTGCCAGTCTAATTTTTCAAATTCTTTAATGAGACTGTTCGCAATTTCAATGTATCCTGCTTCACTTTCGAACTCAAATCTTGTACATAGCTCTTCCTCAGCAATATAGTAAGTTAGATATAATATTTCAGAGTTCGGATATAAAGGGATGTCTTCCGGGAGATACTCAGGATGCTGACTCCTGTATTTTTCTAATTCTTCTTTCGGTAGAAACACACCCTGAGTTCCTATCCACCAGAAAGTAGTGGTTTCGTCTGATTCCTCTGTGTCAAACTCATATGAAAAACAGATATATTTCTCTTCTGATTCATAGTCGTAAAGATCATGGTTTTCTACATTGAAAGCAACATCTCCCCTCGTATACTGTATACCTGTCCGCACATCTCCTACAATCCATTTATATTTCCCAACCTCTTTTCTAACCCACTCCAATACCTCTTCATATTGAACAGGTGATTTTAATTTCAGTTCTGAAATACTATAAGATTCCTCACTCAGTACCATTCCTAAATACACTATCTCGGAGTTGGGATAGATAGGTACGTTTTCTGGAAAGCCATCTGGAAGCTCAATTTGCTGCGAAGAGGCTGCGTATACGCTACCTGCCAGACCCACTAAAACCACAAGGGTCAGAATAGGAAGGCAACGAGCTCTTTCTCTGGTTATTCTTGCCATCTTTACCTCCTTTGTTAGTGAACGTTGTAAAAATATTTATTATACATATATATTATAATAGAAAAACACTAATTTGTCAAGTATTTTCTTTTGAGAGCTCTGAAAAAGTCTTTTAACCACAGAGTACACGGAGTGTTGGCAGAGAACGCGGAAATATAACTCATCAAAATTATAGAATTAAAATCTCTTCTCCGTGAACCTTTCTTTGTTAACTCTGTGGTCCCTGTGGTTACTTTAGAACCTTCTCTTTTACAAGTTTGGGATATTCTGAGAAAGTAATTCTGAAAGGCAATCATGAGGAGTGGTATAATATATATCAAAGTCTTTGCGTAACAATATGCTACTATGGGGGTTAGATAGAACTGACACAAATTTCCTACCTTCTCTATTAGAAGTAAACTACGGTTTTTTGCGCCGCGCTGGACGTTCGAACCGGGCGAATATGCACAATATTCCCATGAGGATTATTGCCGATACAACAATCCATACCAGACGCTGCAGCCACCACAAGGGAGTGCCAACAGCTTTACAACCGAACCCGATGAGGTAGAACAGCATGGACGCGATGGCATAGGCTGTAAGGTGCCAAAGATAAAGGGTCATAATCATACTGTTGGCCAAAATGACTGTCATCCAGGGTCGTTGGCGAGCGAGCCACCGGTTTAGGGGATCGCGCAACAGCATGGCAGCGCCAACCAGCCAGCAGGTGAGTACTACGATACACACCGTTGGTGGGTTCATGTTGGAGACCTGTTCCAGCCCGGTACCCACCACGCTCTCAGGATACACCGGGGAGGCGTAAAGGTTGAGGAGTCTGCAGAGATCTCCCATCCCGGTACCCACCATGCTCTTAGGATACACCCCGATGTTCGTGAGTGCTACCAGGACCGCAAGGCCACCAAGGGTCATGGCCACGTGCGCCCACTTGGGCATTCGCTGAAGCGATCCATCTGCATAGAAGAACCCGAGCTGGTGTGCAAAGAGCCATACGAAGGCGATGTTCATCGACCTTACTGTCGGGATATTTAGCCTGAAACGGAATAGATCCACCAGAATCGTTAGTACTACCAGAATTACAGGGACCCAGACGTGATAACGTCGATGCAGCTCTCTCATCAAAGGGGCAACCAAAGTCACAATCAGATACACGCCCAGAAACCAGAGAGGTCCAAGAACCAGGATGCTCGCTCTCGCAGGTCGCGCATTCCCTTTGAAGAGAACGGTCAGCAATACAAAGATAAAAAACCACACCCCCAGGAAAATACTGGTCGGCTTGAGCAACCGAACAGCGCGGGTGCGCAGAAACGCCGACACGGGCTCGCCCCGACGCTTGAATGAATCCAGTGTCACCAAGTTCGAGAACCCACCGACAAAGAAGAAGAGCGGCATGACCTGAAGCACCCAGGTCGCGACCCACGTGCCCGAGATCAGCCCAACCGCGCTGAGAACCTTGAGACCGCTGTGACCTATAAGGACCACGGTGATAATCCAGTGCCCAATCACCACCACAGTAATACTGAACGCGCGCAGAAAGTCAACGTATCGGTCACGTGAGGCAGGAGTCTGTGCGGCGAGTTCCGCCAGTCTCGAGCTCGCGAACCAAGGAAAGAGCTTCATCATCTTGGGTTTAGAGGTATTGATCTAAATTTCCATTTCTAACAGCATATTTTCCATCCAATGATCTTTTTACTTCCTCCAATAAAAGCAAACTACGGGTTTTTGCGCCGCGCTGGACGTTCGAACCGGGCGAATATGCGCAATATTCCCATGAGGATTACTGCCGATACAACAATCCATACCGGACGCTGCAGCCACCACAAGGGAGTGCCAACAGCTTTACAACCGAACCCGATGAGGTAGAACAGCATGAACGCGATGGCATAGGCTGTAAGGTGCCAAAGGTAAAGGGTCATAATCATACTGTTGGCCAAAATGACTGTCATCCAGGGTCGTTGGCGAGCGAGCCACCGGTTTAGGGGATCGCGTAACAGCATGGCAGCACCGACCAGCCAGCAGGTGAGTACTACGATACACACCGTTGGTGGGTTCATGTTGGAGACCTGTTCCAGCCCGGTACCCACCATACTCTTAGGATATACCCCGATATTCGTGAGCACAAGCAAGCAGCCAAGGCTACCAAGTGTCATCGCTATGTGGGCCCGCTTCGGCGCGCGTGTTAGCGACCCATCTGCATAGAAGAACCCAAGCTGGTGCACAAAAAACCACACAAAGGCGATATTCGCCCACCTCACGGCAGGAATCTTTACCCAGAAATGGAGTATATCTACGAGAATCGTGAGCACAATGAGAATTACGAGAATCCAGACGCGATAACGTCGATGCAGTTCTCTCATCAAAGGAGCAACAAAAGTCACAATCAGATACACGCTCAGAAACCAGAGAGGTCCAAGAACCAGGATGCTCGCTTTTGCGACTTGCGTCTCTACTTTGAAGACAAGGGTCAGCAATATAAAGATAAAAAACCACACCCCAAGGAAAATGCTGGTTGGTTTGAGCAACCGGACAGCACGGGTGCGCAAGAACGCCGACACGGGCTCGCCCCGACGCTTGAATGCGTCCAGGCTCACCAAGTTCGAGAACCCACCGACAAAGAAGAACAGCGGCATGACCTGAAGCACCCAGGTCGTGACCCATGTGCCCGGGATTGCTCCAACGGCGTTGTAGACCTTGATTCCGTTGTCACCCAAAAGGACTACAGTGCTAATCCAGTGCCCAATCACCACCACAGTAATGCTGAACGCGCGCAGAAAGTCAACGTATCGGTCACGTGAGGCAGGAGTCTGTGCGGCGAGTTCCGCCAGTCTCGAGCTCGCGAACCAAGGAAAGAGCTTCATCATCTTGAGTTTATCGGATAACCTTTCTATCACTATATTTCATAATATACTTAGCCATTTTTCCAAAATAACTGCTGACTTTGGGTACTTCTAACCCTGTTTCTCTCACGGTGTTAGAATTGTCGAATTTTAGCTCACTTGTTAGATAAGGCATATAGAGCCTGATCTCATCTATCATATCGTGCTCTTCTTCGGAGAGTTTGTTTTCTATCTTTGAAACATAGCCATTGAACTCTTCGGGAGGAATTAAAGCAAATTTCTCTTTGCCAAAATAATAACCGGTAAGGTCTCTAATCTCCTCAAATGATGAACTCCCCAAAACATCATTAGCGATATCAGCACTAATTAATGTGATACTATTAATACTATTAAATCCCATTTCAACCTCTTAATGCAAAAATTAATGAAAAAGGCAGTTTTCCTATAACCACAAACGCGTTTCCTTCTCTTTTTGTAAGTCTTAAACACTGTTCAAAGAAATCGTTTATCCTCTTATCTTTAGCTTCGGGAATTTCTTCTACTTCATAAAGCAATTCGGGGAAAAAAGAAAAAGCTTTTTTAATAACAAATTTTTGAATATCGAACTCGCATTCTGGAGAAACTGTCTTGGCAATCTTCACGGCTAAATTTTTAATAACATTAGGTGGGTCTTCACTCGTTAATGAAGGGAAAACTCTCAAATTTTTTGATAATATCTCATAAACAACGGGATTCGGTGTCCTAAGTCCGAAATATACCGGCAAAAAATACCTCCAAAATTTCCATCTTGCTCTTTTAAGTCTATGTTTAAGAATATTTTTCAAGATAATTGAATTCATGTAAAAAGCCAAACCTATATGTCGAACTTGAGGCATTATCATGCTAGAGTGTAGTAATACTAAGTTATTATCTAAATATCTGCCTGTGCTGAAACCCATTGACTCTTGGTTCTTAGACCGACGAGCCATGAGCAAAAAATCAGCAGAATAAAACCATTTATCAATAAGCCCTCCAGCCTTACCTAATATTGTTTTTGTTATATTTCTCATATCATTAATTACGCCATAATTCTCCTTTTTCAATTTTTCCTTTGGCTTCTCAATTATCTCTATATCAAACACTTCTCCAGTTTTAGCTTTAAATTTAACCACTTTACTGTCTTTACAATAAAGATTTGAGGTTTTATTATTTCTTAGTATCATTTTCACTGATTACAAATCACCTTTTTCCCAAGCCTTTGCCAATCCAGCAGAAATTACGTACAGCTCTATTTCGTTCCCAGGTAAGGCCATTACCAGAAATCCCACAATCTTGCGCATACTTCCCCGTCTCCTTAACAGTAAAAACCCTTGTTGTCTTTTTCCGCCTTTTCATTGCCACCTCGTTTTCTCCACAGAAGAAATCCTAACCCCAATAGCACTAACCACAACAAACAGCTACCCACACTAAGAGTCTTAAGAACATAGCGATTTAAAACTCTATACCGATTCTCGCTCGTAACGTTTCTTTATCGCTATAGCAAAAACCACAGGTACCCATATAAAACTAAAACCAAACCTCATCCCTTTCCCACCCCTCTACGAGTCTGTATAACGAGTTCTTTCTAAGGATGTATAGATTGCTGGTCAGGGTTAATCTCAAGGCCTCTCTGGTTAGCTGCGGTTACCTGCCTTCCTCCGAATTCTCCGTGTCTCCCTTTCTCTCTTTCTCCTGCAAGCCCTATGGTTGTGTGTTCAAGCCTACTCCTCTTCGAACATTGAATCAATTTCGCTTCTATATCTCTCTGCTATCTTGCTTCTCCTGATTTTCAGAGTTGGTGTCAGCATACCATTTTCTATTGTAAAACTTTCAGGTAATAGAGTAAATACCTTTACCTTCTCATAGTGCGCAAAATTGACGGTTGTCTTCTCAATTTCTACCGCTATAAGCTCTTTTATATCGTCCTTCTTTAAAAGCTCTGTGTAGTCAGCTGCAGGTATGTTCTTCTCCTTGGCATAGCGCTCAATTGACTCTCTCTCGGGCAGAATTAGAGCGGTAATATATTTCTTGTTATCACCGTAAAGCATAGCCTGACTGATATAATTGCTATTTACAATCTCTGTTTCAATAGGTACCGGTGCAATATTTTTCCCATACGAGGTAATGATAATCTCTTTTATTCTTCCAGTTATGATGAGATTTCCGTCTTGATCAAGTTTACCTTGATCGCCGGTGTGAAACCAGCCTTCTTTGTCTATTGCTTTCGCTGTCTCTTCGGGTTTATTGAAATAGCCTTTCATCACATTGGGTCCTCTGACAAGGATTTCATCATTTCCAGCTATCTTTATTTCTATATCATCAAGGGGCTTGCCCACGGTGCCAAGTCTATTATCTTCCACCGTGTTAGAACAGACTACAGGCGAGGTCTCGGTCAAACCATATCCATCCACGATGTTAAATCCCAATATATAGAAGACCTTTGCAACCTGTCGGTTGAGAGGTGCTCCTCCCGAGACAACCACTCTCAGCCTCCCGCCGGCGATTTCTCTGAACTTTGATGCGATAAGAGTATTATAAATACCACATCTCATTCTAAGTCCGAGCGAGATTTTCATATTTTTGTATTTAAGGTTGGCATACTTATTGAGATTTCTGATTGCTGAAAGAACCAGGGCTCTTTTAATGGGCGAACTCTCCTTGACTTTTTTAAAAACCGTATCGTAAGCCTTTTCTATGACTCTGGGCACGACAAGTAGTATAGTGGGGCGAATTTTTTTTATATCTTCGGCGACTGTCGAGAGGTTTTCAGCATAGCCGAGAGAGGCACCGGTAAAAAGTACTGTATAATAACCGCAAGTTCTCTCAAACATATGACAGAGGGGAAGGAAGGAAATAAACACATCCTCCGATGTAACTCTGAATCTCCTTATAAGTGGCAAAGCGTTGGAAACAATGTTGTGGTGCGAGAGAACGGCGCCTTTTGGCTCACCGGTGGTCCCCGATGTATAAACGATGGTGGCAGTATCATCCGCTGAGATGGGGGGAAGGTCGTCAAAGACACTCTCATCAACGGGCATTTCATCTCTCTTAAGGTCGCTGAATCTCAAAAAATCCTTTTGGGTATCGATTCCTCTTGTATCAAAAACAACAACGGCAGTGATACACGGGGCTTCTTTCCTAATCGAATCAACTGTAGCCAAGAGTTCAGCGTTTTCAACGAAAACCAATTTGCTTCCCGAATCGTTAATTATATGCTTCACTGCAGGAGATGAAAGTGTATGATAAATGGGTACAACAATCCCACCCAATTTCAAAACAGCTAAATCAACTATTGCCCATTCTGGTCTGTTATAGGAAAAAATGGCGACCATATCTCCCTTCTTTATGCCCAAATTCTTGATGGATGCGGCGACTTTATTTACCAAATCATACAGCTCTTTGTAAGTGATACCTACATACTCATTCTCATCACTTTTATACATCAAAGCTACTTTTTCCGAATGCAGGGTGGCAGCTTTGCGGAAAGATTCGTATATTGTCAAAGATACACCCTCTCTATTAGTTGTTATCTCTAAATTCTCCATCTTCACCTCCTTTCCCCACTCCGATATCTGGAGTTCAGGGATTTTCCATTTTGGTCGGTTCCATTTATCCTACTTCCGCCTAATGTCCTTTGTGTTGCCGAAGGCTGTGCGAAACGAGGGATTTGGTGAAGTCTGAAAGCCGTAGCCGGCAACACGATTTTGTCTGAAATCCTCGAACATCAAGGGGAAAACCCAATTCTTCCCTTAGTAGAAAAAAGCAATAAACCCCATATTGAAGTTAAAAATATTGCCGCTCATAGAGTCACCATCCTCATGGTACATATTTTCTATCTCATAATTAACTTCTCCAATGAGATAATCTTGTTCTTCATAACCTCCTTCTGTAATACGTTAAGTGAAATATAACTTATGAAATCTTTTGGAGTTATATTTGATTATTTGAGTTCAAGAAATTTAGTAGTAGAGATGGGGGTTTTGATTGTATAAGGAACCTTTTCTACGAGCAATTGTAAAATTGACTGATGAAGTTAATCAGAGGAAAAGTGGAAATTGTTTTCTATATTTGTGCGAATTTTCTGTTCAGGTTGTATAAGCGATTGGGAAACTTGAGGAATACGCTTCTATTTCATACTCTCACCTCCAATATTTTTAATTACTGAAATGAAAGTGTTTAAAAAATTATCATTCCTATATATTATAACGAAAAAACACCCTTTTGTCAAGTTATTTCTTTATGATTTCTGAAAAAATCCAGAAATCTGTGATTACACAGATTTTTTTCCTAATCAACTAATAAACTATTTAACCAATCAACTTTCTTTCATTCAACATTTCACATTCAACATTAAACAATTCGTATATTTCCCCAATCAACTATTCAACTAATTAACCAATCAACTGATAACTATCTAATCGATATCATTTTTCTTGTCTTTATGAATGTTCCTGCACTCATCCGAATAAAATATATCCCCGGAGCAAGATTCTTATCTATGCTTGACCACTTGACTGTATAGTATCCCGCCTTCTTCTCTTCATCCACAAGAGTTATCACCAATCTTCCCGATAAATCATAGACCCTTAATGAGACCTTACTGATAACTGGTAACTGATAACTAATAACCGTCTTTTTACTGAATGGGTTGGGGAAGTTTTGTGAGAGGAAAAATACCTGTGGTAATTCAATTTGTTCCTCTTCCACGCCTAATCCTACCACAATCACCCATTGTATCGAATCAACAAGACTGCCATCACTAACTATGGTCTTTACTGTATCGGTAGTCTCTCCATAACCTGTATAAGAGTAGGCAGGTTCTAAGGTTGTTGTATCAAATATGCCATTAACAAACCAGCTGTAAGTAAGTATATTAGAATCCACATCATTTGCATATACATAGAATGAGATAATTGAATCCACCCATGTTGTACACACAGTCTCCGGGGTAAAACTATCAATAACCGGTGGGTCATTTATTGGTATGACCGTAACCTCCATTGTATCGCAATCACTTAAATCCAATGTATCCTGTGCTGTAAAGATAATATTACGATAGCCGCACCAATCAGGGTCAGCAGTTATTGTGGCAATATGAGTTATGCTGTCGATATCTACATAAACTGGTCCGTCTCTGGAATCTACAATTTGCAGTTGATGATTGGTGTATGCTGCGACAGAGAAAGTAGCTCCTGTTTTAAAGTTCTTATTTTTTGTCGTAAGATTTCTATCCCTGTGTGTCTGTGCTTCTCTTTTAGATTTTACAATAACCATTGGTGGACTTTTACCGCCAACAATAATAGAATAGCTCCATTCAAGTAGTGAATCAGGGTCGTCTATATCATAGGCATAGCTATCTAAATCAAGTATTAGTGTATCATCTTCATAAAAGTTTGTATCTGGAATACTCACCACAGGAGAATCGTTAACCGGTTTTATAGTTACTAAAAAAGTATCACTAACATAAAGCCCTGAGCTATCCGTAGCTATCACAAATACATCACCATATCCAAAGTAGTCTTGTGTTGAAGATATAATTAACTGTTTCTGAGCAATGTTTGACTGAATTTCTGGATTCTGGCTGACTGCACTGTAACTTAATATACTATCCGGTGGTGAATCATAAAAGATAGAATCTAAATTAGCGATAATCAGATGTGGACCTGTGTCTTCATCAAAAATGACATCTGTAATGGGTTGAAGTACAATTGGTGTATCATTTATTGTTGTAAAATTCCAGATTTCAGAATAATCACTACTTACTCCGGCAATATTTTTCGCCTTTACTCTCCAATAATATCTCATAGGGGTTAATAAAGAATCTATCTGATGTAATGTATCGGTGATTGTTGAATCATTGAAAAATATACTTGTAAAACTACTATCTTCTGATACCTGAAGATTATATGTTTCTGCATGTTCTAAGTGAAACCAGGTGAATGGTATGCTCGTTGGTTGCTCTGTAGAGTTATTAAAAGGAAAGATCAGCACTGGAGAAAATTCCGCAAAAGAGATCGAATCTCTAATTATTTTGATACTATCGGTGTATTCGTAGACTCGAGCATAGACGGTATTAAGCTCCTGGGGTAATAGTTGAACCGTAGCCTCGAAACAACCATTGATTATAGAGTAAGAAATACCATTAATGAACACCTCTGTAGCACTGCTGTTGTCTGAGATACCCGTGATATCAATAGTCGAAGATAAAATGTGGGTTTTGTCGGGTGGGGATGTTATAAATACATTGTTAAAGTTATTCATACGACGAGTCGTTACAGGAACTAAAGATAGATTAGAGCCTGGAATTATATTAATTTCATATGGATGAGAGTGGTCATTGTTCATGCTTACCCCCCAGGGGATAGAATGAAATTCCCCATACGAAGGACACTGATAATAGATATAACTGGGGTCAAGATGAAACCACCTTTTATCCAAAAAAATTAGCAAATACATATGCTGACTGTATCTCAATCTCCATCTTGTCACTGCAATAGCAATTATGTCTTTTGAAATACCCGTTCTATATAATAATGTTGAAAATATTTGAGACCTACTCATACAGGTTCCCCAGGGAATAAAACCATAAATCATATATGTTTTTGCAATCCTTTCAATGGATGGCCACCCCTCACTCATTATAAATGAAATTGCCTCTTGCCAGAGTGAATCCCATGGTTGATAACATGCATTATTGCATAACCAATTCCATGTTATATAACACTTCTGGTATATAAGAGAATCTATACTTGTTGTATCCATACCAGCTCCTATAGCCTCAAATAGAGAATCGATAGTATCACATTGAGCTTCAATATTTGGGAATAACGATGAAGCAGTATCGACAACCCCATCTTCTCTATAGCAAAAAATATTATTAAACTGATAAAGTTTTAGACCCAGATTAATTGTTTCAACTAAAAATCCTGAAGAAGGTTTTGTAAGATAAAAATCAGCAGAATCCGGAGGTGTTTGAAATATAATATCTTTAGATATATATCCAATTGCTGATGCAAGTATCGTATAATCATTACCATCGGGGATACCGGTAACCTCATAGTATCCCTGAGGGTCAGTTGTGTCGTAATAAACTGTACCATAAGGAGGCCATCTCCCATTGCCGACCGCTATAACAGCACCGCTTATGGGAGAACTTGTTGTATCATCAAAAACATAACCTGAAAAGGTATCGGCATATATAATGGAACTACTTAAAGATAAGATAGTAAGGAAAACTATAAGAAGTGGAAAAAATAGTTTATGGTTTTTCATCTTTCCCTCCTGGAGGTAATTTCAGTATTGTCAAATTCAAATCTTTTTTTTGGTTTTTGTTTTACATTAAATTTTCATTTCATCTCATAATATCTTTTAGTTATTATAATAGAAAATTGCCCTTATGTCAAGTTATTTATTAGAGAGCTCAAAGCTAGTTTTTCAGAGCTCTCTTGATTACACAGATTTCTAGGCTTTTTTAAAAATTTCCGTTAGGTGTTCTGAGGAAGGTGTTCTGTGGGGTAAATACGAAGGTTGGTAAGACGGGATATGAAATTTCTAACTTCCCTCTCGCTCTATATTCAGATACCGGTTCTATTTTATCTCGGTACATTCCTTAACCAAATATCTGCAGCCTCGGGTTCTTTATGCCTTGGTACAAGTTTTATGGCATCGTTTGGACATGTTGCTCTGCATAGACCACACCCAAAACACCTTGAAGGGTCGATATAGACTTTAGAAAGTGCAGATGAGTAGAATTGGGCGCCGAACTGGCATTGGCTCATGCATGACTTACACCCCGTGCATAGGTCCCAATCTATTTGGCAGATGTATTCCGCTCTAAAGAAATAAGGTGTACCTACTTTCTCAATGTACAACTTATAAGCCATACAATCGCGGTCACAATTACATAAGCCAATAACATATGGTGTTACACCTGTCCAGATACTGTGTATCAGTCCTTCATTATCGTATTCGCGAAATATTCTTTTAACCTCTTTCTTGTCAAGAACCTCCAGGGAAGAAGCAGCATCAGGAAATTTGCCTAATATACCCCACTTGTCTACCCCCAGACCAAAACAGTACCGTTTATCTGTCTTTCCTGTAGAAATGAAACGGCATCCACAGGGCATCCTCGTGATAGAGTCAACCATATCTATCACCTTTTCAACATCCTCAATCGGCAGTACCTGACCGAAATGTATAACCTTCCGTTCTTCCAGAATCTCATGTTCAGTTCGTTGAACCTCAGAGGTCTCTGAAGAGGACGGTGTATCTTCTGACTCGTCTTGTGTCTTTGAAAAACGACTGTCTGCTGCCATTGTAAAGTTCTCGAAGAAGCGGAGGTTCCACTCGAGACGTGTTTTAGCCTTTACGATGTCCTTTTGGGCAGAAGAAAGTTCCTCATGGAGCAGTTCCTCAGCATAGTTCTTCATCTGGAGGTACCACTTCTTTCCCTCCCCGTGTTTGATACAAAACTCACACATTCTATCCTCCTATTTCTGTTAAATGCCTGCGTCTAAGCAATGTTAAGTTGGTTTCTGATTGCTATTATGTAGTCCGAGTCGAGGAATCAAGATAATTACTTATATCAAAACCAGGACCATCCTTCTACCACCTGCTCTGCCTAATGAAGGTAGATGCGCAGATCTCTGTGTTTGAATAGGGGGGAGAATTATTCACCTGATTTTTATTTGTACAGTATCGTTAGAAAGAATATCCAACCATTAACGAAATCACCGCATTCTTTATATCTCTTTCATACTCGTCAAAAGTGGATAATCCCAGAGTATACCGAACGTCAAAGGTGATACCTGATTTAGCAAGGTCAAGATCAGCACCTCCACCCAGGACTAATCCGAGTTCGATATTTTTGATGGCATCTTTTATATCTACTTCTGGAGATGTGGACCCATCGATTTCAGCCTTTAATTTAGCTCCTATGTTAAACCCTATGAAAGGACCAACAAACAGGTTAGGTTTAATCATCCCCCTAGTTGGGAACAATAGTTTGGCAAGCAGTGGGATTTCCAGATAGTCGAGGTTTTGTATCCATTTTATTGTCGTATCGTTTTCTTCCCATTCCCATATTATTCCCTTTTGAGTGTACAGGATTTCTGGCTGAAGCGCAAACATTTCAGTTATACTTAAGGTAATAAAACCCCCGGTACATAGACCCATTTTATAACATATATCTGCACCTCCTCCCATTCCCTCCACATCTTCTCCATAAGGTTTAGCCATGTTTAGACCGACTTTCGCTCCTCCTGTTACTATTTTTGCATAAACAGAAGAAGAAAACAGGATGAACATCCCCACAATGGTTAATACTGTCATGATACGACTTTTCATTTTACCCTCCATTGTTTAATATATGGTGACTTCTGCAAAATAATTTAATCCCTTTGTTCCGCCTTAGCGGGAATATACAGATTCTTTATCTTGTAAGTTCTCCTTCTGTCCCTGTCAATTTCTTTTTTTAACAGGGATTTTAAGAGATTGGAAGAGAAACATTTTTTATTTTTTTTACCTTTTCATTCTCATCTCTTAAGTTCTCTTTCAATCCCTGTTAATTCTTTAGTGAAAGTTTTAAAAGATATCTATATATATAATATAATGAAAAAACACCCTTTTGTCAAGTTATTTCTTTGTGATTTCTAAAAAAGTCCAGAAATCTCTGATTACACTGATTTTCTTTTTTCTTCAAGCCTAATCAACTAATAAACTATTCAACCAATCAACTTTCCTCCTTTCAACCTTATCCTTAGACATTAGAAATTAGAGCAATTATTCATTTCTCCCTTCTATCTCATCATAACAACCTTCCTCGTCTCAGTATATGAACCAGCCTCCAGCCGATACAGGTATATGC
>JAUWGP010000055.1 GCA_030606335.1 Caldifarciminota bacterium
AGAAGCCATAACTAATTTATGTGAGGATGATATAGAATCAATACATTTCGTTCCTGAGATGTCACATATCTATCTAAAATGTCCTTCATGTGAGAGTAGGGATTTTGAAATTACTAAAGGTCGAGGAGTATGGGTAGAATCGATAAAGGGAGAAAAATAAGAATGTGGAATGTGGAATGTGAAATGTTGTATGTTAAATGTTTAATGTTAAATGTAACAGGTGATAATAGAAGCCCCGCCAAAGGCGAGGCGAAGAGGGTAGAGGGAGAATCAATTATCAATGCAAAATTAGCAATTAGCAATTTAAAATGTCGCAGGAATGTAGTACATAATGCGTATAGCGTAAAGCGTCCCAGTGGAATAGATACTTAATTCCACGGGATAAATAGGGCGTAGGACGAGAAACGGGGAACCGGTGAATCGGGGAACGGAAAGATTGACTATTGAATAATGACCCCTATGAAATAGCTCACAGGTTCGCATTTCATAGGGTAAACAATTGAAGATTAAAGAAATACATTTCGAATTGCGGAATTGAGAAAGGGTTTAAACATAAGATGTAGAGCGAGTTAAAAATGAATAATTTCTAATAACGAATAACAAATAACGATTAACTAATAACTTAAAATTACAGGAGTTGACCAACTATGCTTAAGATTGGAATAACAGGACCATCTGGTTGTGGTAAGAGTACAATATTTACTGCACTTACAGGAAAAGTTGCAACATATACTAAAGAGCCTGATGTCGCAGTAATAAATATACCTGATGAGAGATTGGATTTCCTTGCAGGAATGTTTCAAAGGGAAAAAAAGGTGTATGAGACTCTGGAATTCATAGATACAAAGGATAATAGGAATCTGTTAAAGAATACAGATATTTTAGTTTTAATAGTGCCTTTTTTGGGAAATTTCAAAGACCCTGAGAGTTATTTAGAAGAAATGGAGGAAGAGTTTATTATTGAAGATGCTCTTTTGTGTGAGGAAAGATATAAGAGAATCGAGAAGAGTAGAAAAGAGGATTTTGAAGGGGAGCTTGAACTTCTTAAAAAATTAAATGCCTGGCTTGAAATAGGTAATCCACTTCGAAGTATTGAATTGAAGTCCTATGAGAGTAAAAGAGTTAGAGGTTTTGCATTCCTATCTATAAAACAATGTGTTGGTATATTAAATATTGAGGAACAGAAAATCGGACAAACTATTGATATACCATCTGTACATTCGATTCCTTTAATTACTGTCTGTGGAGAGCTTGAAATGGAGGTTATCCAAACAGGTGATGGAGAGGAAATGAGGAAGGAATTTGGTCTTGGACCTCCGCTGATCAAGATGGTATCAAGGGAACTATACAAAGCTCAAAAGTTAATAACGTTCTACACGGTTGTTGGAAAAGAAGCAAGAGCGTGGAATATCAAGGAGGGGGAAACTGCAATTGAGGCAGCGAAGATGATACATTCGGATATTGCACGAGGTTTTATTAAGGGACAGGTTGTTTCATTCGATGATTTGATGGAAGCAGGTTCTTTTAATGAGGCAAAACACCTTGGAAAGGTTAGGCTCGAGGGAAAGGAACATAAGATTAATGATGGCGATGTGATAGAATTCAGGTTTAATGTGTAGTTTTTAGTTCACTTTTAACAGGAGGTATTATGGAATTCCTGCTTCTCGGAGGAATGATACTATTGATGGGTCTAATAAGTAAGGTAAAGATGCTAAAAGAAGCAAATAAGGCTCTAATTGGGCTGAAGATACCTATTGGTATAGTGATATTCATACTTGGTTTTGTTCTACTTACGACTGGAGGAACTTATATTAGGGTTGCTTCTCGAGCTACACTTGTCTTTCCTGGTATTATGGGTATAATTGCTGGTGCATTTCTGGTTTTCGATTTGTTTAAGCTTATACCACAGGCACAGGAGTCTATAGATAAGGTTACAACTACCCTTAATGTCTTCCAGATACCAGTTGGCATTGTTACAATAATAGCTGCATTGATAGGTATTTTTTAGTCAATGAAGGTATTCATAAAGACACTAGGCTGTCCAAAAAACCTTGTTGATTCTGAGGTCATTATTGCTCATGTTTTGTCAGATGAGGATGGTATTACTTATGACCCAGAGGAGGCTGATGTAATAATTTTGAATACCTGTGCATTTATCGAAGATGCTGTAAGAGAATCAAAAGAGGAAATATTACATCTTTCAAAATATCGGGGGAGATTTATAGTCACTGGATGTCTCCCCCAGAGATTTAAGGAATCTATAAAAACCCATTTGAGTTCATCAATAAGTGATAAATGCGATTTTATTGTTGGTATTGGTAGATATGACTTCTGGAAGAAGCTTACACTTGAAGACCTTCCTGAAACTCCCCTTTTAATCTCATCCAATAATTATATTTTAGAGGATAAAAATCGGGTAATTCTTACTCCACCACATTATGCCTATTTGAGAATTGCAGAGGGCTGCTCAAATAGGTGCAGTTACTGCACAATTCCATACATAAGAGGGTCATACAGGAGTAAAAAAATAGAGGATATATTACAGGAGACAGAGGGATTACAGAATATCGGTGTGAAGGAATTGATACTTATAGCACAGGACATAACGAATTACGGTTTTGATTTATATAATAAATATAACATCTCTGAACTCATTAATAGAATCTCAAAGATAGATGGAATAGAATGGATAAGACTTTTGTATGCACATCCAGCTCATTTTATAGATAGTATGGCTGATGTTATTGGTGAGAATAATAAGATTGTTAAATATATCGACCTACCCATTCAGCATATATCAAATACAATCCTCGATTCAATGCAGAGGAAGGTTACGAAAGAGAGGATTAAAGAGATTATACGTAGACTGAGAGAAATCCCTCGGATGCATATACGATCTGAGGTGATGGTTGGATATCCAGGTGAAGGTGAAAAAGAGTTTGCAGAACTGATAGATTTTATCCTTTCTACAAAGTTTGACTCATTAGGTATATTTAAGTTTTCAATGGAAGAAGAATCACCTATATTCAGGATAAAAGACTCATATAAGATAGTTGCTCAGGAAGAGATTGAGGAAAGGTATAGCATAATTGTGGAGATAGCAAGGCAGCTTTCATATGAGCATAATCTCTCACTTGTGGGTAAGACGATAAAAATTATTGTAGATGATATTGGTATAGGAAGAGCTTACTGGCAGGCACCGGATATCGATGGATGTGTTTTTTTTGATGGAGATGCCAATGTAGGTGAATTTGTAGATGTCGAAATAACAAGGGTAGATGATTATGACCTGTATGGAAGATTACAAATGTTAGGGTCAAAATTATGCCCTTAGTTGGTTGAGTTTTTACTTGACTTTTTTCCCATTTTATGGTATACTTTGTCAAGGTTAAATTAAGGTTATTACTGATAATATCGTGATTTAACTATCATTTAACTGATTAAGCACTTATGCAAAGTCTCCCTAATGGTGAAGCTCTAAAAGAGTTAAGATGACCATCCTTCTTCATATATGTTGTGCACCGTGTGCAACTGCCTGTGTGGAGAGACTGTGTAGCGATGGATATACTGTTATGGGTTTTTTCTACAACCCAAACATACAACCCATTGCTGAGTACAATAAAAGATGTGAAGATACTCTAAGATTATCTAATTTGATGGGTTTTAAATTATATACAGGTGACTACGATAATGAGAAATGGCTTGAAGAGGTAATGGGATTGGAGAGTGAGCCTGAAGGCGGGAAAAGGTGTGAAGTGTGTTATAGGTTTAGATTAAAACGAACAGCGTCACTTGCAAATAAATATGATATTGGTGGTTTTACAACCACACTATCTGTTAGTCCTCATAAACCATATGGTAAAATAAGACTTATAGGTGAAGAAATCGCTAAAGAGTATCAACTTAATTTTTTGACATATGATTTTAAGAAAAAAGAGGGATATAAAAGAAGCATTGAACTATCCAAGGGGTTTAAATTATATAGGCAGAATTACTGTGGATGTTTGTTCAGCAAAGGTAACAGACAACAGACCGAGGAGAAATGGGGAAAGGGAGAAGAGAGATGAGAGATGAGGAGAATCAATTATCAATGCAAAATTAGCAATTAGCAATTCAAAATGTCATAGGAGTGTAGGGCAAGGCTAAACCTTGCGAGAAGAGGGAAGAGGGAAATGTTAAATGGCAAATGTTGAATAGGATAAGAGTTAATTAGTTGATTGGTTGAATAGTTGATTAGTTGATTGGTTGGATTTTGAGTGTTTGATGTTATTAGTTAATGGTTATTTATTATTAGATATAGCAACTAAATCAACTAAACAAACCCAATAAACTCAACAAATTTATCCCGTGAAATGCGACTTGTCCTGTGGAAACGAAGTTATTCAACGGGAAGCAAATTTCACTGGGACTCAATAAACTCTACGACACAATGACTCAGTTACTCAACGACTTATTTATATGATGTATAAATTCGTTATAGAAGGTGGTTATCCACTAAAGGGTGAAGTTAAGATTTCTGGCTCAAAGAATTCAGCTCTTGCGATAATTGCCGCTACTCTTCTTACTAAGGGAACTTCTGTAATTCACAATGTTCCGCAGCTTAGAGATGTTGAGGCAATGGTTTCTGTATTAGAGTATATAGGAGCAAAGATTTCAGTAGAAAAGAATACGTTGTTTGTTGATACGACTTATCTAAACAAACCTGAGGCGTCGTATGAACTTGTCCGAAAAATGAGGGCATCGATTTTAGTTGCGGGTCCACTCATTGCTCGTTGTGAGGAGGCAAAGGTTGCAAGACCAGGAGGCTGTGCTATAGGTCCAAGACCCATTGATGAACACTTGAATGGATTTAAGGCACTTGGGATAGATATCAATGAAAGACATGGATATATAATTGCTAAAGGAAAACCTGTTGGAACAGATATAAACTTATCTGAACGCTCAGTTACAGCTACAGAGAATGTCCTTATGTTATCCGTTCTTGCAGAAGGCGAAACCAGGATAATAAACTCAGCTTCTGAGCCTCATGTTGTTGACTTAGCTAACTTTCTTAATAAAATGGGTGCAAGAATCGAGAGGATTGATGGAAATTTTCTTATACATGGTGTAAAAAGACTTCATCCTGTTGAATATACAGTTATACCTGATTATCTCGAGACAGGAACATTTATGATTGCCACGTTAATAACAAGGGGTCAGGTTTTCCTACAAGGAGCTATAGCTGAACACTCAACGGCTGAGATAGTAAAATTAGAAGAGATGGGTGTGAGAATTAAAAGAGATAATAATGGTATTAAGGTAGATAGTAGCGATCGTCCCTGTGCCTGTATGATAAAGACAGCTCCATATCCCGGATTTCCAACAGACCTTCAGCCTCAGATGTGTTCATTACTGAGTTTATCAACTGACACAAGTATTGTTGAGGAAACGATGTATGAAGACAGGTTTAACCACATTGCAGAACTAAAAAGAATGGGAGCAGATATAAAAGTTGATGGGAGAATAATAGTTATAAATGGAGTAAAAAAACTTGATAGTGCTGATGTAATGGCATCAGATATCAGATGTGGTGCAGCACTGGTTCTTGCAGGTTTAGCTGCTGAGGGTAGAACACAGGTGCTTCGAGTATATCATATCGACAGGGGATATGAAAAAATTGAGAAAAAACTATCAAAGCTGGGAGCTGTAATTACAAGAGAGCAATCCTGAGGAACAAGACCGTAGACCACAGACCATAAAAATGGCAATCAGTAATCAGGTAAAAAATCACAAAAGGCTTCAATAATTCGTAGGGCAAGGCTTCCTGTAAGTACTGTAGTTATATGGTACTATTCAAAACAACACAAAATTTAATATGCAGAAAATAAAGCAGGTAAAGGTTGGTAATGTAAAGATTGGTGGTGGGGCTCCAGTATCAATTCAGTCAATGGTAAAAAATCTTATTGAGGATAAAGATGCAGTTATTAACGAGATAAACGACCTTGAGAGGGAAGGTTGTGAAATTGTTAGAATTGCAATTCCCACTCGAGAATCAACACAATTCATTGAAGAGATAAAAAAACAAACCAATCTTCCAATTGTTGCTGATATACATTTCGATTACAAAATTGCACTTGACGCAATCGAGGAGGGTATAGACAAGATAAGAATAAATCCCGGTAATATAGGAGGCAAAGAAAGGTTAAAAGCTATTGTAGACCTTGCAAAGGAGCGAAAAATACCAATTAGAATTGGTGTCAATTCGGGTTCTATTGAAAAGGATTTAGAGGAAAGATATGGGCAGACACCAGAAGCATTGACTGAAAGTGTTAAGAGGAATGTTGAGATACTTGAGGATATGGATTTTACTGATGTGGTTATATCAGCTAAATCATCCAGTACACTGTTTACAATAGAAACCTATAGAAGATTACATGAAATACTTCCATATCCTCTGCATATAGGAGTTACTGAAGCAGGTCTTCTATTTGGGGGCACAATAAAATCTGCTGTTGGTATTGGAACCTTACTGGCTGATGGTATAGGAGATACAATAAGGGTATCACTTACAGCACCATCAGTTGAGGAGGTTCGGGTCGCAAAAGAGATTTTGTATGCACTGGGATTGAGGAAAAAGGATTTTGAGATAATCTCATGCCCAACATGTGGAAGATGCAGTATAGATGTTGTTAAGTTAACTGAGGAGCTAAAAGAGAGACTAAAAAAATTAAAGAATAGAAATTTGCCATCCTTAAAAATAGCGGTTATGGGTTGTATAGTAAATGGTCCTGGTGAGGCAAGGGATGCAGATTTTGGGATAACAGGTGGAAAAGAAAAGGGGATAATATTTAAAGATGGTAGTGTGATAAAGACTGTTAAAGAGGTTGAACTACTCAATACTCTGATGGATGAGATATTGAATTATTCTGGATAGAGTAGTTCAAGTAGAGTAATTTGGTTCTGAAGCTAAATTAGGATATGAGATTGCCACGTCCCTTATATGGCAAAGATGTTACAGGTTTTAATTTCAATTTGGAGGCAAGATGCAGAGGATAATATTGAAATCAAAGATTCATAGAATTACTGTAACAGATAAGGATATTAATTACGAAGGTTCGATTGAGATAGATAGTGATATATTAAAACAGGCTGACATATATGAAGGAGAGCTTGTTCAGGTTGTAAACTTAAATACAGGAGACAGGTTCGAAACATATACTATCAAAGGTAAACCTGGAAGCCGCATATGTGCACTTAATGGTGGAGCAGCAAGAAAAGGTGAAATAGATGATATATTACTTGTCATATCATACTGTTTAGTGGATTCAAATAAATTATCAACCCATAAACCAGTGATTTTATTGATGGATAAGGGGAATGAAGTGAAAGGGAAAAAATAATCTCGAAATATGCATTAACCACACTGATATATATTGGTTATCGGTTACCAGTTATCAGTAATCGGTAAATATCAGAGCATATCAGGATACCAGTAGATCAGTAGACAGAATATCAGGTTATCAGTGTATCTGGAAAAAATGTATCAGTACATTAGAAGATCAA
>JAUWGP010000008.1 GCA_030606335.1 Caldifarciminota bacterium
ATTTGATGCGAGGTATAAGAAAGGAGGTTTTATGAGGGGGAAGATATTGTTGGTATCAGCGGTCATAGCGTTGGTAGCATTTTCAGGAGTTCTTTTTGCTATGACAAGTGAGGAGGTTTCAAAACTCCCTTTGGAAGAGAGAATGAAATATGAGGAAGAGTTAAGGGCTGAAGATAATTTACCTCAATCGTATAGAGTCTCTAATACTTCTGGTATTTCACAAATAGCGAGGAATCCTGCTGATATAACTTCAGAAGTGAGGATAAGGGAGGCTGTGATTGGGACACGTTCTGAATCTGAGAAGGCTGTGTTAGTAGCTGAGGGTTTTGAGGGTGCCTGGCCACCTACAGGATGGAGTGTAATTCAGACAAATACTGATATAACCGGCCCGAGCCCTGGTTACTGGACTCAGACCGATGGTTCACCAGGAGATGTAGGTGTTCACTCAGGTACATATAATGCTGGATTATGGTGGTCGTATTCTCATCAGGATGAATGGCTTTTAACTCTGGATATTAATCTTACTGGTTCTGCCTCTGGTACATATTATGTATCATTCTGGACATATGGATACGAGGGTTCTACAAATTTTGACCACTATTATGTAAAGGCGTCAACTGATGGTGGAGCAAGCTGGGATGAGCTCTTGGATATGAGTGCGCTTCCAGGGAATGCTTGGAATTATTGGGCATATCCATATGTTATTGACCTTTCTGCATATGCAGGTCAGACCATTGAGCTTGCCTGGCATGCTGTGGATGGGCCGACCAATGATGGACTGTGGTATGTCTGGTTTATAGATGATATTGAGGTGGGTTATCCTGCAGAACATGATGTTGGTGTAACAGCGATATATGAACCTGTAGGCACATATCTACCTGATGTATCTGTTACCCCGAGTATAGAGGTGGAGAACTTCGGTGGTAATGATGATACATTTGATGCAACATTCAAGATATTTGATGATACCGAGGCTGAGGTTTATACAGAGACTCAGTCTGTTACGGTTAATTCAGGAGCAACACAGACTGTGGACTTCACAGCATTTACAACTGCAATTGGTACATATACAACCTTAGCATACACAGAGCTTGTTGGAGATGAGGAGCCTTCCAATGATACCCTTGAGGGTGCATTTGATGTGAGCATTGTCGTGCCAGAGGATACCATTAGCTTTCATGGTGCGTATGATAATAATGCAGTAGGACTCACAGCTGGTGGTACTTATGAGGCGGGAATAAGGATTACCCCTACAGAATTAGCAGGTTATGATGGATGGCAGATTGCATCTGTAATATTTTATCATCATGAAGCGGCGACACATACCTGTGCTGCGAAGATATACGAGGGTGGCACACCCACATTGCCTGGTGCCCTTATAACAGAGGAGCCCTATTCTGCTTCTGGTACAGGATGGCACAGGATATACCTGACAACCCCTGTAATGCTTGATACTGGTAATGATATATGGGTATCTGTTGAGGTAACACATGCAGCAGGTGAGTACCCGATAGGTGTAGATGCTGGTCCTGCTGTTCAGGGAAAGGGTGACTGGATATACTACTCTGGCGGATGGGAAGAGATGTGGCCTCTTGGTTTAGATTTAAACTGGATTTTAGGAGCAGTGGTGGAGTTAGGTATTCAGCTTGACCACGATGTTGCTGCCCTCTCTATTATTGAACCATCAGGAACCTATACAGCAGGCACAGTGGTTGCCCCCAAGACAAGGATAAAGAATTTAGGAATAAATGCAGAGACATTTGACACATATTTCAAGATTTATGATGGTGCCGAGGTTGAGATATATTCAGAGGTGATAAACACAACACTCTCACCCGGTGTTATTGATACACTCGTATTCCCCGACTTTACAGTAGAAGAGGGTTCATATGAGGCAATTTCCTATACCGACCTTGATATTGACGAAAATCCTGCAAATGATACAGCCACTTCAACATTTGGTGCAATAAGTTATGTAGAGGACTTTGAGTCCGGCGACTGGCCGCCCTATGGCTGGGAGACATATATGACTGGAGACGTAGCAAGCAACAACGGGTGGCAGTTATACTACTCAGGCGTTCCTGGAAGTTGGGGTGACCCTGGTCCTTATGAGGGGACTTATGGTGCCTGGCATGATGATGATAATGTTTCCAATAACTGTGAAGACTGGTTTGTTAGCCCTCTGTTTGAATTTGGTCCTGGTGCTAACCTATCGTTCTATCAATATCAATATTATGGGTCATACTATGAGTATCATGGACTGTGGGTATCAACAGGAAGCCCGGACCCTGCAGATGGAGATTTTGTCGAGGTAGAAGTGATACCTGCTGGTTCAGGAGCCTGGACATTATATGGGCCCATTGATCTATCAGCATATAGTGGTCTATCAGGATATGTAGCTATTAAATATGAGGGTGATTTTGCAGACGAGTGGTATATTGATTATATTATGGGAACCGGGATTTCTGTGATTGTTCCTGAGCACGACGTCGAAGTAAACGCCATCATCTCACCGGCTGCAGGAGCTATTGATGGTGATATTATTACTCCCCAGGTAGTGGTTGTAAACAGGGGTAATACACAGGAGACATTTCCGGTCAGTTTTGAGATGTTTGAGAATGGCAGCAGCATATATTATGATGATGTAAGTGTAATTGTTGGACCGAATGTATGGGATACAGTAGCATTTACTACATGGCTTGCCATTGAGGGTACCTATACTGCTACTGCTATAGCAACCTGTCCAGGAGATGTCAATCCATATAACGACACACTAAATATAGCATTCTCAGTCTACGGCTGGTATGAGGGTTTTGACCAAACGGATGGTGGGTTTGATGCATATAATGAAAGCGGTTCGATAGGCTGGCAGTGGGGTGCTCCAACATCCGGTCCTGGTGCTGCCCATTCTGGCGAGAATCTCTGGGCAACAGTTTTAGCTGACGACTACGAAGTCGACTCCGATTACAGACTTGAAAGAGATTTCTATGCACTCTCTGATAATCCTGTCCTTTCCTTCTGGCTGTGGTATGATACAGAAGCAAATTATGACGGTGGTAATGTGAAGATATCGACCGATGGAGGGAATACCTGGACTGTCATCGCACCCACAAGGGGATATGATGGTGTGGCGAACTCTTCTAACCCACTTTATCCAGAGTCCATATTCACAGGTCATGTCCAGGGATACTGGGAACTTGTCGATTTCGACCTTGCCGATTGTGTGTATGAGGGCGATATATTCTATATAAGATGGCATCTTGGTTCTGATGTCTCTGTTCAGTATCCTGGTATGTATGTTGATGACGTGTCAGGTTCAGGTCTTACAGGATATATGCCCTATGATACATGGGTTAATAGTATATGTTCTGAGCCTGGATTTGATGAGATACAGCCGGGGCAAGCAGTCCATCTATGTGCCGTAGTTGAGAACAACCCGATTGGTCCTGTAGCGAATTTCAGGGTATATATGAAGGTAATTAATTCTGAAGGTAACATAGTCTATTCGAGTTCCGAAGATGTAAGAAACCTTGAGCCGCGTGGCGTAAGGACTGTCTGGTTCTCAACGGACTGGGTGCCTGCAGAGGATACTTATACGTTGCGAGCATTCATACAGAATGCATTTGAACCGCCAATTCTTTATGGTAATAATGTGATGGAGATCGAGGTCACAGTTGGTGGAGGAAAGATGGCTGTTGATGAGGCACCGGAGGTATACTTCCTTTCTCAGAGTTATCCGAATCCTGCCATGGACAGAGCGAGTATTTCATACGGACTTCCAAAAGTCTCAAGAGTTGATTTGATGGTATACGATATAACAGGAAGGGTAGTAAAGACGCTAGCAAGTGGAGAAGAGACAGCAGGATATAAGAGTGCTGATTGGAACCTCACGGATGAGGCAGGTAACAGGGTTGCAAGAGGCATATACTTCTATAAACTCTCTGCTGGTGACTTCAAGGCAACAAAGAAACTTGTCGTTATAGAATAGTATTCAAAAAGGGTGGCAGGATATACTCCTGCCACCCAGTTCATTTTCGTTTTGCAAAAACCTAAACTTGCTAATAATATAGGGACAGGTTCGAAGGTTTTTCCATATAGAATATTATGGCTACCTGTCCGATAGTTTTTTGTGGTTTAAGTTTTTAATATTAAACAGAGGCTATAAAAGGAGGTATTATGAAGAAGGTGGGTGCAGTAGCCCTGATAGCAGTGTTAGCCATCTCATCTCTTCTTGCTGCAAATATGACCAGGGAAGAGAAGATGGCAATGGATGTTAATATTCCAGGGACACCTGAGTATGCCCTGGGAGTGAAGTACGTAGACCCAAAGGTTGAGACCTGGACAGACCTTTTAACAGAGGACTTCGAGTCTGGAACAATGCCCGTAGGTTGGACCGTCATAGACTATAATAGTGATGGTTATATGTGGGAGGTAGGATATGATGGATTTTATGCACCTCCTGATTGCGGTTCCTACTTTGCCTTCTATGACGATGATGCAGCAGGAGTGACTCCTATTACAATTGAGCAAATGATACTTCCAGCAGTTGCAATACCTTCAGGAGCTCTCAATTTGAGGATGACATATACATATTGCTTTGAGGAATATGGTGGAGCGCCATTTGAGTGTGGTTACGTACATGCAAAGTTCTTTGTGGGTGGTTCCTGGAACCCATGGTCTAACCTTGTGACCTATAGTTCAGACCTGTATGATTATGACACACTTGATATGACCTTATATCTTCCTGCCGACAGTGTTAGGATAAAGTTTAGTTACTGGGATAACAACCAGTGGGCATGGGGTTTTGGTGTTGACAACATCGTTTTATCCTATTATTCTGATGTTCCAGGACCAAGGCTGTCTGAGGGCTTCGAATCAATCAATGTTCCTCCAAACTGGACTGTGTTAGATGAGGACGCTGATGGTTACGGATGGCAAGCATACTATTCAAGCCTGTATGCCCATTCCGGTGATTATTCCTTTGCCTGTCGCTTTAATAGCTGGGGTAACGATGACTGGCTCATCACACCACTGCTCCATGTAGGACCAGCTCCTGATTCGTTTTGCTTCTGGGCATGTTCACATTCTTCTACTTATCTTGAGACCTTTGAGGTGTGGTTGTCGACGACCGGGAATTCTGTAGGTGACTTTACAAATCTTCTTGGTACTGAAGTGGACATACCAGAAGATTATATCTTGTATAGTTATAATCTCGATGCCTACTCAGGTCAGGATATCTACATTGCTATAAGGTGTATATCCGATGATATGTTATATCTCCATGTGGATGACGTTGATGGACCAGAGATACATATTACACATCCAACAACAGGTATTGTCATAAACGAGATAATGCAGAATCCTAATCAGGTATGGGATTCTAAGGGCGAGTGGTTTGAGCTCTACAACGAGACCGCGGTTGATGTAGATATGAACGGATGGGTCATATTGGATAGGGACTTTGATTACCATTTAATAAATAACGGTGCTCCGCTTATTCTGCCTGCATATGGATTCCTTGTTCTTGGAAGAAATGCAAACCCAGCAGAGAATGGGGGATACACCTGTGATTATGAGTATTCAGACTTTTATCTTGGGAATTCTGGTGATGAGGTAGTTCTCGTGAATCCTGATGGTGTTGTGGTTGACTCCGTCTATTACGACGGTGGTCCTGAGTTCCCGGACCCAACTGGTGCATCTATGGAACTTAACGACCCGACACTGGACAATATGGTCGGTGCAAACTGGCATACTGCATATTTCCCTTATGGTGATGGCGACTATGGAACTCCTGGTGAGAGAAACTGTCCGCCAGATCCATATGAACCGAATAATAACCTTGGAGAGGCATTCCCAATAGACAGTGGAGATGTTTTCACAGATTGCTGGATATATCCACCAAAGCCATATAAAGAAACGGGTGACCTCGACTATTTCACATTTGATGGTAATTATGGAGATTCTGTCCATATCTATGCTATACCCCTTAATGAAGACACACTTGACCATGCAGTGGCGCTTATGGATGGTGGTGGTAATGTTATAGCGAGAGTAGATGCTGGTTGGTCTGGTGACCCAGAAATCTTACATGCACAACTTCCAGGGGGAGGCACCTTTTATATTCTCGTTGCCTATTGGCAGGACGTTCCATACTCCAAAAAGGATGTAAAAACAGTTTACAGAGAGGGTCCATACAGTATCGAATTTATCAAAACTCCTCCTCATTATGCAGATTACGATGCCTCAGTAGGTGGTGCCCCGAATGAGGGAGACCCCAATATAGTAAATGATACGCTGGTAGCACCATGTATCCTGGATGCATTCATAGATGTTTATAACAATGGGACACCTGGTGGACCTGCAATTTCGTTTGCTGTCTATTACAAGCTATTCGATGGAAATGGTGACATGGTTGCATCCAAGTGTGAGCATGTATGGGATATTGAGGCACAGGAGCACAGGATGATATATTTCCAGGCTGGTATTCCCATTATACATGCAGGTACCTATACTGCTGCGGTTACCATACAAACGGCATTTACAGACCCAAATCCAGGTAATAATGTAGCGAACAGGACATTTACGGTTGTCGGTGGTGTCAAGATGGGTGCCGAGGAGATACCCAAGGTATTTGCACTGCGTGGATGCGAACCGAATCCTATTAAAGGGGATGCTATAATAAGTTACCAGATTCCAAGGGATGTAGATGTTACTCTTAAGGTATACGATTCCTCTGGTAGACTAATTAGCGCACTCGTTGATGGGTCTCAGAGTGCAGGATATTATAACGTTGAATGGAAACCACCACATGCAGGCATATACTTCTACAAGCTCTCTGCTGGTGACTTCAAGGCGACCAAGAAATTAATTGTTGTTGAATAAATAAGATAATAGTGGGAGGGGTAATACTCCTCCCACTACCTTTTATAACAAAGGAGGTCAGAATGAAAAAAGTGAGTGCCGCTTTTCTTGTTCTTATACTGGTTGCTTTTACCCTTTCTGCAGCAGATATTGGTGCGGATAAAGTAGAGGGACCTGTAAGGATGGAGTTAAATTATACCCAGAAACTCGAACCTGATAGAGCAACATGGCAGTCAGGAGTGTGGTCAGGAACTGGTTGGATCTATTGGGATTATGCACTTTACAATTATTGTAAATCTCAGGTAATATACCATTCGGACTGGATGATGGATTACCCGTGTGATATCAGTAAAATTGGCTTCTATAGTTTTGCCAACAGTCCAACCCGTTATCTCAAGATATTTATTGGAACCACAACAGAGACATCATTTGATGGAACGGGTTTCCTCCCCAATCCCCCTTTTCTTATGTTTGAGGGAGATGTTAGTTGGTTAGATGGTGGTGTTACAGAGATTACACTGGATACATCATTTACTTACGACGGAGTATCCAATCTTCTTCTGGTGATTGAGGACTGGACAGGTACCTGGGAATCATCACATTTTATCTTGGGAGATAATAGTTCCAGTTCTGTCAATGTGACTGCGTTTGGTTATTGGGATTATATAGATCCAGATTATTTAACACCCGATGATGGATCCTATGGTGGTTATTATATCGAGTTTCCAGTAACATACTGGAGTTATTTGTTGGCAGGTCATGATGTGGGTGTTACATCTATACTGGCACCAACAGGAATGTATAGCATTGGAGAGACAGTGACACCAAAGGCGATTGTAAAGAATTTCAGGGATGAGGTAGAAACCTTTGATGTTACCTACAACATATACGACTATGAGACGAGGGCGCTCATATATACAGATACAGAGTCTGTTGACACCCTCGACCCCGGAGAAATACGGACGGTGAATTTCTCCCCCGACATAGGTACCAGTCAGGGAGCCTTTACCACAGAGGTGTTTACCGCACTTATCGGTGACGAAGACCCATCCAATGATACACTCTGGGGTTCGTATTATGCCTCTATGTGTACACCAGTAGTAGTTTTTTATGAGGATTTCTCTGAAGGAGACCCTCCATGTGGATGGACAGTAAATGATCTTGCTGGATCGGGTTGGCCATGGACTACTACTAATCCTGGAGGAAGGTCCCCCGAAGGTGGTTGTGTTGAACCCTTTATGATAGCAGATGATGA
This sequence comes from Caldifarciminota bacterium, assembly GCA_030606335.1. Taxonomy (GTDB): domain Bacteria; phylum Hydrothermota; class UBA3073; order UBA3073; family UBA3073; genus JAGMCL01. The sequence goes on from JAUWGP010000008.1 coordinate 8,117, forward strand.
CGAAGCAGGATCAGGCGTTGATGTAGAAACGGAGCTTATATCCCCATCTATAGACTGTTCTGGTTACTCTAAACTCAATTTAAGCTTCAGCTCGTATTTTCATAGTTACTCCTGGTACGATGATTACGGAGATGTAGATATATCTGTAGATGGTGGTGTTACCTGGATCAATATCCTGCATTTTGTTGGAGGCAATTTCTATGCTGTGAGTGATGAGGATATTTCATCCATAGCAGGTGGTGAATCTGATGTCAGATTAAGGTTTTACTTTAATGATGCTGGAGAGTGGGGCTACTACTGGATGATTGATAATGTGACTATAGAGGGTGAACCGCAGTGTCCTGTTATAACCGAGATAATGAATAATCCGAGGAAGGTTTATGACAGTGAAGGAGAATGGTTTGAGATATACAACCCATCTGCAGAACCAATAGATATCAATGGCTGGGTAATCAGGGATGCAGGTACTGACTATCATGTGATAGATGTGGGCGATGATACTGTGAAGCAGGAGCTTATCATACCAGCAGGTGGTTATGTGGTTCTGGGTCGCAATGCAGACTTTGCTACGAATGGTGGATACACTTGCGATTATCAGTACTCAGATTTTTACCTCAGCAACACAGGAGATGAGATAATTCTTGAATACTACGGTGTTATTATAGACAGTGTATACTACCATCAAGATGACCCTGATTGGTACGACCCTAATGGAGCATCTGCTGAGCTGTGGGACCCTGGACTTGATAATATGGACCTCACGAACTGGGACCTTGCCTATCAGGTCTATGGAGATGGTGACCACGGAACACCTGGAGCAGAGAACCATACAGCAGTAGACCCTCACGAACCCAATGATAATTTATTTGAAGCTACAGAGGTTGATAGTGGCACAAATTTTGAGGACTGTTATATACATAAAGACCTACCAAGAGGGAAGTGGTATGGTGACCTTGATTACTATAAATTGAGCGGGGAAGCTGCAGGTTCTCTCTATGTGGATGTGCTTGAAGATGATGGTCCTGGTGGTTGGCTTGACTGTGCCATCGCTCTTCTTGATTCAGCAGGTAATATTATTGCAAGGGTTGATGCAGGTTATCTCAATGAGTATCTTGCCTGTGATTTCCCATACACTGGTGACTATTATGTACTCATAGCATATGGATATGATGTGCCAGAACCGAATTCTCCTAAGAATGGGTATGAGTATAATCAGTACTGTGTGGGCCCATACTACGTGAGCTTTGACATTATTCCTGCTAAGATGTATCCATACGATGCAGGATGCTGTGGAATACCAAATCAGGGAGACCCGGACATTGTTAATGATACACTCGTATGCCCGGATGTTTATAATGCATATATCTGCGTCTTTAACAATGCACCATCTGATGCCCCGGCAATCTCATTTGTTGTATACTATAAGCTGTTTGACGGGGATGGAAATATAATCGGTTCCAAGGCTGAAAATATATGGGATTTGGAACCACAGGATAGTGTTCTGGTTTATTTCCAGGGTGGTATTCCTATTCTATATCCTGGTTTATATACTGCTGCAGTTACTATAGAAACAGCCTTTGAGGACCCCAATCTCGAGAATAATTATGCAATGAGGGAGATTACTGTCGTCGAAGGTGTCAAGATGGGTGTTGAGGAGATACCCAAGGTATTTGCACTGAGCGGATGCGAACCAAACCCTGTTAGAGGTGATGCCGTGATAAGATACCAGATTCCGAAGAATGTCGATGTGACGCTGAAGGTATATGACTCATCAGGTAGACTTGTAAGCACGGTTGTTGACGAGACTCAAAACGCAGGGTTCTATAATATTGGCTGGAGTCCACCACACGCAGGTGTCTACTTCGCCAAGCTCACTGCAGGTGACTTTAGAGCAACAAAGCGAATTTTGGCGATAAGATAGGAAGCAAGTAAAGGGATGGCAGTGACTACTGCCATCCCTTTTTACTTTTTTGTGCAATGTAGGGAAAGGGCTCGTCCCTGTCAGATACACGGACAACCACAAGGGTTGTCCCTACAACATCTGTTCCACAACAATGTATCCGAAACTCGTGCAATGTAGGGAAAGGGCTCGTCCCTGTCAGATACACGGACAACCACAAGGGTTGTCCCTACAACATCTGTTCCACAACAATGTACGGTAATGGATAAAAATAAGTTAATAAAACGAAAATCTCCAAGACTCAAAGAATTTGATTATTGTGAAGCACGACATTATTCAATAACAATTTGCACTAAAGACAAAATTCCGTATTTTGAAAACTATGACATTGCAAATGGCGTTATTGAATGTTTGCTCTCTGTGAGAAAACGGATGGGATATTTGATCTTTGTTTACTCCCTTATGCCAGATCACCTCCACTTGCTTCTGATGCCCGATCTTGTCCAACAACACGGACAACCACAAGGGTTGTCCCTACACCGTGAAAAACGATCCCAATGTAGGGACAGGGCTCGTCCCTGTCCGATATCAGTTTCACAGTTTATAGGGGCATTCAAGAGTAAATCCACCCATATATTCTGGAAGTATAAGGGAACAGGTAAATTATGGCAGGGACGTTTTTATGACCACATTGTAAGGAGTGATGAAAATCTGATTAAAATTGTAGACTATATATTACAAAATCCAGTACGCAAAGGAATTGTAGAAAAGGCAAGTGATTACCCATATTCTGGTTTGGTGGATGAAATCCCAATGTAGGGACAGGGCTCGTTCCTGTCCGATGGGTATTATATGTGGTTTAAAAAAGGAGGTTGTATGAATAAGGTTTTATTTGTAATTTGTGCGGCACTTATTATCAGTGTGCCGTCGTTTGCCGGGCAGATACTGGTGCCTGAGGAGGAGCCCACCATCCAGGCAGCAGTTGATGTTGCTTTGCCAGGAGATACGATTTCAGTGGCACCGGGTGAGTATATGGAGTTCATATTTATTTATGAGAAGATGGACATCACCCTCTTATCGCGTGATAGGTGGGAGGCTGTTATATTTGGGTATATAATGGGTCCACCTCCTAAGGCAGACAAGCAAATGGGTAGTGGAATTATAATAATTGGGGGTGACAATATTATTATTGACGGCTTCGTTTTTCTGTTTTGCGGCTATTATATGGATGGTGCTAAATCTTCAGGTTATGATGCTGTATTTTTACCTGGAGGGGCTATTTCGGTGATAGGGCATTCTGAGGGTCCTACCAAGATAATGACAGAAGTGAACCATGTAAAAATAATCAACAATGTCTTCTTATTAAATTTTGGAATCGCAGGTGGTGCAGTTAATGTTTACGGTGGTAAGGGATCGGTGGAGGATAAATATATTGGTGGATATAGTATACCTGATGGATATAGTATACCTGTAGATATTGATATTACCGGGAACATGTTCGGGTATAATTTTGCAGGATTCCCTTATATCGGTGGACTTGCACCTAAGGATGAGGGGTTTTACTTTCCTATTGGTGCAGGAGGGGCTGTCTGTATATGGACTGATGAATGGGATTATTGGAGTTCCTGTTGTACTGGAATTATACAGAATAACCTCTTCCGCTCGAACTTCGCAATGACTTCAGGTGGTGCCATTGCTCTTGTCTCGTTTGTTGAGCTTGGAGTAAAGGAAGATGGTTTTTTCCCGGTAGATGTTGATATAATTAATAACACCATTGTAGGGAACTGGGCAGGTTATGAATATGTGGATAAAATAGATATAGAAGGTTTGCAATTACCCGAAGGTTATATGAATATTCTAAAAGAGATGATAAATGATTATGAAGTAATGGGAGAATATGATAATCTGGCTGTTGACAAGGCAAATAAGGCAGTTACCTCATCGGGAGCATTCGAAGGTGATATGATGAGCAAAAGCTGTCCTCCAACAGTAAAAGAGGGAGATATTGAAGACCCAGTTACCCACAGCGAGAAATTTACACTATTATCAGAGGGCTTTGAGGGACTCTTCCCACCTTCTGGCTGGATTGTGATAGACGGTCCAAGCAGCCCGGGGGATCAACCTGCTCACTGGCGTCAGTCAGACTATGGCACGTATAATTATAATGGTGCATATGGTGCACTCTGTCCTTGGGGATATAATTTAGATGAGTGGCTCATTACTCCTGATATTTATGTGGATGGATTATCAGACCTCTTCCTTTCTTTCTGGTGGAAATCGAGTTGGTATTGGCATGTGGAGCAGGATAATGGTGATTTATTCGTCCTGATAGAGACAGGTGGTGGTCGTGACATTGATACTTTATGGACCTTCGGTGATTCAGCCGATGTAGTCAATTCCGGTGGGACTTGGCCGTGGCACAACTGGACATGGTATAAGGCAACTCTGGATTTATCTCCTTATCTAACAGATAAAACAATAGTAGATAATATAATGATTGCATTCAATACTGTAGGAGATGACAATGCTGATATAGCTATAGATGATGTAGTGTTAGGTATTGATATACCAGCAGGCGGTGTCTATATCGTATTCTCTAAGAGTGAGATGAAAAATAATATTATAGCATGGAATTCAGGTTGTGGTGTTTCCTGGGACATTCCCTTTTTGTGGTTGGATAAGAATTCGGGATATCCAGTATGCTTGACATACTCAGACCTCTATGAAAATGAAATTGCTGATGTTATTGACCCATTTGGTGCTATATTTATGGATAATAACATCTTTGAAGACCCTCTTGTCCATATGTGCAGGCTTCAACTCACCTGGGGTTCACCCTGTATCGATGCAGGCGAACCAGACCCTGTCAAAAGTGATTGGGACGGTTCACCAACCGATATGGGTTGCTATAGCGGTGAAACTCCACTTGAGATAGTAAGCTGGATTGACCTGCACTCAGGATGGAATCTTGTTAGTGTGCCGGCAATACTGTTACCCCCATATGATGTGCCAGAGTCAAACCATGCATTTGGGGACGATGTGCCAACAAAGATGGTTAATATATATGCTTTTGATGAGTTGATGGGGTCATACTTCTATCCTTCATATGTCGGGATTCCGTCGGGATATCCTCCTGGTGGTTATATGTTAGGTAACTTTACGGCTGACTATGCAGATGTAATGGGAGTACCACCCATCCTTCCTCTTGAGATATTCGTATCCCGCAGTTATCCTAATGTATGGTACTATGGGTGGAATCTTATAGGGAGTCAATATCCTTATTGGGGTTTCTATTTGTTTGCGAAGGATAAGTTAGGTGGTATACATTTTGATAGTCTTGGTTTGAATAACATGAATTACATTGCACAGTGTTTTGATGGATTCCAGTTTCTTACTTATCCTGGGGGTGGCTGGGATGGCTCGATTGAAGCGATGATGGGTTTCTGGGTACAGGTAGCAGATGTTGGTCTTGGTAGTGTAACTTTCCCTGCGCAGATTTACAATCCAGGGGTTACTCCACCCAAGGGTATATCCATGATTGATAATTTTGGATTGCCCAGGGAAAAAACTTATCATTCTGACTGTGAGGAGGTTAAGAGACATAAATCTCCAGTTACCTGGGATTGGCGGCTCAAGCTGTCTCTAAAGTCAGGAGACCTTGTTGATGAGCATAATTATGTGGGTATGTCGGATGACTCAAGGGCATTATCGGTTGTTGAGTTTATAGTTCCACTGGATGAGTATGTGATGCTTTATATCCCTCAAGGTGACGCTGGCTTCAAGCATCTTAAGATTGATGATTTTGAAGGAACAATGAACATTCCAGTCGAGATAGAGCTTAATACGAATAATGAAACTGTAGAGCTGTCCTGGGAGTTTGAGGGTGATGTGAGTGGATATGAATTCATTATTACAGATGAGTCTGATAATGAGCTTAAAATGGCTGACAGAAGCAGTTACGACATTATTAACACATCCGGGAAGGTTGCGGACACTGATATTGAAGCTATACTGACAAACCCTGTTCTTTTATTGAACAGAAAGGTACCTGGCGAGATAAGGCGATTTAATGTAGCCGTAAAGAAGATTTGCACTGGAATAGAGGGTGTAGATTTTACTGGCATAGAGTTAATTTCGCCCAATCCATTCACTACAGGAACGACAATCAAGTTTGCACTTATAGATGTTATGGATGTAAGTCTATTGGTGTATGATGCTTCAGGTAGACTCGTAAAGAGACTTGTTGATGAAAAGCTGGGTGCAGGACATCATTCATATAGATGGGATGGAAGGGATGAGATTGGTGTGAGACTGCCCTCTGGAATTTACTTCTACAAGATGAATGCTGAGGGATATGAGAAGATGGGCAAGCTTGTGCTCTTGAGATAGTTTTAGAAACTAAAAGGGGGGCTTTTTGCCCCCCTTTTTTGTTAATAGGTAGCCTAAAAGCCTTATTTACCTGAAGTCATTCACTCTAAACACAATAATCCCTGTTAAGACTTGCGAGTGATAAGTTTGTGTAATGTTGGATGTTTAATGTTGAATGTTAGATGTTGAGAAAAAACTCGCAATGACACTTTCTTCCCTGTCATTGCGAGCGTAAGCGAAGCAATCTCTTTTTGGGGTGTATGTAAGTATAACAAATGAGATTGCCACGCTCATTACATTCACTCGCAATGACAGACGCCGGGATGAGATTGCCACGCTCATTACATTCACTCGCAATGACAGACGCCGGGATGAGATTGCCGCACTCACTTCGTTCGTTCGCAATGACAGATAACAGCTAAAGGTATAGAAATGGTATCCGCAGGTTTTAACCTGCGAAAGACAGGTAACTCATTCTATCATTGCGAGCCCGTCGTCCGTCAAGAAGTGCGACGGATTGACAGACGAAGCAATCGCTTATGTTTAATTTTTCCTTGACATTTCTTGTTTTTTATGATATAATTCAGATTGTTTAAAAGGTTGTTTGAAAAAGGCGAGATAGCTCAGTAGGTAGAGCACTGGACTGAAAATCCAGGTGTCGACGGTTCGATCCCGTCTCTCGCCATAAAAAAATTTTGGACGTCCCGCCTTTGGCGGGATCCCGAAGAAAGCGGGACAGATAGTTACAGGTAATAAGCTTATCAGGATAACAGAAGATCAGTAAGAAGATTATCAGAAAACAGAACCTGATATTCTGCTACACTGGTATCCTTCCAACTGATATACTGATTATCTGATATACTTAAAAACAACAAGAAAGTAAAAAGAAATAGGTTCAATTCAGGCAAACAAAGTCTTATATATAAGCAAATAATTATAAATCAGTGTTATCTGCGTCCCAAAAAAGAGATTGCCGATGTAGCTCAGTTGGTAGAGCAGCGCATTCGTAATGCGCAGGTCAGCGGTTCGACCCCGCTCATCGGCTAAAGATAGCTTCAAATTTTTTAAGATATTTAAAATTAAAGAATGTTTTTTCAATCAGTGAAATCAATGGCTATTTTTACTATTTGATTTTTGATATAACTATATGTCGGGCCTCATCCTTGGTATCTCCGGTGTAAGGGGTATAGTTAATTCCTCTTTCTTTCCACAGGATTCTCTTGCCTTTGGCTTATCATTCGGAAAATTTTTATCAGGTAATATTGTTATCGGAAGAGATACACGCAAAACTGGTGATTTGATACTTAATGCATTTACAAGCGGATTTCTATCTACCGGGAATTCTATAATAAATCTTGGTGTAGTTCCAACTCCTACAGTACTCCTTAACACCTCTCTGTTGAACAAAAGTGGAGGTGTTGTTGTTACAGCATCACACAATCCTCTTGATTGGAATGGTTTGAAATTCAATGATAAGAAAGGACTTTTTCTTTCAGAGGAAGCTGTAAAGGAATTATATAGGATTTATGGTAGGGAAGACTTTAACTTAGAATCGTGGGAACAGGTTGGAATAGTAGAGTATGACGGAGATGGGCTTAAAAGGCATATAAATAGAATTCTTGGACTTGTTAATGTTGAGAGTATAAGGGAGAAAGAGTTCAGGGTTATATTTGATGGTTGTTTTGGGGCACTTTCCTCTCCTGCACAGCAACTTCTCGAGCTTTTAGGTTGTTATGTCACAATTATGGATACAAAAAGAAATCCCGAGCCCCTTCCATCAAATCTTCATAAGGTCAGGGATGCCTGCAAGATGGGAGATTTTGACGTAGGTTTTGCCTCAGATATGGATGGAGACAGGATTGCTATAATAACAAATGAAGGTGAGGTTCCAGGAGAGGAATACACACTCGCCATGGCTTTGTCACATATTTTCAAAAAAAGGAAAGGCAAGGTGGTAACCAATCTTTCCACCTCAAGGATGGTTGAATATATTGCAGGTAACTATGTTGAACGAACAAAGGTTGGAGAAGTGAATGTAGTACAGAAGATGAGAGAGGTTGGTGCCATATTTGGGGGAGAAGGGAACGGTGGTGTAATCTGGCCAGATATGCATCTAACAAGAGATGGACTATCAGCCGTCTCGCTCATTCTTGAGTATATGGCAGAAGAAAAGGAATCTATATCTAAACTTATAAAAAGACTCCCGTTCTTCTATATGAAGAAGGAAAAGGTCAATAAGATGGGCGATATTGACTTCGAGAGGCTTACTAAAGTTCTCCCTGATGGTGAGTTGAGAGATGAGGATGGTTTACGTATTGATTATGAGGACGCCTTTATACATATCCGAAAGTCAAACACGGAAGATGTAATAAGAATCATCTGTGAGGCTGAAAAGGAAGAGACCTGCAATATGTTGATTAAAAAAGCAAAGAGGGTGTTACTGAATGACTAATGACTAATTTCTAATTACTAATTAAAACCCAATTTCCTTAAAAATGACTATTTGCTTTTAAACCTTTAGATCTTTTGACCTTACATTAGGCATTCGACATTAGAAATTAGAAATTTTCCTTATGTGTGGTATTGTTGGATATATAGGTAAAAAAGAGGCAATCCCAGTCCTTATTGATGGGATTAAACGGCTTGAATACCGGGGTTATGATTCCGCAGGTATTGCTGTTCTGGCAGACAATGACCTGATTCTACAGAAAAAGGCAGGAAGGATAAGTGAACTTGAAAAGGAAATCTCTAATATAAATATTCATTCTACCATAGGCATAGCTCATACGAGATGGGCGACACACGGGGAGCCAAGTGATTTAAATGCGCATCCTCATTTAGATTGTTCTGGAGAGATTGCAGTTGTACATAACGGTATCATTGAGAATAATAACACATTAAGAGAATTTTTAAAGAGAAAAGGTCATAAGTTTCGTACCCCTACTGATACCGAAGTAATTGCACACCTTGTTGAGGAATATTATAAAGGAGACCTTCTTCAGGCAACGAGATTTGCCCTTGCCGAAGTTGAGGGAACTTATGGTATAGCAGTTATACATAAGAGAAAAAGGGAGATAGTTATTGCAAGAATGGGGTCTCCCCTTGTTGTAGGTCAGGGGAAGGATGAATATTTTGTTGCCTCTGATGTGGCTGCTCTTATACATTATACGAGAGAGGTCGTTTATCTTGAGGATGGAGAACTTGCGAGTCTTACTGATGAGGGTTACATGGTAACAAATCTAAACGAGGATGAGATAATCCCAAAGATTGAGGAGGTTACATGGACGCTTGATGAGATTGAAAAGGGTGGATATCCCCATTACATGTTGAAAGAGATATTTGAACAACCCACGACATTAGAAAATGCAATAAGGGGTAGATTAAATTTTACTGAAGGTATAGCAAGGCTTGATGGTCTTGATATGAATCTTGAAGCCCTGCAAGATGTGGAGCGTATAATCCTTACAGCTTGCGGGACAGCCTGGCATGCCGGACTTGTGGGAGAGTATATGATTGAAAAAACAGCGGGAATAGCCTGCGAGGTAGAGTATGCGTCGGAGTTCAGATATAGGAGTCCGATTCTTGATGAGAGAAGTGTTGTTTTCGCCATAACTCAATCCGGCGAGACAGCAGATACTCTTGCTGCAGTGAAGGAGGCTAAAAGAAAGGGAGCTCTTACACTGGGTATTTGTAATGTTGTTGGCAGCAGTATTGCGAGAAAAACAGATGGTGGTATATATATACATGCAGGTCCGGAGATTGGTGTTGCTTCGACAAAGGCATTTACCTCACAGGTTATAGTTCTTTCAATGGTAGCACTTTTACTTGGCAGAATAAGACACCTCTCATATGAGGAAGGTAGAGAAATTGTTGAGGCCATCTCAGACCTGCCCTCGAGGGTAGGTAAGGTGTTAAAACAGAACAAGAAAATTATGAATATTGCCAGGAAGTTTTATAAAAGAAACAACTTTTTGTTTCTTGGTAGAAGCTATAACTATCCAGTTGCACTTGAAGGAGCATTGAAATTGAAGGAGATATCCTACATACACGCAGAGGGCTATCCTGCTGCAGAGATGAAACATGGACCGATAGCTCTTATAGATGAGAAAATGCCTGTTGTATTTATCGCCACAAAGAGTATGGTATATGACAAGATAATATCGAATATTCAGGAGGTGAAGTGCCGGAAGGGTATTGTGCTTGCAGTAATTTCAGAGGGTGATGAAGAGATAAAGAATCTCGTGGATTATGCTGTTGAAGTTCCACTGACTATAGATATGCTTTCTCCAATACTCACGACTATACCTCTACAACTTCTTGCATATCATATTGCGGTAATGAGGGGTCTTGACGTAGACAAACCAAGGAACCTTGCAAAGAGTGTAACAGTGGAGTAAAAACCAGGTGTCAGGTTGAATGTTAGATGTTGAATGTTGGATGTTAAATGTTAGATGTTGAATGTTGAATGTTAGATGTGAAATGTTAAATGTCCCATACTCTCGCGATGACAGAAAAGAGGATGTCTGTCATTGCGAGCGTTAGCGAAGCAATCCCATTTCTTAATACCAATTCCTAAAATGAGATTGCTTCATCTCGATTGTCATCAGGATTCGCAATGACAAACTAAACCCATATCATTGCGAGTTGCGACGGATGATATAATTTTCAATCATAAATCATCAAATGTTAACGAAATGTTGATGTCACACATTTTCCTCTCTCTATTCATAGGTTATCTTTTTGGTTCTATCCCATTCGGGTACATTGCTGGTAGGATTGCTGGGAAGGATATAAGGAAGGAGGGATACCAGCGAATAGGTGCATCGAATGTATATACTCTCATAGGTTTCTTGCCAGCCGTTTTAGTATTTTTTGCGGATTTTATAAAGGGTATAGTACCGATATTTATACTTACATTAGTTGGTTTTGAAGAGCCTGTGGTGAGTATTGCTGGCATCTCGGCGATAGTGGGACATAATTGGCCAATATTTTTACGATTCAAGGGTGAGGGGAGAGGTCTTGCAACCTCCTGTGGTGTGCTGTTTTACCTTCTTCCTCTTGAGGCGATGTGTGGATTTGGGGTTTTTATATTACTTACTATAATAATAAAGAGCTCAGCTCTACCTACATTTGTCCTTATGTGTATTGTACCAATTCTTACACTTATTTTCCCAGAACCACTCTGGACATTTGGAATTTCATTATCTATATCTTTTATTATACTGGCTACACGTGTAATAGGAGGGTCTAAATATATCAGAGAGGAAGGTAACAAGGGTAAGGTCGTCCTCAGTCTTATACTATATGATAGGGTATAATAGATGATGGAATATTCTGTGGTTATATGGAGTGACAGTCTTTAGACTGTTGGAATGTTACATGTTTAATGTTTGTGGAATGTTGGATGTGGTAGGAGCAACCTCCTGGTTGCGAAAAGAAGGAAGAATGTAGGGAGTATGGAGTAAAGCGTAAAGCGAGGAATTGTAAAACGGGGAAGAGTAACGGTAGGAACAACGTCCTAGTCGCGATAAAGAAATTGTTAGATGTTAAATGTTTAATGTGTAATGTTGTGGTGGGAGTCCGTCGTTTGACGGACAACGAAGCAATCTCATCTCTTTTTAACAGGGACTTAGACGAGACTTGAATGAGATTGTAGATAAAGAATAAAAAATTTTTTCTCTTAAAATTCTCTTATTTGACTGCATCAAGCAGGCAAATCCCTGTTCTATAAATGTCTTTGTCGTTGCGAGTCCGTCGTCCGTCAAGAAGTGCGACGGATTGACGAAGCAATTGCATACAGGATACTGTAATTGCGAACCGAATGTGAAGCAATCTCATTTTTTATTGTAGGAGGGACTTCCCTGCCTGACGGCAGGCAGGTCTGTGGTTAGATTTTGCACACTAATAAATATTATACCAGGAGGTAGTTATGGAGGAGGAGAGAAAAAAAAGCCTTGAACATGCTATCCAACAGATTGAGAAGACATTTGGAAAGGGCAGCATTATGAGATTGGGCGAGAAAGAAGTTAGATGGGAGGAAGATGCAATACCAACTGGCTCGATTTCACTTGATTTTGCTTTAGGTATTGGTGGTATTCCGAGAGGCAGGGTAATGGAGATATTTGGACCTGAGTCTTCAGGAAAGACCACGATTGCTCTTCATATGTTGGCAGAGGCTCAGAAAAAAGGTGGTGTGGCTGCATTCATTGATGCCGAGCATGCACTTGATCCGACTTATGCGAAGAATCTCGGAGTTGATGTGGATAACCTATTAATATCCCAGCCTGATACAGGGGAGCAGGCACTTGAAATTACTGAGACTCTTGCAAGGAGTGGCGCTACCGATATAATAGTCATTGATTCTGTCGCCGCACTTGTACCAAGGGCAGAGATAGAGGGTGATATGGGTGATTCTCATATGGGACTCCAGGCAAGGCTTATGTCACAGGCATTGAGAAAACTCACCGGTGTACTTTCAAAATCCAAGACAGCAACCATATTCATAAACCAGGAGAGGATGAAGATTGGGGTTATATTTGGAAATCCGATGACCACTCCCGGGGGACTTGCCTTAAAGTTCCATGCATCTATAAGGTTGGATATTAGACGTGTATCTTCAATAAAAAAGGGTGAGCAGAGCATAGGGAATCACCTTTTGGTAAGGGTGGTAAAGAATAAACTTGCTCCACCTTTCAGGGATGCAGAATTTGACATACTGTTTGGTAAGGGGATTTCAAAGGAGGGAGAACTCATTGATATTGGTGTGAATGAGGAAATTGTAACAAAATCAGGAACATGGTTTTCATATGGTAACGAAAGGCTTGGACAGGGCAGAGAGAATGCAGTTGAGTATCTTTATTCACATACTGAGTTGAGGGATGAAATCGAGAGTAGGATAAAGGAGAAACTTGGTCTTTTAAGGGGCAAAGAGACCGATGAGGGTGATTGAGCATTATGAAGAAATTCTGTATTCTACTTCTTCTTATTAGTGTAAGCATCTTTCCGCAAGAGTTTGAAACTGATATTGAAGGCGAGGCATCAGAGGAGTTAATAGAACTGATAGATGAACTAAAGGAAAATCCGATTGATATTAACGCAGCCACTATAGATGAGCTCCTTCTTATTCCTTATATAGATAATAAAATTGCAGATGATATAATCAGGGCGAGAGAGAAAAGAGGTGGTTTTATTAACAAGGAGTCCTTAAAAGATATATTACCTGCTGTTGTCTATTCGAGAATAGAACCATATATAAGGATAGAAACTGCTCCTATTTTAAGAGTACAGACTGTTCATCCAGAGTTCAGGGTGAGGGTGAGAATAGAGCGAAAACGACCTGAGGATGAAAATACCCCTGGTAATCCTCTCAAAGCATATATGAGAACGCTCATAGACTATGGAAGATTCAGAGGATGCTTTCTTGCGGAAAAGGATGCAGGGGAGAGAGATATTACAGATTTCCTTGCATTTGGAATTGAGGTAAAGAGTATAGGTATTTTAGAAAACCTGATTGTTGGATATTACGGACTTGATTTTGGAGAAAGACTTATTCTGGGTTCCCCTGTCCTCACATTCAAGGGTTCTCCTTATTCAACAAGAAGAAAGGGAACCTATCTATATACAATTACAGGAGAGAACACATATGAGAGGGGAATAGCCTGTCGTACTAAGAATTTTGGAGCTGCATGTCTATCACTATTCTACTCGTATGCTACACTTGACGCAAGAGGTAGTGATTCAATATATTATACATATTCAGCAGAGCATACTACATTGGGATGGGAAGAAAGGAAGGATAGAGCAAGGGAAACGATATATGGTGGGCATCTGGATGTTTCAGGAGAATTTGGAACTATCGGATGGACATACTACCATGCATCAGATTACAACGAGAATGAGGTAAGGTCTTATTCGCCATTTTCTGTAAATTTTTGTGTTAATAAGAATAGGCTTACCTTTTTTGGAGAGGTTGCCTATTCAAGGCATATAGCGACTGTATGTGGTTTTAACATTAAGGGAGATAAGTTTGTTCTGGATGTTATTTATCGATACCTTCCAACAACCTTTTTCTCCCCTCACTCATCACCGTTCTCTGACAGGAGAATATCCTCTTATGGTGTATTGAATGATAGAGGGGTGTATACATCAATAGTCTACAAACCTTTTCCAAAAACAGAGATAGTTCTTTACGGTGACCATATGGAATGGGAAGACGATCCTCTTCCAGGAAAAGGGAATGAATACAGAGTAATCGGCAAAAGGCAGATAAGAAAGGAGTTAAGTGTTAGTATAAGTTATAAATATAAATGTAAGCAAGAGGATTATGTAAGGTTTTTAAGGATTGATTTGGATTTGAAGCCTGTAAAAGAGATAGGATTAAGACTGAGAACAGAATGGGCAAGGGAAAATGATATTCTCTCAGGAGAACTTGTTTATGGTGATATATTTATACAGCCTATGAAAACATTATCTTTACACTATAGATACATAATTTTTGACAGCGATCTTTCGAGATTTAGGTTTACAGAATACGAGAGCGGGCTTCCAGGCGTTATGGGAAACAGATTTATAACTGGACATGGAAAGAGGAATTATATTGTAATAAGATATAAGCCTTTAAAATCAATACAGTTTTCATTGAAATATGAGGAAACCTTTAGGAAATCATCGAAACTTTCAGGACAGGTAGACCTGCTCGTTAGGTAATTGGTATCAGGTGAAAGATAATAGGTAAATCAGTAGCGGTTGTTAGTTTGTTTTAAATTTTTACATTATGAATTTTGATATTTAATATTTGTTGGGGGGTTCTATGGATATTGGGGTGATAGGTTGTGGATATGTTGGACTCGTAACAGGTGCCTGTCTTGCAGAACTTGGCCATTCCGTTATTTGTGTTGATAGCAATGAGAGGAAAATTGAAATGCTGAAGATGCTAAAACCGCCCATTTATGAACCCGGTCTCTCTACATTACTGGAGAAGAATAAGAAAAGGCTAACATTTACAACCAAGATATCCGATGCAGTAAAGGGCGCCCCTGTCATATTCATAGCAGTTGGTACTCCCTCGAAGGGCTCAGGTGATGCAGATCTCTCACAGGTTGAAAACGTAGTATCTGAAATAGCGGGATGTATGGATTCATACAGGCTGATTGTTGAGAAATCTACTGTCCCGGTACAGACTGGAATGAAGATAAAGAGTGTTATGGAAATGCGCGTAAAGGGAATACCTTTTGATGTTGCGTCTAATCCTGAATTCCTGAGGGAGGGTACAGCCATTGATGATTTTCTACATCCTGACAGGGTTGTTATAGGTGTTGAAACGGGGAAGGCAAAGGATATTATGAAAAAGATTTATGAGCCCATTAGTGCACCAATAATATTCACCGATATTAAATCTGCTGAGATAATAAAACATGCATCTAACTCATTTCTTGCAACGAAGATATCATTTATTAATGCTGTCTCTATTGTTTGCGAACTTGCCGGAGCAAATGTAGAAGAGGTAGCAAGGGGAATGGGTCTTGACCGCCGAATAGGTGATAGGTTCCTGAATGCAGGTGTTGGTTTTGGTGGTTCCTGTTTCCCGAAGGATATTAGTGCATTCAGGAGGATATCAGATAAACTTGGATATAAATTTAATCTATTGAAGGAGACAGAGAGGATAAATGAGCTTGTAAAAAAGAGATTTGTAGAAAAGATGGAGGAAGTTCTCTGGAATTTAAATGGTAAAATAATAGGCGTCTTAGGACTTGCATTCAAACCCAACACTGATGATATGAGGAGTGCTCCGTCGATAGATATAATAAATGGTTTATTAGAGGATGGAGCAAGAGTTGTTGCCTATGACCCCGTTGCCATGGATAATGCAAAGGAGGTCTTGCCAGAGATTGATTACAAGAGTGATATATATGAGGTAGCCAATGGAGCAGATTGTCTTGTAATCCTTACAGAGTGGGATGTGTTTAGGAATATGGATATACAAAAGGTTAAGAACCTTCTGAAAACACCTATAATATTTGATGGCAGGAATATATTTGAGAGAGAAAAAATGGAGGAACTCGGGTTTATATATATAGGAGTTGGTGTATGAGACCAACATCCTTTTGTTCTCTATAAATAATTCCATATGGTTAAGGGAGGGAAAAGATGAGAATTGTAGTCACAGGTGGTGCGGGATTTATAGGTTCACATCTATGTGAATTCTTTATAGAGAAGGAAAACGATGTAATCTGTATAGATAATCTAATAACCGGGTCTTTATCGAATATAAAATCCATAAGGGATAACCCGAGATTTACTTTCATAAACCATGATGTATCAAGGTTTATATCTATAAAAGGGGATTTAGACTGGATTTTACATTTTGCCTCTCCTGCGTCACCTATAGATTACATCAAGTATCCAATACAGACCCTAAAAGTAGGCGCACTGGGAACGCACAATACACTCGGACTTACAATGGCAAAAAAGGCAAAATATCTGCTTGCATCCACGTCAGAGGTGTATGGAGACCCTCTTATAAGCCCTCAGAAGGAAAGTTATTTGGGAAATGTAAACACTATTGGACCCAGGGGTGTATACGATGAGGCAAAAAGGTTTGCAGAAGCAATCACAATGGCATATCACCGCTATCATGGTGTCAACACGAGGATTGTTCGGATATTTAATACATACGGTGAAAGAATGAGAATGGATGATGGTAGAGTGGTGCCTAATTTTATATGTCAAGCATTAAGAGGAGAGTCTCTTACAGTTTACGGTGATGGTGAACAGACAAGAAGTTTCTGTTATATATCGGATTTGATACAGGGGATATGGCGAGTTATGCAGGTAGAAGACTATGAACCAGTAAACATTGGGAACCCAAAAGAGATAACGATAATACAATTTGCTGAACGTATAAATGAGATGGTAGGTAATAAATGTGAGATAGTATTCAAACCTTTACCAGAAGACGACCCAAGAGTCAGGCAGCCAGATATAAAAAGAGCAAGAATAATTTTTTCATGGATGCCTGAGGTAAGGCTTGAGGATGGGTTAAGAAAAACAATAGAGTATTTTAAAAATAAGGTCTACCACAATAAAGATTAGTCTTATCTTAGCAGTAGATTTCTTCTGCTTAGCATTAATTCTTACCTCAGCAATTAAAAAACCACGTTCGGTAACTTCTTTTTATACTTATCAGGTTACATGTCTAAGGTTAATAGTCTAATGATAATATCTAAACAGACTATATTTATAAACAATGAATATTATTAGATTCTTGTAATGAGTGAGACTTTCAGTCCATTGAATGGTTCCTCATACCTGCATATCCCACCCGAGCAGGTAAGTCCACCCTTCTCACTTCCATACCTTATAACGATATTGTGATTGTTTCCTATCACACCTGAAACCTCAAAAAGAAGCCATCTTGTTTTCTCGTCGAGTTTTTTAATTGTCCTGGTTTCACCAATGATGGTAAAGGTTAACAGGCTTTTATGAGTATAAGATAGGGAAATTGTACTTTCTCGGTAATTCTGATTGTCCTCTTTTATAAAATTCTCCTTTCCTACGACCTCGAAGTTGCCAAAGGTTAGGTCTATTTGAGGAGTTATTTCCTCCTTTTCTAATATACCGGGTTCTATCTCGTTCTGGCTCAGGTGATCTATGGAGAATATACCTGAGAATATATCTTGCATGTAATCGACAGAGATAAAGTGTTCTGTTATCTCCTTATCTTTATTATGAGTAGCGGTTTTAGAGAAACCACCATTGATAGTAAGCGTATATTTGGGTGATATAAATAGGGATATTCCAAATCCTGTTTCATCGTTCCCTCTGTTTATTGAAAGGCCAGTTTTATTGATTATTGGGGGTTCATTATATCTTGCACCACCCCAGCCAAGGGCAAGGGAATCATAATTAATATATTGAATAAGGCCGCCTAACCCTTCAAAAGCAAGGCTTAAGGATGCATAAATACCCAATCCCCTGATTCTTTCGCCTGAATAAGGATTGTATGCAATCTTCTTTGCAATCTCAAGGTAGGTATCAAAATAACCCAGCAAGAATCCAAGATTACCCCCAAAAAACTCTGAGAAGGAGTAGGGAGCTGGGTCTTCTTTCGTGGAGAGTCTGACATATCTTCCCCCAAGACTTATTTTTCCCTCGAAATTGATGTTTATACCTCGCAGGACATCTGTTGTATCGTTTGAGATATAATAATGCCTTTCAGCAAAAAGGGCATTTTTGGGTCGACCTGAAATTGCCAGAAGGGTTAAATCTCCTACTTCAGCGAAGAGAGATATGCCAGTTATCCCTTTGTCGATATGAAAGTTTTCATCAATATATTCCCTCAGAACAAGTCCCCTTCCAAAAACGGGATAGAGCCTTCCATATGATATACTGAGGTATTCGGTCTTGAAGCCTATATTAAAGGTTGATATCGATATAGCCTTTTCTGGTTCAGATGGAATCTCCCTCAATAGGAAATAGCCAACTTCGAGATCTTTATAAAAAACGCTTAAATCAAGTCTGTCATAAAAGTATTCTTTGAGACTATCTCGTTCAATCCAGTAATCAGCTACGTTTACGAGATTATATTGAAGCGATGATATCAGCAAGAAAAAGAGAATCATTCTGCAATAATATTATAGACTATCTCCTCTATATCATCCTCCTTTCCCTCTCTATAACCAATACGATGGAAGAGAAGGATTCCCTCTTTATTTACCAAAATTGTGGTAGGTAATGCAAAAACCTTGAGAAGGTTCCTTACACTTGCATCCTCATCAAGCAAGACTCTGTATTTCCATTTCCTTGTCTCCACAAAGGGTTTTACCTGTGATTGTAGTCTCGGGCTATCTTCATTAATTGCAAGAACCTCGAAACCCATCTCATGGTATTCCTCATAGATAGGGTCCATACTGGTGAGTTCTTTTATACAAGCCTTGCAGTTTATATCCCAGAAAGATATCATAACTACCTTGTTTTCAGAAAGAATAGAATCTAAAGTAACCTCTTCCCTGTATATATCCTTAAGTGAAAAATTCGGTATCCTATTTTCTTCCTCAGCAATAAGAAGTAGTGGACAAATAAGAGCGAGACCCAGTAATGCCTTTAGCATTTATCCTCCATATTTGATTTGCCACGAAGGCACCAAGATACAAAGATTTATTATTTAGATTGAATGATAAGATATAACAAGTATATTTAAAAATGAGATTGCCGCGTTCATTTCATTCACTCGCAATGACAGACGCTCTACTAATGTCATTGCGAATCCCCCAGAATTGGGGGATGAAGCAATCGCTTTTTATTGAATAATGTTACATATGAGATTGCCGCGTTCATTTCATTCACTCGCAATGATAGGTATCCCCTTGTATATCATCACGAGAGTTTGGGACAATGTCAATAATTAAAATATAATCTTTTATTAGTGTCTTGGTGGCATGTTTATTTTTTATGGTGCATGCGTGTGCACTCTTATGGTCTTAGATGTAAGAGCATCTCTGACCGTAAAACTTACAGTAATTTCTCCAGCTTCATTTCCAGTAAATGTATCGATAGTAAATGAGGTATTTGTCTCTCCCGGTGAAATGGTTATGTAGCCAGTAAATGGGAGAAAATGACAGCCTCCCTGGTAACAGAAATTGGCTCCCCAACCACCAACCGGTGGGTCGCCAACTATACTGACATCAAGTCTATAGTTATATTCAACATCTCCAGTATTCTGAAGATAGAAGTGATAGACAAAGACACTATTGAGGGCAATCGTTTGTGCTGTATCTTCTATGCAGAAGAAGTTAAAGCTGGGTATCGGGTTTATTCTCTTCATTACACTGGAATTTAATACCTGCTTTGTTTCTACATTCTGTATAAACGATATTACACCTATCATTTCCGGGTTCCATTTGTTTATAAAATATAGGGTGGTATCCAATCCTGGTTGATAGATAATTCCACTCATATTTGGTAATACAGCCCTGACCACATGACTGAAGATTGAATCATGTGCACCAGACTGGATGAACTCCACACTATCTTCAAATATAATTGTAAATAGTTTTAGTGTATCATCTGGCAGTGTATCAATGACTTGAGTGGATAGATGTATCTCACCACTTAATCCTGCAAGAGAGGATTCAAGTCCTATATCAACAGGGGATGGATTGGTCCTTCTGCTGTTAAAGACAGTCGGGTACTCATTATCTCCTGGTGTACCAGTTATTTTTGAAACACCGTCAAAGAGAGCCGTGGGTGCCTCATGTATTCCATACCAATCAGCCCGTTCATTGGTAAAAGGTTGTGGGGAAAGTGTGTCACCCAGTGTACTCTGGTGATATATAAGAACCGCAATGCTATCTGGATAGTAAGTTGAGAGTTCATCTGCCTGTTGCTCAGCTAAGTGACAGTTTGAGCATCTGGCGTAACCAAATACCTCAAGAAGCACGATTCTGTTTGTGACTTGCTCTGGCAGTGTGGGCATCCAGGAACATCCATATATAAGAGGAATTAAAAGTATTATTTTTCTCAACACTCTCATAATTTATCAAGAATGAATTTGTATATTTATCGTGTCAGTACGACCATTTTAGCGCTCTTACAATCCTTTTCTGTTGTCAATTTAACAAAATATACGCCACTTGGAACAAGATTGCCTTTATTATCTGTACAATCCCATACTACGGTTGTATTTTTTATAGGCAAGACTTTTACGATACGACCTGAGATGTTATAAATGGTAATACGAACATAAGATGAGTTGGACTTGTAAGAGATATTGGTATGTGTATTTACCAGTGTGGGTCTGACAATGAGTTCTGTTGGTATGGTGAAATCATTCTCTTCAATAGCGAATATCTTAACAGGTATTGTTATATCATCAACATACCAACCTTCACTAGTTGTATTATAATCGCTTATAAATCTAAATCTCAGTCTTGTTGTAAGCAAAGAGTATTCATCGAGTGGATATGTAAACTCCTGCCATGAATTATCTCCCCCTGTAATCTCCTCAAGGGTCTTCCACCACCCAGAGCCATTGTCTATCTCTATGTAGCCATAATCATAAGCATTTTCCATGCTGTATTTGTGGTAGAGCGAGAGGAGAGTATCAGGTGTTACAATAAAGTAAGGAGTTACTACTGATGCATCGTTCTCATTTGTATACTGCCAGGAGCCCTCATGTCCACAGTACCATGAGTGATGTGGAGAGTAGCTGTCATGTTCTGAAATATGCCAATTGTCTCTTATACCGTAGTGAACCCAGCCTGAATCACCAGATTCAATATCGTCCGAGAACCCAAATTGTGTTGTAATTAGTATCGGAATGGTATCTGTGGATGTTCTAAAATCGAGTAGTAATTCGGCTTGATATGGATCAGGGCAGGAATCCCCAGCATAGACTGTGAGGGTCATTACTGTATCGACATTTCCAGGACTAATCGGAATTTGAGTTGGTTGAAAGTCTATAACCTCAAGATAAGGGTCTTCATTGTTGAGTATGATACGTTCCGTATAATCACCTGTTCCAAAATTCTTTGCCAGAATACCTGCTGTTAGTGTATCACCCGGTATAAATATATCATATTGACCGTCTGGAACGATAGACATACCAAAGTATTGCATTTCAGCCTTCTGAATTACACCAACTTCAGCACCCTGATATATTTCTCTTGTAGAACCCTGTACAAAAACGACTATTTTGCAGTTCTCCTCATCCCAGGAAGGGTCTATTGCGAAATCTCTCGAGATTATAAGTGAATCACCCGGTGAAATTGATACTAACTCACCACTGGCATCAGGTAACATATCTCTTGCAACAAAATCGAGATGGCTCATTCCAAGCCAGTAGTGTTCTATGTGGTTCTCTACTATAGCAAAGTGGAGTGTACCATTAACGGTTTCCATAGAGGTGTTAAAAATTTTTGCCTCGACTGTCCCGCTGTCCTTTCCAGCTCCGTATGTACATTCAAGTTTAATATCAAGGGGACTTTCAATAGGTATTCTCTGATAGAAGTTTTTGCGGATAGTAGGGTAGATTGTTCCTGTATGTAATCCCCCAACTATCTGAATTAAACCATCTATTCTTGTATGAGGAATACCGGTAACTCCATAGTAGTTTTTTCTGACATTACCCTCTGGGATTGAGTAGGCATCAGAGAGGTGGTAGGCAATAACCACAAGAGAGTCATAAACCCTTTCGTACATCTCATCAAGCGCTCTTGCAGCCCCAGGACAGTAAGTACACCAAGTACCAGTAAATTCCTCTGCTACTACTATTCTCTGACTGCTGTATGCTATTCCAAAAAGTGCTAGCAAACATAACATCAACAATTTTCGCCACATACATCCTCCTGTATTGATAAAATGGTATTGAAAAAATTTAACCAAACCCCGCCTATGGCGGGGCAGGGAGAGCAGTTTGAGAAAAGTGAATATCGAGAAATCCTCCCTCCCTTCTCTCTCATCACTCATCTCTCTTCTCCACTCTGTGACCTCTGTGGTTTCGTTACTATACTTCTACAATCTCATAGGTGTATCTTATTTTGCATTTTTTAGAAAGCATTGCTGATACAGAACAATACTTGTTTTTAGAGAGTTCTATCGCTCTTTTGACATTTTTTTCTTGTACACCTTTACCCTTAACAGTGTATTTCATATCTATGGACCTGTAGACCTTAGGATGTTTTTCCTCCCTCTCGCCATAAAGCTCAATTTCCAGGCTCTTTAATTCTACACCCATCTTTTTCAGGATGCTGACAGTGTCCATCCCGGTGCATCCGCCAAGTGCCATAAGCACAAGTTCCATAGGAGTTGGTCCCTTTTCAGAACCACCATGCTCTTTGATGGAATCCATAATAACTTTATGTCCTGAATCTGGAATGGCTGTAAGTACCATTCCATCTGACCACGTTATTTTTGTTTCGACCATATTGAAACCTCCATATGTAAGATATTTCCTATTCCCATCTTTTTGCAATCCAACAACCGATTATTTAAGGCAACGTGAGCACTTGTTCCGGCTCACCAAAAGACTACTAAAACGGTATACTTTAACTATAAAAAAAATAAATATTGATCGCTATGAAGCTATATTGTGTTTCCTGGTTTTGTTATGTAGGTCTAGCAGTGTTTCAGAATCAAGAAAGTCTGTAATATGTTTCTCAAGGGTTTCCCAATATAGATGACAAACACATTTTTCCAATCTAGTGCAATTCCTTCCTGTACTGTTCTCCACACAAGGTACTTGAATTATTGGTCCTTCTACTGCCAGAATTATATCTCCAATTGTTATTTTTTCTGCCTTTTTGCCTAAGAGATAGCCGCCTTTTGGTCCTCTCACGCTTATTAATAGTCTTGATTTTTTCAATTCGTTAAATAATTTACCAAGATATTTCTTAGAGATGTCTTGGGTTTTTGATATATTTTTCAGAGAGACAGGACCATCCTTCTCGCATTGAACAATCTCCATCATTGCTCGCAGCGCATACCTACCTCTTGTTGACATCTTCATAATGTATTATACCATAATTTTCCCTGTTTGTCAAGGTGTATAATTTGATATCTGGGTTCCAGATACTAAAATACTTTCCTGATTGCCGGGCTTTATTTTACTATTTTACACTAATACTCTCTTGCTTTACTATTATCAGTGTCTTAGTTACAGAAAGCTGGATGGATTCAAGTCAATCAAAGAGAGGGAATACAGTTTTAAAATATACCTCTCTACCAGGTAATGGATAGTACTCACGTGTCTGGTATTTATTATCAAATATATTGGTTACACTAAGTAAAAAATCAATATCCTTTAACTTTCTTCCAACTGAAAGATTTACTACAGTATATGTTGGTAATCTATGAGGGAAATCAAAATCATCTTCCCATTTTACCTCATCAGTATAGCTGATATCACCATTAAATCTAACACCAAAGGCTTTTCCTGATATTCTATATGTAAGTCTATAAGGAGAGGTGTACATAAGTCTCTTATAACTACCATCCTCTTTTTTCCCTTTAGACTCAAGAAACTTGTATATTAGCAAATGGGAGCCCCAAAAGCTTTCCTTGACTTTAATCTTTGCCTCTATCCCTTGATTATAGGATTTACCAATGTTTGAGGGTCGCCATTTCTCATAATTCGGGTTGGGGTCAATATCAGCCCACTTAATCAGGTTTTCAATTTGGTTTTTAAATAGCGAAACACCAAAAATAACTTTTTTCGACTCATATTCAAATCCCGCATCATAACCCCACCCTGTCTCGGGAAGGAGGTCTGGATTTCCCTGAGTATCTCCTGCAGGACCCCATTCTGATGCAGGCCAGCTTGAACGTGGTGAGTAAAGGTCCTCGATACCAGGTGCCCTGAATGCCCTTCCAGCAGTTGAGGATAGTTTAAGATTTTTTGAGAATCTAAAAATTAGAACAATCCTTGGATTGGTTATTCCACCAAATAACAAATGGTGATCGTACCTTATACCGGAGATAAGTCTGATGGGTTCCTTAGAGAGGATGCTCTGGGCAAACACTGCCCAGTTTTGAGTGAGCTTCGAGATAGTATTTTCTTCCCAACTCTGTTTTATGAATTCGTTTCTTTGTATATCAACTCCAAATATAAACCCCGGGAGTAGGTTTATCTGTAAATCTCCACTATATTTTTTCCCAATTGAATTATCATCTATATATGCCGAGTTACACTTGTACCTGATATTGCTGTAAGTAGTGCTTATTCTTGCATTTAAAAAATTCCCTTTCGTGTATTCTATTTCACCGAATCCCTTCATTCTCCACTGCCGTGCATCAGGAAACTGTGCTTTTTTTTCACTCTCTCCATTATATTCCTCGATTGTTGTACAATTCATACCAGCAACACCGAATTCGCTATCGTGCAATAGTAATTTGCCTCTTATACTGCCGAGATTTTTTAAACTCGTTAGAAGAGAGAGAAATACGTCTCTACCTTTGTAATCACTATTTTCCCTAAAACCATCACTTCCTTCGCTATTAATGACAAGAGAGGCGTCGATATTGTATATTGTGAAATTAGAGTTAAGGCTGATCTTTTGTGTGTCAAAGGTACCCATAGAAATGGATAAAAAGGTTTTTTTGGGGGTGGATTCTTTCTGGGTTATGATGTTTATTGCGCCCCCGAAAGCATTTGTGCCATATAGTGATGAGATAGGTCCTTTAACAATTTCTATAGACTTTATATAGTCTGTAATTATTACATCGAGGTCGGCAGTTCCAAGGAAGGGGTCATTAAGTGATTGTCCATCAAACATTACAAGAACATGCCTTGATGCATCTCCTCCTTCTCTCAATCTTGCACTCCGCTCTGCTCCTCTCGTGCCACGATTTGACACATCAACTAAAACCTTTTCAATAACCTCGGCAACTGTTATCACATTGCACTCATATATATTGTTTTCAGTTATCAGCTCAACATTAGTTGGTAGCCAAAAGAGAGGTGTTTTTATCCTGGTGGCTGTAACCACAACCCTATCCATTTCATAGAAGGGAATGGTATCTGTAGAGGCAATGCAAAATGCTATTATAAATACACTCGTCATTAAATGATTTTAATAAAAAACCCGGGTGGTATGACCGGATTTAAAAAAGCATTACGGACCCCACCCTCGAGGGTCCAAGGAGAATATGTTTGCAGGCATTCCGAGTATAACGGCAGCGGGGCTCTGTCGGATTTTCACCTGACTTTCCCTGCGTTTTAATTAGTTGGCTTCGAGTTTTTGCATATATTCTTTTGCCACACTTACAATATCTACGATGTCTGGATATTCTCTTATAACTTTGGCAAGCTGCCATTTGGCTTCCTTCTTCTCACCACGAGAGTAAGATTTCAAACCAGATTCAAGCAAACCAATTGCCAGTTTTCTTAATCTTGCCTCCTGTGCAGCTGAAAGGTTTTTCCCAGTCTCTACCCTATTCCTCGGTAATCTATCACCTCTCTTTAAACCCATACGTCGCAGCTTTGTCTCAATAGATTTTCTCGTTACTGCAAAGTGTTTAGCAAGCTCTCCATTGCTCATATAAAGAAAGTTACTCCTGAGAAATTCCATATCCTCTTCAGACCATTTCTTCGCCATCCACACCTCCTTCAATACTAATAGTTTTATGAATAACTTAACAACACATATCTTCTGTTCCTATGTATTTCTTCCTAATGGAAGACGCTGGGTGCGTAATATGGTTATTCTGTTTTATTCTTCACAGTTTCAAGTTTAAATCTTGTAAACCGTCAACATTATAACATAAAAATTTTTAAATGTCAAGTTTTTTTCACCCTTATATATGCCTGTGCTTAAATCTTTTTACCTTGACTTAATAATAGTTTTATGTTATAATTAATTCAAAATATGCATTAACCACAGATTCACCCTGTGAAATGTCTATTTCGCGGGGTAAACACAGATTATACCCAAAAAAGTAATTAGGTCATTGGGTAATTAAGTAAGGTAATTATAAAACATCTGGCGCTAAACTATAATTTCTAATAAATCAGAGTTTGACTTCTGACGTTAAACAAAACAACTTTTATTTACATTTTTTGGAGTGCAGTAGCCCCGCACCTATGCATACCCTCGCACCTATCAGGTGCGGGGCATAGATACGGGGTAAACTTGCTACTGCATGCCCCGCAAAGGCGGGGCACTCCATTTAAGAGACAAGAAACTTATTAAATAGATATACATACTACTGAACAATTAAAAGAAATGAATACTAAACAAGAGAGACAGCGATTATTGCTGGCAAAAATAACTTTCTTGGTATTAAATGTTTTATAATTACCTAAATTGTTTTACGTGGTAAATGGTTTCTTAAATCATAATCAAGGATTAATCTATGAGAAAGCATATAGACCCATATGTAATAGCACGTATGAGATCTCTCGAGTTGAAGGCGCGTACAGTAGTAGATGGATTTCTTGTTGGAATTCATAAGAGCCCATATCACGGGTTTTCACAGGAATTTGTTGAACACAGGCAATATGACCCCAGTGATGACCCGCGTTATATTGATTGGAAGGTCTATGGCAGAACAGACAGGTTTTATCTAAAACAGTTTGAAGAGGAGAGGAACCTTCGTGCCTATATCGTGATAGATGGTTCAAGGTCGATGGCATATAAGAATGCCGGCGTCATGACCAAGTGGGAATATGCAGCAGTATTAGCTGCATCATTCGCATATTTATTGATATTGAACAAGGATGCTATCTCTTTGTCAATATTCGATACATCTACCAGAGATCATACACCTCCTTCCACAACCCGTGCAGGACTCTCAAGAGTTTTCGATGCACTTGAGGCATCTTCTCCTAATGGCAAGACCAAAATAGCTAAGGCAATAGAGGAATTATCCAGTAAGGCGAAGAGGAGGGCCTTCATTCTTGTACTTTCGGATTTATTTGATAATATGGATTCAACCTTGAGGTCTCTTATAAACCTGCATGCACGGGGGAATGAGGTAGTTGTTGTTCAGATATTGGATAAGGCAGAGAGAGATTTTCCATTTAGAGGGTCTCTAAGATTATATGATATGGAGACAAGAGACGAGATTCTTGTTGATGCGAACACGATGAGAGATAAATATAGAGAGAATATGAACACATTTGTTTCGAATATAAAGAGAGAGTTATGGAGAAATAACATTGATTATATTACAGTAGATACAGACGCACCAATAGAGAGGGTTTTATACTTCATATTAAAGAGGGAGAGGGTGTAAGTGCCTATGTTCTTCTTAGCACCCATATATCTTTTAGGATTATTATCACTTCCTATACCGTTTATTCTTCATCTATTTGAGAAAAGAAGGGTGAAACAGGTGGATTTTCCATGGCTTTACCTGGTGGAGGAATCCATTAAGGGTGGAAATCTCTTCCTGAGGTTGAGGGAGTGGATTTTGTTGGCATTAAGAACACTTGTTTTGTTATTCCTGGTAGTGGCTTTTGCCAGTCCAATTGTTAGAAGGGATAGAGGAGTTATTCTTATTGATGACTCGTATGATATGTTCTCCAGGAGAGGAGATGGAATTCTCTTTGACGAGGCTAAGGGTATTGCAGAAAAAATAGCTCGTGAGAAGGAGTACGACATTGTTTTATCATCAGGCAGGCAATATAAAGACGATATACTTCCTTCATACATGATGCTTCAGCCCCTTGAGGTTGAAGATGAAAACATCGTATTTATTACGAGCAAAGAGATTCCACAGGAAGGGGATGTTATAATTATAGAAGGAGAACCGAACATTATCTCAATTGATACGGTATACTTGAAGGACCCCTTACCACAGGTGGGAACGGACAATCTGATATATGTGGGAGTAACAAACCATGGAGAACACGAGATACGAAGAAACGTTTTTATTGACTTGTTTCAGGATAGCAGCTATAAAGAGGTCCTCTTTCCACCAGGACAGATATATTTCTCTATTCCAATAGAATTCCATAGGTCTGGCACCTTTTCAGGTTATGTTGATATTGGAGATGATGGACTCAATATTGACAACATATATTATTTTTCATTTAAGATACCTGATAAAATAACAGTAGGAATAGTTGGACAGGATAGCAGTTCATCATTTTATATCGAAAGGGCTTTGTCACCAGGAGGAGTGGAAACTGCAGTTGAGTTGAGCAAAAGCGTATATCCCACATTACCATTTACAGACATAATAATATTCTTGAATGTGCCATACATAGAGAATAATATGCCTTCTATAGTCTTTAAAGAAGGTGGATTTATGAATAGAACGAATGATTTCTATTTTTCTTTTAAGAATATAGACAGAACCCACCCCATATTTTCGGTGTTTGACGATGCCTGTATTGATGAGTTGACCACACGGAAAATTTACAGGAGGTCTATTGACAATATTAAGGGCAGGTCTATCGTTTATTTTTCAGATGGCAGACAGGCAGTTGTTGAGGATGAGGTTAATATGTTTTTTCACTTTCTTCCCTCAATTGAAAATACCGATTTAGTATTATCTCCAAATTTTCCACCAATTCTCCATCGTACAATAAGGTATCTAAAAGATGGAGGAGATTATCCCGTTATGATACACTGGGGCAGAGATATAAGGGTAAGCGTGAATGAGAA
The DNA here is from genome assembly GCA_030606335.1 of Caldifarciminota bacterium. Classification (GTDB taxonomy): domain Bacteria; phylum Hydrothermota; class UBA3073; order UBA3073; family UBA3073; genus JAGMCL01. The sequence goes on from JAUWGP010000008.1 coordinate 37,490, forward strand.
TCGTACATACGAAATCAATAATTTCATTAGAGATGAAAGATGGAAAATTTCTCCACTTCCTGATGAAAATACCCTTTTTTTGGATTTTAGTCCACCCTATCCAGGTATCTACGTTATAGATGAGGTTGGCGAGGTCGCTGTGAATATCTCCCGAATGGTCTCAACAGCTGCTAAGTTCAAGGAGAGTACAGGAATGTTTTCATTGAAGAGGTGGTTCTTCCTCATCTGTCTAATCTTTGTTTTTATGGAGATGGTGGTGAGAAACTTAAGACCTTAAGAATATGCTTCTTCTTTGTATCTTCCTCTTAAATAATACTGTTTATTACTCTGCAGATAAGCTTATTTATGATTTCGAGGAAGGTAAGATCGTGCTGCAGGAAAGTGCCAGGGTTGATTATAGAAACATAAAGGTAATTTCTGACAGTCTGGTTTACGATACAGAGACCAAAGATGTTAGGGCATACAAAAACCCTATTTTGTGTATAGATAAGGATACGATTTACGGTAAAACCATGGCCTATAACCTGGATTCTGAAAAAGGGATAGCAACTGATGGTAGAAGTAAGGTAGAAAAGGGATGGTTCGAGGGCAAAACTGTAAGGATGGTTGCTCCCAAAACGCTTAATGTAGACAATGGAAAATTTACAACCTGTGAACTAAATCCACCCCACTACTACTTCTGGGCAAAGTCTCTAAAGATATATGTTGATGATATGGTCTATGCAAGACCTTTGGTATTATTTGTACAGGATATACCTGTCTTTTTCCTTCCATTTTGGTTCTTCCCCATAAAGAGCGGCAGATCATCAGGGTTACTTTTTCCCAAGGTTGGGAGGAGCTCTACTCTTGGAAGATATGTGAGAGACATAGCATACTACTGGGTTATTTCAGATTATATGGATATGACATTCAATCTCGACTATATGGAAAAAAAGGGACTGGCATTGGGGATTTCATCTGTTTGGCTTTATAGACCAAGGTTATCAGGGAATTTGGACGCCCAATATGTAGATGAAAACGGAGTGAAAAGAAGATGGAAACTAAAACTATCACATCGACATAACACACGTGATGGGACTGTAATTGTGGCTAAAGGTGATTTTGTAAGTGACCTTTCTTTTAATATGGATTATGAGGATAATGTAATTAGTGAGCTGGAACAGGTAATATCATCATATCTATCATTATCTAAAAGGCTTGGTCCATTCTCGACAGGGCTTATAGTGAGGGAAACAAGAGATCTCAAAACCGATGATATTATAGGAGACTATCCACGGATTACCATCTCAGCCCCGTCTATAGGATTATTTGGGGGGCTTATTTCTTACTCTGGGATTATTCGGAATTCTGTTTACACAGAAGATGTGGAGAGAAGAAGCGAGAACAACCTGAGATTTACACTTCCAAAGAGGTTGTGGTATTTTAATATTTCTCCAGCTATTGGGGGAAGACTTATACTTTCATATGTAGATAATAGTGTTTCGTATGAGAACTTCTATAATGGTTCAATTGGGTTTGGTACAGTACTATATGGCAGATCGATATTAAGAAGCCCGGAGTTTAGGCATACTATAAAACCCTATTTCTATTATAAATTCTCCAGATCTAATGAATTACATACAGAAAACATGGGTGTATCTATACAGAACGACTTTATGACCCTATCCTGGAATGGCGACAAGATTGATCTGGGCAGGATAGATATTAGTAGTACATGGAATTTTGAAACTCATAAATGGAATCCTGTTGGGATTGTATTTATGACCTCACAAATTTCAGGATTTTCCTTAAGGGGTGGAATGACATGTGATATCTATTCTGACAAACTATACGGGAAATATCTTATATCAAATTATTCACTTTCGAGAGGAAATTTTAGGATGAACCTGACCTATAATATAAAAGAGGATAGTGATGAGAGTATATGGGGAACTATAAGTATGAAACCAACAAGTGGTTGGAGGATTGAAGGTAATATCAGATATGATCTTAGAAACAGAATGTTAATAAATGAGCGTATTTCATTAAAGAGAGACCTACACTGCTGGGAGCTTCAGTTTAACTATCAAAAGTACGGAGATAGATGGAATTATGACTTCAGACTCTATATAAAGGCAATTCCTGAGGTTAAAGTTGGGAAAGACATAATGGAGATGTTACTTGGGAGTTAAAAAGGCAAAACATAAAAAAAAGCTTGACATATTTGAATTTTTATGGTATAATTGTCAACTTGTAGGGTGTTTTTATATTTTCATATTATATATTGGTTATAAATTTAAGTTTAGTGTGAGAAGGAGGTATATATGGCAAAGCAAAAGTTTGAGCGCACAAAGCCGCACCTTAATGTTGGGACTATAGGCCATGTGGACCACGGGAAGACTACCCTAACATCTGCTATAACAAGAGTGCTTTCGCAGAAGGGCTTTGCAGAATTTACTGCGTATGATGAAATAGATAAGGCACCAGAGGAAAAAGCAAGAGGTCTCACGATTCAGCTTTACCACGGAGAGTACGAAACAGAAAAACGTCACTATGCTCACATTGACTGTCCGGGACACGCTGATTACATCAAAAACATGATTACTGGTGCAGCACAGATGGATGGAGCCATACTTGTGGTTTCTGCTCCAGATGGAACCCAACCCCAGACAAGGGAACATATTCTGCTTGCAAGACAGGTGAACGTACCTGCAATTGTGGTCTTCATGAACAAGACCGATCAGGTGGATGATCCTGAAATTCTTGAGATTGTTGAACTGGAAATAAGAGAATTGCTCACCAAGTATGAATTCCCCGGAGATGATATACCTATAGTGAAGGGTAGTGCACTTAAGTGTCTTGAATGTTCATCACCAGATTGTGATGAGTGCAAGCCCATATTAGAGCTTATGACAGAGGTAGACGAGCACATACCCGCACCTAAGAGGGATATCGATAAGCCGTTCTTGATGTCTGTGGAGGATGTATTTACTATAACAGGTAGGGGGACAGTTGCTACCGGAAGAGTTGAGAGGGGAAAGCTTCTACCTGGTGCAAATGTTGAAATAGTGGGATTTAAACCTACAAGAAAGACAGTTGCCACATCTCTCGAGATGTTTAGAAAGATACTCGATGAAACAGTTGCAGGTGATAATGTGGGTATATTACTGAGGGGGGTGGAGAAGGATCAGGTAGAAAGAGGAATGGTTATTGCAAAACCAGGTACCATAACACCACATACAAAGTTTACGACACAGATATATGTGTTAACGAAAGAGGAAGGTGGTAGACATACACCTTTCTTCAAGGGTTATTCTCCGCAGTTCTATTTCAGGACAATGGATGTTACAGGACATGTAGTGCTGCCCCAGGGTGTAGAGATGGTTATGCCCGGTGATAATGTAGAGCTGGATGCTTCTCTTATATATCCTGTAGCTATGGAAGAGGGTATGAGATTTGCCATTAGAGAGGGCGGTAGAACTGTTGGTGCAGGTGTCGTTACAAAGGTGCTGGAATAAATTAGAGGTTGGTGGTAGATAATATTTTAAAAGACCTAAAGGGAAGCATCTAACATAGTTATTATATTTGCTCTTCACCGCCTGTGGGTTTTAAGAGCCAGAGGCGGTGATGTTTGAAATTTATCAATATTACAGTAAGATTATGACAGAGAAGATACGTATAAGGTTGAAGGCTTACGACCATACACTGCTGGATCGCTCCTGCAAGGAGATAGTTGAAAATGTTAAAAGAACCGGAGCAAAGATATCTGGTCCTGTACCGTTACCTGTTGACCGCAGCCTGTATACAGTACTGAAGTCACCTCATATAGATAAGAAGTCTCGTGAGCAGTTTGAGCTTAGAATACATAAGAGACTGCTTGATATATATGAACCAACAGAAAAGACTATGGAGGCTTTACGTAAGCTTAATCTACCCGCAGGTGTGGATGTTGAGATAAAGGTGTAGGATATTTAATGCCAGATTTGTAAGGTTTTCGTTAGCTCCTGAGGGTTAAATACTCAGGATGTATAATTTTAATCTGTTTGTTTATAATGTATGAAGGCAATTATAGGCGAAAAGATAGGAATGAGTCAGATTTTCAACGATAAGGGGGTTGTTGTACCCACAACTGTCGTGAGATGCAAGGGTACTACCATTGTGTGTAAACGAACAGGTGATAAGGATGGTTACAACTCAGTAGTATTGGGATATGGAGTTGCAAAACATCCTAACCGACCATACCGGGGCATCTTTAAAAAATCAGGAATAGTTCCTGTTAAAATAATGAAGGAGTTAAGGACTGATAATTTAGAGGGAATAAGTGTGGGTGAGACAATCAGTATCTCTCAATTTGAGGTTGGCAATAAGGTTCGTGTTACAGGGATTTCGAAAGGAAAGGGTTTCCAGGGGCCAATCAAGCGTTGGGGATTTCACAGGGGTCCTATGAGTCATGGGTCCAAATCGCATCGCACACAGGGTTCATTAGGTGCAAGCGCATATCCAAGCAGAGTATGGAAGGGTAAGAAAATGGCAGGAAGGATGGGGGGACAAAAGACCACGATAAAAAACCTTGCAATTGTAAAAATAGACGAAGAACAGAATCTTATTTATATTAAAGGAGCTTTGCCAGGCGTAAGAGGAAGTTATCTTTTTATAAGGAGTTAAATTATTTTAGGTATTAGTCACAGAGATACCTTCAAAATATATTAAATTTATAATATATAGTTTTATACATGACCTTAAGTAATATGAAAGTAAACGTATATTCAAAAGATGGCACTATTGCTGGGAACAGAAAGCTTTCAGTCTCTATATTCGAGCAGGAAGTGAATGAGATACTCGTATCTGAGATTGTTAGAGCCTATATGGCAACCGCAAGACAGGGAACAGCCTCGGCCAAGACGAGGGGCGAGGTTAGAGGTGGTGGTAGAAAGCCCAGACGTCAGAAACATACAGGAATGACAAGGGCTGGCTCTATAAGGTCGCCAATTTGGAAAGGAGGAGGTGTAGTATTTGGTCCACGACCAAGGGACTATAGTATAGATATACCCAAAAAGAAGAAAAGGCTTGCGCTCCTCTCGTCCCTTTCATTTATGGCAAAAGAGGGTAAGGTTATTATAGTAGATGATATAAGCATGGAGCAATCGAAGACCAGTATATTTTACGATATGATAAAAAAGTTGGGTTTTAAGGACCGAACTAAGTTGCTTTTTGTGCTTGACAAAAAAGATGATAATGTGTATAAATCTGGTAGAAACATTCCAGGTGTAAACTTTACTACTTCTTCTGGACTTAATGTCCTGGATATATTATCAGCGAACACAGTTATATTTTCTATAAAAGGTCTTGATTCTCTGGAGGAAAGACTTGGATAAGGATGCAAGAAATATAATAATATCACCCGTTCTCACCGAGAAGGCTATAAAGATGAAGGCAGAAACCAATAGTTATACCTTCTGGGTTGACGTTAATGCGAATAAGATTGAGATAGGTAAGGCGGTTGAAGAGTTATTTAAGGTTAAGCCTTTGGGTGTCAGAACATATAACTTAAGGGGTAAACCAAAGAGACTTGGTCGTTGGACGGGGCGAAGGCCAAGAAGGAAGAAGGCAATTGTAAGGCTTAAAGAGGGTGATACAGTAACCGCATTTGAGGGAATGTAATATGCTTAAAAAGACCAAACCCACAACTCCGCCAAGGAGACATATGAGCTTTGAGGATTTCTCTTCGTTATCAAAGGTGAGACCCTTAAAGGCACTAACACGTCCACTGAAGTCAAAAGCAGGTAGGGATTCGAAAGGTAGGATAACTGTTCGACATAGAGGAGGCGGAGCAAAAAGGGTTTTACGACTAATTGATTTCAAAAGAGAAAAGCATGGAATAGAGGCGAAGGTAACCCATATCGAATATGATCCGAATAGAGGGGCGCGAATTGCTCGACTTTCCTATTTAGATGGCGAAAAGAGATATATAATTTGCCCCGGGGGTTTGTCAATTGGAGACAGGGTTGTATCTGGAGAAGATGCACCAATTAAAATCGGGAATGCTCTTCCTTTGAGAAAAATTCCACCTGGAATGGATATCCATAATATAGAGTTTGAGCCTGGAAGGGGAGGCAAACTTATAAGGGCAGCAGGTACATCTGCAAAGATACTCGCAAAAGAGGGTAAGTATGCACATGTAGTCCTTTCATCTGGGGAAATAAGACTTATCCACATTAACTGTTTTGCCACACTTGGCCAGGTGTCAAATCCGGATCACCGCGCCGTCGTTATAGGTAAGGCAGGCAGGATGAGACATATGGGAAGGAGACCTAAGGTTAGAGGTGTTGCAATGAATCCTGTGGACCATCCGATGGGTGGAGGGGAAGGAAGAAGCAAAGGACATATTCCGAGGTCACCAACCGGTGTACCCTCAAAGGGGAAAAAGACGAGAAAACGCAAAAAACCGTCAAATAAGTTCATTATAAAGAGAAGGAGAAAATAGGGCTTAATAAACCATTCTATTCTTTTTTATTTTACAGTAAGCATTATGGTTAAGTGTTGGTTATCACGAGGTTTGGGGGTGTAATGGCAAGATCACTAAAAAAAGGACCCTACGTAGATGAAAAGTTATTTAAAAAGATAAAGAGTGGAGGTAGTAAAACAATAAAGACTTGGGCAAGAAGGTCTATGATTACACCTGAGTTTGTTGGGCATACCATTCAGATTCACAACGGTAATAGATTTATTCCTGTATATATAACAGAGAATATGGTAGGTCACAAGCTTGCCGAATTTGCACCGAGTAAGCTTTTTAGACAGCATGGTGGTAAGAAAGCGAAAGAGGCAAGGAGGAAGCCATAATGGAGGGCATTGCCTACCAAAAATACTTGAGGGGTTCTCCCAAAAAGCTTGCAAGGTTGGTGTCTTCACTCCGTAATATGAGTGTCGAGAAGGCACTTGCAGTGATGCGACAGTTGCCATCTACACATACGAGGCTTGTCGAGAAGGCTATTAAGTCAGCCTATGCTAATTTAAATGTAAAGAAGGATGGAGAGTTAAACGAGTCAGATACCTTCGTAAAATTAATTATTGTGGAACAGAGCTTCAGGTTGAAAAGATTAAATCCCAGAGCACGAGGCAGGGCAGATATAATACAGAGAAGGTTCAGTCATCTGAAGTGTGTGGTTACAGACGAAGTGATCAGTCATCGGTGAGGAAAAATAAGTGTATCAGAGGATCAGAATATCAGTAGGAAGAACATCAGTAAATCAGGTTTGAGAGGTTTATACCTGGTATTCTGATATACTTTGTAATTTACTGATTACCGGTGACCGATAACCAATATGTGAATTCGGTATTTTCCGGTGTTGTTAACACTTAGTTTAAAGATAGGGAGGTTTAGTGGGACAAAAGACGCATCCATACGGATTCAGGCTGGGTATAACAAAGGATTGGAATTCTCGCTGGATAACAAAGAAAAAGTTCAAGACATACATTGCAGAAGATAGTACAATTAGAAAGTATATAATTGAGAGATTTATACGAGCTGCTATATCAAAGATAGAGATAGAACGAACAGAGGCAAGACTTACAGTTACAATACATAGCGCAAGACCAGGTATAATAATTGGAAGAAGGGGAGTTGAGGTGGAAAGATTGAGAAACGAACTTGCGTTGTTAACCAAGGGTAAAGATGTATATATTAATATAGAAGAGGTTAAGACTCCCGAGACAGATTCTCGTATAGTTGCCCAGAATATAGCAAGACAGATAGAGGAGAGAGTTTCATATAGGAGAGCTATGAAACGTTCTGTACAGCAGGCTATACGTATGGGTGCATTGGGTATAAAAGTAATGTGTAAAGGAAGACTTGGTGGTGCTGAGATTGCCAGGACTGAGTGGTATAGAGAAGGAAGGGTCCCACTTCAAACCCTAAGAGCTGATATTGACTATTCCTATGTACCATCAAATACTATTTCTGGAGTTGTAAGTGTCAAGGTTTGGATATATAAGGGAAATCTTGAGATAACTTAATTACTTAATAACTCAACAACTTAACATATTTGTATTAATCTGTTTTATCTGTATTCAATTTTGTATTTGCTTTGGACCTTAACCGAATATAAACAGGAAGGCGTTTTATAATCGCAGAAAAAAGTCCCCCGGCTCCTTAGAAATGTGGGATTTATAAAATCTTGATAATCTGCGAGAATCTGCGTCCTAAAATATGCTACAACCATCAAGAGTAAAATACAGAAAGCAGCACAGAGGTAGAATGAAGGGAATAGCTACACGGGGGGCATCGGTTGCTTTCGGGGAATATGCATTAAAGACACTGGAACCTGCATGGATTACTCAGCGCCAGATAGAGGCTGCCAGGGTTGCGATATCAAGGTATCTTAAGAGATCGGGTAAGTTATGGATAAGGATATTTCCCGACAAACCTATCACAAAAAAACCTGCTGAGACAAGGATGGGGAAGGGTAAAGGCTCTCCAGAATTTTGGGTAGCTGTTGTGAAACCAGGGAGAATATTGTTTGAACTTGGTGGTATACCTGAAAACCAAGCCAGAGAGGCGCTGAGACTTGGGGCATCGAAGCTTCCCGTGAGGAGTAGGATTGTAAAGAGAAAAGGAGGTATTGGTGAAGCCCTTTGAATTACGTGAATTCTCTGAGGATGAATTGATGCAAAAAATACACGATTTGCGTGAAGAACTAATGACTCTAAGATTTAAGAAGCACAGTGAAACTCCTAAGCCATCTGACATGAAAAAGATACAATTAGAGATAGCGAGGATAAAGACTATATTGAGAGAAAGAAAAGCTGAAAAAAAATAAATTTTAGAAATATATACAAGCAAACAGTCATCAGGCGAGTTTTTAATTTCTAAGTTTTTTACAAGATATTTTGGTTGATAGGGAGATAGAATATGAGAAAGAGGTTTTTGGGCAAAGTCATCTCTGATAAGATGGACAAGTCCCGTTTAGTTAAGATATCCCTCACAAAGAGACACCCGTTGGTAGGAAAGGTGGTTAAAAAGAATATAAAGTTGATGTGCCACGATGAAAATAACAGCACCAAGGTGGGTGACAAGGTGGTTGTAGAAGAAACAAGACCATTATCCAAGGTAAAACATTTCAGGATAGTAGAGGTGAAGAAATGATTACGTTTCGGACAAGGTTGGAGATAGCGGATAACTCAGGAGCTAAGATTGGAATGTGTATTGGAATTCCCGGTTACTCCAGAGTGAGATATGCTAAGCCAGGAGATATTATAGTGGTCACAGTAAAGGAGGCAGTGCCGAGGAGTCAGATAAAGAGAGGGAGTATTCAAAAGGCAGTTATTGTTCGCACAAGAAAAGAAACAAGAAGAAAGGATGGTAGTTACGTGAGGTTTGATGATAATGCTTGTGTACTGATAAATAACCAACTTGAACCAGTCGGGACCAGGGTTTTTGGACCGGTTGCTAGAGAATTGAGGGACAAAAATTTTATGAAGATAGTATCACTGGCACCGGAAGTGGTTTAAATATTTTATTTTTTATGATATCTTTAAAAGTTCATTAAATGGTAAGATATGAAAATTAAGAAGAATGATACTGTAAAGGTAATTTTAGGAGAATATAAGGGAAAAACCGGAAAGGTTTTGAAAGTATTTCCCCGTAAGTCGATGCTTATAGTTGAGAGCATTAATTTTCAAAAAAGGCATATGCGTGCACGTTCTGCAGAAGAACCAGGTGGGATAGTGCAGAAAGAGGGTCCAGTTAATATATCAAATGTTATGTTGATATGTCCAAAGTGCAGAGAAGCTGTTAGGGTCTCACTAACCAGGCTCGGAGATAAGAGCGTGAGAAAATGTAAGAGCTGTTCCGAGATGATAGATTAAGTTTGATGAGTTTGATATAAAGATAAGTTATGGCAAGAATTAAGGATTTATATAATGAGACTGTGTTACCTGCTATGATGAAGGGCTTTGAGTATAAGAATGTATATGAGGTACCCCATCTAGTAAAAATCGTCGTTAATATTGGGCTTGGTGAGGCAGTAGGTGATTCCAAGCTTATAGATATTGTATCATCCGACATTGCAATTATCACAGGACAGAAACCACTGATTATAAAAGCAAAGAGATCTGTTGCATCTTTTAAACTCAGAAAGGGAAAACCAATAGGTCTTAAGGTAACACTGCGGGGTAATAGGATGTATGAGTTTTTCGATAGGCTGAATAATTTTGCTATGCCCAGGATAAGAGACTTTCGCGGTATAGATCCTGATGCCTTTGATGGAAGCGGTAATTATAATTTGGGTATTACTGAGCATACGATATTCCCTGAAATAAAATTTGATAAGGTTAAGTTTAACTTTGGGATGGATATAAATTTTGTTACAACAGCACGGACTGACGAGGAGGCATTTGAGCTTTTAAAAGGTCTTGGAATGCCGTTTAAAAGCAAGCAATAGAAGGGGGCATATGGCAAAAAGATCGTGGATAGAAAAGAATAAGAAAGAACCTAAATTCAAGGTTCAAAAATACAACCGATGTATGAGATGCGGGAGATCGAGAGGTTATTATACAAGGTTTGGCTTGTGTAGAATTTGTTTTAGGGAACTGGCGCTTAAGGGTGAAATACCTGGCGTAAGGAAGGCAAGTTGGTGAGGCATTATGATTAATGACCCAGTAGGTGATATGTTAGCAAGAATCCGTAACTCTTTAATGAGAGAGGTATACCGTCTTGAATTACCCTCAACCAATATACTTGAAGGTGTTGCGAGTGTTCTCCTTAATGAAGGTTACATAGAAAAGTATGAAACAAGGGATGAGAGTCCACAAAAGGTTTTGTTGTTATATCTTAAGGTTGGGACAATTAGAGGACTTAAGAGGATTAGTAAACCAAGCAGAAGGGTCTATGTAAACCTAAAAAATATACCAAGGGTAAAGGAGGGTTTAGGTATTGCCATCATCTCGACCTCCAAAGGTATTCTGTCAGATAGAATGGCTAGAAAAGAAAAAGTTGGGGGAGAGATTCTTGCATTTGTGTGGTAGATAGTCATGCAGATATATATTAACCCACTTTTAACTTATTAATGTTATGTCTAAGATTGGGAAAAAACCTATACCAATTCCAGATGGTGTTAAGTTCGGGATGAAAGGAAACGTAGTAAGGGTATCTGGACCGAAGGGTGAACTCTCAAGAGAAATACATCCTGAGTTTAATGTTAAAATAAAAGATGGTAATTTGTTTGTGTCTCCAAAACGGGAATCACGGTTTCTTCAACCCTATTATGGATTAACTCGTGCACTTATAGCCAATATGGTTGAGGGAGTAAGTAAAGGATTTACAAAAGTCTTAAGATTGGTGGGTGTTGGGTATAGGGCTAAAATGAAAGACAGTACGATTGAACTATCCCTGGGCTTCTCTCATCCTGTTATTTTCCAACCTCCAGAGGGTGTGAAAATAGAGGTTCCCGAACCACAGCGGATTGTTGTAACTGGTATAGATAAAGAGGTGGTTGGTGATAGTGCGAGCAAAATAAGGAGCTTCAAACCACCTGAACCATATAAAGGTAAGGGTGTTAGGTACGAGGGTGAATATGTAAGGAGAAAACCAGGAAAACGTGCAGTGTCTACAGGTATATAATAAACACCGAAATCGTGGCTCATGTTCGTGAATCGTGATTGTTTATTTTTGCGAACAACGGGCACGGATAACGAAATTTAGGATTATGGTGAACAGAAGAGAGCGAAGACATAAACGGATACGTAAGAAGGTTTTTGGTACTGATAGAAGGCCAAGACTCTCTATCTATAGAAGTCTTAGATATATATATGCTCAGTTGATCGACGATATCAATTCCTCCACTATATTAACTTTTTCCACACAGATGCTTAAAGTTGAAAAGTTGAGCACGATGAATGCGGCAAGGGAATGTGGAAGAAGACTGGCAGAAAAGGCAAGGGAAAAAGGGATAGAAAACGTTGTGTTTGATCGTTCTGGGTATAAATATCATGGTAGAATAAAGGCACTTGCCGAAGGTGCAAAAGAGGGTGGTCTTAATTTTTAATTTTGTTTGTCGGGGGTTATTGTGAACGAAGAAAGAGAATTTGAAGAAAGGGTAGTTGATGTCAATCGTGTATCAAAGGTAGTTAAAGGTGGGAAACGGTTTAGATTTTCTGCAACAGTAATAGTTGGAGACGGTGTTTCGCGTATAGGAATCGGGTTTGGAAAGGCCCATGAGGTTGCATCTGCAGTCAGGAAGGGTGTAGAGAGGGCTCAAAGGAGCATGAAGACTGTCAAGGTTATTAATGGAACTATCCCTCATTCTCTTGTTTCAAAGTGTGGAGGCGCAAGACTTTTTATGAAACCTGCTGCCCCCGGCACCGGTGTAATAGCCTGTGAACCAGTAAGGGCTGTATTAGAACTTGCTGGTGTGAGAGATATTCTAACAAAGTCTCTGGGCAGCAATACAACAAAAAACCTTGTAAAGGCAACGCTTAATGGTCTTGTATCAATGCGAACCAAAGAAGAGGTAGAGAAGATCAGGGGTGTTAAGTTATAGAGATTTGTTGTAAATAAGTTTGATTATAATTATATGAAAAAGATAAAGGTTATACAGGTTAAAAGTAAGATAGGGATGAAGTATGACCAGAAGCGTACCCTTGAAGCCCTTGGTCTACATCATCCGAACGATGAAAGGGTTCATAATGATACTCCTCAGATACGAGGTATGATAACGAAGATAAGGCATCTTGTAAGAGTTGAGGATGTCGAAACTAAGAAAAATAATATGAAAGAAACCACAGAGTCCACAGAGTAAATTTAATTCTCTGTGGCTCCCCTGTTAAATAAAGAACCAGGAGTTATGACTTGTAATTAATTTTGTAAATATTTAACAGGGTGAATCCGTGGTTGAGGTTTTTACACTGCCAGGATGTAGGATAGGAGTTATTTATGGGAGTACTGGATAATCTTAAGAAAATTAGAGGAAAAGAAAAAAAGAGACGGGGTAGGGGTACATCATCTGGTGTGGGTGGAACATCTGGCAGAGGACATAAGGGTGAGAGGTCAAGATCAGGTAAAAAGATATCTCCATGGTTTGAAGGAGGTCAGACTCCACTATACAGGAGACTACCAAAGAGAGGATTTCGCAATCCGTCATCGGTTGAGTACCAGATATTGAATGTTGGTGATCTCAATAAATTAGAGGATGGAACTGTGGTCAACAAAGTTCTACTTTATGAGAAGGGTTTTGTAAAAAGGAACAAGGCTATAAAAATACTTGGTAATGGAGAACTTACGAAAAAACTTACCATAGAAGACATAAAGGTTTCTAAATCTGCCAAGGATAAGGTAGAAGCAAGAGGTGGAAGTGTTGTTGTGATAGGAAAGAAGTTAGAGGAGGCGAAGCCTGAGGAAACTGAAGAGATAAAAGGCAGTGAGAATAATATCAAAAAAGAGGAAACAGACGAGGAAGGAGAAATCAAGGAAGAAGATGCACAAGTAGAAGAGAAAGAAGAAGTGATAATGGAAGAGAAAGTAGAAAAGGAAGTGGAAAAGGATAGTGGTGAGGAGTAAATAAAGGGTGACAATGGGAAAATTTTACTTGTAAAATTATTATCTTCAAACTGACCAATCTGATATACTATGTTTGCAACACTAAGAAACGCATTTAAGATACCTGACTTGCGAAACAAGATTTTCTTTACACTTGCGATATTTGTAGTATACAGGTTGGGCGGCCATATACCCATGCCTGGTATTAATACGGCTGCACTTTCCAGTTTCTTTGAGACCGCCAGAACAACTGCACTTGGGCTCTATGACATATTCGTTGGAGGTGGACTTTCTTCAGGAGCTATTTTTGGATTGGGAATAATGCCGTATATATCTGCATCTATTATAATGCAGCTACTGGGTGCAGCACTACCTTATTTTCAGAAATTACAGAGAGAGGGTGAAGAGGGCAGAAGAAAGATTAATCAGTATACAAGGTATCTTACAGTAGGAATAGCTGCCATACAGGCACTTGGTGTATGTATATTTCTTGAGTCTGCAAGAGCCCCCTCAGGAGAGGTTGTAGTAATTTTTCCTGGATTAACCTTTAGACTTCTTTCTGTTCTTACGCTGGTAACAGGAACGCTATTTATAATGTGGTTGGGTGAGCTTATTACAGACAGGGGTATTGGAAATGGTATATCACTAATAATAATGATTGGAATTGTAGCCAGATTCCCAAGAGACACTATTGCCACATTCAACATGGTGCGTATTGGGGCGATGAGTCCACTCGCGGCAGTAATTGTGGCAGCAGTTATTATCGGTATAATTGCGAGTGTTGTCTTAATAACACAGGGGCAGCGAAGAATTCCAGTTCAATATGCCCAGAGAGTCATTGGGAGGAAGATTTATGGTGGAAGGTCTACTCATCTTCCATTGAATGTGAATGCCGCAGGTATAATACCAATAATATTTGCACAGGCTGTTCTTACTTTCCCAGCAACGATTGCTCGATTTTTTTCAGGAAGCGACTTTGTTCAAACCCTGGTAGGATTTTTTACACCCGCAAACTTGTTGTATAATATAGTATACGCAGGTCTGATAGTGTTTTTCGCCTATTTCTACACAGCGGTTGTCTTGAATCCCATTGATATTGCGGATAATATGAAGAAGTATGGGGGATTTATACCTGGAGTACGACCTGGAAAGAACACTGCCGACTATATTGATAGGATAATATCCCGCGTGACTCTACCTGGTTCCCTGTTTTTTGCTGCAGTAGCGATAATTCCCGCCATAATCTTCAGAAAGATAAATGCGCCATTTGTTTTTGGTGGTACATCTGTTCTCATAGTTGTAGGTGTTGCGCTTGATACAGTAAGGCAGATAGAGGCACAGCTTACGATGAGACATTATGATGGATTCTTGAGAAAAGGGAAGATAAGAGGTAGAAGAGGTTAATGAAAATATTATTCATAGGCCCTCCTGGTTCAGGTAAGGGAACACAGGCGAGGATGCTGGCTAATGAGCTCAAAATACCGTTTGTCTCAATGGGGGATATAATTCGTGATGAAATAGGAAAACGAACAAAGTTAGGGCTTGAAGCAAGAAATTATGTGATAAAAGGGCAACTTGTGCCAGACGAAACTGTTGTAAGTATATTAGAAACAAATTTACCCGAATCTTTTGTTCTTGATGGATTTCCCAGGAATCTCTCACAGGCAAGACTTTTTGAGAAGATTAAACAAGATTTTGTATTTTACATATCTCTTGGCTTTGATGAAGCAGTTAAAAGGATTACAAATAGAAGTGTTTGCCCAGGGTGTAAAAAGGTATATAATCTGTTGACAGATCCTCCTAAAAAGGATAGTATATGCGATGTATGTGGTGCTAAATTGATGACAAGAGAGGATGACACTGTGGATACTGTGAAGAGAAGAATGGCAATCTATGAAAGGAAAACCTATCCACTTATTAAATATTTTAAAAAGAGAAGCGTGCTTAAAGAAATAGATGGAAACGGTGGCATAAAAGAGGTGTATGATAGAATCAGACAGGTATTTGACAGAACAGCACAAGATGTCCCAACAGAGTAGATATTTTAAGGAATGTTTTATTTTGTAGTTCTGTTATGTGATTTTTTTATAAGATTTAATTGTTGCTGATTTATGGCAGAAAAGAAAGGTATAAGGGTTGAAGGTAAGGTTCAGGAGGCACTAAAGGGAGGAATGTTCCGAGTGGTTCTTGATAACGGGCATAGGGTTCTTGCTCATGTATCTGGAAAAATGAGGGTAAACTTTATAAAAATACTACCAGGTGACAGAGTTGTTGTTGAGCTTTCACCCTATGATTTGACGAGAGGGAGGATACTACACAGATTTAAGTGAGATACGTGATTTTTCAAATTTTAAATACTAAATACTGTTTGATATTGGAATTTGCCTGCCCCGTTAGATGATTATTATCTAATGGGGTGAAGGATTTAAGATTTGTAATTTATCTGGGATAATAGGAGTATCAATGAAGGTAAGGACTTCTGTAAAAAAGATATGTGCGAAATGTCAGATAGTAAAGAGAAAGGGCGTTTTAAGGGTTATATGTCAGAACCCAAAACATAAACAGAGACAAGGATAAGCGGTTGCTTTCAGCAACCTAAATGTAAAAATCAAAATGTAAATTTTAAAATTTTGATATTCGATCTTAGATTATGGATAACGGACCACGGATTCTGGATCACGAATTTACGATTCACGATTTTTAATTTTTAATATTTAATATTTAATTTTACTAAGGGGTTGGATGGCGAGAATTTCTGGTGTTGAACTTCCCTCAAATAAAAGAATAGAGATTGCACTTACATATATATATGGTATTGGAAGAACCTCTGCAAACGAGATATTACAAAAGAGTAAGATTTTACCAGATATAAGGGTAAAGGATTTAACTGATGAACAGGTTGATGTATTAAGGAATGTAATTGAATCTGATTATAAAATTGAAGGTGCGCTAAGGCTTGAAATTCAGGAGAATATAAAGAGACTCATTAACATAAATTGCTTAAGGGGTCTAAAGCACAAGAGAGGAATGCCAGTAAGAGGTCAGCGAACCCGAACTAATGCCAGGACAAGAAAGGGACCCAGAAAGGGTTCTATAGCGCTGAAGAAAAAATCAAAGATGAAGAAGTAAATTATAGGGGGGTTTGATGAAAAAAAGGAGGTTGAGAAAGGCACCCGAAAGTGGTGTGGTTCACATATTGTCAACTTTTAATAATACAATAGTTACAATAACAGATGAGAAAGGGAATTGTCTTTCATGGGCAAGTGCTGGAAGCATAGGTTTCAAGGGTTCTAAAAAGGGAACCCCATATGCAGCAGGTATATGTGCGAAGAAGGTTGCAAGAGGGCTTGCCGATATAGGTCTGAGAAATGTAGACGTGTGGGTTAAGGGTCCAGGTGCTGGAAGGGACTCAGCTGTAAGAGCTATAAAGGCGGCGAGATTAAAAATTACATATATAAGGGACGTAACACCTATTCCTCATAACGGATGTAGGCCCCCAAAGAAGAGGAGGATATAGTATGGCTGTATACCATGGACCAGTCTGCAGACTTTGTAGACGAGAAGGAAGGAAACTATTTTTAAAGGGA
Source organism: Caldifarciminota bacterium (assembly GCA_030606335.1). Classification (GTDB taxonomy): domain Bacteria; phylum Hydrothermota; class UBA3073; order UBA3073; family UBA3073; genus JAGMCL01. Next base: position 54,590 of record JAUWGP010000008.1, read on the forward strand.
AAGAGGTGTGTTTCGGGTAAATGTGCGATTGAGAGAGCACGTAAGAAGCCAGGCGAACAGGGGAAGGGTTATAGGCGTAAGGAGACAGATTATGGTAGGCATCTAAGAGAAAAGCAAAGGGTAAAAAGGATGTATGGAATGACAGAACATCAATTCAGGAACTGTTTTGAACGAGCAGCAAAAAAGAAAGGTGTGACTGGTGAAGAACTGCTAAAGGGTCTTGAGATGCGCCTGGATAATGTAATATATCGTGCTGGACTTGCGAGGTCGAGAAGTGAAGCAAGGCAGCTCGTTACACATGGTCATTTTAGGGTGAACGACAGAAGAGTTGATATACCCTCATATACAGTTAAAACGGGTGAGATAATAACCATGAGAGAAAAGAAGATTCCTGGAAATATACAGGATGCTATTGTTATGGATGTTACTCCTCCAAAGTGGATTACGCTTGATAAAAAAGCCATAAGAATAGAGATCTCTGATCTACCCAAGAGGATTGATGTGACCGAAGAGATAGAAGAGAGACTTATCGTTGAACTTTATTCTAAATGAGAATCTGATTTTTTCTTTGACTCTTAAAGTTGATAGGTCGTGAATTATATTATAAATGATGTATTTTTTTATTCCTTAGAAAGGATACATAGGATAAGAAATTTCTTATCGTTCGTATCCTTTTTCTTCGTATTGTCAATTCAGATATAATCTTAAATAGTAACTCGCCTATCGCAGACAGGAAGTAGGTGTTTTTAAGGTATATATTAAGCGTTAAATAACTCTGATTATCATAGGCTTATAATTTTTATAGTACTTTAATATCTTTAGGGGGTAAGGATGAAATTGAGACCATTTCAAATACCTGACAAGGTAGAAACAGTCGAGGTTAGTGATAGATATACCAAATTCGTTTTGTCTCCTATAGAGAGGAGTTTTGGCACTACGCTTGGAAACTCTTTTAGAAGAACACTGCTTTCATCAATGCAGGGTTCTTCAATCATTTCAGTAAAGATAGAGGGTGTTCTACATGAGTTTTCAACCATTGATGGAGTCCTTGAGGACCTTCCGCGGATACTACTGAATCTTAAGGGAGTAAAGATAAAATTGTTTGATGAGTTTGAGAAGGAGATACCACTCTTGTTTAACAAAAAAGGACCAGTTTACGCAAAGGATATCGAATCTGACGGAAGCTTCGAAATAGTAAACCCCAAACATCTTATTACAACTGTTGTACGAGAAGATGTTAATCTGAATATGATTCTCGGGATAGGTACGGGTAGGGGATATGTACCACGTGAAGAATTGCCTGGATATAACCGCGCGCCCATTGGTACAATATTCTTAGATGCTCTCTATTCACCTATTGAGAGGGTAGAATTTAAGGTTGAGAGTACTGGTGTTGGAAATCGTGAGAAGCTTATTCTCGAGATCTGGACTGATGGAAGAATTAAGCCAGAAGATGCTGTAACAATAGCAGCTGCACTCTTAAGAGATCACATTGAACCCTTTCTTAAAATCCGTGAAATTACCATTGAAAGAGAGAAAGAGGAACCCGAAGATAAGAGAAAACTAAGGCAGATACTGGACATAAAGATTTCAGAACTTGAATTATCAGTTAGGGCTGCTAACTGTCTTAAGACTGCAGGCATTGAAAGATTGAGAGACCTTGTTCAGATGACGGAACAGGAGATGCTCAAATTCCCCAATTTTGGAAAGAAGTCCTTGCAGGAGCTATCTGGCATACTTAAGAGTTATGGTCTTGAATTCGGAATGGAGCAATTAAGAATGGAGGAGAAATGAGACATCGTTCGAAGATAGTGAAATTGGGAAGGGAGAAACAGAAGCGGGATGCAATGCTTAGAAGTCTTGTTATATCTCTCCTCACACACCATTCTATAAAGACAACACAGGAAAAGGCAAAACTAACAAGGCATCTTGCAGAGAGGGTTATTACTCTATCTAAAAGGGGCGATCTTCACTCAAGGAGACTTGCTTACTCTCTCTTGGGTAATAAGAAGGCTGTCAAGAAGTTATGGGAGGAGATTGCACCAAAATATATGGACAGGGATGGTGGATATACAAGAGTTCTGAATTTAGGTAGCAGAAAGGGAGACGGTGCCAGTGTCTGTTTGTTAGAAATGGTAGACATGGAAAAGGTGATGAGGAGAAAGCCCAAAGAGGAATAATATGCCTTTACTTCTCTCTGGTAATGAGGCAATAGTGGAAGGGGCACTTGCCTCTGGGTGCCGAATGTTTGGCGGTTATCCTATTACTCCATCCTCTGATATTGCAGAGAAGATGTCACTTCGACTCCCCAAAATGGGGGGAAAGTTTATTCAGATGGAGGACGAAATTGCGAGTCTCGGTGCCTGCCTTGGTTCTTCCCTTACGGGTATAAGATCTATGACAGCAACTTCGGGTCCTGGTTTCTCTTTGATGCAGGAGCATATAGGTTTTGCAGCAATGGCTGAGATACCCTGCGTAATTGTTAATGTGCAAAGAGGCGGACCATCAACAGGACTTCCCACATACCCATCGCAGGGAGACGTCATGCAGTCGAGGTGGGGAACTCATGGTGATCATCCAATAATAGTTCTTGTGCCATTTTCTATATTAGAATGTTACACCCTTACAATAAAAGCCTTCAACTACTCAGACAAATTTAGGACTCCAGTGATCATCCTTTCTGATGAAATTCTTGCTCATTTAAGGGAAAAGATTGAGTTATTGAAAGAGATAGATGTAAAAGTTCGAAATTTTCCAGAGGTTCCTCCCGAGGAATACCTTCCATTTGATTCAAGATATTTGGTTCCCCCACTTGCACCTTATGGAAAGGGATATAGATTCCATATAACAGGTCTTGTCCACGATGAAACCGGATTCCCAACAGCAGACCCAGAAAAAGTTCGAAGTCTTCAGGAGAGGCTTGCAAGCAAGATTCCGGAAGAGGAAGTAAGGGATATGGATGTACGTTATATGGATGATGCAAGAATATGTTTGTTTTCCATCGGTTCCATAGCAAGGAGTGCTCTTAGAGCTGTACTACAACTTCGAAAAAAGAATAAAAAAGTTGGATTTATACGCCCCATCACAGTCTGGCCTTTTCCTTATGATGAGATAAAAAGATTATCCAGAGATTTGGATGTAATATATGTATGTGAGATGAATATGGGACAAATTGTAGGAGAAGTAGAACGTGCAGCAGAATGTGATGTGAGGTTTATTGGAAAGGCGGATGGAACGATTATTTCGCCCGGTGAGATTTTGTACCGTGTTATGCATTGAACACTGAACTCCGCACCTAAATATATAACGCAGATTCACGGGATAGAGAATTTCAATATAGAGAATTAACTGCGAAAATCATAACTACCTGCCGTCAGGAAGGGAGATTTTCTACTGGATTTATAACAAACTGGGCTCAAAAAGGAAAGCTTTTCTAACTATCTGTAGACAGTTGATAACATTAGAAAAAATAAAATAAAGAATCATGATGATCAGCGCAGATCTGCGTCCTAAAAAACAGGCGTATTACAATAGGTATGGAATAAAGTTGCATATAATCAAGTTATGAAAACAGAAATTGCTGTTAAATATTTGAGGCAAGAAAAACTTCCATTTATATGGTGTGCTGGATGTGGTCATGGAATAATCCTTGCATCTATTCTTCGTGCAATAGATGGATTTGGTTGGAGCAAAGACGAGATATGCATAATTTCTGGAATAGGATGCTGTGGTAGAACACCTGGTTACTTAGATTTTCATACACTTCACACAACACATGGAAGGGCGCTGACATTCGCAACAGGGATAAAATTTGCAAATCCAGCTCTCAAGGTTATAGTAGTTATGGGAGATGGTGATTCAGTGGCAATAGGTGGAAACCACTTTATACATGCTGCAAGAAGAAATATTGACGTTACTGCTATTATCTTTAACAATTATATCTATGGTATGACTGGTGGACAGGCCTCTCCTACGACTCCTGTTGGTAAGATTGCCTCAACTGCACCGTATGGTGCAATTGATCCTCCCTTTGATATAGTTGAGCTTGCAATTGGTTGTGGGGCGACATATGTTGCAAGGGGAACTGCGTTTCATGTGCCAGCACTTGACAATCTGATAAAGAAGGCACTTATACATAAGGGATTTTCAGTTGTTGATGTATTGAGCCCTTGTCCAACTGCATTTGGGAGAAGGAATACAATGAAAGGGGTGGTTGAGAATTTCACCTGGTTAAAAGAGAATGTGATAAGTAAAAGTGCAATAAAGGGGAAGAAAGGTGCGGAGATTGGAAAAAGAATAATAATTGGCGAGTTTTTAAATATTGAAAAACCAGAATATACAGAGATATACAAGAGAGATATTATCGATAAAGTAAGAAGTCCCAGCCCCTGAAATAAAATTAATTATCAAATATTAAAATGCAAAATTATAAACACCAATATCATATATTAGACGAATATTCACGAATAAAAAGCAGTTCAATTAATTTTTTCGTGTAATTTGAGGTATTTGTGTAATTAGTGTTAGATTTTTTCATTTTGATTCTCGATTTTCTTATATCTTATGCGTAAAGAAGTCATATTAGTTGGAAGCGGAGGACAAGGTACACTTCTCGGGGGACATATACTTGCTGAGGCAGCAGGTATATTCGATGGATATAATGTCTCTAACTCCGGGAGATACGGAGCAGCTGCGAGGGGTGATGTAACGGTATCTGAAGTCGTTATATCCGATGAGGAGATAGACTATCCGAAGGTTACAAAGGCAGATTATATGATATGTCTATCACAGATAGGATATGATAAATATAAGAATGTATTGAAGAAAAATGGAATACTTATAGCAGATTCATTCTATGTATACAGGACGGAACACAAGAACACGCACTTTATTCCCCTATCTGAAGTTGTGAGAGAAAAGACAGGAAGTGAGGTCGGGACAAATATAGCAGCGCTCGGAGCCTTTGTAAGAATTACTAAAATGGTGAGTAAGGAGGCTATTAGAAAGGCTGTAAAGGAGAAGACACCAAAAGGCACAGAAGACTTTAATTTGACAATATTTGATATTGGGCTGGGTAAAATCAAAGAGGATGTGAAAGTAGATGAAAGGGAACAGGACCTTCAGGAAGAATATATATCAATTCTTGAAGCAGATATACAGCAGAGATAATAGTTTAAAAACAGGCATTTGTCATTAGTCATTATTATTTTTACTTTATTATTGGGTTTATGTTTATCATTCTATCATTTCTCATATCATTTGGTGCAAAGTATGCAGGTGAATTTATTGACCTCCCGGTTGGTGGTAGGGCTCAAGGACTTGGGGGCGCCTATGTTACCCTTGTGAGGGGAGCGGAATCTCCTTTTTGGAATCCATCTTGCATCATGATAGAGGAAGGAAAAGACCTTTTTCTATTTCATTCTGAGAACTTTGGTGGATTGGTGAATTATAATACTTTATCTTTCTCAATGTCAGATGGAATTAGAGGTTTAGGTGTGGCGCTTTATCATGTGGGAGTGCCGGATATTCCCCTTACGAATGACTCTATTATCCTCGATACTGTAAATATAGATGACTGGGTAATATATCTGACTTATGGTAGTGTGACTGATTTAGGTGGTCGTGTTCACAATGGCCTTAGATATGGTTTAAACATGAAGGCTATATACAGAGACTGGAAGGATGGTAGTGCATATGGCATTGGAATAGATGGAGGATTATTTTATAAATTCTGTCCATTTTCAGTTGGGCTGCATGTAGAAAATATGACTACGACAGTTCTTTTTTGGAGTACAGGAACAAGGGAGTTTATTGCACCATTGCTCAAGACAGGCATATCTTATGAGTTTCCTGTAGAACGATTATCTGGAAGGTTTATAATTGCAGGGGGTCTGGATACGGATCTCGAAAACAAGATTACAAGATTTGACGCGATAAAGAGTGATCCTCATATAGGAGCGGAGTACATATATAAAGAAAGATTTGCTGTACGAGTAGGATTGGATAAAGGTGATATGAGTTTTGGTGCTGGAATAAGGTTTGGTAGTCTAAGGGTAGATTATGGTCAGAGTCAGAATATAGAACTGGGAACGAACTCAAGATTCTCACTCAATTTCAAACTCTGAGTGTGTTTTTTTTAGTGTATAATATGACGGTTAAAATTTTAGATACCTCATCTAAAAATTATAAATATCTTTCTAATCAGTGAAATCAGTGGCTCATTTTAACATTTAACATTTCTACAAATTGTATCCTAAATCAATACCAAGTTTAAGTCCTTTCGTACCCATAAAAGGAATACCAACATTCTGCAAGCCAATTTTCAACCCTATCTTTTTTACATTGAAACAAGAACCTATCCCTATCAATAATCCCTCATCCCCACCAAATGCCAGACCGACCATAGGTGTTAGGTAAGATCTAAAATAGTATTTCAGTCCAAATGACAATTTAGGTGTTCTCGAATATAAACCTGTTTTGTTTATAACCTGCTCATAGCCAATTCCATATTGTATTTTACCCCTATCATATTCGTATGCAAGAATGAGATATGTAGGGAGGGGGGTTTTAAAAGAAGGACACTCATATGAAGATGAATCTGTGACAGTGATTGCATCTTCTGTATTAAAAAGGATTAGAGAATCAATATCAAAGGAACGCCACCCTTCTTCTGTCTCTTTATACCATTTCATGCCAGTATTAATATTTAAAAAACTAAATCCTATTCTCGATACATCTGAAATCTCTGCAGAAAACCCAAGATCTAATGCAAAACCGTTACCTCCACTTGCTAAACGGTATTTAACAAAACCATCTCCATTAATGGAGTAACGGGATGTAAGCAGATACAGGGTTGCTTCACTTACATGGGCAGTATAAAATCCATAGATGTACCTGAACCCTACCCCGAGCGAGATATTTCGCTCTCCGAAATTGATTAGCCTACCATAGGATGTCGTCAGTGATATTGCAGCAACTGTTGTCATGTCAGGTTTCTCAATTTCATAAACCCTGTCAAGTTCGTTTCCCCATAACATAAGGTCAAAGATTTCCTTTGGGACTGTTCCCTTTACAATGGCGAAACTGCTAATGGAGAGACCAAAACCACCAACTGATAACTCAAGACCAGAGATATTTGCGTTTGTTAAAAGAGTGAAGCCTTTATCAGGTATGGATTTCATAATTTTTCTCTTATCCTTATCTTCCAAGAAGACCCCACTGCTGTAGAAGTTGTATTGCGAAAGGGAAAAGGAACTGTTAAGGACTCCTGCTGATGGGGAGATTATCCTTAAAGAGAATGCCCTATCTAAGGAGAGGTTGGCTGGATTATAATGTATAGCATTAATGCATCTTGAGGTAGCTGTATTCGTCCCTGAGAGCACGAGATAGTCTACACTATTTAATAAATTTCCAAAAATATTGAGGAAGATGAAGAGATGTACCATATTTGTACCCTTATTTTTACAACGGTATTGTTAAAAAATCTAACACGTATTACACAAATACCTCAAATAACACGAAAAAAGACTTGAACTGTTTTTATTCGTGACTATTCGTCTAATTTGTGATATTGGTGTCTATAATTTTGCATTTTAATATTTAATTTTTTATATTTAATATTACCTCTGTGACCTCTGTGGTTTATCATATTCTATTTAACCCTTACTTTTACACCGCAATATGCACAGAATTCAAGGAAATCTCTTGCATGAATCATTATCGTGTCGGTCTCTGGAACATAAAGGAGGGCATAGGTAGAAAAGACAGAATCTTGTAAAATTTTAGATTCAAGCGAATCCAGTGTTATCTCAATTGTTTTATTTATGGAAGTAATAGCAACACCATTTTCATCGGTAGGAGCAGGCGGTATAGAAGCTCTTTTTACGAAAAAGGTCGATCCTGAGGGTTGCTCTAATGTCACAATATCACAGTCGAAACCAAAAGGAAAATGATTTTCAACCTCGATATATAAATATACCGATTGTGTGTTTTTGAGAAAATTTGACAGGTCTTCTTCTACTTCTACATCTGTAGTGTCAAAACAGATTGTATCCTGTGTAAATGCTACCCTGAAGAGGGTATTGTTGTAAACCTTACCTGTGATATAAGAATTCTTTTCAAGTATTCCTGTTCCCTCATCGAGTGAGACATCACCAGAGATGATAATTTCCTGGGGCAATATGTCTAATAAAGGTGCAAGGTTGCAATAGGACTCGCTATGTGAGGGAGGAAGGCAGGGTGTTCCAGCATCCACCCAAAGCTCAAATGGAATAGATACTGATCCGAAAAATGAGTTACCGGTTATGTCTCCAACTATACTGAAAGGAAAGCCTATGGTGTTCCAGATTTCTATATACAGGAAGGTTTCAGCAAATTTGATACAGTTGATGTCATCATACTCTACAGGAATATCTATCCTGTAATCAATATTATCTGTTACTGGTTCAAGAATCTCTCCACCTATAAGGTTGTAATCAGCCATTTGAAGTTCAACTTTTACAGAGATACCATCATCGGCTGTAATATCCACGAGGTCATCCGTAGAATCTACGTCAACTATTAGTTTCATTGATAGGAGTGTGCTGCCCTGGGGAGAATTGGAGTTATCATAGGTTCTGCCAGTAATGTCTATCTCTTTCGTTATTGTTGAATGCGGTAGTAAAGAGATTATAAGAAATGTATCCAGTTGTTCTATGTTAGCAGTTAAGTTTCCACTAATTGGCAAATTGTTGTCTAAGTTTAGATGTAAAGAACCCTTAGAAAATTCTATACTATCAAGATCAAAGGAGAACGCTGAAACTAAGGGAAAGTCAAATTCATAAGTCGACGAGTCTGTAAATGAGGGGATTTTGACTCTACCTGCTTTAATTTTCACAGAATCAAGAAACAGAAAAAAACAGACAGAATCATATGGTGCAAATCGTACATTAAAGAGTGTATCCAATGTGACAAACTTTAATTGAGCTTTGACCTCGCTTTCTACAAGTGTATTTTCTAAATAAAAAGATGTGTCGGAAGAGGAATTACTTGAAATCTGGATAAAGACGATGTTATTCATATCAAGTCCACTCACAGGTAGAAATGCTACAGAATCGAAGCTCATTTCCGTATGGTTAATAAGACTAACAGTGAAATAAACAATATTGAAACGTACGCTGTCTATCATATCGAGTGTGTCACTTCTATATGATGTTGTATATGAGAAAGGTGGAATATGGTCCACAATAATAGATGTTTCAGGCAATGCAATGCCTGCACCCTCCTCGATTATCTCTCTTTCTGATACTGAGTAATTACCCACATCCATATTGGCTATAAACATATCTCCAATATTTCTTTCTATTACAGTATCTATATTGCCAATCTCCATCGAATCATCGATACTGAAGGTATCTATATCGAAATCTAGATAGAACTGCATTATTGAGTCTTCACCAACCTGAATTCCTACAATCGGGTCAAGCGTATCCACAATGTCTATAACTGGATATCTTTCCTTTACAAGAGGGATATTTATAGTCAAATCCCATTCAGGAGCCTTGGGATTCCAGTTAAAGCAGCTTAAGAAGACAAGAGTAAGTATGATTACAAGATATTTTTTCATGGAATAAATAGAAGTAAAATTTTACTACTATCTGGTATATCAATACTATAATAATATTAATTTTAGCAAAAGTCAAGTAAAAAGTTTTAAAAAAGGTCATGGGGTCAGGTCTTTAGTTTTAAGTTTTCATATACCCTTATAAACTATTCTCTTAAGGTGTAGGTTTTTAATATATGAATTTCAAAATATTTAACAATAATTGGGACATTGATTTAACCCGAGCTGGACATTTTCACCATAATTTGAGAGGTAACGTGGTATACCCATCCAGTATATTACTTATTAACACTCTCATTATAGTATCAATATAATATATTTTTTAGAAAAAGTCAAGTAAATTTAAAACTAAAGACCTGACCCCAATTTCGCTCATTATCTTTAAAAATTTCATAATACTCCCTTTTTATTCTTTTTGGAAGTAGTATTTCCTTATTTTGAACCCCTCGTAAGTGATGTTAGGACGATAGACATTACCTTCTACATCGAGTGCAATCTCACTTATAATAGCTCCACTTCCTCCTGGGTATTGATAGATAGGGTGTAATAAGTCTATCGAGGCTACCAACTCGCCTCTGTTATCATACTTGTACACTCGTGTATAACCTTTGGACTTTTCGGCGGGTGGGTAATATCGAGAGAAAAAGAAATTTCCGTTATTGTCGCTGCCTACAAATTGCATAAAGCTATTTTCCCCAGGTAAAGATATAGACACACTTTTGGGTGTAGTAAGATCGTCAAGAATTATTTTACTTTCATTTTCGTCTATATCCCAGGACCATGACTGAATACCACCACCATAACCCAATCTTCCCTCTCGTTGAATCAACCCACAAGAGGAGTCCCCGATGTTGAGTTCAAAGAAATAGGGTTGGGGTCCACCGTAGAGCATTGCATTACCTTTATCGGTTACACCCATCCTTTTTGGCCTTGCTATGGATCCTATTCTTAATTCCGCTTCCCGCCAGGATTCTTGATACCTATACTCACCTAAAATTTCACTATCTTCCGAATATATTCTGATAGAACTTCCATCATCTGCATATATCCTACCATCCTCAGCTACGGCAATGTCTCCAATACCATCTGCAGGTATGCTCCTTATAAAATTCCCTTCCCTGCCATATATGTTTATCCGTGAATTCACACCATCCGAAATATATGTATACCCTCTGGTATTTACAGTAAAGGATGTAGGGCCACGAGTCAGGTCACCCTCTCCCTTACCGATATATAATCCACACTCGCCAGGTTCTGACCCCCATCTCGCCTCTATTATTAATTCGGAGAAAGCTTTCTCTTCTGATGTCGCTCTCATCTCCCCACTTATAATATAAGTACAAGGAATTATTATAAGAAGATTATAAATCACTGCTAGAGTTTTCCAATTTTTTTGTAACATTCTTCCCCCCTTGTTATTCTTTGCTCTCGATAATAAAAAAAACATCATGTCCTGTGCGTCGCAATGGGCACACAGAGCATTACGGGTCAGGCTAAAAGATAAGAGATAGTTGCTTGATATAGAGGGAGTGTAATAGTGGAATAAAAATATACCAATAAACTTGGGATAGAATATGAAGGAACTTTTTACTATGAGATATCTCGTAGCAATAGGAGTGAGACTATATTCTATCTCTTATCTCTTAGCCTGACCCCCATCTCCCTTTTATAAATATTATCTTCTTCATAATTCCTCCTTATTTTATGGATTAACAGAGTAGTGATAAATTTTACCCCATCCAACAGCCCACCCGTCGTCTGGGGCTACGAAATAAACAGCGTTAAGCATACTATCTGTATTTAATACACACTCCCATTCTATACCATTATAATGGGCTATCTTATTACCCACACCCCATCCATCATCAGGAGAAAGGAAATATATCGCCTCTAACCTCATACTTACCTCGGTTGTAGTCCATTCACTACCATCAAAATGGGATATATAGGGTCCATAACCAACTGCCCATCCATTATTTGGAGAAGTGAAGAATATAGAACCAGAACGGGCTGGTAAATGAGGAAGAGTATCTGTAATATTCCAGGAGCTACCATCATAATGAATCATAATCCCTTTCGGTGGTTCTTTTTCAGATTCTCCCAACCACTCTGCAACTGCCCAACCGTCCGTAGGCCCAGTAAAAAAAATCGTACGCAGCCTGCCCACATTTGGAACATCAACTTCTCTCCACTCATTTCCATCGTAATGAAGCATAAGAGCATTACCATATAATTTCTCACCAACAATCCAGCCATCAGATGGTGAAATAAAATATATTGTGTGAAGTTGAAAACCTGGAGGAGGGATATAGGGGAAATTCGTTACCTCTTTCCATTCATTACCATCGTAGTGTAATGGAGCTCGATGACCTCCACCTAATGCCCATCCATTATCTTTTGATAAGAAAAAGAGACATTGTATTCCTAAAGGACCTTGTTCTACCATCTCCCATTCTATTCCGTTATAGTGCAGAAGAGGTCCACCACCTACCCATCCATCGTCCTTACTAATAAAGAAAACAGAACAGAAGTCTTCAATTAGAACTGGGTAAGGGGGGTGAGGATGATCAACCACACGCCAGTACGGAGATGGTGGCTCACTACCTGTTGGATTTTTACTCTTACAGCCAAATATCAATAAGAATACAATTATAATGGACCACAAAAGATAGTTGAAAGTCCTATCATATTTATCAAAGTATTTCTCAATCATTCAAATTCTCCAATTTTTAACCTTAATAGTCAGATTAATCCCTACACATGCTATTAGTGTGTAGGGCAGAATGAACAAATCTTGTAAACCTCGAATAGAAAGGTAAATGGAGTATTAGTAACTGATTGGTTTATGTTTGTGTCAGGTCTTTAGTTTTAAGTTTTCAAGTAACCTTATTAACTATTCTCTTAAGGCGTTGGGTTTTTACTATATGAATTTCAAAATATTTAATGATAATTGGGACATTGATTTAACCCGAGTTAAACAATTTTGCTATAGTCTGAGAGGTAACGTGGTATACCATCCAGTATATTACCTATTAACACTCTCATTATAGTATCAATATAATACATCTTTTATAAAAAGTCAAGTAAATTTAAAACTAAAGACCTGACCCCAATTTTGCCCTTGTGAGTTGCCAATAGACCACACGTCAGCGAAACAAAACTTTAAAGATAAAATAGTACCAATTATGAATAAGAGCGAATTCCTACTCGTTTTTGTCCCCTTTTCTAAGAATATTAACACTAAATTCTCCTAATTCGTCTTTACTGCAATAAATTCCAACCAATTGATAGTCACCAGCCTCGAGAATTAATCCCCTTCTCCAATATTTGCTTAGGACATTCCAATTCTCGCTCAAGTTCCTTACGTACGCTCTGTAGTCACCTCTCTGCCTGCTTTCTCCAGATAAGATAAGTCTTTGACTCTCTATAAAGAACGAAGTTCGATCTCGTACTTTTACTGTTTCATTTTTTTCTCTCATTAAAATCTTTCCTGAGTTTATTTCCAACAAATATAAATCTCCCGAGGGAAGGAATACACCAAGGTGTTTATCATCAACGGATATGAAGGGAGTAGGTCCCATAACTGTACTTATTTTTTGCTCTTGTTTCCATAGCTGAGTCCCATTTTTCTCAAAAAGGCACCAGAATGATTTATCGTCTCCTTTGTCAAAAGTACCTCTATCATTCTGTGTAAACAAAAGATAATAATCTCCCACAGGGACAATAGATATCAGTTTTTCATCTCCCAAATCCCAGACTTGCTTTTCCATACCATCAGGTAGGGAGAATATTCCCAAATAGGACTTTTCATCTATTTGCCTTTCCTCCCACAGAGCCGCTAAGGAGTCTCTTATCTCTTTATCTGAAAGAGTCTTATGTACAGTTGCTCTTATAAGACGTATCTTTCGCTGACGATATTCCCAACCCGTCCATTTTTTTAAGGTCACTGCTACTTCATCATCAGAAAGAATATGAAATATAGGGCGGATATCCAGGGGAAGGTTTAATTGTAAATTTTTTTCTATCTCTAAGGATTTTCCGTCCCGAGATCGTAACCATCGAGAACCAACATATTTCCCAAACGCTTTATATAAATACCCACCCTCAGGTGACACTTGGTAGCATACACCAATCTCGGTATCACTATAAAGTAACTCACCATTTTTACTATAAACTTGATTTTCAGCAGACTCATAGTCACCACTCCATTGGATTAATACAGTCTCGCCATTGTCAGAGAGTCTCATTCCCATCTGATATATCGTGTTAAGTCGTGTATCTTTTTTATTATTAAGTTTCCATAACAGTTCCCCATCAGGAGTAAAGTAATAAACGGTTCCCTCTTTTGTTTCATCATTAACTGTTGCGACTGCTATATGTCCACTCACTTTTGCAGCCCTAAAATCAAGCATTCTTCCTTTAAACTCTCTACTCCACAAAATCTCAGCATCTGGGAAAAGCTCTTGTGCAAGCGGTAATTTTCCCACTTTTTCCGATATCTTCTTTGACCACTCACTGTTCGAAAATTGGACCAAAAAGAGCACAATCAACAATATAGCATATAATATAGTAACACCCCCTTTTTTATTTTATAAAAGTAAACTTTTTGACATCAACAAGTTTGTCGTCTATCTTTTGAATACAGATTTACAATATACCAAGTAATGTATTCTTTTACCTGTAAGTTAATGTTTCGCAAAAACCCAATTGCAATTGAGGAGGAAAATATCATATGTATAAAAGCTTTTCTAACTCACAATAAACTACTTAATAAGGTGGTAAGAGAAAAATACCTATTACAATATTTTTCCATTAATTACTTCTAAAAACACATATGAAATTAAAAAATTAACAAGAAGAATGTAGTCCTCATTTTTTATAAGTAACTAAGCTAATCTCTTTTAATGGCGAGTCTCTATATGAACAGGAGATGAGTAACTTTAGAAGGATACTACAATTCTACATCTGAGGTATCTAGGAGAAAGAAATGACTGCGTGTTTCTTTATGGTGTATTTCTAATTGCAGTTCGATAGCTTTCGATTAGCATAGGAGAAATTCAATAGGAATGTGGATTATATTAGCTCTAATATCCACTTACAATAAAGATAGAATATCTACATATATTATAATCCAAAATGTCCCTTTTGTCAAGTAAGGAATTTGAGAATATTCTCTTATTAATTAAAATTATATGGTTAATCGGAATTCTACATAAATTAGAAACTTGTTTTAACTTTCCTTCGAGATAAATCCCACCTCAAAAGCGGCGTAATTGATTTATAAAACACTTATTTAGAAATTTTAAAATAAATGATGAGGTATTACGATTAAAGATAGTTCAAAAGAGTATTTAATTAAGAGAGTTAATCGACTTGAAGAAAGACTTAACCATTATATGTGAACTCATTTTGTGAGTTATATTCAGAGATAAGAAATAATTTCTTGACATAGAGGGAAAGTTATGGTAAAATAAAAACATGCCCGGCAAACTGAGGATATTATAAAATGTCTTATGGAATATTATAACGAATTGATTGGAAAGATTCAAGGATACTTAAAGGAACTACAGTGTCTAATTCTTATGATTGGTTCTGCTGGATGCGGCAAGACGACCCTTGCAATGTCATTGGTTAAGATGGTATCTTCACCCAAGACCACACGTGTTTGTCTGGACAGTATTATTACAATGGAGAGTGGTTATAATTATGATTATGAACTGAGGGATTTTTACCGCGAATTGGAGATTGATACATCACGAAAATCTTTAGAACATGGTCATAGTCTGATAGTAGATGATACAAATATTTCAAGAGATATAAGAAAGTTATTCATAGAACTGGGGAATGAGTATAGCGGAGTTCAAACAGTAGGGATTTACTTCAATCTTTCTTCAGAAAGCTGTATTGAAAGGCGTGTAAACGACCCACTTCTTGCACTAAGAGAAAAGTACTCTAAAAAGGCTGACTGGTCAAGCATTATAAAAAAACAGACATACCTGACAGAAGAGCCAGGTCTGGATGAGGGTTTTGATGTATTGTTTGAAGTGAATAAAGACAATGAAATAAAGGTATATAAAAAGAAGTGAACCCAATCTCTTTTTCAAAATTTAAAGTATATACCTCCCCTGAACCTTGTTTTAAGTGCCGGGTTTATAGATATCACTTCAGGTGGAATATCCTCTGCCTCCACCCTTACTCCATATGCCTTAATATTGCCTATAAAGTCATACCCAAGAGAGAATCCGAATTGATTCAGATTGCAATCTACACCAATTGTACTAACCATTGCACTTCCTCTATAGATTTCATCTATCTCATAATAATGTTCATTACCCAGGGTGTCCCTGAAATACAAACTGAAATCTATATAGACAGGAAAATATGTAAATGTCCCGCAACCGAAAATCTTAATATTTTCATGTTCCTTAATAGGAGATGCAGAAAAGGATATGGAAACTCTGGGATATATATCTTCCTCCCGGATATTTCCATTGATAAAAACCGCCCCAACACCTATTGATGAATATGGTGGGTTTTCTCTTACATGAAAAACAATATCCCCTGAATATCCTTTTTCATCATATCCACTGACAATGGAGAAATGCTTGTTTAAGCCATATCTTATATACCATCTTGACATTGGTTGAAGATATGGGTAGTAATCCTTGTAAAGGTGTTCCTGATAATAATACTCAGTAGAATCTTCTTCCTCCTCTCCTGTTGTCCAGATTCCTCCCACAGAAAATTTACCAGGTTCTGGTTCTTCGTGACCTGCAACGACTGGAATGCGAATCGTATTGTTATGCCTTATTATTAATGTTGGATGTTTCGCACAACCGAAAATCAGGAGAAATATTAAGATTAATTTTTTCATGCGAAAATAAGGGTCAAGCATTCTGAAATTCTATAAGTTTATAAACATTAAAATTATACTATATAATCAATAGATTGTCAAGAAAAATGTATAATGTCAAGACTTGGTCTTTCTACGGACCCAAGTTTTGCATTGTTGAACCTCCAGTGATAGTGATGTTCCCCATTGTTGGATTACCGTAGTAGTAAAGTCTTGATGCACCACTTAGATTAGCATTTAATATTCCACTTGTGTGAATCATAGCCTGACTTGCTCCGCTTAGAACGACATCTGCATTAATAGCTATGAAATTGTCTAATTCTGACGTACTGGCACCACTTGCATTGATATCCAGATCTTTACCATCCCCTTCCAGGGTAATGAGACTAGCACCAGATAAATTTAAATATACATTACCTGTGTTCATAGTAGTGATGACTATACTGGCACCTGATAAATTAGCCTCGAAAGCATGTTCGAAATCAAAATTGAAAATAGTAGCTTCAGATGCTCCACTCAGATTTAAGTCCTCCAAATCAGGGAGTGTAATATCAGCTTCAAGAGTTACATTCTGATAAGAATATCCTCTGTCAAGGTATATTTTGAATGTATTTCCCTGCTTAATTGCATTAAGATAATTTTCAATATTATCGTCAACTCTCAATACAATACTGAAACTATCACTCTGGGTGATAGTAGCCTTAAATGCATTAGCTATATCGATTTTGGTGAAATCGATAAAATTTTTCTCTATCGTGACCACATTTCCTGAACCTGTAATGGTATTTGGAGCTGATATATTTATGAAACATCCTATAGTTGTACAAATAATTAGGATTATAGGTATCGCAAGATATTTAAGTTTTTTCATATATCATCTCCTCTATATATAGCTGTTATATAATAAATCAACCTTCCAATTCTCCCTATATTATATCACAAATTATTACAAAAATCAAGAAAAAAGGAGATAAACCTATCAATCCGGTGTTTTGAACGCAATTTATGGAGCACTATATAAATAGTGCTACCATTTAACATCTGTTGTATATGTTAAAGCGAAGCACATATCCGTTTCCGTCAACTGACGGAGACATCTGACAGAAAGGTGAGAAAGAGATTATGAGGGTGTGATATTCCTCGAACTTATTTGTCCAGAATAATACTATTTCAGCACCAAGAACTTTCTGTCACCAGTATATTTACCCACAACCATCTTAAGAAAATATACACCCGATACAAGCTCATCTGTATTTATTGTAAGGGTATGCTTTCCAGCATTAAATCTTTCGTTTGTAAGTATGCTTATAAGTGAACCTGTTACATCGTATATCCTTATGGATACATGTTCATTCCTTGGGATGCTGAAATTTAATGTTGCAGACTTTGAGATTGGGTTTGGAGTTATAACAGGAAGATTGTAAGCCAGTTCCTGAGAAGTTTCCTCTACACCAAGTTCAAACCAGGATGTAAGATTGTAGATTAATGTATCCTGTGCGTTTGTGTCAGTTACGGCATGAAAAGGGAAGTACAGGAATACTACCTTAAATCCAAACTCCGGGTCTTCATATCTGTATCCAAGAATGTTCCCCTCCTCATCGAAAAAGAGCGGAACACACTCATCATCTATTTCAGTGAATATGCCGGTCCAGGTTATCTGCTCTACTAAATTACAGTCAACAGTTACCTCAGAAGGCATACCTGTGGTGAGTATATCTGTGTTTTCTATGGTAACAGTGAAGGGAGATTCGAGTATGTAATCATCGATGCCTGCATATACCTTCAAGTAATCTCTTAAAGGATGTGGTGATGGGTATGCAATCCACTCACCATAACCAAGACCATAGCCACCCCCGGGTATATCCTGACCAGCAAGGAATAAACATCCACCGTTGTCCATGAAGTCTCTGAAGGGTTGAATCCAAGACCAGCCGTAAGGCTCCATAGCAAAGTTAGCACCGGTGAAAGCAAGCCATGAAACAGCCCTTGCCCCATCACCTGTTGCATAGAAGTCTGTTACTGTGTTATCAGCGATACCGTCAGTTCTTTCATACCATAAGTCCCAGGGCAGACCTAAAAATGCATCGTGTAAACCAGAACCCCAGTTTTCATCAGACTCGATATATAGAAGAGCGTTTCCGGGTGTACCCGCCTTAACCTTATACCAGTACACAGGAGTTATATCTACTGCACCCACACCATCAGAACCCTCAACCCAGTAGGTTACCTTAGTTTCTGGTGGCTGATCTGGTATTGTCACATGCCACCATGCATATTCCCATCCAGGTGCAGGAAACCTCACTGAATCCTGAATTACATTAACATCCAGGGTATCATATGTATCATTAAGAATATAGTAGAGCGTTATATTATCGATTCCCAGGGTCGAGGCATCCGGGTCGAAGTCTTCTGTATAGATATCAACCATTCTATCACCCGTGTTATATGTCCCTTGTAATTCTTCAGCCTCGATGACAGGACCAATATTCTCATAGACCTTCACGAGCGCTCTTACCCAGAAGAGGTGCCATGAGGAATACCAACCAGGTCCATTTGCTGCTGGGGCTGCACCACCCTGCTTATAACATATTGCATGGTACGGGGGACTTACATTCGGATCTATCCTCGATGTATGGCTTGAGTCACCTATTACAGTACCAGCCCAGAAGGCATCCTTACCTACATCAGGGGTGCCAGGGACGCTGAGGGTATCCCACTGCCAGTCTTCGGTAAATGGAAAGTCAAATTCAGCTCGTGCGAAAATAGTTCCAACAGGAGTTGGTCCTGGCATAGATGCGGAATTGTGATACTCTTCATAGGAATTAAGTGTTACTCCATCAGGGACGTCTGCTACAAGTCCCCAGTATGAGTAGACCCCAGCATCTGAAAACATGTATTTACAGAAGTGTACTTCAACAAGAGAGCAGGCTGCAGGTGGTTCAAAGAATACACCAAGTGTGTCACCAGGAAGATAAGGACACAGATAACCACCATAAATACCATCATACTGTATAAGCCACCAGACCCAGTCTTTTTCAGCAGTAACTATTTTACTTGGCTCTCCAGGTTTAGTTGGTAAAAGGTAAACCTCTCTGGATTTTGCGTAAATATTGTCTGGTTTAAGAAGACCCAGGGTCAAAATTATTACAAGTATATATATTGTTTTCATCATAGTTACCTCCAGTTAGATGAATTAGGGTATAGGTATTTACAACACACTAAACAAATCTATTTTTTTTGATATCGTTTATTTTTATTGAAATACTCTAACGCCGATTTAACTCAAAAAAAGAACATTATCTCATTTTTAATAATTTCTTTATTTCAGTATATTCACCTGCAGTAACTTTAAGAAAATATACTCCAACTGGGACTTTTTTCCCAAAATTATTTCTCCCATCCCATTCAGTTGTAAACTTAGCTCTTGTAATTCCCTTATTCCACATGGTCTTAACCAATCTTCCACTTAGATCGTAAATAAAAATTTGAGAATTTTTTGACTCTGAATCCTGAGTAGTTAATTCTATAATTACTTTTGTGCTAAATGGATTGGGATATACTATAACACCAAGAATTGGGATTCCCTGTTCTCTATTATCATCTGCTACTCCTATTAGCTTCCAGTCGGTAACTTTACCATATATATCATATCCTCTATGCCTACGGTCATCCATCCATGTAAACACTATGATGTTATGATTACAGTCAAGGCAAAACCGCCATGATTTTTGATGATTGTAAGGTAAAGAATCAGAGGCATTTATCTGTAAGTTTTCACCTACCACAACACCGTTCTCATATTTTTGTGCCATTATTTCAGGATCGCCATCAGGGTTCCTATAGTCCTCCCATGTTATCAAAAACCTTTCACCATAAGGGTCTATAGCTATTGATGGTGACAACTGCCAATTCGTTCCTTCGTCATCGTTCACTCTGAAGTTAGAACCTATAGGATTTCCTGACGCATCATATGTTTGTGCATAAATGTCATAATCACTACGACAATCCACCCAGCATATCACAAATTTTCCCTCACAATCCATAGCTACTGATGGTAACTTTTGGGAACTCCACGTTTCATCGTCATTTATTTTGAAATTCGACCCTAAAGGATTTCCAAGCACATCGTACATCTGGGCATAGATATCATAATTATGATTACGCTTGTCTTCCCAGCAAATCATAAAGTTGCCAGTACTGTCAATAGCTGCTGAAGGATAAGATTGCCAATTTGTTCCTTCATCATCATTTACTTTGAAATTTGAACCTATAGAGTTTCCATAGGAATTATATCTCTGAGCATAGATATCCCAGTAACCGTTATACGAACAACCCATCCAGCAAATGACAAAGTTGCCGTTAAAGTCCATAGCTACTGATGGGAACCTGTGATTTATTATCTCTGTATCGTTGTTAACCTTAAAGTTTATTCCTACTGGAATACCAGATGCATCATATATCTCTGCATAGATATCGAGATCGTTATTACGCCTATCCTCCCAGCAAACCACAAAATTTCCTTTGTAATCCATTGATGCTGAAGGTGATAATTGCCATTTGGTCCCTACATCGTCATTTACTTTGAAGTTCTGACCGCAAAAATTTCCAAATGTATCGTATATCTGTGCATATATATCCCAGTTACCATTTCGATCATCTTGCCAACAAACCATAAATTTTTCGCACATATTACTTGCCACTGAAGGATACTCTTGTGATCTTGTTCCTTGATCTTCTGACCATTTGAAGTTTGAACCAACTGGGTTGACGAGACTATCGTATCTCTGCACATATATATCCGCATTATCATTGCGCCAGTCAATCCAGCAAATTAAAAAGTTTCCGTTAATATCCATTGATGCTGAAGGTGATAATTGCATGCTTGTCTCTCCGTCCTCATTCACTCTGAAGTTCGACCCTATAGGACTTCCTGATGTATCGTATAGTTGCGCATAAATATCTGGCTCATAGTTATCTCGCCAATCAGTCCAGCAAATCATAAAGTTACCACCTGCACCCATTACTATCGTTGGATATTGTTGCCAGTTCATACCCTCATCGTCGTTTACTTTGAAGATAAGACCCATTGGGTTACCTAATGCATCAAATTTCAGCGCATAGATATCACCGTCGTCTGCTTGCAGGTCCTGCCAACTGACAACAAAACTCCTACTACTGTCCACTGCAATTGAGGGAGGCAAAGCAGTTACTTCTGTATTATTAATCATAAAATTTGAGCCGACAGGATTTCCTGTGTAATCATATATCTGTATGTATATTTCCCAATCACCCTTACGACTGTCTACCCAGCATAATATAAAGTTACCATTAATATCTATAGCTGCTGAGGGATAGTACTGCATATTCGTTCCTTCGTCATCGTTCACTCTGAAGTTAGAACCTATAGGATTTCCTGACGCATCATATCTTTGTGCATACACATCGAGATTGTAATTACGCGAATCCATCCAGCAAATTATAAAGTTACCATAGACATCAATTGCTATCGATGGATAAAACTGACCAGCCATCCCGGCATCATCATTTACTTTAAAGTTTGAATCGATTGGATTACCTAAGCTATCATATCTCTGTGCATATATATCCGTAAAACCACTACGGTCGTCTTGCCAGCATATCACAAAGTTACCGAAGCTATCCATACCTATTGAAGGATTCGTCTGCCAATTTATACCAGCATCATCATTAACCCTGAATTCAGAGCCCATTGGATTACCACGAACATCGTATATTAATGCATATATGTCAGAACTAATTGTGCTGTTGTCTACCCAGCATATCACAAAGTAGCTGTTTTTACACATAGCGACTGAGGGAAAATATTGATTACATCCACCTGTAGTATCATCATTGACAAGAAAGTCGTTTTTAATCACATCCTTTGATTCATTCCAACCGAGTTTGTTAAAAATTTTTTCTTCTTGAATATTTGGATAAATATCTGCGTTTAATGTTAAAGAAATGGATAACAAAGGTATCATAAATATTACAACTGGCAATGTCCTTGTCTTTGATACAGGCGTTATATTGTTTCTGATAAGGACTTTTGTTTTGTATATCTTGGTTTCTTTTTGCATTTTTTTATCATTAATAATGCAATTTAATCTTATATTGAATCAACCTGGAGCAAAAAACAAAAATTGTTTATTTGATGGCGATAACTTTTCTCGTTAAGTTGCTTTCTTTATTCTCCAATCTTATAAAGTATATACCTGCACATAATTCATCCTCACTCATATCCCAACCTATCATATAGTTACGTGGTTCCCTGAATCCTTCGAATAAATTCTTTTTCAACCTACCTGTGATGTCATAAACTTTGACACTGGTTCTGCTCCTCTTATTTCCGGGTATTTGATAGTTAATGTGTATCTTTGAGGAGAATGGGTTAGGATAACACTGAAGGGATAATTTTATATTCTCATTCTCACCATCTACACCTTCACCATATAAAATCCAATTTATGATTCTATTCATAAGAGTGTCCCTTACGATTTCGTTATTGATGGATTCAAAACCAAAGGGTAGGGTAACGGTTCGACTATTAGCAATTTCTCCTCTTACCCCAGCACAGCCATCATCCTGGTATATAAAAATTGATTCCGAATGGGGATAGTATTCATCAAAAGAAGATTGACATATCTGATTAGAGGCTCCTGAACCACCGGATATGTTGAATTCCAATTCATTTCCGATAGGATCATCAATTATACCAATTATTGTATCAATATCAATATCAAAATTAATACCCCATGGGATTACGCCAAGAAAACGAATAAGATTTCCATATCGAATATCATATATACCTTGACTGGATAAAAAAAGGTTTCCTCTATGTCGAGTAATATACAGATAAAGAATCGTATCTTCTTGTTGACTTATTGAACTTGAGTTATAATATTCCTGTTGATATGATAAATTACCACAGGTTGTTCCTGTCTCCCATACAATGATATCATATCGATTAAGAATTGAGGTATCTGGAGAACCATAACAAAAGACATCGTATACATCGCAATTGTAACCATTATTCGATAGTGCATCAGTATAATATGTTTCATAGAATTTAGGATTACCTATAGGAGGTCGATTATAATTGTCATCATCAACCACCAATATATTCGCATTCCTAACAAAAGGTTTTGTGGTAAATTCCATTAAATTAATGTATTCTTTTACATTTCCAATACTATCCTCTGCTGTTATATTTATATTATAGAACTCCTCTTCGTTTACAGGTGTTGTCCAGATGTTTTGATAGAAACTACTGTCTACTGGATTGAGTGTAATAGTTGTTAGAGGATTTCCCACTGGATTTTCGATTACAAAATTTGCCGAAAAAACACCAGAACCGTCGATAAGTTGCATTCTTATAATTACATTTTCACCTGGCTCAAGATATCTTGGTATAACATCTGGATAATGGACAAACGGACCAACATCGTCATATATTTTTATACTAAGAGTATCTCTCCACTCAACTTGAAAAGAATCATGAATTTCTAAATAAAAGTTGACTAAATGACCATCTGGACAAATTTCTGATACAAGGATTTTATAATGTCCCTGAGAAACAGCATAACCAAAAGGTTCTATATCACCATAGGATTGTTGATTCGAATCTATATCTGATATATAATGATCCCCTGTTATTATGGATGCTGTAATACCATTTAATGGGAAAGGTCCTTCATTCCAAAGTTCTACTTGTATATATAAAAAATCTCCCTGACTTGGGATTGAATCGTCACCAATTATCTGCCAGTCTGATATAGAAACGGGTCCAAGAGTTGTAAAACTGGTTCCATTTTCGATAATTGTTGTATTTGATAGATTATCTGTTGCTTGTATGTTGATCCACCAGCTATTACCTTCATAAGGGGTCTGCCATGAATTTCCATATATATGATCTTCAGAAAGACTATCATTATGAACACCATCATCAAATAGATATAACGAATCATATAGACTATCTTCAATAGATACTATATAAGCTTTAACCTCTGATATGCCATCTGGGTCGAATACAAAAGCTCTTATTGTTACCGAATCTCCGGGCGATACCTGTGTTGGAATTGTCTCAATATTAAGCACTATTGGAGACTCAAGGATATAACCATTATTAAATTGATCTATTGCCATCTGTGCATGTTCTTCAAGTTCGTCTAATGTGTAACCAACTACAACTGCAATAGTGAAATCAACCTCTTCTTCAGGTTCTAAAACCTGATAAGAACCACTGCTTGATAGCTGTCTAACATCATGTGGGATTTGCCATGACATAAAAATACTATCTGATAAAACATTATATTTAAGAGAGTCATTACCATCATAATCAACCGGGTCGCTATAAAGCCATGGACGGAATCCAGTCAGCCCTGCATTTCCCGGAGTCTCGCACAAAACCACTCCAATGTAACCCGCGAGCGTAGTCCAATCGGGTTCGTAGTTGTCGTAATCATATGTGTATCCTAAAGATAGGTCTGTATTATAATCAACCAGGTCATCCCATGCCCCTTGATCGAGCTCGTCAATACCAGAACCAATATCGTTGTCCATAAAGAATCCTGTATATAAATTTCTTAGAGGAAAATCATTCATATTTCTTATTTTATAATTAATAAAAAAGTAGCATCCATTATCTGGCATATTCCAGGAATATGTTCTTTGTTCTACTCTTATACCAAGTCCCAAACCATCGTATGGTCCTGTATCTCTATCCCAGATAACAACGGCACTATCGGCTGGTATCCAGTCTCCTGCAACACCGTATGTATCCTGCATAGAAACTATATCACCATCTGCTGGGTCAAGCTGCATCTCAGGTGGTCTTCTGCTATTAAGAGAGGTATCTGCAAATGGCCATAATCCCCGGTAGCTCTCTGGATACATACTGGTTTGTACAAAGAGGAAGCATCCATCATTCGGATATCCTTCTGGGATTCTCTGGTCGCTGAAATAGAGACCCAAACCGGATATATCCCCAAGGATTCCCACATCTTGCATTTCCAATACTCTCATTGCACCCAGGTCAGAGTGGTAAACACCTTTGCTTACATTGGGTACCCAAACAGTATCATCGGCACTTATAATGGGATATAATGCACCCACCCATAAACCAGCAGAATAACAATAGTATTGTTCAGAACCAGCAGGATATTCGCAACCAAGTCCTCTCAAATCAGGATATACATCCCAGGACCAGGTTGGAAATGAACCGTCATAGTAATCCCAGTCAGGAGGTCTCACAAATGGTCCACCTCCCTGGATTGTATTGCTTACCATATAATCGGTTAAATCACCGCATCCTGTCCAACCTATAATCCAGAGGTCTGCTGGCTCGTTGGTTACTTCGCGATAAATTCTATTTCTAAGAGCTGGTTTATAGATAGATTTCGGATAAGGGGAGATACATAGTAGGGTAGAGACCAAATAAATTACAGATGAGAACATTGCCTCTCCTTTTTAAATAAACATAATACTATTTTTTATTTCTTTACTGTCAGATTCCTTGAAAAAACCTTCATTTTACTTCCAGGGTTCATGTGGGAGATAAGGACTTAAAGCCTCAATTACTCCAGTATCATCTCTTCGATAAGCGATCCAGTCTCCATCGGGTGACCATGAGAGGGATGTAGCAGTAAAGGATAGAGGATATCTTGTAACGCCTGATTGATGAGGTGTAATTACATATATCCACATATCATCTGTATAAGCTACTTTTTCCCCATCTGGAGAGAAGACAGGACATTTTCCAGTAGGTGTTATTCTTTCATATTCCTCATCCTCAAGGGAATATATGTAAATACCTGAATTCTCATAGACGATTTTGCTACCGTCTGGTGCAAATTCGGGGTTGTTTCCATCTATCAAGAAGGTAAATGAACTATCTACAATGGATATGAGCCAGATTCTCGATAGATAATCTTCAATTATAATAGAATTTTGGTATCGTTTCACGCCTTTATACAAATCCAAAGGAGGCGTCCCAGGTGGTAGACCTATGTCATCTGGTGAAATAGTAAAAATGACATTGCTATCATCATTTGAAAGACATATCTCTAAAATATACATGGCTTCTTCTGTGAAACATACATAAGTAACACTATCTTCACTATTCCAGTTTGGATATGTACCGGTTGTTATATTTACAATTGTTGTGTCAAAGGTTCTGATATATGATATAACCTTATCTGAGCGGTATTCATGGACAAAAGCTATCTTCTCACCATCTGGAGCCCAGGAAGGATCAACCAAATCTATATTTACTGGTGTAAGGACAGGTGTGTCTTCTATAATTACATGCCCTACTCTCCCACAACTACAGACCAATAAGAATAATATTACTATCCAGTCTTTCATAAAGAATAATTACAAACTAATATCACCATACAATCTGTATACCTACGCTAATCTTTCTCGGCGGACCATAATTAAAGGGGTCTCTCATATAATCTGTATAAGCTCTTACATAGCTTTCATACCACTCATTTCTTGATATATATCCATTTCCATCAAAATCTCTCCTCTCGTCTGCACTACCATCTAAAAGTACGCCAACTGGTATCCCGTCATCCTCTTCATAATGACTAGGAAATGTGAGACTCAAGTAATATTCTCTGTCGTACATCAAACCATTATCATCTGGTTTTCCAGTATTAGGATAAACATTTATTATATTTTTCGTATTGAAAAGGTTATCAATTTCAACAAAGAGTGAAAAATTCAATCCGCCCAAATATATGTTTTTGGTTAATTTGAGATCCGTATTGTAAATCCAGTTCATACGCTCTTCATTATAGCCATCTACAATCCTTCCATTATCGGTTCTTTTAGTATATGTTAATTCGCTTTTTGCCTCTAAGATGATCGATATATTGATATTATCTAAGGGTTTAATATTGGCGAGTTTCCATTCGTTATGGATATCCTTAGAAAGAAAAGCATTTATACTATGCCGTTGGTCCCAGTCAGAAGGATAGAGTTCCTCTCTCCCATAGAGTCTAAATTTCCACTTCGAGTCCTGTAACGTATAATTGAGATACAAACTTAAATCGGGTAAACTATATCTAAACACTACTTCTATTCCTCTGGATGCCCCATATCCCTCCCTTTCTAACGATGAATAATAAGTCCATGGAGGATAAGGACTGTTATATGAACCATAGACATTTTTTAAAAAGGCAATAAGAGAAAGCATGAAATTGCTTTTGATATTGAATAATCCCTGTAATTTAAAAGATTTAACCTGAGACAAGAGAATTATTGCACCTTCTCTTTCAGTGTAGTTGAAAAGACTAAAATTATAGCTATAATGGGCAAAAGGATGATAATCCTTAATATATGACTCGTTCATATAATATTGATTGTACCCCAATAAAATCTTGAATCTATCTGCTGGATTATATGTAATAGAAAACTTAGGACTTATTTCCCAGGTCGATTCTATTTGTAAAGTATCGGAAGAAGGGTAATCTACTACAAATTTCCAAGTCCCTGGATTATAATAAACAACTCTGACTCCCCAAATTAATGCAACACCTGCATTGTGCGCTGTAAAATCGAACCATAAACTATTCTGTATTGGGTTTTTTTTAATGTAGTCCCAATATAAGTAAATACTTATATCCCTTAGTTCTGGGTCGACAACCGGTATAGTATCACCATTTGGTGTCACAGAATCAACAGTAGGCATTGAACTAATGTGATCAGTAAGCTTATTTAATATTGTAATCCCTTTAAATTCGATACCTGTATTAAATTTTAACCAGTCACTTAGTCTCGCATCAAAATCGATATTTATCAAACTCACACTCCTCTCCATCTCATACCAGAACGAAGGTGAACCAAATAGGAAACACGCAGGCACACCATAAGGATAAATATATTCGCCGTTCTCATCCCGTTCATCCCAACCTGTACCTTGGGCTGTGGTATAACGATGGTAAGTATACATCCACCAGGGTTCGAACTTAATATCCTCATAAAAACGTCTTTCCTCGTCAAAATTGAGGTCCCTTTCACCAATTATTTTATATTGATT
Organism: Caldifarciminota bacterium; assembly: GCA_030606335.1. GTDB lineage: Bacteria > Hydrothermota > UBA3073 > UBA3073 > UBA3073 > JAGMCL01. The sequence goes on from JAUWGP010000008.1 coordinate 83,108, forward strand.
GAAGTTTACTAATCTTGCTGAATACGATATCTTATCATTGATCCTATGTTGGAAAAAGGCATATAATTGCTTGCCTTTCTCTAACCAGCTTGAACGCAGCCAATCAGGTTTATATTTTTCAGAGTTCTCACTCGGTAAAAACCAAGGCAAGCCGAGAAATGTAGAATATAAACCGCCTTGTCCCCTTACTGCTATAAATCCTAAACCTATATTTATATTAGGAGAAACTTCGTATTTCATACTACCCAAAAGGTAGTAAAGATCACTATCAGTGTTTGAAAGGTCAAAAAGATATGAACGCTCATAATCTCTGGATTTGGTATAACCCATAAATGAATATTTCAACTTATCATTATATATCCCTGAAGCACTCAATTCGTAGGTACTCATACCTTCATCGAATCCCGTCAACCATCCTCCAGATTTCACTCTCTCTTTTATCTCTATCTCTACCACATTTGGTCTTCCATATCTTCCTGAGGTAGGATTACCGTTAAAGGAAATTTTATTAATAAACCCAACTGGAAGATTGGGTATATATAAAGGCACTCCATCAATCCAGTACTCTATATTTTCAGCAAAGCCTCCCCTGATATGAAGGTCGCCCCTACAATCTATGACTCCAGGCTGAAGCAAGAGGACATCCCTGATACTTTGGATTGGATATTTTTCCAAATCCTGGATTTCAAATGAGTGACAGAGAGAATCAGTTTGGAGATTTGTCGTATCAGTGATAGTCGCTATCAGAGTATTAGTTATGTAATTAAAAAGAAGGATAAAATACAACATAGGTGTAAAGTCGTTTCACTTGGTTTTAAAAAAACTAAAATGACCTAAAATTGATATTTAAATCAACCAAAATAAAATATCTTTCTTGAGGAATGGTAAATTCTATATTTTCACCACCTCCTATAGCTATACCAATAGTACCGAAGGGTATCTTGATACCTAATCCTCCAGTATATGATGGAACGAATTTCGAGATATCGTAATCCTTAGGGGAAGGAAAATAGAAAATATAGGAGCCTGCTCTGAAGGAGAGATAACGATTTATTTGCCAATCCAATCCCACATTCATCTCCAATTCGTTTTCTCTAAAACTATAATACCATTCACCTTCTTCTACATGCCATCCGATATAGGACAATTGTGTATTAAGGGTAAAGGATTCATTGAGCTTGATAGATATGCCCGTGCTTATATTAATTGGATAAAAATACCTTTCATTAATTGAATAAATTTTTGTGAATGTAGTGTCGCCATGGTTATTCCACCAATTTGTGCCTGAATAATTCCATTCACAGTCTCCCGTCAAGTAAGCAGGTGATTTGAGCACCAGTCCTATCTCAATCTTAGGACTGTATTGCCAATCTAATCCAATCAAACCCTGAAAACCTTTCACTTTGTAATAACACACATCTTTTGTGTACTGTGAGATATATTTGTGTTCAGAATACCCCCAGAGTAATCCCAATGTCCCCCCGATAGTAACATTCGAAGAAATCTTATAGTTACATCCTATTGACAGATTTCTCAAGATGGTCTGCAAATCTCCTGTATAGTCATGAGTTTCCAAATTATATGGGATAAAATATAAAAGTCCAAGAGTTGTTTTTTCAAATGAATAGGTAATACCAATAAGCTGGGGTAAATATAATACATCCTGACAAATAATTTCGAACGGATCCTTCCTGATTTCATATTCTGTACCAAATGTGATATTATTTAACCTACCAATACGAGATGGATTTTGCCAGATACTTGCGGCTCCATCAGAAAACATATAAGTCTCACCCATAGCATAGGATTTGGCATCTAATTTAGAAGATAGCCTTGGGTTCAGAGGAAATGGTATTTCTTCTCCATAGCTCGTTACTATAAATAAAAGACAATACAAAAATAAATCAATTTTGATTTTTCTTAATATATATCCTTTTAGTAAATACATAACACATTCAATGATATTTAACATCCATTACCCTATAACCTAAATCAAATGATTCTATCTCATTAAAATTATTTTCTCTGTTACAGTATATTCCCCAGCATTAAACTTAAGAAAATATACTCCAGCTGGGACTTTTTTCCCAAAAGCATCACTTCCATCCCAGCATACTGTATGTATCCCTTCTTTCTGTTTCTCGTTTATAAGAGTATATATCTCTTGCCCATAAAGATTATATATCAGAATATAAACATTGCAACTTTTGGGGAGACCATATTTGATTAATGTTTTATCTATAAAAGGATTAGGTTTGCTCTGGGTAATAAAGAGAACGGATTCCTGTGTGGTATCTGCAAACTCAACGACACCCTCAGAGCTTACATTTACTTTTATCATAAAGTAATCTGATACATCAGATGTATCAGTAGCTGTAACAGTTCCAATATAAATACCTTCCTCCTGACCAACTTGTATGGATACTGTAACTGTCCCTGTTGTTCCATCACCAGATATCAGACTGGATGGTGCTGAGACCGTTACATTGTATGCATTTATGAGTATGGATGGGTTGGTCTGGTGCTGCAGGTCTGTGACTGTGTAAGTTATATCAACGAGATCGTCGTTCCCGAATGGGTCAGGATCGACATTCTGGACATCGTTGTTCGGGTTATAGATATCAAAATCACCTGTATGCTCTTCTCCAGCGTTACCTTCAAGGGTAAGATAGTTACCTATTACGTCGCTGCCATTGTTAGCAATATCCAGGTCATAGGAAGAGTATATCTCGAGTGATATTGCTATGGCGTCAGTGGGATAACCATCATCATCAATCACCCTTATAAACCCTGAGTATATACCTGCATGTTGTCCGCGGTGGACATCAACTGCTGGCTGGACATCCGCTGTTTCACCTATGAGAAGCTCATCTATGACTGTTTCATAAACAGGTGTCCAGAAGTCGGTAACGTAGAGATAGATATCATCAGGTAGTATAAAGTAGTTACCACCTTCGAGTCCTGATGTATTGAAGAGCAGGTTGTATAGGTCTGCATTGCCAGTGTTTTCAACAGTGAATGTCGTTAGGTCGACCCATGAAGCATGGTCACCAGAGCCAGAGGTAAGGGTCTCAACTATGTCTATATTCTCCTCCAGACCAACCTGCACAATCAACTCGAACTCATCGGATACACCAGCAACCACATCAAATACCGTAATCGTTCCAGAGTATACACCCCCCTCCTGGTCAGCTGGGATGTTAACCACAACTGGCACAATCTCACTTCCACCAGTAAGCAGGGTTGCAGAACCTGTGATAACCACATAAGATGCTGGTATCGAATACAGCGGATTATCGACATGCTGGAGAACCGTTGATACAGCGTCTACATCAAAGAGATTAGCATTTCCAAACAGGTCTGGGTCTGCGTTCATCGCCTCAGAGTTCGGGTTGATAACCAGGAAGTTTCCTGTGGGCGATGTTCCGGGTATACCACTAAGTTCCATGGTATTGAAGAAAAGGGAGAGGGCATTGTCGCATATATCAAGGTCATAGGAAGGTTCGACAGTTACACTCACACCTATGACATCAGATGGGAACCCGTCGTCATCAATGACCCTCAGCATTCCTGTATAGGTGATTGCGTAGGTACCGAGCGGTACATTAACATGAACCTTTACTTCAACAGAATCAGTCGCAACAAGCTCGTTTATAGATGTAGGTTCGAAGGTGATATTCTCAAGAACAATCATATGACCAGCACCGCCATAGAGGTCAGTTACCCAAAAAACGATGTTGTCAAGGTCTACATTGCCATTGTTGGTCACCGTGAAGGTATCTATAGCAGTCACACCATGATCAACCGTCTGATCAAGCGTACCGGTCAGCACTATAGACTCAACAGGACCAACTACCAAGTTAACATAGAAGGAATCACCAGTGTCATCCTCGCCAGGCGATGTCACATAAACCATTCCTTCGTACAGACCTGGAATCTGACCTTCTGGTATGTCTACCTCGTAGAGCAGGGTATCCGCATAACCAGATGCAAGTATCATAGGAGTAGGTGTAATAGATATATTCGTAGTTATAATGTCAGGACCAGGACCTGTGAGATTTGTCATCGTGTAGGTTAGATTTGTAATGTCAGCATTTCCAAACGAGTCTGGGTCGACATTTATCATATCTGTGTTCGGGTTGATGAGCAAGAATAACCCGCTGTCTGAGTTACCAGGGATTTCAGCAAGGTAGAGGATATTACTCACAAGGTTCCATTCATTATTTGAGATATCAAGGTCGTACTTGGGTAACACTGTTATCCATAATTCTATTGTCTCATGTGGGTAGCCATCGTCATCCATTACACGGGCTTTACCCTTGTAATCCTGTGCAAATAAACCACAACGTACATATATATTTACTATAACTGTTATAGTTGAGTCTGAAGGAAGTTCATTTATGTATGAAGGAGTAAAATAGATACATTCTCTTGGTATAAAATAAGTATTGTCTATAATTCCATTAAAATTTGTACTCCCAAAAATAATATTGTCGAGATCAGTATCACCTGTATTAGTAACTGTAAAGGTGTCTTGAGCTAATTGACAATGATAAACTGTATCTTGAGATGTATTCCCCAACGTTATTGCCTCGATAGGCCCAACCTTTATCTTTTTGTCGAAGGTATTTGTTGTATGAGCAAACAGATTGGATATCGAGATAAATATCATAATCCCGATGAAAAGATTAGAAATGAAACTGAATGCTTTTTTAACTATTTGTCTATCTTTTCTCATTGATTTATTTGATTGTCTGAAAATAACCAATAAGAATTCTAAAATAACAGTAATATGGATAATCTCCTCTATATAATATACATAAAAAAGGGTGATTTGTCAAGTAAAAATTTGTTTATACCTTAGAAGATTTAATTGGTTTACTTTGCGAAGAGGTTTAGTAGGTTCGTTGAGTAGACTTATTCAACCGAATGAATTAGGGTTATATTTATTCATCAGCACCAGCAGCTCTCAGTATTTGAGCTAATTCGTTGTGTTCGTTATCAACAGCCAGAGAAAGGGCAGAAGAACCATCCTTAGCCATTAGATTGACATCAGCTTCGTGGTTAATTAGGAGCTCTGCAATCTCTTTGTAACCCCATCTACTAACCCACATAAGTGCTGTTGTGCCATCAGCCGCTACATGATTAACATCTGCCCCATTTGATAGCAGAAATTCTACCAAGTCTGGTCTGCCATTGTTTGTAGCAAACATGAGTGCTGTCCATCCAGATGCATCTCCCCCGACAATAGTATCGTTAATTGAAGCACCTGCTTTTATTAAAAGCTCAGGCACTTCCAATGTTATAATTTCAGCAAGAATTCCAAATACTGACTCTATAAGAGCGGTTCTACCATCTACTGCCTTTGCATTGATGTCAGCTCCTTTAGATAGCAAAAGCTCGACATATTTCTTTGAGTTGCCAGCAGCCCATATTAATGCGGTCGTGCTATCTCGAGAGCGAATACTAACATCAGCACCTCTGGTTAGAAGAAATTCAACCATATCCTCGAATCCTTCTAAGCTACATGTGAGTATAAGAACGGTACTCCCAGAGATTTCATTCTGTGCATCGATATCGATACCGCAGGAAAATAATTCCTCCACACCCTTAAAATCATTAGCCATGACTCTATTTGCCAGAGTGTCGAAATCACTCGCAGACGATACCTTTATCATAAAAAGCATCGATATGAGTATCACAAACGACATGCATGAGACCTTTCTCATACCCCCTCCTGGTATAATATTCATTATACCTGATTACTCAGATAATAACCACACAACACCTTTAGTTGGTTAGGGATTACTCAGATTAAAATATAAATCTCTTTACCTAAACATCTTACTCTACAACACATTCCATAGTTTTGCTGGTCTGAGAAAATCTTCTAATTTTGCTGTGGCTACGCATATTACCGTATCAGCACCTCCATAGTAAACAAATACCGTGTCTCCAATTAAAACTGCACCACAGGTAAATACCACATTTGATACATCACCCTGGGTTTCAAACTCTTTCTCTGGTTCAAGTAACGGCACTGGATGTCTGTATATAACAGTAGTAGGGTCATCAATTGCCATAATAGCATAACCAAGTCGATAGACCATCTTCTTATCTACTGCATGATAAATAACAAGCCAGCCGCAATCCGTCTTTATTGGAGCACTACCAGTCCCTATTTTAAAGTAATCCCATTCATATTGCGGTGAAAGTAGGATATTGGAATTATACCAATGACGTAAATCTTCTGAATACGCAACCCATATGTGTGGTGGTACACGATGATACATTACATATGTCCCCTGGAAAGCTTCTTGAAAAATGACTGCACCCTTGTTGTCCACACCTGGAAAAGGATAATATGGTTTACTCCAGTTCCATTTACGTCCTAAAAAATCCTCAATACTTATACTTGTCATAGCGATTTGTATACTTCTACTAACACCTACTTCCATTGCAGGAGTTTCACCATAAGCCGTATAGGACATATGAAGTCTATCACCTACTATTGAGATTCTCGGGTCCTCACAACCGTATTTTTCGATCTCACCTTGCGGTATGTATATTGGTTCTTTTAGTCTTTCATCGATCTTAAATCCATCCTTACTGACAGCGTATCCCAGTCGTGAAACATCTTCTTTATCTCTTGCTCTGTAAACTATATGCACCTTGCCATCAAGATGGACTGTTGCACAGTTGAATACAGTTTTTGATTCCCACTCATTCCCCTCTATCGGTGTAATGATTGGATTTCCCTCGTATCTCTTAAGTCTCATCTCATACCTCCATGTATAATATTAACCACCTTGTAATTCACGTTTTTCGTTGTCGATACTCGTCTGCCTGACGGTAGGCAGGTAACGAAGCTCGTCCTTTTGATACTCGTTATTTGATTAACGTCCTATATAAAAAAGATATAAAGATATTTTTAAAAATCTCGTTCAATCTCTTTAAATCCCTGTTAGATTTTTTCAAATAATTCAATAAACTTCTTTGCTATATTCATTCCTGAGTTATCATTGGTATATTCTTTCGCATCTTTAATTACACCTTCATATTTTCTATCCTTTTTGAAAACACTTGCAATACAGGATTTAAGTTCTTCATCACTTTCATACTGATAAACAGCATTGTTCAGGGTTTCAACAAAAGAAGACTTCAATGTGACCATTGGACAACCAGAACCAAGGCATTGAAAGGCAGTGCTTGCAACAGTTATTATACCAGGGTTACCTCGTTTGTTATAAAGAAGTAAATCTGAGGCATATAGATACTTATAAAGCTCTTCTATAGGTGGTATTTCTTCACGTATTTCTATTATATCCCCTTCGCTTTTTTGTTTGATTTCCTTCCATTTCTTCAAGGATGCCTCATGTTTTGTAACAATAAGTATAAGAAGGGGATAATCACTCTCTAACTCCTTTATAATATCGTATTTATCTGCTCCAGATTCTGATGCGGGCCCAAATAAAAGGACAATTTTCTTATCAGGGGGAAGAGATAGCGCTTTACGACTTTTCTTCATATCACCTGGATGCCAGGGTAAACAGGGATATGGAATTATATGTATAATCTCCTCAGGATATGCGAGTTTTAAAAAGTCGTAATACCGCTTATCAAAGCATACTACTGCATCCCAGTCAAATTGATAAAATGAGGGGTCTTCCTTCAGGTTTCCATCATGTATCACGTTTATTGTCTTTGCTCTTCTCTTGATCCAGTGGAATATCTTACCAAGATGGTCCTGTGGGAACATACCAAGGTCTTCCACAACAAAGTAATCATAATCGCTCTTCAAAAACGGTATTGCAAGCAGTTGTGGTTCTTTTTCAGATGAAACAGTAAAACATCTCGTGACATAATCTTCATCCTCACTTACGAATGCAGTTCCATGGAAACTGTGTTTAAAGAAGCTAAATACAGAGATCTTATGTCCAAGTTTTATAAAATTTCTTCCAACCATTTCAGCGTGTATCGAAGCACCTGAATCAGTATTCCATGCACCCATCATTCCTATTTTCATACTTCACCTCTCAAGTCATACACTACTTTTAGAAAATCAGAAAGTGGTATCTTGAAGGGATATCTATCCTCAGGCTTTTTTGCCGTACTTACTTCGTTCAATCCTTTCAAAACCTTCCAGATTGTTTCATCGTCCTTCATTTTCAACCACACGTTCTCTACAAAGTACTTTACCACATATAAACTCCACTCGTATAGAGGGTCGTCTTTCTTCTCAGCTACCACCAGATAAAAAGGCAAAAATCTCTCTCTTCTCTCGGCAGTATAACAAGAAAGAATGCTATCTAACTTTTCTTTAAGAACTTTTATATTCATGATATCTTCTTTCAAACCTGTGCCAGTTATCCTCAAATGTCTTTTTATCTCCAATCCAGTACTCCATTGCCTCGAAATATAACCTTTTCAACCTATCAGGTTCAAGGGCTTTCACTAAATCCGAATTGAATATATCATCCATATCCTTTTCAAAACCTCTTGATATCTTGGAGATACTAAGATCGAGTGGGTCAAGATAAAAAACAGTGAAATTCCTCATTCTCTCTCCCTGAAGTCTCTTTTCAAAATCAGGATGTAGGTTTACTACAACATCACTCACCACATGAAACCCATATTTCTCTAAAAGACTACCTATTCCTCTTCCTTTAAGACCCGTTGATAGTACATCTATATCTTGCGTACTCCTGTCAAGGTTATACCTCACTATCACAGATGCCCCACGCACCATTATGAGAGAAAGATCACCCTTAATTTTATCACTGTATTTCTCCAACTCCTCATCCACAGCAGAAAGTCTTTGTATTATCTCTTCCCTGGTCATTATAGCCTCCCGAATAGTAAGTTCAGGTATTTACGAAATTTTTCTTTACAAAACAAGATTATTATAATGACTTATATAAGTTTCTTTAAGAAAAGTTGCTAAACCAGAAATCTGTAGTTAGCCAACCTTATCTACCGATAGGTAATCTGACCTTAATAATTAATTATAAATCAATTCTTCCAAAAAGTCAAGGGAAAAATTACAGTGGGATCATGGGGTCAGGGATCATGGGGTCAGGTCTTTAGTTTTAAGTTTCCAAGTAACCTTATAAACTATTCTCTTAAAACATGGGTTTTTACTATCTGAATTTGAAAATATTTAACAATAATTGGAACATTGATTTGACCCGAGTTAAACATTTTCGCTATAGTCTGAGAGTTAACGTGGTATACCCATCCAGTATATTACTTATTAACACTCTCATTATAGTATCGATATAATATATCTAAAAAGTCAAGTAAATTTAAAACTAAAGACCTGACCCCAATTTCCAATTTCGCCATTCAAGATTGTGGCTAGTAACTTTGGGACTCTAGTAAACATAACCACCTCCTGGTATAATGTTCACCCTGAATATTCAGGATAAAAAACTTTGCTTTTTAAGATTTATATGTTATAATATATTTATTAATTACGCTCTTTCTCAGCAGGGAGACAGCTTGCGACCCTCCTTATGGGGCATATGCCA
>JAUWGP010000025.1 GCA_030606335.1 Caldifarciminota bacterium
GCATATACCTGTATCGGCTGGAGGCTGGTTCATATACTGAGACGAGGAAGGTTGTTATGATGAGATAGAAGGGAGAAATGAATAATTGCTCTAATTTCTAATGTCTAAGGATAAGGTTGAAAGGAGGAAAGTTGATTGGTTAATTAGTTGAATAGTTGATTAGTTGATTAGGAAAAAAATCTGTGTAATCAGAGATTTCTGGACTTTTTTAGAAATCACAAAGAAATAACTTGACAAATTGGTGTTTTTTCATTATATTATATATATAGATATCTTTTAAAACTTTCATTGAGAAGGGAGGTAAAATGGAAGAATTAAAAAATGTAAAGTTCAAAATGCAAAATTACAAAAAGATATCCTATAAAGTGTAAAGATAAAAATTAACAGATTTTCAAAGATCAACTGTTCTTTCTCAATCAAGCAGGCATAAAGACCCTTTCGGGTTTGTAGACTTCTCCGCTTTTGAGCATACTCAGGCAAAGGTGAGCCAATTTTTTGGCTACACAGATAAGGGCCTGTTTACCGTTTTTCCCTTGAGATACTTTCTTGTGATAAAGTGCTCTGAATTCGGGATTATGATTTATGCAAGCAACAGCAGCTATGTAGAGTGCCCATCTTAGGTACTTAGGACCACGTTTTGAAATTTTGTTACCTTTTTTGGTCTCCCCGGATTCGAAGATCTGAGGGAAAAAACCTATGTGGCCTATGAGTTGTTTGCCCGAGGCGAAGGTTTGGCCTTTCAAACCTACAGCAGATAAGACAGCGGCTACAGTCTTGGGACCTACGCCTGGGATAGTCAATAGATTAGCTCCGGGAAAGCTGTTAGTGTCATCATTATTTGAAGGAGAGAGAATTTCTTGAATCCTTTGGTTCAACTCATCTATAGACTTATCGAGATGCTCAACATGGGTAAGTAATATACTCAAGTTTAATCCTCTGGCATCTTTGGCTCTACCGGAGAAGATAGAATCTTTGGCTGTATCTATAAGCTGCTGAATCTCTTTGATGTTGAAATTATTACCTTTGATAGAACGGACTATCTTCTCGATCTTCTTAGACTTAGCCTTAGCCAAATCTTTAGCTGTGGGATAGGCCTTAAGTATCGCGGTTGAAGCCACAGCAAAGGGATTTTTGATAGCTGTCTTGGAATATTCAGGAAATACCAGGCTCAATAGGCTGTAGGCTTGGCGTTCATAGTTCTTTCGATCTTTGATAAGCTCATATCTCAGTTTAGTAAACTCTCTGAGGGCTTGTATCAACTCTTCTGGTATGAAGCTGGCAGCATATTCCTTAGAGCGCAAGAGCCCTGCAATGACATAGGCGTCTATATCATCAGTCTTGGCTTTCTTGCGTAGTGCTTCTCTAAACTTATTGGTCTGGTGGGGATTGAGCACAATTACTTTGAATCCTTCACTGTTCAACAGACAATACAGATTTTCCCACCAGATGCCTGTGGCTTCTATTCCAACTAAGAGATTATCTGGTGTGAGACTTAGCTCCTCAAGCCGAGATATGATCTTGCTAAAGCCTTGATTGTTATTCTGGAGGGTGAAGGCCTTAGTGAATCTCTCACCATCATTGTCTAAAATGACGAACCGAGAGGTTGACTTTGAAACATCGATACCCATGTAATTCATAATACTAACACCTCCTTTTAGATTAAAAACTTTTGCTCTTTTTCAGTTGGGGAGCTATATTCCTACAGATATCTAACCAAATATATCCTGGGATATAAATGGTAACCAAATATCAATTGACCCCATAGTATCCTGAATGAATATTCCCAGTTAGATATGCAGGAAGCAACAGTCTTAGTTAAATGGTGGCATATGCCCCATAAGGAGGGTCGCAAGCTGTCTCCCTGCTGAGAAAGAGCGTAATTAATAAATATATTATAACATATAAATCTTAAAAAGCAAAGTTTTTTATCCTGAATATTCAGGGTGAACATTATACCAGGAGGGATGTATGAAAAAAAGTTTGGTAATTATATTTGCCATTATGTTGTTCACTACACCTTCATTCGCACAGATAGAGGAAGAATATACAGAAGAGGAAGCTATACAGTTGATAGCTGCCTATGGGGCAAGAGAGATGGAGGCAAATGTGATGGCTGAAGAGGAACTTGAAAAGATAGATAATCTTAAGATACTATTATCAGAAGTGGAAAAGGAGATAGCTGAGATTCAGGAAAGACTTAGAGAGATTGAGGAAGAGAAGAGTGATTAAAGAAATAAGGATTTTGCATTATTCTATATAAATATATAAACGGGGCTGTTTAAAAAATTCAGCCCCGTTTTTTAAGTATGTGATATAACCTCTTTATAGTAATTCTTCCTTTATTATCCTAACCACCTCTTCTCCAATTCTTGCCTGTGCTTCTTTAGTAGATGCACCAATATGTGGAGTGAATGTAACGTTTGTCAACTCCATAAGCCCTGATGTCTCAGGTGGTTCAACTTCATAAACGTCCAAGGAAGCACCAGTAATCTTACCTTCTTTTAACGCATCAAGTAGAGCCTTCTCATCTACCACACCACCCCTGGCGCAATTCACAACTATCGCATTCTGTTTCATCTTTCCAAGAGCATCAGTTCCGATAAGATGTTTCGTCTTGTCAGTTAAAGGAGTATGAATGGATATATAATCACTGTCTTTAAAGAGTATATCAAGTTCTACCATATCAATATCTTCTAAACTTACATAAGGATCATATGCAATAACCTTCATACCAAGAGCTTTTGCTCTCTTTATCAGCTCTTTACCGATTCTCCCAACTCCTATAATACCAAGTGTCTTATTAAGCAGTTCCGTACCCTTTAGTTGTTTCTTATCCCATTTTCCCTCTTTAATACCTATTGTGCCCTTTACAATATGCCTCGAGAGGGCGAACATATGTGCGATTACAAGCTCTGCAACAGATGCAGATGACGCAGCAGGTGTATTTATTACCTTTATACCCTTCCCTTCAGCATATGAAACATCGATGTTGTCAATCCCTACACCACCCCTTATAATGAGCTTCATCTTTTCCATTTTATCTATCATATCTTTACGAACCTTTGTCGCAGACCTCACAACCATACACTCATAATCTTTAACCTTAGCAATCAAATCCTCCTTGGGAAGAGAAGAGAGGTCATTCACTTCTACTCCTAAATTTTGGAGTTCCTCAATTACAGCACTGGAAACTGGATCAGCTATAAGAACCTTCATAAACCCTCCATTGTTGTTATTTTAAAATTTCCATTGCCTTTGCAACGCCCTTTCCTAATTCAACCTTATATCCCAGGTCCTTGAGTGAGAGTTCAAGTGCAGATATAGCGGTTATAATGTCAAACTCTCCCATATAACCAAGGTGTGCTATACGAATAATTTTACCCTTGAGGTCTGCCTGTCCACCTGCTACAGAGACCCCATATTTCTTATCAAGAGTCCTTTTAAGAGCTCCACCGTCTATATTTGATGGAACGTTAATTGCAGTCACTGCATTAGCTGGTTTCTTTGATAATAAAGAGAGTCCGAGTGTCTTTACAGCTTCTCTTGTTGCGTTTGCAAGTCTGGCATGTCTTTCGAGAACGTTATCAATGCCTTCTTCCTTTATCCTTGCGAGTGACTTATCCAGGGCTACAATGAGAGATACTCCTGGAGTATATGCGGTTGGAGATTTCTTTTCAAGGGCTATTCTCTGTTTGGTGAAATTAAAGTAGTATTTTGGACACCTTGATGTCTCAGTAAATCTCCATGCCTTATCTGATACCGAGACAAATGCAAGACCTGGTGGCAGCATAAGCCCCTTCTGACTGCCAGAAACGCAAATATCAACACCCCATTCATCTGTACGTATATCACAGGCACCAAGTCCAGATATTGCGTCCACAACAAGAAGAGTGTTAGGTTTATTCCTTACAATATCTCCATATTCTTTTATTGGGAAAAGTGTACCAGTGGATGTTTCACAAAGGGTTGTGAATACAGCCTTTATATCAGGGTATTGATCAAGCATCCTTTTTACTTCCTCAGGTTTTGCATAATCTCCCCATTCAACATTAAGAGAAACAACCTGTATTCCATAAGCCTTACAGATCTCTTCCCACCTTTCTCCGAACTTTCCACCCATGATACAAAGGACTCTGTCACCTGGTGAGAGCATGTTAGAAACTGCTCCCTCCATTGCTCCTGTACCTGATGATAGGAAGGTTAGAACTACATTATGGGTTTTGAATACAACCTTAAGGTCCTCACTAATTCTTACATATATCTCAGCAAATTCTGTAGTACGATGATGTATGATAGGCTTTGCTTCTGCAAGTCGAACATCATCGGGTACAGGTGTTGGACCCGGGGTCATAAGATAAACTTTTTTCATAAAACCTCCTTGTTTAATAAACAGTATTTTCAAAAAACTTTTGCCTATTTTCTTCTAATTCGTTAGCTAACGAATAACCTACAATTTTAAAAGCAGTTATCTACTTTTTGCTTTCATATCCTTTCATAAGGAACAATTTTTTAAAGGCGGCGAGCGGATTCGAACCGCTGAATAGTGGTTTTGCAGACCACCGCCTTACCTCTTGGCTACGCCGCCTGAAAATGTAGGATTGTAGATTTTCTCCTTAAAAGTTTGCTATCTTGTACTAATCATACAAGGTCAGGAGAAAACCGCTCGGATTATAACATAAATTTAAAAAAAAGTCAAGAAAAAAGCATAGTCATTCTCATAAGAGATAAGAGTTAATATATGGAGAGGTTTCAAAGAGTGATATATAATAAAGTTATTTCATAGGAATTATCATTGAAGGAAAATGAGAGTTACAATAGAATCAGGAAGAGCTACAGGTAGTCTATATTATATTGTTGGGATACTATCTTTTAAAAATTCTGAAGATGAATAATAAAAGAACGAGAATTATACTTATAAGTATACAGGTGGTTAAAGGGAAGTAAAAAGTAAAATTTTCTTTTCTAATATAGATATCCCCGGGTAGGTTACCTAACCATGGAATTTTTCCAAAGAGGAGGAAAAAAAGACCTGCACCAAGGAGAATTATTCCTGATATTGTAAGTAGCTTACCTATCTGTCCGAATGACTGCATAGTCTTGACCTCATTTTTGTGAGAACTTCGTAATCAACCCTGAAGTTACCTATCTTTTGATAGGGTTCAATGTCACCATGTGAATCCGAACCACCTGTTACAATCAAGTTTTCCTCTTCAGCAATTTTAAGATACCTTTCTACATCTCTTTTTTCATGTGAGGGATACCATACTTCAAGTCCCTCTATACCATCATCAATAAATTTGGATATAAGGTTATCATCTCCAAGGTATATCGGGTGTGCCAGAACAGGAATTCCTCCTGCATTTTTGATTATTCCAGCGACCTCTTTTACACTAATTTCAGGTTTTGGAACGTAACACGGTTTATCGTTACCAATATATAGAAAAAATGCATCTCTCAATTCATTTATAACACCTTTATCAAGGAGTACTCTTGCAATGTGGGGTCTTCCAATTATTTCACCCTTTACCTTTTTCCTCACTTCATCCATAGTTATGTCAAAGCCAAATTTGTTTAATTTTTCCACCATTTTCTTGCTGCGAGAAATTCTTGCTTTTTTAAGTCTCTGTGTAAATTGAATAAGTTTTTCATTTTTATGGTCAATAAAATATCCAAGAACGTGAATACTCATGTTTTTTTCTCTTGCAGAAAGTTCGGTTGCCGGTATAATCTCTATCCCCATCGAGTCAGTGTAATTATTTAATGCATCAACAGAGTCGTGGTCAGTAAATGCAATAGCACTGAGTTCAGACTCCTTAGCTCGTATAATAACCTCATCTGGTGTCAGATTACCATCTGAGAATGTTGTATGTATATGCAAATCAATCCACATAGTTAAATACAAAGCAGTAAAGAGTAAGCAGTAATTGGTAATCGGTAATCAGTTATCGGTGAATTCCAAAGCGTATCAGGATACCGGGAAATCAGTAGGCAGAATATCAGATTATCAGTATATCAGAACCTGATACTCTGGTCTGCTGATGTCCTTCCCAATGATACACTTTCTTACTATAGGTCGTACAATTTCATCTGTAATCTACAATCTAAAATTGAAAGGCGATTGACCCTGTTGAAATAGCTCACAAGTTCACATTTTAACTAACTTATCGTCCGTCAAACGACGGACTCCTACCACACTTATCATTTAATTTAATCAACCAATCAACTTTTCAACTAATCAACTTTCATCCCATTTAACATTCCACATTTCACATTTCACCTGTCGTTTATCGCCTGTAATGCGAGTTCTACCGCCTCCTTCGGGGTTTCTGCCTTGATAATCCTTTCATCAATATCCCATGTAGAAAGACCTATAACCGGGATATCCAAGGATAGAGCAATTGCAACCTCGGACAATGTTCCGTATTTTCCATCTATTGCAATGATGCAGTCAGATGTTTTAACTAAGATAACATTTCTTGCGGTTCCCATACCTGTTACTATAGGTATGTCAATATAAGGATTCGCTGAGGATGGAAAGTCACCTGGCAATATGCCAATAGTAATTCCTCCTTCTTCTCTTGCTCCTTTTGCAGCGGATTCCATGACACCAGTGAGTCCGCCACAAACAAGTATCGCACCATGTTTTGCAATTGCCCTCCCTACTTCGGTAGCAAGTGATTTAATATCGGTTGTTATCACGGAGCCGCCCGAAACACCTATAAGATGTCTTTTCATAACCTTTAACCACAGATGTTTATAAATTAGAAAAGGATTGAAGGAATATTTTAACTATTTTATAACTCATAAATAGTTAGTCTTGAATTCTTATGTATTTAGTCTATAAATGTTAATATGATTTGAATGTTTTATATACATAGTTTTTAGGTCTGTAGTCTTCGGTCTATGGTCTTATGTCTGTATTTCCCTGAGGAATTTATGAATTCTCTCTGCGTATTTTTTACCTATTCCTGAAACAGACTTTATCTCTTCAAGGGAAGCCTTTTTTAGTCTTTCAACCGACCCGAAATGTTTAAGCAGGAGTATCCTCCTTTTTTCTCCAATACCATCGATCTCATCAAGTATAGAACCAGTTCTGTCACGGAGTTTTCTATGATACTCTATTGCAAAACGATGTGCTTCGTTCCTAATTCTCTGTAAGAGCCTTAATGCAGAAGATGATTTTGGGATACTTATTATCTTTCCTTCCATTGTATGCAACTCTTCGAACCTCTTTGCGAGTCCAAATAATGGAATTGAGATTTTAGTTGTTCTCTCAATAGCCTTATGTGCACTTCTCACTTGACTAATACCACCATCGATAATAATCAGGTCAGGAGACTTATTTTTACTTTTAAACCTTCTCTCTACTATTTCTTCTATTGCCTTCGGATCATCAATTCCATATACATCTCTTATTCTAAATCTCCTATAGAGTGATTTGTATTTTCTTCCTTCCATGAAGGCGACCTTTGAGCCAACCATATATTCACCTGAGATATTTGATATATCATATGCTTCAATTAGTTCTGGAGGTTTTTCAAGGTGAAGGTATTTTGCAAGTTCGATAAGGGAGTATGGTATTCTTTCAGACGATTCTTCCTCAACGTGAATCAAGGCATTTTCTTCTGCAAGCTTAATTAGAGAGAATCTAATACCCTTTTTGGGAACTTTTATCTTTATCTTCCTTTTTGCCCTATCTCTTATCCAGTTCTCTAAAAGCATCTGCTCTCCAATGCATGGAAGTATGACCTCGTCAGGTATATAGAATGTATCCTTGTAGTATTGCACAAAAAAGGTATCGATTATGGATTCATCAGAATCTCCCGAACCTGCATTAAGCGCATAGTGCTCAATACCTATCATCCTGCCATTCCTTATTTTTATAACTGCTACAATTGCTGTCCTTTTTTTTCTTGAGAGACCGAATACATCAATGTTCTTATCCGTTTTTAACACAATCCTTTGTTTTCTTTTTATATCCTCCAGTGCCTTAAGTCTATTTCTTATAATTATTGCCTTTTCGAATTCAAGATTGTCTTTGTATATTTCAAGTTCCTTTTTGAGCCTTTTTTCTATCTTATTGCCTTTTCCTGACAGGAAGTCTATCATTTCCTGTATTAGTTTTCTATAATTATCCTTATCTATTTTACCCTCACATGGAGCACTACATCTTCCCATATAGAATAAAGCACATACCCTCTTTGGCATCCTCCTGCATATTCTTACAGGGAAAATCCGTGTAGCAGTTCTCAGAGCACGGCGCATATTTTTTGCATTCGTATAGGGTCCGAAGTATACTGCATTTCTATCACTTAGATCTCTTGTGGATATTACTGTAGGAAAGTCTTCCTTTAGTGTAATTTTTATATAGGGATATTTTTTATCATCCTTAAGGTTTATATTATATCTCGGTAGGTGTAATTTTATAAGATTAGCCTCAAGAAGTAATGCCTCCTGCTCTGAATCTGTAATAATATAGTCTATAGTATCTACATGAGATACAAGGGCATGTGTCCTGTGTCGACTGATATCAGAAAAATATGAGCGAACCCTCTTTCTAAGCGAAAGTGCTTTACCAACATATATTACAGTTCCTGATTTATCTTTCATTAAATACGCACCAGGATGGTCTGGAATTTTGTTAAGATTTATCATATTATCGAAAAGACATAAATAAGTAATTCTAATAAGTCCTAATGGACTAGATACATCTTTCTTGTGAAATCATATCCTTCAGCCGTTAGTCGATATAGATAAATACCGCTTGGAAGTATATGGCCATTAGCATCTCTACCATCCCATATTACTGAAGAGTGATGAGTGATAAGAGAAGAGGGAAGAGGGATAGTGTGGACGAGACGACCAGTGAGGTCGTAGATGCGTAAGGCGTAAGGCGTAAGGCGTGAGGTCTTGTCACCATTAACGAATAACGAATAACGAATAACCGTTCTTATGCTGAATGGGTTGGGGTAATTCTGGGATAGGTAGAATGTATCTGGCGTTTGATGTTCAACATATGTTTCCGGGATAATTACGAAACTGAAGTAACCATCAACAGGCAGCCAGGATTCGTTGAATGCCCTATCAAATGCCTGCATGTTATATGAAACCATATCACCCTGACCCACCCTCATCTTGAAAGTTCCTTTATAGTATCCATCTTCGCCGAGAACCAATGGAACCATACCCATATTTATCCCATTCTTTCGGTAGTAAAGGAATGTAGAATCTACTTCCATATCATCGATAATAGATGCGGAAACAGTGCAAGGCCAGTCCTCGAGGTACATATCTTCGATAGGAGTATGGGTTATCTCAGGAGGAGTTGTATCATTGTATGCTACACCCATGGATATACAGTGGATAGCACCACCGCTTCCAACCATATTAGAGCAATCTATTGTCACAATATCATAATTCGGAAGTAGTTCGTGGTAAATTCTCTCAGCTGTGGTGTCGAGAGTTAAATTGTATGTAGGCAAAAGTACAGTATTGTTTACAAGAAGTGAATTCAGATACGTAGGTCCAGTGCCCCCACTTAAAGGAGGCATTGGAATTCTCTGAACCACATATGGATGACCAGGGATATTTGAGATTACAGAAAGAGAATCAGCTATCTCATTTAGAAGGTTGTGATTAATATCACCCTCTGGAGTGTCTGCTACGAGGATAAGGGTATCGTTTAGCAGCTTGGCAAATATATCGATATGTCCAGTATACTCCTGATGGATTCTTGGAACTACAATAAACTGCTCCAATCCCAGGTATTCATACATTATTGAATCAATTTCTAACTCGGTGAAATTACTATTCTCCTGATAGACAAGTTGCGAAGAAAATCCAGTTCCCCTGCCATCCACCATAAAGTTTCCCCCGGGGTGAAGTAGTGGTAGACCATAGGTAGGAATATCCCACAAGTCTCCTAAATTAGATGGAAGGGCATCATCATCTGGTCTTGGCCTGTTATAACCAGGGTCTACTATGCTTCTTCCTGTGGTCTCTTCATATATAAACCATGGACCGTAATCTCTAATCCATACAGAGTTTGTTGGGAGTATAACAAACACAACACTGTCTAAGAACACCCCACCAGAGATAAGGTAATTTTCTACATCTGATTGCTCCCAGGAGTTTTCAACAACTATGTATGCCTTACACTTTTGTATGATGCCTTCTACCATGTCTCTTTGTATTGATTGACAGTATGAGGACCATGTAATAAGGATGCCTGCTCTTTTTTCAAATTCTGCAGGCATCCTTATTTTTTGCTGAGATGGAAGGGTAATCCTCTGTGTTTCCCCAATTTTTTCACTCTGGAGTATCTCTTCCTCAGTCATCCACTGGGGAAGAAACTCCTCTTTTGCAAATGCAGAGGTAGTGATTATGAGTAATATAATTAAGCTTTTCACGATTTTGAATTAATTTACGAACACTCATTATAATACATAAAACGTATAATGTCAAGTATTTTGTGGAATGCGCACTGAAAAATACCTTTGAGCTCTCTTAATCGGTGTAATCAGAGATTTCTGGACTTTTACAGAAATCTCTATAAAATGACTTGACAAAACCGTGGTTTTGGATTATAATATTAGAGAACGTCCCAAACTCTCGTGATGACAGACAAGAGGATACCTGTCATTGCGAGCGAGAGCGAAGCAATCCCATTACTTTATACAAGTTCCTGATATGAGATTGCTTCATCCCGATGGCAATCGGAATTCGCAATGACAGACTATATTTGTATTATTGCAAATTAGCATGACAATTCCTATTATACATTATGATAAATTCTGAGCAACAAACTCACTTTTATACCTGTAGCCTACCTGCTGGCAGGCAGGATAGACAGATTGAAATGAGACTCGTTGATATCCAATATATATAGCATTAAACATACCGTGTAACCTTTAGACATCGTCTAATATTATTAATAAAGAGGGTCAAGTTAGGTTTACTTCAGTCCCAATGGAGGCATAAGTGAAAGAAAAAAAGATAAAATGCTTTAAATTCGTATTTATATCGGGAACGATTGTTCTTATCTGGAATGGTTTTATATTTGCTCAGGGACCAAATACCTTCTGGACAAAGACATTTGGAGGGGATAGTAATGAGGTAGGCTATTCTGTTCTACAAAATTGTGATGAGGGGTTTGTTATTGCCGGGTATACAGAATCCTTCGGGGCAGGACTTAGTGATGTTTATCTAATAAAAACGGATGAATATGGTGACACTGTTTGGACAAGGACATATGGTGGAGACAGTGATGATGTGGGCTATTCAGTTAAAGAGACCTTTGATAATGGGTATATAATTGCAGGATATACGAAATCGTTTGGTGCAGGGAATAAAGACGTTTATCTAATAAAGACAGATGAAAATGGTGATACACTCTGGACAAAGACATATGGGGGAGCAAATAATGATGTAGGTCGTTCAGTTCAACAAACATATGATGGAGGATATATTATTGCAGGATGTACTAAGTTACAAAATTTTGGTGATTATGATGTTTATCTCATAAAGACGGATACGATAGGTGATACCCTCTGGACAAGGAATTATGGAACATCCCTTTATGGTCATGGGTCTGAAGATCGGGGTTATTCAGTTCAACAAACATCTGACAGCGGATACATAATTACTGGATATACAGATTTCCTCACCGTAGATGGTCCCGATGTTTATCTTATAAAGACAGATCCAAGTGGTGATACCGTCTGGACAAAGGCATATAGAGGGATAAGAACTACTAAAGGCTACTCGGTTCAGCAGACCTCTGATGGTGGGTATGTCATTGTAGGTTTTCAAGCGGAGATTGATTGCTGGCCCTATCTTATAAAGACAGATTCAATCGGTGATATTATCTGGGGGAGAACATACGAGGGTAACAATGAAGGTATAGGTCGTTCAGTTCAACAGACCTATGATAGCGGTTACATTATTGCAGGTTTTTGCGGATTTTCCGATGTTTATCTTATAAAGACAGATTCAATTGGCGACACCATCTGGACAGATAGATATAGTTGCATGGAATATAATGAAGGTTGGTCAGTTCAGGAAACCTTTGATGGTGGATATGTTATTTCTGGAGGAACAAGATCTTTTGGTACGGATAATTGGGATGTTTATCTCATAAGGACAGAGCCTGAGGGTGTTGGTATTGAGGAAAATGAATACCCACGGGAACTTTTCTATATCACCTGCTGCGAACCGAATCCATTCAGTCAATATACTATGATTAGTTATACTTGTCCATGTCTGTCTAAAACCTCATTCAAAATTTATGATTTAACAGGAAGCTTAGTAAGGACTTTATTGAGAAGAGATATTCAAGCAGGTGACCATACGATAATCTGGGATGGTAAAGATAATTCTGGTGAAGAGGTTTCAAGTGGTGTATACTTTTTCAAATTTCAGACGGGGAAGTACGACGTAGCACGCAAACTATTTTTAATAAAGTAGGAGCGTATAACCTAATTTTGCTTGCCCTACAACAGCAAGACTAAACAGGCCGCGTAAAAAGTCAAAAAATGGTAGTCGCAGACTTCAGTCTTCGTATAGAAAATGTCATCCTGAACCCATTTTGCGCAACTTAAAAGTTGCGGCTACCAACTCAAATCTTAGTTTTTGCACAATCTATAGATTTTCCCTATAGCGATTACCTATATATCTTGGAGAGGGAGGGAGGATATAATTTCCCTCGTCTTTTTCTCAAGTGCTAACAGATCGCCCTTGTTTTCTATAACGAAATCAATCCTTTTAAGTTTCTCCGAATCAGATAGTTGCACGGACAGAATTCTCCTCACAAATTCTTCAGATTTTCCATCCTTAACCGCTCTCTGTATACGCTTATCTTCATTGCATTTAACGAGAATTATATAGTCGAAAAGCTCCTCAACGCCCCACTCAAAAATAAGGGCACAATCAACAGCCACGAGGGAGGTTTTTCCCTGTTTATTTATAAGGTTTTTTAATTCTTGAACTAAAGGTGGATGTATGATTGAGTTATAGGTCTTAATAGTATCCTTATTTTTTGATACAATCTCGCTCAACAATTTTCTATTTATCCGTCCTTCTATAAGAGGAGCATTACCAAATGTATCTCTTATACTTTTTTTAATATCATCCCGTTCAAGGAACTTATGACCCATCCTGTCAACATCAACAGTGGTAAAACCGTTTTTTTTAAAGATTCGTGTGACCTCAGTTTTACCACTTCCTATCCTGCCTGTAATGCCTACAACCATATAATTAAATAAAAAATTAAATATTAAAAATCAAAAATAAGGGACTTGCCACAAAGCCACGAAGTTTACAAGGACTTAGTTATCAGTTATTGGTAAATTCTTAAGCTTATCAGGATACCAGCGGATCAGTAGGTAGAATATCAGATTATCAGTATATCAGAATCTGATGCTCTGGTCTGCTGATGTCCTTCCCACTGATATACTGATTGGCTGATACACTGTGCCTTGATATCCCGGTGAATTCTATTCTGCCACAAAGGCATCAACCTGCCTGTCCTGCCTGCCGACTGGGGGTATCAAAATAAAATTTCAAATTAAATATAAAAGACTATAGACCTTAGACTTCAGACATTGTGTATTTTCGACATTAGAAATTTAACATTGATATTTTGACTTTCGTGTATTTCGTGTCCTTCGTGGGCTATAATCGGTTTTAATTAAATTTATCCATTTTTCCCCAGTCTGTCCCGACCTTTATATCACACACCACGGGTACATCGAGACTTATCGCACCTTCCATCTCTCTCTTTACAATTTCCGCTACCTTAGATAGTTCTTCTTTGGGAACCTCAAGAACGAGTTCGTCATGCACCTGGAGTATCATCCTGCTTTTCATTCCTTCAAGTTTGTTGTGTATATTTATCATTGCAATTTTAATCATATCTGCGGCACTTCCCTGTACTGGGGCGTTTATAGCAGCCCTTGCATCAGCTCCATTTACCGTTTCGAAGTATCTTTTCCTTCCAAGTATAGTTTTTGTATATCCCTGTTCTGTAGCCTCTTTAATCGTTCTTTCTACCCAATCCTTAATCTTAGGATATGTTTTGAAATATGCATTTATAAATTGATTGGCATCTCCTACACTAATTCCAAGCCTGCTTGAAAGACCATATGCACCCATACCGTATATAATTCCAAAGTTTATCATCTTTGCGAGTCCTCTCTCTTTTTTACCAACTGATTCCTCAGGAATACCAAGGATATGCGCTGCAGTGCGTGTGTGTATGTCTTTATTTTTTTCAAATGCCTCCTTTAGAGTGTTATCTCCTGAGAGCGATGCTACTATCCTTAATTCTATCTGTGAGTAATCAGAAGACAGAAGTAGCCAATCGGAGGGGGCTATAAAGCCCTCTCTAACACTTTGTGGTATGTTCTGGAGGTTTGGTCCTATTGATGAGAGTCTTCCTGTGGATGTAGTATTCTGACACCAATTTGTTCGCACCCTTCCATCGGTTTCAACAAGTTGTGGTATTGCATCAATATAAGTAGACCTTATCTTCTCTGTCTCTCTGTACTTCAGTAGAAGTTCTACCATTTCATGATGGGGAGCAAGTTTCACGAGAACCTCGTGGTCAGTGGAGGCACCTGTTTTTGTACGTTTAACAATTGGTAATTCCAGTTTTTCAAAGAGGATGAAAGAGAGTTGTTTTGGTGAATTTATATTGAATTTCATACCTGCATGACTATATATCATCTCTTCGTAGTTTTGTAATTCCTCTTTTAACCTTTTACTCTCTTCATTAAAGAAATTTCTGTCAACCAGAACCCCTATCACTTCCATCTTTGCAAGTACAAATGATAGAGGGAAATCCACATTATCATAAATACTCTCGAGGTCTCTCTTTTTAATCTCTTCACTTAAAATCGGATAGAGCCTTAAAACAGTAGATGCACGATGGCTTGCGCAAACTGACATATCAGTCATAACTGGTTTTTTGGGCAGATGTGGAAACGGTCTTGATAGATACCTTAAGGATGCCTTTGGAAGTGAATAACTTCCTAGCGATGGTTCTATGAGGTATGATGCAGTTGCAACATCGAATGTGCTTTTATTCTTATCTAAAACGGATAGTTTGAATAGATCTTTGGAGACATCTGTTACGACCTTCTTCGAATGTTTGATTAGTTCTTTAATCTTTTCCTTGTTATTAATATCTATTATAGTTGTATATGAATAAGTTGAGATAGCTATGAATTTGTCAATTAATGACACGCCTATTTCGTCAATATCTTTTTCAAGAAGCTCCTCAATCCTAACTTTTTTGGCTGTTTTTACTTCCTCTGCCTGCTTTTGGGAGGACACTCCAAGTTTCTCTATCAGTGAAAAGAATTCCAGTTTTGTAAGAAGGTTTAATAGTTCGTTTTTTTGTATGTCTCCTAATCTCAGTGATTTAATATCAATTGGAACATTTTCACTTATTTCCAGTTCTGCCAGTTCCCTTGACAGATAGGCAGTATCCTTCTCTTTAATAAGAAGATTCTTTAATTTATCCTTTTTTATATTATCTATATTTGAGTATATGCCATCAAGTGAGGCATACTCTTCCAGAAGAGCTGCTGCAGTCTTTGGGCCAATTCCCTTTATACCTGGGATATTGTCGATGGAATCTCCTGTAAGTGCGAGAAAATCTACAACATGTTCAGGTATTACCCCTATCCAGTCTTTTGCATTACTTTTATAATATATCTTGAAGTCCCTCGGCTTCAGGATATTTACATTGTCATCTAATAATTGAACAAAATCTTTATCGTCTGAGAATATCGTAACCTCAAATCCCTTTTCAGTTCCCCTTTTTGTAAAAGTTCCAATTATGTCATCCGCTTCCAAACCAGTTTCCTCGTAGTATTTAATTCCAATTGCAGAAAGGAGTTCCTTAATGATGGGTATTTGTTGACGCAACTCAGGGGGCAT
Organism: Caldifarciminota bacterium; assembly: GCA_030606335.1. GTDB lineage: Bacteria > Hydrothermota > UBA3073 > UBA3073 > UBA3073 > JAGMCL01. Next base: position 15,943 of record JAUWGP010000025.1, read on the forward strand.
CTTTGGCCTCTGTGCCTTGTATTGTTCATATTTTTCATGTCTATGTTTCGGTCCTGGTGCATCAAAGGCTACCAGTATATATTCGGGTTTCTTTTCAGACAGGAGTTTCATTATAGAGTTAGTGAAGGCAAATGCAGCACTGGTGTTTTCACCCTTTGAGTTCCTTAATGGGTTTCTTATAAAGGCAAAATGTCCTCTGTAGGCAAGTGATGAACCATCTATCAGAAAAATTCTCATCTTATTCTACTCCCCGAAGCTTAAAGCCATTTAAACTTAATAGATATGCAAGGATACCCATACCCTTTATCCTCTCAAAACCTCTATTTGTATAATGTATACCGCAGGAGGGACTACACTCTTTCAATATCGCTTCCTCTGCACTAACAAGTTTTGCAATGTCCAGGACTGCATAGGCACCTTTTAAAAAATTTTCAGTGACATCAATGCCCTCGGATGATATAATCTTTGAGAGACCTTTCACAACATCACCACCTTCTCCCTGTTCTATTGTGGCAGGCGGTCTTGGAGTTGGAAGTCCGCCAAGTTGTTCGGGGCAGACAGGTATAGCATGACCCTTCTTTACAAGCTCTATAAATTGTGGGTATGTTGTATTTTCAAGGTCGTATCTTGTAGGAAGCCCAATAAGGCAAGCGCTTATTATAATCATGTTATATATATATATTAAATTGAGTACGCACTACATTATCCATTACACAGGATTTATAATAAAAATTATAACACATCTTTCATATTCTGTCAAGAAAAAAGGTATTTTCATTTTTTATTGACAAATCTTGATTTTGGGATTATAATGATTAATGTGGGATGAGATGTTGAATGTTAGATGTTTAATGTTAAATGTTGAATGTGAAATGTTAAATGTTTTATGTTTAATGTTAAATGTAAATGGGAAATGGTAAATGGGAGAAACGGGGAAGCGGTAAAAGAGAGAGGGAAACATTGCGGATTGCGAATTGCGGATTTTAAAACAAACTCAAAAACAGAGTAAACTGTGTAAACTCAATAAACCCAATAAACTCAACAAACTCAATAAACACACAAGTTAATTGGTTGATTAGGTTAAATTATAAGCGTGGTAGGAGTCCGTCCCAGTTGCTCCTACCTAAAAGATAAAGGGTTATGATGTTTATACTGTATCTCATATCAACGGTTCTCTCCTTCAATATTGAGATTGGGAATGATTTACAATTGAAAGGTTTCCAAAGTATCCATGCGGGTTCGGCTTTAACAAAGGTTGTAAAATTCGTTGCACTTGATGGGGATGTAGAAGAAGTTTCCATAGAAACAGGACAGGGGGAGAAATTGGATTTGCCTTTTTACTACCACCAGGTTACCCTTGGTGGATATCCAATTCTCTACCTATGCCTTTTTCCGGTCAGAGATACAACATTTATCAAGGATGTAAAGGTTAATGTAGTTACCAGGAGAAGGGATTACAGGCTCAACTCCTTATTGACAAGGATTGTTCGTGATCTTGTAATAAATCCAGAGGATGTTTTAGAACCTTATAAAACCTGCGATAGTGCAAGCTATATTGTTATAACAAAGAACGAATACCTTAGCAGATTTGACCCGCTGGTACTATGGAAGACAGAAAAGGGAACCCCGGCTAAGTCTGTGAGCCTTGAATGGATATACCAAAATTTTCCGTCAAAAGATAGCGCAAATAGTATAAAGGATTATATAAGATATGCCTTTGAAAATCTGGGAACTTACTGGGTGCTCCTTGGCGGTGATGCTGGGATAATCCCTGTAAAGAGGCAGTATGTAACGATTGATACCCCTGCAACTACAGGAGAAGCACTAAACTATATAGACAGTATACCATCTGACCTTTTTTACTCCGAGCTTTATTCGCCCTGGGATTCCTGTGACATGCTCCCTGAGGTGTTTGTTGGAAGAGCACCAGTTAATAACGCTGAAGATGTTGATATATTCGTTCAGAAGGTTTTAGGATATGAAAAGAATCCAGATTCTAACTACATTGAGAGTGCATTTCTACTCGGGTTTCCTGTAGACACGGATGATAATTACATTACAGTAAAGAATTACATAGATACACATCATTTACCATCCTCATTCTATGTAAACTACGGTTCTGGGGGTATATCCAGCACACTGGGAGAATTAAATCATGGTTATCATTTAGTAAATCATGGTGGACTCGGGGATTATGATAGACTTGAGGTAGGGGGAGAGTGGATAACATCTACCCTGATTGATGGGCTTGAGAACGGAAATCGTGTTTCTTTAATATATGCATTGGGTTCTTACTGTGGTGGATTCCATCTTGATTGTATAGGGGAACACCTCATGCTCAACCCTGATGGCGGTGCATTTGGCTTTATTGGAAATAGTTCGACAGGATGGTATTCTGACGGAGATATATTTAAATACTCAGGTGAGTTTGATACACTATTCTATAAAATTCTGATGTTTGGTGAGGAACGTAGATTGGGAAATGTGTTTACAAATTCTAAAATACCATTTATATCTTATGATAATGACCCATACAGATGGTGTGAATTCTCATTGAACCTGCTTGGTGACCCAGAACTTCCAATTTTTTTAGAAAATCCCCTTACTCCGCAGGTGTCCCACCCATCATTCATCCCGGTTGCTGAATGCACTGTAAGGATTTACGTGAAAAGGAATAATATAAATTACTATGGCGCTGCCGTTTGTCTGTTCAAGGAGGGAGATTTTTATCTCGTGGGTAACTCCAATACATATGGATATGCAAGATTTATCATTAATCCTCAGGGGCAGGGGATTTGTAAGGTATGTATAACAGGACCTGGCATACGACCTTATCAGGGAAAGATTGAAATCGGTGATTCCCTTTTTCCTGATTTTGAAGTTTCAAGATATTATACACAGGGTGATGAATCGAATGACCTCAGGCTTGATCCCGGAGAGGTTGCTGACCTTGTTGTTACTATAAAGAATTCAGGTTATAGAGATGCGGATGGTGTATCTGCTTCATTATCGACAAACGATATATACATTACTATTATTGAGAACGATGCAGATTTGGGGTATATTCAGATTGGAGAAACAAGTGATGGGTTATTCAGGGTAATGGCGGATGAAGAGACGCCCATTGGGTATGAGGTTTCTCTTAGACTGACTATACAAACATCTACAGGATATATCCAGAGGGTACCATTTACTCTAAAAATTGGCAGTATTCCATTAGAATATGCTACCCATAGTGAGGGTAATTTCTATTTTACTATATCGAATGACGGTTCATATGGTTTTACATCTCTCTGTGGTGGAGAAGGAGTGGGATTCATATACCCTAAAGATGGTAGCAATCTGCTCTACTATGGAACACTTCTCTTTGGCAACTCTCCCACTTATGTCTGTGATAATTCTCTGGATTCTGATTTCATCTGTGAGAGAGGGCTTTTTTTCGGAGATAGAATCTTCTCATCTGAGGACGGTTGGTGTAGATTTACAGATGGAGGTGCTCCATTTCCCAGAGAATTGGCCTTAACTCAGGACAGTTGGGTTTTTTCAGATTCATTATATGATGATTTTATAATAATAAGACTGAATTTTTCAACCGAACAACCTCTTGATTCAGCATACATAGGAGTATGGTTTGATTTTGATATGCAGGATGAATATGCAAGGGTGGAAGAGGGGATAGGGTATATATTTAAAAATCAAAAATCAAATATTAAATATCAAAAATTAAATACTGAAAGTCGAAAGGATGAAAGGTTTAAAAGTCAAAAGTCAAAAGTCAAAAGTCAAAAGGTCGAGGAGTCAAAAGGTCAGATATATGCGGCTGTTGCTGGACTATCCGGGAGAATAAATAACATTTCCGTGATACCGAACGACATTTTCATATATCCGGATGGTGGGTTATCTGATTATTATGCCTACAGGTTCTTATCCGGGGAACTGTCTTTTGATGAAGGTGAGGTTCCTGGTGATTACTCACTGCTTATATCATTTGGTCCATATTGTCTATTTGAGGGAGAGGGGGGAGAGGTTGTTTTCGCTGTAATAGGGGGTTTTTCGAGAGATGAGATCTTGGAGAGATTTACAAGGGCACAGGATAAATTGGGAGAGATGGGTGTTGAGGAAGAGAACGATATTCGAAATCCTTATTTAGAGATACTCGAAGTTTATCCGAATCCTTTTATAAAGAGATTGAGTATTTCCTTGAAATCATCTCTGGAAGATGAAATAAGAATATACGATATTGTAGGTCGTTTAGTCTCAATCCTGCAAGTAGATAATACTGATGGTAAGATTACGGGGACTGTCTGGGATGCAGAAGGAGTTACCTCAGGTATTTATTTTATAAGCACACCTCAGACAGTTAGAAAAGTAGTGAAATTGAGATAAAAATCAAAGATAAAAACCTGATGCATAAAATTATCGTATTTACTTTGTAGGAGAGTCACTGCTATAGCGGGATCCCGCCAAAGGCAGGAGTTTCTTAACCCCGATGAATTATTGTAGGAGGGATTTCAAAATCCCGAGTATTATTGAGACTGGGAAGTCTCTCCTACACTACAGTTTACTTATATGTGTAAATGGAGTTTGGAATATTAAGGTGAGATTTCTTTTCTTAAGGACTCAATCTCTTCTTTTAGTGTGGTTTCAGGATACCTTTCAATAATATCATCGAGATAAAATAGTGCAGCCTCAGGTTTTCCCATTTTTTTATATAGTCTTGCAATTTCCAGCTCCTTTCGGGCAAGTTTATCTATACACTCTATTCTTGACTTTCGAGCCTCTTCTGCGAGTTCCGTGTTCCCGTATCTTGCTATGAATTTATCAAGGGCATTTAATGCCATCTTTGTATATAACTGGTCGAGGTAGTATGGAGGTGATAGTTTAAGGTAGGTAAGGGCTAATTCGTAATTTGCCTTTATAGTAAATCTTGAATTTGGAAAATTCGAAAGAAGGAATTTATATTCTAACTCAGCCTGTTCATATTCCCTTTTTTCAAAATAGGTTTTCGCCAACCAGTACTGTGCATCCTCCATAAGTCCACTTCCGGGATACCTATAGATTACATTCTGAAATCTCTCTATAGCCTGGACATATTTTCTATCTTCGAGGTGCTCCTTTGCCAGATTAAATTCATCCTCAGCAGTATGAACTACAAGTGGTTTATTCCCTGCACAGGATAGAAAGATGAGGGTTGTAATTATAAAATGCCATCTATTCATAGGCTTAAGAATACAATGATTAAAATCGAGGGATTAAAAGTTCATTGATTATACATCATATTAAATAAATTGTCAAGAAAAAATTAGGTTTTTTCATACATTCTATCCAAGAATCCTGTATCAATCTCCCCTTTCCTGAAACCTTCATGTCTTATTACTGCGAGGTGAAAAGGGATTGTGGTCTTTATCCCTTCAACTATGAACTCTTCAAGTACCCTTGTCATTCTTGATATCGCCTCGTCACGAGTCTTGCCTTTTGTTATTATTTTTGCTATAAGGGAATCATATTGACTTGGTATTTTGTAATCGCTGTATATATGTGTTTCTATCCTAACCCCGGGACCACCAGGGATATAAAGACCTGTTATATTTCCAGGTGTTGCAATGAAGTTGTTTTCAGGGTCCTCTGCATTTATTCTGCACTCGAGTGCATGACCATCGAATTTTATCTCATCCTGGGTGAATGAGAGTTTCTCACCTTCTGCAATTCTTATCTGTTCCTTGACAATGTCAATGCCGGTTACCTCTTCTGTCACAGGATGTTCAACCTGAATACGTGTGTTTACCTCCATAAAGTAGAAATTCTTATTTTCATCAAGTAAAAACTCAACTGTTCCAGCGCTTGTATATCCTACATGCTCAGCAAATTTACTGGCAGCATTACCCATTTGTTTTCTAAGTTTCTCGTCGACTATAGGTGAGGGAGCTTCTTCTATTAGCTTCTGATGGCGCCTTTGAATGGAACACTCCCTTTCACCCAACCAGACTATATTACCTTTCTCATCACCAATAATCTGAACCTCTATGTGTCTTGGGTTCTCAATGTATTTCTCTATATATATATCGCCACTTCCAAATGCTGTTTCTGCCTCTGAAGATGCTATGTTTATAAACTTTTTAAGTTCCTTGTCTGAATTAGCTATTTTCATACCTCGACCACCTCCACCGAATGCTGCCTTCATTATGACAGGATAGCCTATCTCCTTTACAATACTCTTGGCAGTTTCTATGTCTGTGATGGGTTGATTGCTTCCAGGGATAACAGGTAGGCCTGCCTTTTTTGCGATTTCTTTTGCCTCACTTTTGTGTCCCATTTCTTTTATCAATGAAGGCTTAGGGCCTATAAACTTAAACCCATTTTCCTCACATATCTCTGCAAATCTGGGATTCTCTGCAAGAAAGCCATAACCTGGATGGACTGCATCAACGCCTGAAATCTCGCATGCGCTTATTATCCTTGGTATCGACAGGTAGCTTTCTTTGGGACTCGCAGGACCTATACATATAGACTCATCAGCCATTAGTACATGGATGGAGGAATCATCGACATCCGAATGTATTACTACGGTTTTAATCCCAAGTTCCTTACAGGCATGTTCAATACGGAGTGCAATCTCACCCCGATTGGCAATGAGGATTTTTTTGAACTTCATAGTTCCTCCCTTAAATTTTTTTTCAGTATTGTCAAAAATCTATTGTGGATTTTCTCTTAATCCACTGATTCTTGTAGGTGTCGGATTCCCGTCTGCCGTCGGGCGGGTATCCGACCCGTTTCTATAGAATTCTTCAAATCTTATTCTCTCTACTAACGGATTGTCCTCTATATACTTACGAATATTATTTAAGGTTTTCTCGTTCCTGATTTACGGGTTCGATAAATCGAACCCCTACATTTCTCTTTCATATTCTTTCATATCCTATTTGACACTACCGTTTTTTTCTTTTCGGACATTCATCCCGCACCTATGCATACCCTCGTACCTATTAAGTGCGGGGCAGGAATTTACCCTGTTAAATAGCTGAAGTTTATTTTTTATTTCACAGGGTAGACGCAGATGTTTACAAATTTTTTTATTTTATAAAATCTGTTTTGCAGGTAGCGAGGCTTAAGCCTTGCCCTACCTCTTAATGTAGGGTAAATCTTTAGGTTTGCTTCTACGATTTACTAAACTAACGCTCTGAATAAGTCAGGTAAAATAGAACCAGATGTCATATCTACCTATCTGCATGAAGTTTTATCTATAGTTAGACAGGTGATACGGACAATAAAGAATTTAAGATAGTCGCTCAAGTCTATAATTAGAGATTATAGTAAGTATTACCGAAGTATCTGCTGTTGATTGTTATAAAGTCAAGGTGCCTTTTGCCCCTGACACCAATTTTTCTCATGTCTTCTGGAGAGGTAAATTTATTATCCTGTTTTGCCCTAAAGATTCTTTTTGCTGTTATTAGACCTATACCGGGTATCCTTATCAATTCATTAAAGGATGACTTATTTATCTCAACCGGGAACAGTTCTGGATGAGACCTTGCCCAGGTTAGTTTTGGGTCAGTATCAGAGAGATTTCCTGAGGGAATAATCTCCTGTGGTTCGAAATTATATTTTCTGATAAGAAAGTCTGCCTGATAAAGCCTCCTTACCCTGTATGTAGGACAATGGGTTTTATCATCGAGGGGCGTGTCAGGTTGTGGTGAGAAACCACTGTAGTAAACCCTTGCAAGACCGAATTCCTTATAGAGTCTTTTTGAGAGATTTAAAAGGCAGAGATCACTCTCTCCCGCAGCTCCAACAACAAATTGGGAGGTAATACTGAAACGTGCTCTTATATTTTTCTTTCTTATATCTGAGATTCTTCGGAGAATAGACAGAAGTCTTGTAAATCTCTTTTCCTTTGACAGTTTAACAAGGTAGTTGTCACCAGGTGCCTCAAGGTTGATAGAGATACGGTTGGAGAAAGGAACTGCCTCATTAATAAGCTCAGGGTCAACACCTGGTAGAATCTTTGTATGTATGTAACCACTAAATCTATATCTTTCTCGCAGTAACTTTATTGTTTCTATAATCTTTTCCTGGGTTGTATTTGGACTTTTATATATTCCAGAAGATAGAAATAGACCCTTTACGAATCCAGCTGCATAGTAGTTCATGAATGTCCGGGCAAGTTCATTCGGGGAGAAGATATAAGACTCTTTATTCCTATTCTTTCTATTAACGCAATAAAGGCAGTTGTTCTCGCATATGTTAGTTAATAGAACCTTGAATAAGTTTGTGCATCCTCCACCCTCTCCTCTTGATGGATAAATAAAGGGATGTTTTCCTTCTTTGGTGATACACCCTGAAGAATCAAAACGTGCTTCTCTTCCCAGTATAATACTTTTATTGCTTGAGAGGTCAGATTGTGTTTTAAGAATCATACTATATCGGGAGATATTGGAAGATTACTTCCTAACACACCACACATCCCGGAGGAACATCAGTATCAGTAGTGATTAGTACGGGTTTTCCATCATGGACTGCAGCAAGAAGCATACCCCTTGACTCAACGCCCCTTATTTCTTTAGGTTCCAGGTTCAGGAGTACCACTATGTTTTTTCCTATAAGTTCTTCTGGCTTGTAGACATCGCCTATACCAGCAACAAGTTGTCTCGTATCCCCGCCTGTATCTACAAGTAACTTTATAAGTTTATCAGTACCTTCCACCCTTTCAGCGTTTTTTATCTTCCCTATTTTCAGGTCAAGGGCTTGAAAGTCACTGAACTTTATAATATTGCCCATCATTTTTCTCCTTTCAATAGTTATTTTTTCATTTGAAATTGGCTCAAATAAAATTTCAGTTTTCCCAAGAATGGTACCCTCATGTATTAAAAGGTTTCCAAGGTCATCCCACCTATATTCCTTAATTTTAAGAAAATTTCTTATTTTTTCAGCAGTGAATGGAATGACCGGTTCTGATAATAATCCAAGGTTCGCAATGAGTGATGTTGTAACCCACATAACAGTTGAAAGTCTCTCATTATCAGTTTTATTTAGTTCCCAGGGTTTTGAATAATCAAAATACCTGTTACCTTCTCTTGCAAGCTCCATGAATTTTTCTGTGGCGCGCTTTGGGCTGAAATTCTCGTAGGCATCTTCTACCTCTTTTGCCAGTTTTTTTATCTTTTGGAGTAACTCCATATCCTCTGCTTTAAGGTTCCCCTTATGAGGTATTCTGCTACCCATATATTTATCTATAAACTGTAGTGTACGGTTAATCAGGTTACCATAGGTACCTACCAGTTCGTTGTTTGTTCTACCCATATAGTCATTCCATGAAAAGTCAGAGTCAGAACGTTCAGGAGCATTGGATAAAAGTGTATATCTGAGAGAGTCTGGGTCAAATTCCTTGAGCCACGAAGAAAGCCATATTGCATAGTTCTTTGAAGTTGACATCTGTTTTTTCTCAATTGTAAGAAACTCATTTGCAGGTATATCTGATGGAAGTATGAAATCTTCAAATGCCATTAATGTAGCTGGCCACATTAAAGCATGAAAGACAATATTATCCTTGCCTATGAAATGTATGAGTCTGGTTTCCTCTGATGTCCACCAATCCTTCCATTCATCGGGATTTCCCTTCTTTTCTGCCCATTCAATCGTTGATGATATATAACCTATTGGTGCGTCAAACCAGACATATAAAACCTTTCCCTCTGCCTCTTTAAGAGGAACAGGAACTCCCCAGGAAAGGTCCCTTGTTATGGGTCTGGGTTTAAGACCTTCTTTTAACCACCCAAGGGCAAACTCACGCACGTTTTCCTTCCAGTTCGTTTTTTTCTTAAGCCACTCCATAAGCCTATCCTGCAGAAGGTCGAGTTTAAAGAACCAGTGTTTGGTCTCTTTTAGTTCAGGAGTAGCACCACATAACTTACAGGTGGGGTTAATTAGTGATACAGGTTCAAGCCATCTTCCACACACATCACATTGGTCACCTCTTGCCCCAGGGCTTGAACAGTAAGGACATATACCTTCTATATATCTATCTGGCAGAAATCTGTTACAGTTTGAGCAGAAAAAATGAGTTGAGGTCTTGGGCTCAATATAACCCTTTTCATATACTCGCAAGAAGATATCCTGTGAGAGTTTGTGGTGAAGAGGCGAACTTGTTCTCCCGAAATTGTCGTAAAGAATTCCTATACTTGTAAGCTCACTCTTTATTTCATTGTGATAAAATGTCGCAACCTCAATAGGGCTTTTTTTAAGAGACTCAGCCTTTAAAGTTATTGGCACTCCATTCTCATCGGTTCCGCCAATGTGAATACAGTTGCTCCTTTTCAACCTTTGAAACCTCACATACACATCTGCCGGAAGGTAGCATCCTGCAAGGTGACCAAGGTGGATTGGACCATTTGCATATGGTAGGGCAGTTGTAACGAGTATTCTACCCATATTCTATCTCCTTCTAAATAGATTACCTTTCAATATTACCATTGGGGGGTTAGATATTTGTTTTATTTCATCGAGAGTGGTCGGTATCTTTTTCCCATCATTAAGTCTGATAATAACAGTTTCAGTAACCAGATTTCTATCTATAACTGTTCCCTTACCCTTCTCTGTGTTCACTAAAGAGCCAACAGGTGGGAATTTTTTCCCCTGTTCTTGATAAAATTTTTCTTCATATTTAAGACAGCACATAAGTTTACCACAGAGACCTGTAGCCTTATCAGTACCACATGCAATATCCTGTAACCTGAGTAAAGTTGTAGCAATAGATTCAAAACTATTGAGGTGTCGGGAACAACAGGTTTGTAAACCACATACACCATATTCTATATAACTCTTTGCATAATCCCTTGCACCTATCTGTTGAAATTCTACCCTCATACCCCAGCTTTTGGAGAGATGTTTAACCAGTGATCTATAATCAAGTTTTGTTTCTGCCAGAAAGTAAAATTTTATCTTTTTCCGATCGAATTGAATATGGCATCCGACGATTTTCATCTGAAGGTTAAATTTGGGTAGAAGAGAGATACACTCTTTAGTGTTTTTTATTTTCTCTTTCTCGAGTTGTTCAATTTTCTGCTTATGCTCGTAAGTCGCAACACAAGCAAATCTATAGGAGACTATATGAGATTTAGGCAGTATATCTATAACATGTCCTATATCTTTGCCGCTTTCAGTTTTGTATATTATATAATCACCTTTGGATATTCCTATGTCTGGAGCCTTCACGACCCTTGTTTCCTGTTTCCCACAAGTAACTTTAAATAACATAAAAAACACCTCCAGAAATTAATCTTATATTGTAAATTTTATTTATGTAATGGAACGGGGCACCTTGAATGGTGAATATTATAACATAGATTTGAGGAATTGTCAATAAAATTTAAATCAATTCAGGAAGTTTATAAGATAGACGATATAATACATTTTCTGAATTTACATTATACTTTAAAGCAAGCATAGCCTCGCGTATTACATCCATCCCCTTCAGGCTCAAGGGTAATTCTTTATCTGATAAATCTATATCTGTATTTCTCACCTTGAGACCAAAATGCTGGGCAAGCACATCACCATAAAGTACATAGAGAGAATCGAGGAACTCTTCTATAGATAAATCTTTTAAGTTGCGAACAACAGAAAGGCGTTTTCTAACTGGAAAGTGGGCAAATTTAATTGCTTCTTTTCTAACAGGAGATTCCGAAAGACGAACTGCCTTCCCCATACTCCCGCCTGAAAGGTTTGCAAGTAATTTGTGATTTTTTATACCATGCTTCTTTAGTAAGATTTCAAGCTCGGATATATTTAATCTCCTGAATTTCACAATTTTACATCTTGAGATTATGGTTGAAAAGAGATAATTTAGATTTGATGATATAAGAATGATTGTAGTATCAGGTGGTGGTTCTTCGAGTGTTTTTAAGAATGCGTTTTGTGCTTCATCATTCATTGTTTCTGCATCATCAATTATAACAACTCTTTTTGCTGTTGTCCTGAGAGAGAGTATCTGCTTTAATTCCCTTATTCTTTTGATCTTAATGTTCCCCTTTTCGTTTGGAGAGATAAGAATAAGATCAGGAAAGTGACCTTTGTCAATAAGCTTGCAAATAACACAATCATCACAGGGTTCAGACATTTTCTTGAGGCAATTAAGTGTCTTTGTAAGGTTAATAGCTGTGAGCTTTTTGCCCACACCATTAGGTCCTACAAAAAGATAGGATGAGGCTACCCTCCCTTTAATTATATCTTTTTGAATTATTTCCTTGGCAATATCCTGACCTATGATATCATTGAAAGACATAAGCTTATTTTACATGGTTATAAAGAAATTTTCGTATATCGTTGTCGATGCTGGTATCGATGCTCGATATTTTGATGCTCGATGCTCGTTATCCGTTCCATACGCACCCGTTAACGAGTCTGTAAACTGTTTAATGCCTTTTCCAGATTCAAGCTTCCAGCTTCAAGCCTCGTTACTAGTTTCGTTACCGATAACCGAGTTTCGATACATATTTCGTTTAGCGTTGTCGATACTCGCCTGCCTGCGGTAGGCAGGTATCGAGGCTCGATATTTTGATGCCCGAAGCTCGTTATGTCTTTTTCAAGCCTCAAGCTTTCAGTTTCGTTACGGACATACGAGTTTCGATACAATCTACCTTTCTCGCTTTCGTGCGAAACCGAGAAAGGTTTCGTTACGGACAACCGAGTTTCGATACCCTTAGTCTTGTATTATTCTATAATGTGATTAGAAAAAAATACAATACTGATACAGTTGAACTTTTACTCTATTTTAATAAAGTCAATGGGTCAATTGCACGTCCATCCCTTCTGATTTCAAAGTGGAGAGTTGACTCTGTTACCATTCCTGATGAACCAACCTTTCCTATTATTTCACCCTTGTCTACCTTTTCTCCATTTATTACATTAATAACCAAGAGGTGTGCATAGAGTGTATGGAATCCATTTTCATGGTCAATTATGATGATATTTCCATATCCATAGAACCTATCTGCATATACTACACTACCGCTATAGGAGGCGATCACAGTAGAACCTTCGCTGGTCTTTATGTCTATACCATTATTTAATAGTTTAGTGCCATAAATAGGATCAACAATAGTTCCAAATTTCGAGGTTACTGTTCCCTGTGTAGGCCAGATAAAGTTATCGACCTTACCTGTTACTTTATCCCTTACCATTCGTAGGATAAATTGCTCTAACTCCTCTCTCGAACGTTTGAGTTCTTCAACAAGTTTTCCAAGTTCACTCTGCTTGCTTTTAACATTCTTTAATAAATTTTCTTTTGCATTCTTCTGATCAAGAATATTTTTCCTTACAGATTTCTCTTCCTTTTCCAGGGCGATTAGAGCGCTGAGTTCTTCCCGGGCTATGTTCTTTGATATGAGGATTGAATTTCTTATCACAGATAGACTGTCTAAAAAGGTCTTCTCTTGATTGAGAAATATATTAAGACAAAAGATATTCTCCTCTCTCTGCCTGCAAAGTGTGACATCAAAAGAGGGTGTTGTGTAATACTCCCTGTATAATAGAAGTATAGCTTCATCGAGATTCTTAGTCTCCTTGTCTACGGATTCCTTAATTGAAGTTTCATCTTTAATCAAAAAATCTATCTTCTCACGCAGGCTTTTTTTATCTCTCTCTATTTGCGACAGCTTTCTTCTCTGCCTTTCCTCTTCTCTCTCTATTTTCTCGAGCCCCTGTAATATTCCTCCCTCATCCTGTTTAAGGAGTTCCAATTCTTCTTGAGTTTCCGTTAGCCTTTCCTCTATTTTATTGAGCTCTCCATGGTAGTCTGAAGAGAGAATCAATATAAATATAAAAATACAAAGCATATGTAAATTATATCTTATTTTTGTATAATTGTCAAGAAAAAAATTATATTAATAATCAGGTGTATAATACATAGATATCATATTATTAATTCATTATGATTCAAAGATGGGTAAGAATCATATTACAATGAGATTGCCATCGGTCAAGAAGTGCGACGGACTCGCAATGACAGAGACTGTAATAAGATTGCCACGCTCCCGTTGGTCGCTCGCAATGACACTTTTATTATCGTCATTGCGAGCCGCAGGCGAAGCAATCGCATTATTAAGGACTAACGGAATAATATAAGGAGTGTAAACGACCTGCCTGCCATTTTGGCGAACACCGTAGAGTATTCTATGGAGTGTTCTATGGAGTGCATTAACCATGTTAATGCACCGCTGTGACCCCATAGAGTATTCCTCTACAGGGTAAACGCGGTCACAGCACTCCATAAATGGTTTGAGATAGTGTTGAGTAGTTAATTTGTGGAGTATACAGGAAGGAAGACCTTAAAAACAGAACCTTTACCCAACTCACTTTCGACGTTTATCCATCAGTTCCAAACCACAGAATTCCTTCTTTATCTTCCAGAATAGACAAGATAGTATTATTACATAAACCATCTTTTGTTGTCAGAATAGTGGAATTCACTCCGTCATATCTGCTTACACCTCCTCCATTCGTTCCAAGCCACATATAACCTTTACTGTCCTGATAGACAGTCAAAACCTGAGATTGTGCAAGGATATCTTCTGCTGTGAAGGTTTTAAAATTATATCTTTGTCCAGTAATAGTTTGGGGTAATATTGATAATATAATAAATATGCTGAGATAAATAAGCACTATATCCTCCTTATGAAAAATGTGGTTCTGGAAAATATATCTCTGTTTTTTATGTAGATGATAGGTTCCTTAAAACTACCTTTGAGCTCTCTTGATTTTAGGATTTTTTCAGAAATTTCAAGGAAAAAACTTGACAGACTGAAATTTTTATGGTATGATATAAACATCCCTTATGTAAAGAAGAAGAAGGTTTAATACACCATTAAAATCTGAGCAGTTCCGAGTTTCCTAAGGTTAAGATTCATTTTTATAAATTAATTTTACCACTAAAAGACAAACCTTAAAAAGAATGAAACCCTTAGCATGTATTTTGCTATATCCCGCCATTTTGTTACTTTCCCAGGGTGTTCTTCATTCTCAGACCTCAGAATATAATATAGTAGGATATGTATATGATGCTGTATCAGGTGTTGGTTTACCTGGTGTCAATCTTGTGCTCGAAGGAACTAATATGGGAGCAAGCACAGATTTAGATGGAGCATTTAAGATTAGTGGTATAAAGTCCGGTGTATATACACTCACAGCAACTATGATGGGTTATAAAAATAAAAGTTACAGGGTAGATTTATCAGGCGATAGAATGGTTAGAACTGATTTCTACCTTGAGGAGAAGGTTATTGAGATGAAAGGGATTGAGGTAGTGGGGGAGAGACCAATGATAGAAAAGGATATGACTGCCTCCCAAAGGGTTATGGATAAACGTACACTCGAAGCTTTACCCATTCAGGATGTGAGAAGCGCCCTTACAACCCGAGCTGGGATATCTGGTGAGGGAACTGATATACACATAAGAGGAGGAAGGTCGAATGAAATTCTTACAATAGTTGACGGTATGCCTATTCGGGACCCCCTTTCTGGTTCCGCCTTTGGGATGTATCTTCCCATCTCTTCAGTCAGTGAAGTCGAGGCTCTCACAGGCGGTTTCAATGCAGAGTACGGTCAGGCCATGTCAGGAGTGGTAGAAGTAAGATTAAAAGAGGGCGGTGATATCTACCATGGTGAGATTGAATTTTCTTCAAGCACACCATTTGGTTATTCTGAGAACATCATGATACTACAATTAGAAGGGCCTGAGTTCTTAACCAAAAGTCTTCTACCTATTTTTGGTATTCGCATGCCTGGTAGGGTTTCATTCTTTTCGAATCTCTATATAAGATTTTCTGATACATATCTACCTCACGCAGACAATCTTTACTCGAGTGTTTTTAAATCATCATCACTATCTCCATGTGAGGAAAACACTATGTCAGGTGTATTGAAATTCACCTGGTCTCCAGGTAATAAGCATAAGTTTGCTCTATCCTTTTCAAGATCAATGGAGATAAACCAGGGTTATTTCCTCTCAAGAAGTGATTATCCTTTTTCATATGGGTTTCCATACAGATATATTAATATACTTGATAATTATCCAACGTTTACCAGAGATGGTAACCAGATAACGATCTCATACCACAGTGTTCCAGCTCTTAATACCTTTTATGATATAAAATTTTCAAGATTCTTTACGAATCTTCATATAGATGTTGCAGGAAAGCATTGGTCAGAATACGATGAGCTGTTGGATATATTTCCAGCAGGTGACAGTCTTAAACCTGCTGGTGATGGGTTCTGGGATGTTGGTGATGCCCCTTACTGGCATGACCATTATGTTGAGACATACACAGGTAAGTTTGATTTATCAAGGGCAATAAGTTCTCTCTATAACATCAAGATAGGGCTCACCTTGCAGAGTTCTGAAATTCAATGGATAGATATCCACTACCCATGGTTTGCATCACCCGGAGGTCTGGGATTAAACCAGGATATATACAGGGCAAGGGAATTTGATGGCGGAGTCTACTTTCAGAATCAGATAGCCTTTGCAGGTATGATCGCAAATCTTGGGGCAAGACTCGACTTCTGGGTTCCTGGAAGATATCTTGAGGATGGGGTTCGAAGTGCTCTTCAGGATGAGGACATACCACCAATAGTAGAACAGCAATATAGTGCCTATCTGAACGAAAATCCCAAAATACCCTTTACAGATTATCACGTTAAGGCACACCTATCTCCAAGGGTTGGTATATCATACCCTGTTACGGATAGAGATAAGGTTTTCTTTTCCTACGGGCATTTTTCACAACTCCCTGATAGAAAATTTGTATATTCAAAACTGGGAAGACGGGCTACCTCAACATATGAACTTGTTGGTAATCCTAACCTGAATCAAACGATTACTGTTGCATATGAACTTGGACTGGAACATCTTTTTGGTGAATATACAAAGCTTGTAACCACAGCCTATTATAAAGATGTCTTTAACTATCCAACTGCTTTAAAGGTTCCTGGAATTCCACCAAATCCAGATTTCTGGATGTACTTCAACTCGGACTATTCAAGGTCACTGGGAATTGAAATCACTCTTGAGAGAAGGTTATTTAAAAATTGGCATGCAGACATTGAATTAACTATTTCACAAAGTAAAGGTAGAACATCAACTGCTGAGGACATATACTGGAGAGGAGAGGAAGAGACCCTTAAGGAATGGTATCTAAAGTGGGATAGACCAATTAAATTTTTTGGCTCAGTTGCCTATATTTTAAATGAGGATGAGAAACTCAACATTTTAGGCATAACCATACCAGGGGATTTAAGAGCCAATTTCTCCCTCTCTTTACAATCAGGACGGAGATATACACCACAGGATAATTATGGCAATAGGGGGGAGGTAAACTCGGGTATTGGACCATACTGGAGTAGGGCAGATATTGGGTTGGAGAAAGGGATGAAAATATTTGGTTTAAAATTAAAATTATTTTTTGAGGGTAAGAATATTTTCAACCACAGGAATGTCTATTATATTAATCCTATTACTGGTAGGGATTACAGACTTGGTGACCCGCTTCCTCCATATACAGATGAGGAAGATATGCTCAGTCCCGCAAGATACAGAGAGGGGAGAAAGTTAAGACTTGGGTTTGTTCTTGAGCTTTGAAAATTGTCATTGCGAGACCCGATAGACGTCGGGACGAAGCAATCGCATTATTAAGGACTAAGGGAATAATATTATAAGGAGTGACAATCTTTAGACTGTTAGTAAAAAATGATATTGAAGATGATATTGCCACACTCACTTCGTTCACTCACAATGACTGTAGTATGTGTGAGATTACCATGCTTAATTAATTCGTCCATATGCATCTCAAGAACCATATGACCAGGATTTTTAGAATGAGTCTGTGACATGTGAACTGTGAACTGGCACAAATTGAATTTGTGCCTACAAAGAAGAATAATAATCCAATATGTAGGCACGATTTCAAATCGTGCTGGCTAATAAATAAGTAATGAAATACAAAACAGGCATTATATTTTTAGCAATAGTGATTGTATCCTTTCCCCTTCATGCGGATATCTTCGAGATACTCGGGGGTCAGAAGGTAGGTACTACATCACTCACATTCCTTAAAATAGGTGTCGATATAAGGTCTGAGGGGATGGGACAGACACTCGTCTCTACAACAAGAAATGCATCTGGTGTATATTTTAATCCTGCAAATGCGGTATTTGCAATAAATAGCATGACATTTTCCCATACTTTATGGCTTGCAGATATCAGTTATAACTATATTGGTTTTGTTAAGAATGTCGGTAATAGTGCAATTGCACTTCAGGTTTCGAGTCTATCAAGTGGTTATATTGAAGAGACCGATGAACTGCATCCAACAGGAACAGGAAATCATTTCAGATTTGCTGACAACCTTCTCTCTCTATGCTATGCATTTAGAATTACAGACAGATTTGCCATAGGCATTACAACAAAAGGAGTAATGGAAACTCTTGCAGATATTCATTCTTATTCCCTGGTGCTGGATATAGGAACTGTTTATAATGTAGGTTATAGAGATATAAAAATTGGAATGTCTCTTTTAAATATGGGTTCTGATGTAAGACCAAGTGGTGAATACTCCATTGATGGTGTAGATTATTCTTATGAGGCTTATCCTCTTCCAATTGTTTATAGAATTGGAGTCTCTGGAAAAATTTTTAAGAATATTCTTTTTGCCATCGAAATGGATAAACCTTCAGACAATGTAGAGACATTTAAGATAGGTTGTGAATTCTCACTATCTTCTTTTCTGGCACTCAGGGGTGGATATAGATTAAATTCAAAAGCATCGGGCAGCAGTGGTCTATCTTTTGGAGCTGGATTTATTATCCCCTGGCATAGTAAGGAGTTCTTTTTAGATTATGCATTTACTGAGATGGGTTATATAGGGGGAACTCATAGAATGGGGGTAAGTCTAAAATTATGAGATATTCTATATCCATATTGTTCCTTCTTCTTCTCTTTGGCTGTGGGAAGAAATATCCCATACCACCTGAGTACGACTACAGTATGCCTCCTGAGGAATCGTATGTACGTGTGGATACCTGGACAGGTAATGGTGAATATGTTTTGGATAATATGGTTGATGTAATTGTTGGAACTGATGGTTTTATTTATGCCCTAACAGATAATGACGTAAAGAAATTGTATGAAAATGGGCAGCTTAATAAAATAATAATTGAAGACCTATCCTTACCTTCTGCAATATATCAAGATATAAAGCGGAATATTTTTATATCAGATGGTGATATAATAAGGTTATTCGACAGGGAGGGGGATTCGATTTTTGCCTTCCAGGATACAGCAGTAGTTGTTTCAGCTGGTATATCCTCGGTTGAAGATAAGATTTTTATGTCAGATAGTGAAAGGGACCTGGTTTTATTATATGACACTCTGGGAAATCTTATAGATACATTGTCATCTTTTGGGGCAGGCATCCTCAACGTTGATAAACCATTGGATTTGTGCATCTGGGAGAACAGAATCTTTATCGTCTCATCAGAACACAATTGGGTTGAAGCAATCTCGACATATATACCAAGGGTAAACCTTCTACACCTGGGTGGAGAGTCTCATGAGGGGGATACGCTTCCTGGTTATTTTATTAATCCTGTGGATGTGGCAGTTGATGATTCGGGTTGTGTCTATGTAGCAGAAACTGGTAACCAGAGGATACAGAAGTTCGATATGTATGGCGATTTTATAGTAGAGACAAAACTATCAGAGGCACCGGTAAGTGTGGCTGTATCGCGTGATGGTATGAGTCTATATGTAGCTTTTACAGACGGGATAGAGAAATATAAAAGACCCGAGACGCCCGGGGAACCAGAGTAGCAATCAGACCGAAGACCACCCTGTAAAACTCCTTCGGAGCAACGGGGCAAGCAGACATGAGACAAAAGACCAAAGACATAAAAATAATAAAAAGAATTTCGTGTATTTCGTGTTTTTCGTGAGTAGATTGTCCGTGGAAATGTATATGAGGAAGTTGCTCATCATATTTCTCTTCCCCCTGGTAGTTTTTGCAAAGACTGACAATTCGAAGTATACGACTGCTGGAAATGTCTACCTTACTGTCACGAACTTCGGGATGCTGGGGGCAGGAAGAGGGATACCTCCCCTCCCAACAGGGGAACCTCAACCATCGTGTGAGTATCCCGCAGGGACGAGAACTGAGCGTCTCTTTAGGGCCGGACTCTGGGTTGGAGCCGTATCTCCATGGGGTATTTGTGTTACTACGGGTGTTTGTGACGCACTCTCCATAACAGCCGGTTCAAGTGAGGGATTTGAGTTCTATCCAACAAGGGACCAGGACGATGTGATTATAGAGAAATCAAGCCTTATGACATCACAGTATTATTCACTTGATGCAGTATCTGAACAGGATTTCTATGCCACCTACTATGATACCTCATCTGTGCTGAACCACACACCGCTCGGACTCGAGGTTTGTCAGGTATCCTATGTATGGTCATACTCATATATAGACGATGTGGTGATCGTAAGATTTATCATAAAGAACATTGGGGATGCCGACCTCGAGGATGTTTATATTGGAATGTACGCCGAACTTGTCTCGGGAAACAGGGACTTCTGGGGTGATGACTTTAATGCCACTCCA
Source organism: Caldifarciminota bacterium (assembly GCA_030606335.1). Lineage (GTDB taxonomy): Bacteria > Hydrothermota > UBA3073 > UBA3073 > UBA3073 > JAGMCL01. The sequence continues at coordinate 36,588 of JAUWGP010000025.1, forward strand.
TTTTTTGGACATAAACGGCTCTTCTACAAGGATTCTCTTCATCTTGTATACGAAATGAATGATGGGACTGATTACCTTGCAAAGGGTATGTTCGGAGTGGGCATGGTGGGTATAGAGAGGGATACAACCCGTATATACCTTGACAGCCTTACAATCTCCTTTAACTGGTGGGAATGGGATTATAATGTAATAGTAAGTGACTCCTCCAATTACCGTACCATGTCAAATGGTCGGAGGGAGCCCGATGTGGATGATGGATATTTGGTAGACCATCCTTACCCGGACCCCACATCTCTTCTCTCTGCGGGCCCCATTCCCTATCTCAATCGAGGGGATTCGCTCACTGTCACATTTGCACTCTGCGGCGGTATGACAGACGACGAGTTGTATCAGAACTTCGGCTGGGCAAAAAAGGCATATGAGACGAACTATGTATTACCTGCACCACCTCCCTCTCCAAGACTCGTCATAATACCGGATTCAAGGAAGGTTACTCTTCTATTTGATAACTCACCTGAGTTTATAAGAGACCCTTCACCACCAAACTTAAGAGATTTTGAGGGATACAGGATATACAGAAGCGAGACAGGTTTGGCTGACCCGGATGAGTGGATACTCCTATATCAGTTTGACAAGACACCTGATGATTCAATACAGGATGTTGACCACTCCCAGGGTTTTAATACTGGTATGCCAGAGAAAGAAACTGAGGGTGAGTATGAGGGATGGTATAAGATAATTGACCAGGATGTGAGAAATGGTTTCAGGTATTATTATACTGTGACATCTTATGATGTTGGAAATCCAGAGATAGGTCTTCCTCCTCTTGAATCCGCATTAAGGCAAAATATGGTTGAGGTTATTCCAGGAACACCACCTACTTCTGAACCCGACAAAGCAGTAGGTGTTTATCCAAATCCATATAGAATGAGTTCTATGTGGGATACAGGTTCACCAAGGGGAAGGGTAATCAGATTTTTCAATCTACCGGAAAACGCTACAATATACATATATAACCTTGCCGGAGATCTGGTTAAGACTTTAGAACACGAAGGCGTTTTAGAAGAAGAGGCAGGAGGTGAGGCAGTGTGGGACCTTATTACAGACAGAGAACAAGCAGTTGCAACAGGACTATATATATTCTGCGTTAAGGACCATAATACCGGGAGAATTAAGAAGGGAAAGTTTTTAGTGATAAAATAATCATAATAATCTGCGAAAATCTGCGTCCTAAAAAGAGCTATATGAAGAAATTCTTTATCATATTTATGGTAATAATTGCCCTTATAGGTTGTGAAAGGGAACCGCCTATTGAGCCTGTCTTGAATATACCACCTGAAACCCACATATATGTTGAAGGTTTAGTTGATACAGTTCCTGCAAGGCAGGTAATCCACTGGTGGGGGAATGACCCTGATGGATGGGTGGTTGGTTATCATTATAACTGGGATGGTAATGAGGATACAGTATTTACTACACTGACCTGTGACACCTTTATTCTGACAGCAGAGGATACTGTGAATTTTCATACGATGAGTATATGGGCAGAGGATAATGAGGCAGCAGTAGATATGACTCCAGCAGTATTGACAATACCAGTTATGAACAGCCCACCTACGGTCTATTTCAAGGAAGGAAGTTTACCAAAGGATACTACATTTTCAGTTGTTACATTCTATCTGGAAGCAGAAGATGTAGATGGAAATGAAAGCATAAAGGGTTTCTATTATAGACTTGATACCGATATATCTATGATTTTCATTCCCATAGATACACCCTATGTTACTCTAAGAGATGTTCAGCCTGATGAAAGAACGTTTTTTGCATGGGCAGTAGATGAGTCGAATGCCATATCTGATTCTATAAGCTATACCTGGTGGGTGGAGGAGGTAGTATCAGATATACTTCTCGTTGACGAAGAGCCAGGAGCTGGTGCAAGACTTTTTTATAAAGGGATATTAGAATCAATGGGATTGACCTATAATTTGTGGAGGGTTGAGGATGCTCTTCCATATTCACCATTTGATGTGGATATAACTGTAAATGAGCTTGGATTTAATACTATTATCTGGTTCACAGGTAGGGATGTAAGTCAGATACAACATGTCCAGATGACAATAGAGAAATATCTGGATGATGACAAGAAACTTTTTCTTGTGAGCCACGCTGTCTTAAGTAGTTTTTACGACCCGGAAATACCTTCTCCCTTTATCTTTAATTATCTTGGTATCGATACTGCAGCACTCAATGTAGATCTTATTGATAACATACTTCCATTGGGTTATACCATATATAGAGATAGTCTTATAGGTGGCTATCCTGATAGTATTAATGTATCTACCTTCATATCTAAGTTTGATGCCTTTGAGGCAAATAATGAGGCTGAGGTTATATACAGATTACCAGAATCAGGACTATGGGAGGGGAGACCCGGTATAGCAGTGAGATATCCAGCACAGGAACCAAATCTTATATTCTTTTCAGTTCCAATCAATAAAATAAACGGGTTTGGAAATGCCAGTGATGTTGTCAGGTATGTTCTTGAAAATGAGTTTGGTCTGAAATAACTCTTTTCTATTTGCATTTTGATTTTTAAGTTTTGATTTTACGGTAGTGTCAAATAGAATATGAAAGAATATGACAAACCACAGAGGACACAGAGTATCTTTGAGGTAGAAAATTAAGAAAAAAATAAAAAACCTCTGTGCTCTCTTCTATTGAACCCAAAGTTTGCCAGAGGTGAGCTACAAGCAAGAAAAACACTGATAGTGAATTTGAGTACA
>JAUWGP010000033.1 GCA_030606335.1 Caldifarciminota bacterium
TCAAAGGTTCTCTCAAACGTCGTTGAACATATTCGTCTATCAGATATCTTTGGCTTCAGATAGAACTTTATTGTCTTCACAACCTTTCCATCCTCCTCAAGGGCAAGGAGCGCCTCTATTTTCTTATCTAAATACATGATAAAACCCCTTTATAAAAGATTAAAAACAATAATAACTTACTTTTTTAGAACCATTAATCGATATCATAAGATGCAACGGGAGGGTTGAGAAGGTATTCTACAACCCTCCCAATATTCTCATCTGTTATTACCAGAAGATGTGGGTGGATCTGGTTCAACTGGTGGTGGGTCACCACCGCCAGTAAATGACATAGTAGCCGTTGATAGGACAAGTACAAATGCTATTCCCACCATGCATATACTCTTTAGAATCTTACTCATACAACTCACCTCCCTTTACTATATTAAAGAGCAAAAAGCGTGTCACTTTTGCTTAATATATCTGTAAGAAGTGAATAAATAAGGGATTAAAAAATTTACATCTTAAGGAGGGTATTTAAGTGGGTCAAAAAAGTGTAAAGAAACTTTACACTTTTTGATAGGAGTGTAAAGAAACTTTACACTTTTTAGAAGTTGATATTTTGTCTAATTTTGGTCATCATATGATAACATAAGAACTTGGGAGGATTTGCTCTGAAATTGGGATAAGAAAAAAGTGTCTAAAATCATCATAAAAGTGTAAAGAAACTTTACACTTTTTTATAGACCATATTTTTTTAATTTTTTGTAGAGGGTTGGTCTTGATATACCAAGTAGATCTATTGCCTTTTTCTTGTTGTCATTTACTAATTTAAGAACGTCCTTGATGAGTCTCTTTTCCATATCATCGAGGGAATAGGATGAAACAGTTTTTTTGTCTTCTTTGGATTCTTTCTGGGTTAATGATTTTGGTAGATCTTTTTCAGTGATTTTTTTACCATCTGCCATAATAATAGCCCTTTCTATGACATTCTCGAGTTCCCTTACGTTACCGGGCCAGTGGTAGTTGATAAGGGAATAAAGAGAATCTGACGTAAAACCTATTACGTTTCTGTTGAGCTTCTTTCTAAATTTATGAAGGATATGTGTGGCAAGAAGTGGAATATCCTCCTTTCTTTCTCTTAGAGGAGGAATCTTGATTGACATGACATTTAACCTGTAATAGAGGTCTTCCCTGAATTTTCCCTCTTCTACTTGCTTTTTCAGGTCTTTGTTGGTTGCTACTATTACTCTTACATTAACTCTTTTGTTCTTTGTGTCTCCTACTCTTCGAATTTCACCATTCTGAAGAACTCTTAAAAGTTTTACCTGAAGTTCTTGGCTCAGGTCTGCGATTTCATCGAGGAAGATAGTTCCACAATCTGCTATTTCAAAGAGTCCTTTCTTATCTTTAATGGCTCCAGTGAATGCTCCTTTTACGTGGCCAAAAAGTTCCGATTCAAGTAAGGTGTCTGGTATAGCACTTGAATTTACAATGATAAAATTCATGTTCTTTCTGGGTCCATTATAATGAATAATGTTTACGATAAGTTCCTTGCCGGTTCCTGTCTCACCCTCAATTATTACAGGTGAGTGATATTTAATGATTTTATCAAGGTCATTATATACCTTTTGCATTGGTTTACTTTTGCCTATCAGGCTGCCAAAACTGTATCTTTCTTCTACAGAGGTTCTCAACTGGACAATCTGGTCTTTCATGTCAATATTTTCAATTTCGAGTAGTTTGTTGGCATTCTTCAGCTCTTCTATTAGATTGGCATTTTCGAGAGCTATAGCAGCCTGATCACAAAAGGCTCTGAGGAACTCAAGGTCTTCAGGAGTAAAGGCGTTCTTTTTTCTTCTGTCATCGATATAGATAGCACCAACGACGCGCTCCTTAATTCTAAATGGAACGCATAGAATTGAAAGTAGTTTAAATTTCGCTATACTCTTCCTCTCTTTAAATCTTGGCTCTTTTTGTGCATTTGCTGTGATTATACGTTCCCCCTTTATCTCGACGTTCTCTACTATGGTTTTCGAAAAGTCTGACATATCGGATATTGATTGTTTGTCCATATTTCTGGCAATTTTTACTTTAAGCTCCTTTCCTTCTCTCAATAATATGAATCCCCTTTCTGCCTCCATAATTTCGATGGTAAGGTCCAGTATTTTTTTAAGTAGTCCTTTTATCTCCATGGTTGAGTTAACTATTTGACTCATTCTGTAAAGGGCTTTAAGTTTTATGTCTTCTCCAGGTATGGGCTCAAGTAGCAGTGGGGAATATTTTTCAAATCTCGAAATTATAATATTTCCTCTCTTCAGATCTTCCTTTGCATTAAGGTTTTTGAATATTTGCTCTGCTAGCTTCAATCTTGTCAGGGTTTGTTCAAGGAGCCCTTCTCGCCAGAATCTTCTACCTATTTTTTCTCTAACGGTGAATATCTCTTCTCCAGAAACAAGAAGGGTTTTACCAAGTTCGTATTCCGCTTTTAGATTTTTAAGAATTTGTATAGATTTTGAATAAGATGTGAGTGCTCGAACGATTTCACCTTTCCTGGTATATACACTACCAAAAATCCTTTGGGTAATACCGAGATGCAGGTGGTCGTTGATTTCTTCACAAAATCTAATCCCTTTAAGGCAGTAGTCCTCTGCAGTTGAGATATCACTGTTAAGTAAGTAATATTCAGCTAAGGTTGGACAGACCTCAGCCATTCCTTTCTTTGATTTTTGTTCCTGATGGAGATTGAAACTCTCGAGGAGAAATTTAGATGCCTCCTCCATTTTACCCTGGAGCATATAGACAGTTCCTATATTGTGCAGTGTAAATGCTATATCCTTAAGATCAGAGATATCTTTCTTAATCTTTAGTGCCTTTTTCAGGTTTTTGATTGCCATTGATAGATTTCCTATTTCCTTGTATAGATTGCCAAGGTTACTATATATCCGTGCAATTAAAGGTGTATCTTTAACCTCCCGAGAAATCATAAGGGCTGATTTATAACTGTTAATTGCATTGTCTAATTCGCTTCCATCCTGATGCATAAGGCCCAGTGCCATATGGATAGTGGCTATTCTTCGTTTGTCTCCTATTCTTCTATATATTGTAATAGCTGATGTATAATGTTTCAGAGCGGTATCGGAGTTACCCTGTTCTTGTGCAAGGATTCCAAGCGATTTATGACAGAGTGCAGTACGAGAGGCATTTCCCATTTTCTCTGCGATTTTGAGACTTTTCTTATAAAGCTCCCTCGCCTTATTCGGGTTTCCTGTTTTCCAAAGGATTTGTCCGAGATTGTATGAGGAAGATCTAATTATATCATCATTATGCATCTCTTTGGAAATTTTTAGTGTCTTTCTATAATATTGACCTGCCTTTTGATAATCTCCTTTTTGAAGATATACTGCACCAAGAGTACTATAGGCATAGCTCAGGCAAAATCGTTCGTTGTATTTTTGTGCCGTCTTTATTGCCTTTTTTGAGTAGTAATGAGATTTTTCAAAATCTTTTAGACACATATAAATCCATCCGATGTCGCTCTGTAGAAGAATCCTATGAGAAACGCTTTTTGATTGTATTTCGAGTCCTTTCTGAAAATACTTTAGTGCCATATCATAATTTTGCTGGTCTCTATATATCATTCCCATTTTTCTATAAATTCTAATAGAGGAATCACCGCTTGCGAGGGAAAGGGCAGATTCATATTTTGTAAGGGCATTCTTGTATTTGCTGAGTGTATAATAGAGGTCACCAAGGTTTTCATGAAGTGTGAGTTTCTTTATTTTTCTATCTAATTTATCAGAAAGAGAAAGTGCAAGTTCAAAGTATTCCACTGCCTCAGAATTTGCCGACGAGTTTTTTGCTCTTTCACCAGATACAAGAGCATATTTATATGCCTTGTTGGTTTCATTTGCCTGTATATAGTGATAAGTGAGTTCAGGTGCTATTCTCTCAAGGTCTTGCTTAAAGTAGTTTTCCAAAACCCTGGCTATTTTTTTATGAAGTACAGTTCTTTCACTGATGGACATATTCTTTTCAATAACACTGGAGACCATCTGATGTGTAAAAGAGAAATTTCCAGCAGAATTTTCAACGATAAGGCCTTTTTTCTGGAGACTGAAAAGATTGTTGGGTTTGACAATGGTTAGCTCCTTTAATATTTTAAGTATAAAATAACTCTTGAGTAGAGAAGCCATTTTTAATAGGTCTAATTCCTCCTTATTCAGTCCTTTTAAGGCAGAGCTTATAAAGTCTTTGATATCTTCTGGTAACTTGTATGTTTTTAGTTTATCTTTCGATAGTGTCCACTTTTGGTTTGTTTTATCGAGTATTTTATTTTCTACAAGGTTTCGTGTAAATGTAGTGATGAGAAATGGATTTCCCTCTGTATGAGTATGAATTAGACTCCCAATATCATCTATCTTATCTTCTGTTAATAGCATTGACCTGACAAGATTGGTAGTGTCAGAAGGGTTGAGTGGTTTAAGTTGAATATGTTCAAAATATTTTATGGATTGAATATTTTTATTAATAATTTTTGGGTTAGAAGAAGTAATTGTAAGAAGAATTGGAGTAGATTCAATAGACCTTATAAGATACTCTATCAGGTTGATTGAAGTTTTTTTCTGTAACTGAAGGTCTTCGAATACTAGAAAGAGTGGTGATTGCCTGGCTTGGTTCAGGATTCTCCTTACAATTTTCTCGAAAAGATTTAGCTCACTTCCTTTATTGGGTTTTTGCTCAATAATGTTGCTTAAGCTTTTGAGGATGTCTTTACCTGAGTCGAATTCCTTTATGCTTGCTCTATTTGTTTGTGCATAGGGTTTAAACTCCTGCAGGAGCCTGGTTTTGCCTATTCCATTTTCTCCGTGTATTAATATAACCTTACCCTTACCAGTTTTAACTTCTTTAAAGATTGTTTTAAGAAGAGAAAGTTCCTTTTGCCTACCTATAAGTGGTGATGTAAAGACATCAGTTGATTCGGATTCTCCTGAAATACGATGGATAATTTTTTGAAGATGGACAACTGAATCAGGTTTTCTTCGGGGTTTTGGTTGTAAAAGGTTCAGGATTAAATCATTTAATTCTGATGGTATTTTTGGATTTAAATCCTTTGGAGATTTTATTTTGCCCTTCGTATGTTGTTTGATGAGTGTAATGGCACTATCACCTTGGAACGGTAAATGATGGGACAGTATTTGGTATATTGTGACACCAAGAGAGAAGAGGTCTGCACCTTGATCGATTTTGTCGCCCTTAAGAACCTCAGGCGCTATATATTGGAGAGTTCCCTTGAGTTTCTGGGCTGCTTCTTTCTCAATGAGTCCGAAGTCCGTTATAACAGCCCTGGGTTGTCGCTTTTTGGGGAATTGAATCAGTATGTTGCTTGGTTTAATATCGCAGTGTATGAGTTTGTGGAAATGAATGAACTTAAGGGCATTGCAGATCTGGAGTATTATTGAGTAGAGAAGTTTATATTCAGTACTGGTTGTGGGTAGTTTATCTTTAAATAGATTGAAAAAGTTATCACCTTTGATATATTCCATGGTGAAATAGTACTTTTTGGGGTACTTTGACCCTGTTGCGGATACAACTGCAGGGTCGTTGTAATCCATAACCCCAAAGTCGTAGACTTTTATGATATTTGGATGATGAAGTTTTGAGAGTGTAAGGAATTCATTTTTGATATACTTATCAGAGGAAGTTTTGAGGGCGATGTGGGTATTGGTTTGTGTGTCGAGAATTTTGTAGACATCGCCCATTCCACCAGAACCAAGTTTCTTGAGTATTTTATAACGAACATTTATCATCTATATTATACGATGTCTTTTTTGGATATAATTACAACACCAGCAGATGTCCCTATTCTGCTTGCACCAGCATTAATCATATCCATAGCCTGTTTGTACGTCCTTATACCGCCGGATGCCTTGACTCTAATATTGTCTTCTACTACACTTTTTAGGAGTCTCACATCCTCTACCTTTGCGCCATAAGTGGAAAAGCCTGTTGAGGTCTTTACAAAGTGAGCACCACTTTCCATAACAATCGTCGTAGCCTCGCTCTTCTCCTCATCAGTAAGAAGACATGTCTCAATTATGACCTTTATGGTTACTCCAGTTCTTCTAACTATCTCTTCTATTTCCTTACCAACAAGGACTTTCTCGCCACTCTTAAATTCCCCTATGTTCATTACCATATCAATCTCTTCAGCACCATCCTCAGCACATTTTTCTGCCTCGTATATTTTAGTAATCTTTCTCGATGCCCCAAGAGGAAATCCAGCTACGGAGCAAGTCTTTACATTACTTCCTAAAAGCTGTTTTCTTACAAGAGATACCCAGTGAGGATTTATGCAGCAGGAGGCGAAACTGTATTTTTTGGCTTCATCACACAGTCTGAGTATATCAGTTTCGGTTGCATCTGGTTTAAGCAGTGTATGGTCTATGTAACAAGCAATGTCCATATTTAAATATAAGTTAATGTCCCAAGTTATTGTGAAATTATTATGATAAGTATATTAAATGTTAACAATATTAATTTCAATTTAAGTATTTATTAAAAATAATTCATTAAACGAAGTAAGTTTTATATCAAGTAATTCATTATGGTGATTATAAAACATTTGACACTAAACTATAATTTCTAATAAATTAGAGTGTGACTTCTGACGTTAAACGAAACAGCTTTTATTAACATTTTTTGGAGTGCAGTAGCTTGCTACTGCATGCATCACCAAGGTGATGCACTCCAACTATAGCTCCTTTTGGAGTGCTCCGAATTGTCGGAGCTGATATGGGACATTACCCAATATAGTGTGCAACTTCTTGAAATGACAAACAAGATGTTACCTGTCATTTTGAGAACTTATAAACAATAGAGTTCTTATCTACCCCGCTTTGGCGGGGGTAAACAGGTTGGAATGAAATTTGTTGATATTAAATATGTATGGCTATTACCACATCACATAACTTTGGGGTACCGTTTAATTATAACATATGCTGTATAGTTTGTCAAGGAAAAACTAAGAGAGCTCAAAGGTAGTTTTTAAGGATTCTCACTGAGCTGCAAAAAGTAGTAACTATAGAGTAAATTCAGGGATATCCTCAAATGATAGGTTGAAGTATTTTCTTATATAGTTATGGATACGCTGACTGGCATTTCCATCACCGTAAGGATTTTTCTTTCCTGACATAGAATTATAAAGGTTTTTATCTGTCAATAATTTTGATACAGTTCCTACAATCTTTTTTTTATCAGTTCCAACAATGATTGCGGTTCCTGCTTCTATGCCCTCAGTTCTTTCAGTAACTTTTCTCATTACAAGTACCGGTTTATTCAGTGAGGGTGCCTCCTCCTGAAGTCCTCCAGAGTCTGTAAGTACAATATAGGATTTTTTCATCAGGTCTATGAATTCAAAGTAGGAAGGAGGTTTAATAATTTTTATCCTGTCTATATTTTTTAGTGTCTCATTTACAGGTGTAAGTACATTTGGATTGGGATGGACAGGATAGACAATTTCTACATCATCAAATTTATAAACGATTTCTCTTAAAGCAGAACAAATCTCTCTTATTGGTTTTCCAAAGTTCTCTCTTCTATGGCATGTCACAAGAATAGTTTTTTGTTTTTTGTTATTTTTATGTACGTCTTTTTTCTTCAAACGGTTAAGTGCATAGTATAAAGCATCTATAGCCGTGTTACCCGTTATATATATATTTTCAGTAAATCCTTCTCTTATGAGATTTTCTCTTGCCTTTTCTGTAGGTGCAAATAGAAGTGTTGAAAGTCTGTCTGTAAGGATTCTGTTCATCTCTTCTGGGTAAGGATTTTGCATATCAAAACTTCTTAAGCCTGCCTCTACATGAGCAACTGGAATACTTAGATAGAATGCAGCGAGTGCAGCAATGAAAGTGGTGGTCGTATCACCCTGTACAATTACCATATCAGGTGATACGCTGGTGTATGTTTTTTTAAATTGTGCAAGAGCATGGGTTGATATATGGAATAGGTCCTGGTCCTCTATCATTATATTGAAGTCATAGTCAGGAGAAAGAGAGAAGACGGAAAGAACCTGATCAAGCATCTTTCTATGTTGTGCAGTAGCAATTAGAGATGTCTCAAGTGATATATCCTTTTTCATTGAATCCACAAGAGGTGTAAGTTTTATGGCATCGGGTCTTGTGCCAATAATAAAAGCTAATTTTGGCATTTACAGTCTCCTTCATTCAAGTTTTTACCACAAATGGGACATAGACCTTTACAATGAGGTTTACACAGAGTCTTTATTGGTATTGCCAGGAGGATTGTATCTCTTATTGCTGGCGTGACATCTATTTCATCACCTTTGAAGTAGTACTTCTCAATCTCATCGGGCATGAGTTTTATCTCCTGTCCCTTTGCTATATATGGAGTTACGCATTCAAGTATATATTCGACCTTTTCATTAAAATCAAGTGTCGTATGTTCAAGACATTTCGCACATATTATTTTATAATTAAAAACGACATTACCTTTTAACCTTACTATCTTCTTGGATTTTGAAAGGACGAAACTGCATTGAACCATCCCTTTAAGTTTATCTATGTTAAATTCTTTTCTTGATATTGGAAACTCAATTTTATCCCCGCTGTGAATTTCCTTCAGGTATATTATCATATTTCACTTCCTGTGGTATTTTTATTATATACGGGAGTCTCCTTTTGAACTCAGAATTATTGACCCTTTGCAAGATACTCTCGACAAATATTCTGTTGAAACCCATTTCGAGTAATTTTTCCTTTTTATACTGAAAATCAAGGATATAATAGAGAAGTTCATCAATTATATCATAGCTGTAACCCAAATCCTGCTCATCTGTCTGTCCATTCCACAGACCCGCAGTAGGGGTTTTTTGGATTATCTTATCCGGTATACCTATATGATAGGCAAGTAGCCTTACCTCGCATTTATATAGATCTCCGATGGGATTTATTGCATAGGAGCCATCACCATGAATGGTAAAATATCCCAGAGTATATTCTGTCTTATTCCCTGTCCCGATTACCAGTGCATCTTCGAGAGAGGATATATCGTACAGAATACTCATTCGTTCTCTTGCCATTTTATTACCTCTTCTTATCTTGTCTGCGTCAGGAAAGTATGAGAAATATCCACTTATCATTGGAGATATGTCTATCCTGTATTTTTTAGTGTTGAGGTTTTTGATAATCTCTTTTGCATCGTTTATATCTTCTTCTTGTGTGGAATCAACGGGCATAATTACACATATCGTGTTTTCATTTCCAATTGACTGCGAGAGAAGATTAGCGACCACAGCTGAATCGAGACCACCCGAAACACCTACAACTCCTTTATTAAAACCCCTTGTTTTTATCTCATCAGCAAGAAAATTTATTAGATATCTTTTTGTCTTTTCTGCATCAAACTGACGCATAGAAACCTCCAGTAATAGTTATCAGTCATCGGTTGTCAGTGATTGGTAGATACATAAATAATAAATACTATGAAGAAATTATCTTTTGAGACCTATGAATAAGGTTTGATATTTTTAGTCTTTGGCTATTGAAGTTTTTTCAGGTAATAATTTATCTCTACTCTCCGATTTCAACATAAAAAATTCTCTAACCTCTTCAATGGATGAGACCTGCTTTGAGCCTGGCATTGCAGAGAGGAAATATTTACCATAGTATCTTTTCTTTATTCTTGTGTCAAGGATTGCTATCAGACCATAGTCTGTTTTTTTACGTATGAGTCTTCCAAAACCCTGTTTCAACGAGAGAATAGCATTGGGTAACTGATAAGAAAGAAACGCATTTCTTCCTTCTTCTGTAAGTCTTTCTATCCTTGCTTCTTCAACAGGCTCAGTTGGTACCTCAAAGGGTAGCTTTGTAATTATAACCGATATAAGTGAGTCTCCAGGAATATCTACACCCTGCCAGAATGTAGAGGCTCCAAGAAGTATACTTCTTTTTTCCCGAATAAATCTCTCAAGGAGTATATTCCTTGAGAAATCTCCTTGTTTGAGAAGGTTATATTCAGGTAATCTTAGGGATAATTGATCATATACATCACCCATAAGTTTATATGATGTAAAGAGTAAGAACGTTCCTCCGCCTGTAATATTGATTAAATTTTCTGTTTCATCGACAATGAATTTTGAGTAGTTGTTAGCCCTGGGATCAGGTCCGTCCTGTGGGGTATAGAGAATGGAATTATTTTTATAGTCAAAGGGTGAAGAAAGCGAGACACCCATTCCTTTTCTAATACCAAGGTGCTCGCTAAAGTAAGAGAAGTCATTTGGGTTTGTTGTCATCGTAGCTGAACAGAGTATTACTGGAATATCTCCACAGAATACACTCGATGAAAGGGAATCTGATATATCGATGGGTGCACTCCTAAGGATAATCCTTTTCTTGTCTATTTCAATCCAGTAAACATTGTCGAGGTTTTTAAGAGATAAAAAATTCAGGAGATTTGTATTTAATTCCTTTAACCTTCCTGTAAGGTTGTCAAGTTCTGCCTTCTTCTCTTCATCTTCAATTGTGACATTAGAGAGTGTTTTATACAGTGATTCGATTTTGTTAAAGAGGATATCAGTTTGTACATTAACTGACTGTTTTATTCTTGTTATAGAAGTGGGATATTTTCTCTTTATAGCCTTAAAGAAATCTTCACTTGCTTCACTTACTCCCTTTATAAGGGATTCTATTCCATTTATGTGACAACCTTTAATCTCCTGAAGAAGGTAAATGAACATAAAGTTTGTCACAGTCTCTCCAAGATGTGAGGTTGCTATATCTTCGAGATTGTGTGCCTCATCAAAGATAACAGCGTCATACTTTGGTAAAATCCTGCCGCCACAGGATAGATTGGCAAAGAAAAGATGATGATTTGTAATTATTATTTGTGATGAGTAGAGTTTACGTCTTGCATATTCATAATAGCAATTCATCTCATTACAGATTTTCCCAATACAGGTATTTTGACCGCGGCATACATCCCTCCATATTGATATTCTACTGTGTGACTCAGCCTCACTACGGAGACCGGTGCGTGTAGTTTTTTGCCAGACAACCAGGCTCTCTACCTCATTATATTGGAAGGGCAGAAATGCTCCTTCTGTTAACAATTTTTTAAACCTCCTTCTACAGAGATAGTTCTCACTTCCGAAGGCTAAATTGGCGACAATAGTGGAACCAAGAACGGATTTTGCAAGGGGAATATCGCTCACCAGGAGCTGGTTTTGAAGTGTCTTTGTATAGGTTGATATAACAATCTTTTTATCTTTCCCCAGCCATAATATAGTTGGTATTAGATATGCCAGAGACTTACCGATACCAGTTCCAGCTTCAGCCATCAGTATATCGTCTTTATCAAGAGCATCTTTAACCCTATTAGCCATCTCTAACTGTATACCTCTTCTCTCGTAGTCCTTTAGAGTTTTTGCAAGTAGGGTGTTGAATATATAGTCCAAGTCAGGCATGGGTTGGCTAATTATAAACCATAACCGTATAAATGTCAAGGAAAAAAGTCAGTGGAAATATCAAATGAAGTTAGATATAATCTTCAATCTAAAATCTTCACATCCTGGTTGTATCACTTTTTTATGAATGACCTGTAGAATATTAAAAGCAAGGAGAGACTTAGCAGCTTGACAAATGTTACAACAATACAGGTAGTTGTAAGACCTATAATAGGAATCATGGCTGTTCCACCTATCATACCAGCAATCCATCCACCAATGAGGTCAGAACCATAGAGAAGCCCTGATGAGCCACTTAAATTACCTGCTTTCTTGAGATATATTTTATTTGCCAGAGGAAACTGGGCTCCTACTACGACTCCACAGACAAAGGAAAATAAGAAGAAGAGAACAGGAGAAAGGGTGAATGGGAGATAAAGAAGGAGCGAAAAAATAAGGGCAATTAAGATTATACATAGGTCTAAAAATATGAATGTTTTTACTGTACATTTCTTAAGAAAGCGATTAATTGAAAACCCACCTATCCCTGTGCCTGCAATAAAGAGAGAAGTAAGCAATCCTATCATCTGATACACATATCCATAGAGGGTCTGGAATGTAAATATGATAATGAGTTCAAAAATCATACCTGCAAAACCAGATGTTACTATTGCGAATGGAATAGTCATGATTGCTGTATTCTTAGTGTGTCTTTTTCTTCTGCCAATGTTTATAATAACAAGAAATATTATAAATAGTATAATGATTGAGAAGATTATCTTTGTAAGATTGAGTCTCTCAAATGTAATAAAAAAACGACTCGTATATGGCGAGAATATTTCATTCCAGTAAGCAAGATTGTAAAATACAGCAGACGGTAAACGGTCCGTGTTTTCTTTAGCCACGACCTTCTGTATCGACTCATTAAACCAATCCAACCAAGATCTATCAAGTTTGTATGTTATGGATGGGGAGGTGAGGAAATTCAGGTTTAAATCACCTTCTCTTAATCCACTCTGAATTGATTCTTCGATGTTGTAATAATCAAAGGAAGATGCAAGGATTATATTAGTCTCTCCAGGTATTACCCGCATAAAAGAATATACAGATTCGATTGACTTGAGTATTGACAGGTTCAATCTTCTAAGTTGAGGTGAAATATAGGATATTGAACCTGGTAGAGTAAGAACGAGAAGCCCATTTTTGTTGAGTTTAGATTTGACTACTCCAAAGAATTCCTTAGTGAAGAGACGATTTATCTGTAAGTCAGAGGGTGATTTAATCCCTATAAAGACGGCATCATATTTCATATTAGTCTTTTTTACAAACAACCTTCCATCGATGAAGTTTATATTGACCCGTTCACTGCTCAGTTCATTTTCTGTGAGAGGAGTGGGAAACATCCGAAGAAGCTTTATTATAAGGGGATCCAGTTCACAATAGTCAATTAGTTTTACTGAATGGTGTTTAAGTATTTCATTTAAATATCCTCCAGCTCCTCCTCCAATAATGAGGATGTTTTCCGGGTTTGAGAGGATTAGCAATGGTATGTGAATAAATTCTTCCATGGAGGCAATATCTGGTACTGGTGTAGTAATTATGGGTACACCATCTGAAAAGAATGTGTACTGGTTTTGTCTTTTGCCAACAACTATATTTCCATATATTGAATTTTCTGAGTGTATTACATTCTGTCCACTCCATTGCTTTTCAATAGAAAATTTATTTATTCTTTGTAATATATTAGGTGAAAAGAGCATAGTACCAAAAATAAAAAGAAAAAAGGCAGGGAGGATAGTCCTCCTTTGTAAAAATATACATATTATTAAATTTATCAATGAAACTCCCAGTGCCATCTGAAGAGAGCTAAAATATGGAATAAGAAAATATGTGATTGTTATACCCCCTAAAATTGTTCCAAGGGTTTCATATATGTAAACACTACCTATGTGTTGTGCATCGTTGTTTATGTTTTTATTAGATGAGTTCCTGAGATCTGCATATATCCTGCAGGAAAACGTGAAAAGTGCTCCATGAGAAATACTTACAGGGATGAGAATTAAAAGTGAGAATCCTACGATTGAAAGAAGACCGAGACTTTCACCGGGAATGGGGAAGAGGTAACCTTTTAAGATACGTGTAAGTAAAATTGATAACAGAAGGAAGATGGCAAATATAGTTTGCCAGTTTATAAACCACTTGATTCTATGTTTTGCATATTCGATCCTCCTGCCTATAAATATAGAACCAATTGCCTCAAGAAGGAGCCAATTGGCAAGCACCACGCCTATGGATAGTTCATTTCCATAGAATACTAAAAGGAGTTCTCTCAAAAGTAAGGTCTCTGCAAAAATACCGCTGACTCCCATTATTATGATTGCAAGTGTAAACATATTTTTGTCATGAAGCCATGTTGCCACGAAGTTTACAAGGACTTGGTTATCAGTTATTGGTAAATTCTTAAGCTTATCAGGATACCAGCGAATCAGTAGGTAGAATATCAGATTATCAGTATATCAGAACCTGATGCTCTGGTTTGCTGATGTCCTTCCCACTGATACACTGATTTGCTGATACACTTTCTTACTATAGGTCGTACAATTTCATCTGTAGTCTACAATCTTGGTGTCTAATAAGATGTCACGAAGTTTACAAGGACTTGGTTATCAGTTATTGGTAAATTCTTAAGCTTATCAGGATACCAGCGAATCAGTAGGTAGAATATCAGATTATCAGTATATCAGAACCTGATGCTCTGGTCTGCTGATATCCTTCCCACTGATATACTGATTTGCTGATACACTTTCTTACTATAGATCGTACAATTTCATCTGTAATCAACAATCTTAGTGTCTTGGTGGCTGAAAAACATTTTTAAATTTAATTAGATAATTATATCATCAAATTTATTGAATGTCAAGTGAATTCCTTATATAAAATTATCTGTATAATTTTCTTGACTTTTATCATTTCCCATGGTATAATCTTTTTTAAAAAAGGAATTAGTAGTGGATAAATTATTCTATGTCTTTCTTTAACCAGATATTTAGTAACAGAATCCTCCTTTCTGCAGTAATTGGTTGGGCTGTAGCTCAGTCTATAAAGGTGACCATTGGTGTAATTAAGAAAAAAAGGTTTGATTTTAGATGGTTTGTAGGAGCAGGTGGTATGCCAAGCTCACATGCATCTGGTGTGGTGGCAATGGCTACGTCAGTTGGATATAAGTTTGGCTTTGATTCGTCGATCTTTGCAATTGTATTGGTCTTTACTATAATTATATTGTTCGATGCCCAGGGTGTTAGAAGAGCAGCAGGTAAACAGGCAGAGGTTTTAAACAGAATTATGGAGGATATTCAATATAAAAGAAAGGTTGGTGAGGATAGACTCATTGAATTGCTTGGGCATACACCCTTCGAGGTGCTTGCAGGCGCATTGGTTGGTGTGCTTGTATCGATTTTTTTCTTCAGGTAGTCCTTTTAATGAGTTTGATATTTAGAACACTTTGCGTTTCTTTGGTTATTGGTGCTTTATTTGACCTTCTAACTCCAGCAATCCATAAAATATTATCTTCTGAATCTACTACAAGTGGTATTAAATCTCTCCTGTATACTGGAACCTTGTCTTCTATTAATACCTTCTTCAATTTCTTCTTGCCCCTAAATCCAAAGGGTGTAAATACATCACCTGTTGTTCTATATCTCATTTTTAATGGTAAAGAGAGATTATCGTAATCAAAATAGACCGTATATTTGGAATAAGTTTTATATTCGGACATATTGATGGATTTGGTTGGAATGATTTCGGTTTCAAGAAAGGAGTCTTGTAAATGAATTTTCTTACCTGGCAAGAGTATCTTTGAAAGATGAGTGTCAATGGATTCCTTACCTTTTGGTTTAAACTCTCCGCCCTTTCTTTCAATCAGCAGTTTATCATAGTTTCTACGGACAATAACTCCTGGTAGGTCTATTTTTTTCCCTGTTTTGTTCTCTTCAAGCAAGGTTAGGATATATTCTACATACCTCTTATCATGTGGAACATTGAGGTAACGAAGTGCCTTTCTAATGATTCTCATTCTTATACACATATCGTACTTAAAGAGTTTAGTTGTATTTATAGTTATTTTATTCATATCTTCAGAATCTTAAACATAATCTATCATTCAATATCTACAACCTCATCCCAGATATCTTCTATCAGGGATTCGATTATTTCCTCGTCAGTCTCAAGGCTGTCGCGAAGACGGGTCAGCTTTTCCCCAAAATCTGGCAGGGTTTTGAGTAGATAAGGAACGACTTCGTGTCTAATTAGATTACGTTTAATAGATAAATCGAGATTTGTTTTGTCCATTCTATAATGGATTGAACGACTGGTTAAAAACTCAAGTACATCCTTTTTATATGTGCATATAAGAGGGCGGATGATTCTGTCTCTTTTGGGTGGAATTAAGGCAAGTCCCTTAAGTCCTGTGCCGCGGTCAATTCTCAAGAATAACGTCTCAATCTGGTCATTAAGTGTATGGGCAGTTGCAATTAGATCAAGGTTTAGCTGCTCTTGTTTTTCGTTAAGAAATTTATATCTTACTGTTCTTGCTGCATCTTCGAGTGATAGGGAATTTTCTTTTGCAAATCCAGGAACATCAACTGACTGAAAAACGCAGTTAATACCGTGTTCCTTACAAATATCTTTAACAAAATCAGCATCCTTGTAGGAATCTTTTCTTATAAGGTGGTCAAGGTGAGCAACCTGAATATCTCTAATAAAAAGTCTTTCTTTTAACTCAAGGAGGATGTGAAAAAGGGCAACAGAATCCGCCCCACCAGAACAGGCAAGTAGAATTGTATTGCCCTTTTTAATTAAGTCGTAATGCCTTATAGTCTCTATTACAGCATAGAGAATGTCCATTATTATTTGCCAGGGACAATTGAAAGTTAACCTTATGAAACGGCCTTTTTGGATAATCGAATTTTTCCCTGTTCATCTATAGCAGTAACCTTGCATTTAACCTCATCGCCAATCTTCAGGACATCTTCAACAGAGGCAACCCGATTGTGAGACAGCTGAGATATGTGAATCAAACCCTCTTTCCCTGGTAGTATTTCAACGAATGCGCCAAATGGTAGTATGCGTTTAACCTTTCCAATATAAACTTTTCCCACCTCTGCATCCTCAGTTAGTTGTCTTACCATTTCTTCGGCTTTCTCAACAGATTCTTTCGTTGGTCCTGATATTGATACCTTCCCATCATTATTAATCTCTATATTTGCACCGCTTTCTTCACAGAGATTTCTTATTATTTTTCCACCCGGACCTATTACCTGTCCTATCTTTTCTGTGGGAATTAAGAGCATTTTTAATACTGGTGCATATTGGGATATATCTTGTCTGGGAGAAGCGAGGGTTTCATTCATGATATCGAGAATTTTAAGTCTTGCCTCTCTGGCTTTTGATAAGGCTTCTGCAAGAACTTTTATGTCTATCCATTCTTTCTTTATATCGAGCTGTAAAGCAGTTATACCATCAGTTGTACCCGCAACCTTGAAATCCATATCACCATGATGGTCTTCCTCTCCTGTTATATCAGTAAGTATTATATCATCCACAAGACCCATTGCTATTCCTGCAACATTGCATTTCATTGGAACCCCTGCATCCATCAGAGAAAGGGAGCCTCCGCATACAGCTGCCATAGAAGAAGAACCATTAGAGGCAAGTATGTCAGATACAATCCTTATTGTATAAGGAAATATCTCCTCAGGGGGAAGAAGTTGTGCGATTGCTCTTTCAGCAAGGGCACCGTGACCTATCTCCCTTCTGCCAGGACCCATCATTCTTCCGGGTTCTCCTACTGAAAAAGGAGGGAAGTTATAATGGAGCATAAATGATTTGAATGACTGTCCCTCAAGTGCCTCTATCTTTTGCTCATCTGCCATTGTTCCAAGTGTGACAGTGCATAAGGACTGTGTTTCACCACGCCTAAACGTGGCAGAACCATGAGTTCTTGGTAGAACTCCAACCTCGCATGTGATTTCTCGGAGGTCATTCGGTTTCCTTTTATCTATTCTTGAGCCTTTCTTTATCTTTTCTCTGATTATTTCAGACCCAAGATTGTCAAGAAGATGTTCAACCACTTTTTCATATTCCTCATCGAATTCCTTCTGTACATCTTTTAACAGTGAGTCATAATGCTCTCTTCTCTCTGTCCTCATAGGAATACCAAACAATTCTTTGAGTCTCTTTATAGAGATATCTCGTATCTTATTAGTTATGTCCTCGTATGTTTCATCTGGAAGGGATATTTTCTCTTTCTTGGATGCCCTGATTATCTCTTCCTGTAGTCCAACAAGTTTGGCTATTTCTTTTTCGGCGAGGTGTAGGGCATCAATTATTAGTGATTCAGAAAGTTCGTGAGCTCCAGCCTCGACAGTTGTTATTCCTTTTTTAGTGCCGGCAGCAATCAGATTTAGTTTTGATTCTGCAAGTTCGTCGAAGGAGGGATTTACTATAAATTCATCATTTATCCTTCCGATTCTTACTGCACCGATTGGACCCATAAATGGTACTGGAGAAATAGCAAGTGACAAACTTGCACCTAACATACTTAATATATCCGCATCGTTTATTCCATCCTGTGAGAGTACAGTAGATATAAGTTGAACTTCCCTCCTCAACTTTTCAGAAAGGAGTGGTCTAATTGGTCTGTCCATAAGCCTTGAAGAGAGGATTTCTTTTTCTGTTGGTCTGCCTTCTCTCTTAAAGAAACCTCCAGGAATCTTTCCAGCTGCGTATGTCCTTTCCCTGTAATCACAGGTGAGTGGGATAAAGCCCCTAAATTCGGATTCCTGTTTTGAAAAACAGGCAGTGGAAAGCACGACAGTATCCCCATATTTGACTATACATGAACCATCTGCCTGAAATGCAAGTTCCCCTGTCTTTATTGACAAAGATCTTCCACCTATTTCTATTTCCATTCTCTTTAACCTCCTATCTTTTAAACTTTAGTTTTTCATCACTTTCTCAACCCAAGGTTTTTAATAACCTCGTGATACCTTTTGGTGTCTTTCCGCAGTAAATAGTCAAGAAGTTTCCTTCTTCTATTAACCATTTTAATAAGTCCGACTCTCGAATGAACATCCTTAGGATGTTTTTTAAAATGTTCCGAGAGCAGGCTTATTTTATTCGTTAGTAGTGCGATTTGAATTTCTGGAGAGCCAGAGTCATCTTTATGAGTTCGAAACTTCTTAATTATTTTTTGTTTCTCTCCATTCTCCATACTGCCTCCTGTTGTTAGTGATTTAAAAAATATTTCGATACCCTATTTATTTGCTAAATTATAATATAAAACGGTCTTTCAGAGCACTTCTTGCTATCTTTTCATCCTTATTAATCGCCTTTTTCAGTTGTCTGGTGTTGCTAAATCTAATGTGTCTACGCAGAAAGTGAACAAAATAGACCTCAAGTTGTCTACCCAGGATATCCTGGTCAAAATCCAATAAATGAACTTCAAATGCGTTTTGATATTGATACTCCTTGAACGTTGGTCTGGGACCTAAAGAGATCAGACAGTCGTATTTCTTCTTTCCCAGTCTTACTCTACCAACATATACTCCATTCATCGGAATACATTTCTCATCAGGAACCTCAAGGTTTGCGGTTGGTCTACCTATCTTCCTTCCCCTTCCATTTCCTTTTATAACCCTACCTTTAATAGAATATCGTCTACCGAGCAACCTGTTAGCAATACAAACAGTTCCCAGTTCAATGTCTTTTCTAATGCGAGAAGATGATATTTTGGTTCCATCAATAGTTGTCAATGGTAAGGCGCTCATTGTTATTTTTCTTTTCTTACAGATTGTAGCTAATGTTTTTATTGACCCCTTCTGACCCTGCCCGAATCTATGGTTTTCACCAACTATAATCTCCTGAATTTTTATATGTTTTAATATATATTTAACAAACACTTCTGGACCAAACTGTGCCAGTGTCATACTGAAAGGCAGTATAAGTAGATTTTCTACATTAAGGTCTCTTAAGAGCTTCATTTTTTCATCATCAGTGCTTAAACTACGAAATAGGCGTCGTTCAAGTACTTTTTTTGGATGAGGTATAAAGGTTATTAAAAGATTGCTACCCCTACTTCTCATCGCTGTTATAATTTTCCAGTGTCCTCTGTGTACTCCATCAAATGAGCCCCACGTTAGCGCTTTAACAGATAGTCCTTTTATCTCTTCAATACTGTTAAAGATTTGCATTGTCGTATATTGAAAACAAGTTCTGTAAATATAGATGTCAAAACTTAAAGTTACCAGTAGATAATGATGTTACAT
Source organism: Caldifarciminota bacterium (assembly GCA_030606335.1). GTDB lineage: Bacteria > Hydrothermota > UBA3073 > UBA3073 > UBA3073 > JAGMCL01. Next base: position 19,768 of record JAUWGP010000033.1, read on the forward strand.
CACAGGAATATATCTCGAAAATATTTTTGTTCTATCTCTTAAATCATCAACATTGATCGCATCCTGAAGAGTATACTTCCCAATTCTTATCCTGACGAGATTCAATGTATGTGCTCCTGTGCCTAATTTCTCTCCAATATCTCTTATCAGTGCACGTATGTAAAAGCCCTTTCCACAAACCACATTAAGTTTAAAGAATGGAGGAGAGTAGGAAAGAATTTCTATCCTTTTAATGAAGACTTTTCTCGCTTCTCTCTTTAATGTTTTACCCTTTCGTGCTATTTTATAAAGTCTCTCGCCTTTAACCTTTATTGCGGAATACATCGGCGGGATCTGATATATCTCACCCACATACTTTAATACTACCTTTCTGAGACTATCCAACGATATATCATCGAATTTTTTTCTTTCTATCACTCTACCCGATGCATCATCTGTTTCTGTCTTTTCACCAAGCTTGCCCTCTACCTCGTACTCCTTCTCCATGAGCATAAAATTTTCTACGAGTTTAGTAGCCTTCCCTATGCAGAGAATTAAAAGACCACTTGCTTCTTTATCAAGTGTTCCGGTGTGTCCTATCTTCTTTATGCCTATGGTTTTTCTTGTTAATTTTACTATATCAAAAGAGCTCCAGGAAATGGGTTTATTAACGATGAGAAAACCATCCATAAAATAAAAAATTATTCAGACGAAGAACCGGGTTCGATTGAATAATACAGGGAGAATCTGTAATTGTCTGTAGGGAAATCGTATATCTCAGAATCAACTCCTATGTCAAACTCAAGATTTGCGAAACGTATTCCTCCTCCAAATGTTGGTCCAACTCTTTCTCCAATCAAATCCCAGAAATAACCACCCCTTATAGAGAGGAATTCAGAAAGTGTATATTCTATACCAATTCCTCTCCAGGTGTCTGCCCATTCATCACTAACATTTCTGGTTACTCCTACAAGTATTTTCGTTAATTCTCCCATAATTGTTAGTTTGTTTGTCTTTGTACGAAGAGGAGAATATGCAACTCCTATTCTGAGTGTACGGGGTAAGGGATCTGATTCACCAGACTCCAGATACCTTATATTTGGACCAATATTCTGAAGTGATGCACCAACATCAAGACCTTCAATAGGAGATTTATAAAGAAGTGATGCATCTATTGCCCAGGAGGAACCAGATCCGCCGCCTTTTTCCTGGGGTCCATATATCTTTTCCAAAATCCACCTTGGTACGAGATAACTATATATAATTTTTCCTCCTATGCCAAAAGAGAGGTTTTCATAAAACTTTGCAGCATAGGATACTTTAAAGGATAGGTCGAAACTTTTAAACTTACCAATGGTATTACCATCAGGGTCAACCGCTTCTGTCTCACCTGTAGTAAGATAGATTAAGTTCGCACCAATTTTCCCGATTCCCTTAAGTTCATGGACAATGCCTATATATTCATAATACATATCAGGGTAAAGACCGGTAAGCCAGTTGGCATGCATTAGTGTAATATCGGTCTTATTCTGAAAAGCCATACCCGCGTCGTTGTAGTATGTAGACATGGCATCATCTGCAATAGCAGTAAAGCACGTTCCCATACCATTGGGTCTTGCACCCGGGTATATTGCTAAAAATATAGCGCCTGCTTGAGAAGCTGCACCGTATAGCGGCAAGGATATCAGGAATACACTTCCAACCATCATCCCTATTATCGCTTTTTTAATCATATCTACACCCCCCTTGGATAAATCTGTAAATTATAATCTACAGATACCAACAATAAACTGAACAGAGAAACACAAAAAACATCGATGTAGAGATGATGGTTCAATTATAATATCTATCCCATAAAGAACAGATTGATTGAAATTATAGTATGATATCCGAAAATAGAGTTATTTAATCAACTTCAATTTCAGGTTGGCTCAACAAAAAATAATTCCTGACCAAATTCAACTGGTTTTTCGTTTCCCACAAGAACCTTTACGATCTTTCCTGAAACTTCAGATTCTATCTCATTCATAACCTTCATTGCCTCTATGAGACAAACAACCTTACCATGAGTGACCATATCGCCAACTTCTACATATGGAGGAGTACCAGGAGCAGAAGCTCTGTAAAAGGTTCCGACCATCGGTGCCTTTATAGGTATCATATTACCTTGTTCTTTCTTCTCCTGTAGAGTAGATGGAGACTCCTGTCTTCCAACAGGTAGTAACTGTATAGAGGATGGCATAGATTCATGACCTTTGTTTTTAGTGATACGAACCTTAATGTCGCCCTCCTGAACCTCTAATTCCTGTATATCTCGCTTCTCTACAAGACTAATTAATTTTTTCACGAGACTCAAGTCCATGACTACCTCGCAGTGATATAAATTTCTTTATTTCTGAAATCCTATTTCCTTCTTGGTCACATCGTCGATCTTTATTTCTTCAAACTTTCCTTCGAATTTTTTAATGTTTTCTGTTAGGGTTTTGAGTAAAGATTTTGCGTGCTTTGGTGAGAGAATTATTCGTGTATAGACCTTTGCCTTTTTCAAACCAGGGAGAACCCTTGTAAAGTCAAGTACAAATTCTGAGGGTGAATGACTTACAATTACAAGATTAGAATATATTCCCTGTGCTGTGTCATCGGGTATTTCTATCTGTATCCGCTGTCCTTTTTGTTGTTCATTCATAAAACCCCCATAAAAAAATAAATTGGTTACACATAATTCGCTATTGTTTAAAAATTAAGCAAACAGTTAAGAGCATCATGTTTAAATAGCTATTTATACTTACTCTCCTGGATGGATGGTTTTACATTTACCAGATTGGTTGGAGTCGCTTTACTCTTAATATAGGATAACTGTGCTATATTGAAGACATTATAAGACAACCAGTATAGAACTATCCCGGATGGTAGAGAGATAAATATGAATGTAAGAAATACAGGCATCATGTAACCGAACATACGCTGACTCTCCCCCTGGACTGCTTGTGTTCCCATAATTCTCTGTTGGAAGAACATGGTTATACCCATTACGATTGGTAAGATAAAGTAAGGGTCGGGTTGTGATAGATCTTTTAACCATCCGAAAAATTCCGCACCCCTGAGACCTATCGTGGTCTGCAGTATAGCATATAGGGCAAAGAATATAGGCATTTGTACCAATAATGGCAAACAACCGCTTACAGGATTTACCCCGGATTTCTTATAGAGTTCCATTGTTTCCTTATTGAGTGTCTGGGGATCTTTTTTATACTTCTTCTGAAGGGCTTTAAGTTTCGGTTGAATATCAGTCGTTTTTTTCATCGTTTTCTGATTGAACATTGTAATGGGATAGAATATGAATGTTATAATGAGTGCAAATACGATGATAACCAATCCATAATTTGGTATAAAACGTGAGAGTGAGTGAATTATAAATAAGATCCCTCGTGAAATAGGTTTTATAAATTTCCATCCCATATAGGCGGCGTTTTCAAGACCATAGCCATATGATGTGAGAAGTTGGTAATCAATGGGACCAACAAAAAGTTTAAATTCCATCTGGGATTCTGCCCTTGTGGTAAGATATATACCCATCCTTGCCTCATTAGGGTCGATTGTAGTTCCTCCTGTTGGACTGCAGCCTCTCCCACCAGGAATACATCCACCTCCACGTGGTGGAGATTTGCTGAATCTTCTCATCTTTATACTTTTCGTCTCTATGTCTTCTGGAATGATGGAGGCAAGGAAATATTTATTCTTAATACCAACCCATCTTACTGACATGATTGGTATTGTTTCACCCTCATATGGTACTGAGGATAGTGAATTTGTTATAAGGTCTCCATCAGATAGAGCGATTGCTGAAAAAAACCTCAATTCGTCCTGCTGATTCTTTTCAGTAAATAGAAGTCCGCCATCCCAGGCAATAGTAAAGGATTCGAGCTCAGGTAGATCAATCGAGAGTGTAGCAACATAATCTGTATCAAAAAATGTAAATCTTTTTATAATTTCTCTATTACCAACTAATGAAAGTGAATAGATTATAGAGTTACCACTCCTCTCCTTTATGGTGTAAATTGAGTCTTTCAGGTTATAAGTCTTACCATCCATGGTGATTATATCAGTGATACATCTACGCTCAGGTGGAATTAATTGAACTATACCTCCTTTAAAATGGTTGTATTCTTTTAATGAATATTCAACGATACTACCACCGACATTTGATAAAACAACAGAAACCAAAGAAGTTTCAATGGTGTCAAAAATTGCAGTGGTAAGAAGGGTTTTTTCCTCCTCGATTGTGGGTTCTTCTTCCTCGATAAGAGTTGTATCTGGCGTTTCTTCTTCTACTACAATAGGTTTTGGGCTTATTCTTGGCATGACGAAAACAAACCATACCCCCAAAACGATAATGATGAGTATTATGGCAAGGCAACTTGTTTTTTCCATAGATGGGATATTATAACATAAAAACAATCAAAAGTCAAGGAAAAATCATCTACTGGTTTTTTGAAGGACATATCCTATTATTGCTAATGAAATAAGTATTGCTATACCAATTATAACGCCTGTTGTCGAGAGACATGATATCAGAGTTACAATAATTCCTGCAGTAAGGACACCGATTACAACTCCGGTCAGTGCATGTTTGAAATTAAGGCCAATGAGAAATGCTGCTATTGAACCAGTCCAGGCACCAGTTATTGGTAAGGGTAGTGCTACAAAAATTGCAAGACCAAGTGTTTTGTATTTTTCAACGATTAGAGAGCGAGATTTAGTATGTGAGAATAACCAGTCAAAAAAACGTTTAAAAGGACTCCATCTTGAAAGAAACCTGGAAAAAGGACCAAGAAACAATAAAATCAGAATCGCAGGTATAAGATTACCAATCACTGATATAATATAGGTGTAAGTAATGGGCATTCTGAATGTATGGATTGCGATAGGGATTGCTCCCCTCAATTCAGAGATAGGCAGCATAGATATTAGGAATACTATGATAGGTCCTTTTAATCCAGATTGGATTATGCGTTCATCAATGCCAGAAGATGCACATATAAGAAATATTTGAATGATTTTGTTCATTTGATTTCTCTAAAATAAATCTCATAAAGTGAGTTTAAGATGGATAAAACGGGCTTATCAATATCCGTATCTACAGTAGGATATAAAGATAATTCATCCTTTGGAATTGATATTTTCATAAGGTCAGAGGTGAAATATTCATTATCCCTTTTACCAATCAGAGTATAATTATCTGGATACAAATTCTGAAAAGTAAACCCTCCTGTAGTATCAGATACAACAAACTGTAACGGTATTCCGCTTTTTGTTATGAGAATGATGCTCGAATCCTTTGTGGTTCCCTTTATCCATATAAGTGGTAAGTTTTTCTCTCTTGTTAGACTATAGTCACCTTCAGTATAATTACATGCCCTGTCCCAGAATAATCCATAGATATGATAAACAGCCATCGAATCTATCATCGATATTGATATTTTCAGCTCAGTCTTTTGTTTATTCCAGTCCCAGGAGAATTTTATATCAGGCATAATGTAAATACGAGATTTGTCAATTTGTTCAGAAAATTTTAAGACAAGGTTTGTATCAGCGGGACTATTTGTCAGAGTAGTGGAAGGGGATTTTACTATACCAGGGGGAATAGTATCTCTATTCAATGTTCCTCTAAACTTAATTACGTATTCATCCTGTTTATTACCAGATATATCGCTTATATTAGATAATTTAATTTGGTAATCTATCGTATCCATGTCATCAGTTGTAATAAAAATATTTTTACCAGTCGCAACTGAGGCAAGGATATATAGGCTGTCCGACTTGAAATTATAAAGACTTTCAGCAGATAGCACATCTATGTTCTCATCAAAGGTTATCGTTATGTGACTCTGGTCTAATACATCTACAGATATTAAAAATGGAGGAGTTCTATCTGGTGAGGTAGGAGGTCCCTTCTTTGCACAGCCAAATATCAAAAGAAATAGGAAAAGGTAAAATATTTTGGTCTTCATCACTATATCTAAATCCCTGTTAGCAGTCTAACCAATAGACCAACCAGTGGGAAGATTGTGAAGTCGAAAACAAGAAATACAAGCGCAAAGATTATTATAAACCCAAAACGTTCTAAGCGCATATATCTTTCATACATATCATATGGGAGAAAAGCACCAATAATTCTTGAGCCATCCAGGGGAGGTATAGGTATTAGATTAAATATGAACAGAAGAATGTTTAGATATGCTCCGATAATGAGTAAGTTAGAAAGTATTCCAGTACCAATTAATCTAAAGATAATAGAAAAAACTATTGCCAGTCCAAGATTCGAGAGTGGTCCTGCCGCGCCTATCTTTGCCATGTCTATTCTTGGATTTCGGAGGTTGTAAGGGTTAATAGGTACTGGTTTTGCCCATCCTATGAGGAAGGGAGATCTTAGTATGATTAGTAGGATGGGTAGTATTAAAGTTCCAAATGGGTCAATATGACGGAGTGGATTAAGTGTTAACCTTCCAGAGAGTTTTGCAGTAGGGTCACCACTTCGGAGGGCTGCATAACCATGTGAAACCTCATGAATAATAATAGAGAAGAAAAGAATTGCCAGTTGAACTAGTATTTGTGTGAATGTTCGCATCTATCTTTGCCTTGCCTTCATTCCTGCCCAGAAGGAGAAAAATGCAATCAGAGCTCCAAAAACTATATTCGAGTATCTTACATTTCCACCAAAAAGAAATCCTGAGGCAAGAATCCATAAACCTGTATAAAATATTACCCAACACTGCCACACTATCTACTCCTTTTTTATCTTTATTTTTTTTGCTTTTTAATTAGGAACGTATTTTACCATAAAAAAACCGATTTGTCAAGTAATATTTTGGGGGTCAGGCTAAGAGATAAGAGATAACTACTTGACATAAAGGAAAAGTTATAGTAGTAAGTTATAGTAGTTTTGTAATATGCTTAGAAAACCGAGGATAGAATATGAAGGAGTTTTTTTGTTATGTGATATCTCGTGGTAAAAGGAGTGAGTTTATATTCTATCTCTTATCTCTTAGCCTGACCC
>JAUWGP010000007.1 GCA_030606335.1 Caldifarciminota bacterium
AAATATTTGAATATTATTGATATATCCTGTTTATCTCCGCACATTCATTAAATATATAAACAATTATAATAATAAATATTTAATAATTTTGAAGAAAAAACTTGACAAAAGTAAAATTATGATATATTATATAATACATGACCACCTAAGATTAAGATTCTTTTATAATTTATATTTGAAAAAACAATAAAATATCATAATACAATTACCTAATATGTTGTAGATTATCTAACGTAGTATAGAATCTCAATTTACTTACTTAGAGTTATTTTAAACTTTATAAAATCATGGGTTTTAACCTTATAGAATTACTTCTAAAAAATATAAAGCAATTAAAGGAATTCTGGGTAATCTCTATTATTACCATTATAATACTGGTATTAGCGCCATTAATAATTTTTTTTGGAATTACCCTGATTTTCTTTCAGGAATATGCTGAATGGAAACTCGCTGTGTTATTTATTGCATGCCTGATGATATTTATATCATTCAGTATTTTTTCTCTAATTAGATGGAGAGAACTGAGACAGGTAATCAACCAACGTGAAAAAACCAAAGTTGAATTAAAAAAAAGTGAGGAAAGATTTAGAAGGATGGCAGATAACTCTCAGGATGGTTTAAGGATAATAGAAAAAGGTGAGATAGTATATATCAATAAGCGTGCTTGTGAGATTTTGGGGTTTTCAAAAGAGGAACTCTCAAGGTTAAGTAGCTTGAATTTAGCTGCACCCGAAGAAAGGAAACACCTTAAAGTAATCTTTGATGAAGCAGAGCGTACAGGAGAACAACCAAAGGAATTAAGATTCTGGATTGTTCAAAAGGATGGTTCACGTCGGTACATACAGAACCGCTATTCGTTAGCTAAAAAAGGAAATGATATAATTAACAAGTTTGTATTCACTACTGACATTACCAATTTAATGCGCGCAGCAGAAGAATTAAAAAAACATCGTCATCATCTTGAAGAATTGGTGGAGGAGAGAACAGATCAGTTAAAAGAAATAAACGAAGAGCTTGAATCCTTTACTCATTCTGTGTCTCACGATCTTCGAGCCCCCCTAAGAGCAATACGTGGTTTCTCCGATGCTCTTGCTGAGGATTTTACTGACAATCTCAATTCAGAAGGTCATGAATACATTAATCGAATAGCCTCTGCAGCTGATCGCATGGACAGTTTGATAAATGACTTGTTGACCTACAGTAGGTTAAACCGTGAGGAACTAAAATCTCAATTAATTGACCTTGGTCCTGTAGTTAAAGATGTACTTTCACAACTTGAGGATGAAATCAAAAAGAAAAAGGCTCAAGTATCTATTGAGGAACCATTACCCTGTATTTTGGGACATCGTGCCACGCTTATACAGGTTATAATGAACATTTTAAGTAACGCTCTAAAGTTTGTATCTCCTGGAGTACGACCTCAAGTACGCTTATGGTCAGAGGAAAGTAATAATGTTGTTCGTCTATTTGTTGAAGATAATGGTATTGGTATTGATTCAGAACATCGTGAACGTGTATTCAAAGTTTTTGAACGTTTGCATGGTAGCGAAACCTATCCGGGTACTGGAATTGGTCTTGCCATAGTACGCAAAAGTATAAAGAGGATGGGTGGACAGGTTGGATTTGACTCAAATCTTGGTCAGGGTAGCAAGTTTTGGATAGAATTACCAAAACAGTGAGGAGGTCATGAGTAGTGTAGATCCAAATATTTTATTGGTAGAGGATGATCCTAATGATGTTCTACTAATCAAACGTGCCTTTCGTAAGATCAACTTTTCTCATTCTTTACAGGTTGTTGAAGACGGTGAAGAAGCTATAGCCTATCTTGCAGGTCAAAGCCTGTATGTGAATAGAGAGAGATATCCATTGCCTTCTCTTGTTCTACTGGATATCAAACTACCCCGTAAATCTGGTTTCGAAGTTTTGGATTGGCTTCGGAAACAACCGGCTTTAAAGCGCCTTCCTGTAGTTGTAGTTACATCTTCAAGGGATTCTATCGACATAAATCGTGCATATGATCTATATGCCAATTCTTATCTTGTTAAACCCTTCAACTTTAATGACTGGTTAGAGATGGTTGAAGCCTTAAATATCTATTGGTTAACTCTAAATGAAGATCCAGACTTAGAGTTTTGAGGAAAGAACTTATGAGTAAAAATATATATATACTATTAGTTGATGATAATCCTGACGACCGACTTCTCGTTATACGTGAGCTCGAAAAAGAGTTTCCAGAGCTCAAAGTAAAGCAAGTTACAAATTTTAGTGTTTTGGATAAGTCGTTAGAAGAGGGCGGTTTTGATTGTGTCATTACAGATAACAAACTAAACTGGACAGATGGGATTCAAGTCTTACAGATTGCCAAAAAACAATATCCTGACTGTCCTGTAATTATGTTTACTGGTACAGGGACTGAAGAGATCGCTGTTCAGGCTATGAAGGCTGGACTTGATGACTATATCATTAAAAACCCCCAACATTTTGCACGTCTATCTGCTTCAGTTCGGGCTGTACTTGATCGTGTAAATCAACGCATAGCTATGAAAGAAGCAGAAACTCGCTACCGCAATCTATTCAATAGAAGCCCTTTAGGTCTTTATAAGGCAACTTCAGCAGGTCGTATAATAGATGCAAATCCATTTATAATTGATATGATAGGCTACCCTAATCAAGAATCTTTGATATCATTATATTTTTCTAAACTATATGTAAACAAAAAAGACCGCAAGCGCTGGGAGAAGCTAATGAAAGATGAGGGAATTGTACGTAATTTCGAAGCTAAACTATATCGACAAGATGGGACTACAATATGGACAGTGGATAATTCACGTGCAGTATACGATAATTCAGGCAATTTAGCCTACTATGAAGGTAGCATAGATGATATAACCGAAAGGAAAAAGGCAGAAGAGGAGTTGAAAACATACCGGCACCACCTCGAGGCTATGGTTGACGAACGAACTTCAGAACTAAAGGAGACTAATATTCAACTTCAAAAGGAGATAGTCGAGCGAAATAAAGCAAGGGAAATGCTTGCAGCTGAAAAAGAACGTCTTTCTGTAACCCTTCGCTCAATAGGAGATGGTGTAATCACGACTGATACAGAAGGTATTATAGTTTTAATAAATAAAGTGGCTGAATATTTAACAGGATGGTCACAGGATGAGGCTGTTGGTAAACCACTTGAGGTCGTTTTTCATATAATTTCTGAAAAAACGCGTAAGATAAGCAAAAATCCTGTAGAGAAAGTACTCAAGTCCGGGAAAACTATGGGCATCTACGAACATACTATACTAATCTCAAAAGATGGTTTGGAGATAATTATTGAGGACAGTGCTGCTCCAATTAGAGATAAAGATAGCAAGATTGTTGGTGTTGTCCTTGTATTCCGAGATATAACTGAGAAGAAGAAAATGGAAGAGCAACTTCAAAGAACTCAGAAACTTGAATCTTTAGGTGTTCTCGCAGGAGGTATTGCCCATGATTTCAACAATATTTTAACTGCAATTTTGGGGTATGCCTCTTTAGGTAAAATGTATACGGACCCAAAGAGTAAGGTTTTCGAAAAATTAAATGCAGTAGAAAGGGCTTCATATAGAGCACGCTATTTAACACAACAACTATTAACCTTTTCCAAGGGTGGGAAACCAATTAAAAATATCACTTCTATATCCAGTTTAATCAAGGATACAGTTAAATTTTCCCTTAGTGGTTCTAATGTAAGGTGCGAATTTCATATATCAAAAAATCTTTGGACTGCCGAGATAGACGAAGGACAGATTACTCAAACAATAAACAATTTAATAATAAACGCAAAGAAAGCTTCATCAAAAGGAGGAATAATAGAAATATGGGCAAAAAATGTTACTGTAAAACCAAAACAAAAGTCACAAATTAATAAAGGTAGATATATTAAAATCTCCATAAAGGATTATGGTGTTGGTATATCCAAAGAAAATCTAACAAAGATATTTGATCCCTATTTTACAACTAAAAAAGGAGGAAGTGGTCTTGGCCTTACTATCTCGTATTCTGTTATAAGAAACCATGGTGGATATATTAATGTAGAATCTGAATTAGGAAAAGGAACAACATTTCATATTTACCTACCAGCATCTAAAGAAAATTTAATTGTAAAAAAGGAAGAAACTACTGAACCATCCGAATTCATTGGGGGAAAAATATTGCTGGTAGACGATGAAAAAGACATATTAGAGACTACTGGTGAGCTGCTAAAGTTACTTGGCTACAATGTAGAATTCGCTGAAGATGGAAGAGAGGCAGTTGAATTATATAAAAAGGCAAAAAAGAAAAAAAGTCCTTTTGATGTAGTTATAATGGATTTAACGCTTCCTGGTAGAATGGGAGGTAAAGAAGCAATTCAAGAAATTATTAAATTTGCTCCTGAAGTTAAGGCAATAGTTTCCAGTGGTTATTCAAATGATCCAGTAATGGCAAACTATCAAAAATATGGTTTCAGTGATGTTGTAATCAAACCATATAAACTAAGAGAAATCAAGGAGATATTAAATAAACTGATAAAAAAATCATGATAAAAAACTATAACCTGTTATATGTATTTATTTAATCTTTAAGCATTTCTCTCCTTCCTTCCTTCCATTCTTTCCATTCTTTATAAAAAGCACAAAAAACTTGACAAAGATTAAAAATGATGTTATAATAAAAATATGAAAGAAGCAGAGTACTATGATAATCTTGATAATGAACGTGTTAGATGTAAGCTTTGCCCTATTTATTGTATTATTACTCCAGATAAATGTGGTCAATGCAGAGGAAGAAAAAACATAAACGGCAAATTGTATGCAATCAACTTTGGTGAAACTACATCTACTGCAATGGACACCATTGAAAAAAAGCCTCTCTATCACTTTCATCCAGGCAAACTCATCCTATCAATTTCCCCAAACTCCTGTAATATGAAATGCCCGTGGTGCCAGAATGCTGAAATTTCCCAGGAGGAGTTTTCAACAAGATTTGTATCGCCTGAAGATATGGTTGGAATTGCCATTGAAAACACATCATTTGGAATCGCCTATACCTATACAGAACCTTTAACCTGGTTTGAATACCTAAAAGAAACAGGTAGAATTGCTAAGGACAGGGGTTTGAAGAATGTACTTGTTACCAATGGAATGATAAATGAGCAGCCTCTTTTAGATATTCTTCCATTAATTGATGCCATGAATATAGATATAAAATCCATGAATCCCGATGTATACAAACGTATAGTTAAAGGAGACCTGGATACTGTCCTGAATACTATAAGGATATCAAAGAAACATTGTCACATTGAGATAACAAATCTACTTATACCAGAATTTAATGATTCAAAAGAGGATATAAGTAAGCTTATCGATTTTGTAGAGGATATCGGCAAAGACACCCCACTTCACTTTTCTCGCTATTTCCCTCATTACAAATGGACTACTCCATCTACACCAGCATCTACAATTATCATGGCTTATAAAATGGCGAAAGAACGACTTCATTATGTTTATGTGGGTAATATCTTTATGCAAGATATATCAAATAATACATACTGTCCTGATTGCAACAATCTTCTTGTTGAGCGCTCTTTTATGTCAGGAAGAATAGTTGGTGTAAATGATGCAAAGTGTTCTAAATGTGGCAGAAAGGTAGATATAGTGATGACTTGATACCCTTCTATGTAATCTTTGGCTTCTTGAGTCATTTGGGGATACTGTGAAAAATAATATGAAAGAATATGAAAAACCATTCACCCCGCCTTTGGCGGGGCAGGGACGTCACAGAGTAAATTTAATTCCCTGTGCTCTCAAAAAACAAGTACTAAAATTAACCACAGATGTTCACAGATAAATAAAAACTTTGAAGTAAGAAACAATCAGTGTAAATCAGCGCTAATCTGCGTCAGAGAAAATAGAAGTCTTTCGTGTTAATCAGTGTTAAAAAAACAGAGAAATATAAGGTAAAGCGATTAGTCTTGTCCGTGAGATTCCGTATCCTTTCCATACAGATTATGTGGAATGGATCTTGAGATGGGTAAGAGGTCACAGATGGGAGGAATAAAAATCTTTTATAAATCCCTTAATACTAAAGATTCTCTGTGGTTCCCCTGTTAAATAAAGAACCAGGAGTGATTAGTTGTAATTAACTTTGTAAATATTTAACAGGGTGAATCTGTGGTTAGATTTTACACATTTCGCTGATAACCGATAATTAATCAGCAAGAGAGGTTTTATTTTGATTTTAAATACTTAATTTTTAATATATGTATGGACTTCTATTCCTTTTTTTGGTTTTACCTGTTCCAAAGGATACAATATTTACAGGTGATGGTACGTGGGGACCCTACTTAATTTCACCTTTCTTAATAGAAAATTCCATCAATGTCACCCTGAATGATTCTTTTGTACCCTATACTATCTCTTATGACAGGGGTATACTTTTTTTCAATGAACCCATAACAAACAGAGATACAGTTAGATGTAGTTATATATCTCTTCCATTTAATCTTGAGAAACAATACTACAAATGGGAAGAATCAGAGGATACAATAGTAGTTGGAGAAACAGTTATCCCTCCTGAGTCATCTGAAAAACCAGAAATTAGATTTGGAGGAGAAAAGAGATTTAGTATATCACTTGGCAATCGCAAAGATTTTTCAATAGATCAATCTACAAGGCTCAGTCTTGAAGGTAAGATTTCAGAGGATCTGAGGATTGAGGGAGAATTATCTGATGAGAACCTTCCTATAAATCCCCAGGGCACTACACAGGAGCTTGCAGATTTTGAAAGTGCATATATAAAGGTTAGAGGAAAAAATACCTCCCTTCTTCTCGGAGACATTGACCTGTCTTTTGCACCAAATATAGACTACTATCAACCCATACAAAGGAAAGTCGAGGGTATAAACTTTAAATTCGATAAAGGCAATTATTCATACGATGCAACGGTTTCCCTTGCAAAAGGTATACGCAAGAAAATCAGGTTTGAAGGCAATGCGGGTAAGCAGGGACCTTATATTCTCTCGCATAAAAGGGCTATAGTCCTTGGTTCTGAAAGGGTTTATGTGGATAGCAGAGAATTAAAAAGAGGTAAGGAATACCTGATAGATTATGCATCAGCTGAACTTGAATTTAACTCTATATTCCCTATTTCAGGGGGTGAAGAGATTCTCGTTTACTTTGAAGAGACAAATGGAGATTATAGACGAGAGACATATGGACTTGAGGCTTCTATGATAGGCGATTTTACACTAAATATTGGTTTCTTCAGGGAATCGGATAATGGTAAACATCCCACCACATTTGTACTGTCAGAAGAAGAGAAAAAGATTATTGCCTCATCCACTGACTCGATAGTATGGCTTCCTGGTTTAAGATATGTCGGTGAAAACAATGGTGACTATGTCATAGATGATTCGATATTCATATTTGTAGGATATAAGGAAGGAAGCTGGGATGTTAAGTTCAGCGAGGTGGAGAATGGTGACTATGAATACAATAACCTGATAGGAGGGTTTGAATTTGTAGGCAAGGAGGAAGGAAGGTTCATACCATATATACCAATTCCAATTCCTTGTGCTCATACACTCTCTACTGTTTCTTTAAATAAAAAATTTGGAAACTCTTCAATTTCCGTTGATGGTCTCTTTTCTATAAATGATATAAACTCTCTTCGCGGAGGAGATGAAAGTTTAGGTAGCAATGGTAATTTATCCTATGCATCAAAAGGTAAGATATATGAATTTAAGGCATCAGTATGGTCAGCTTCAGATAAGTTTTTCTATCCTGATAGGAGAGAAGAGTGGGGAAGAGGCTATGGTGTAAAATTAGGTTTTACCCCAAAAATGTGGTTTCTTTTTAATGGATATATTGAAGGAGGTGATTCTCATAGGGGAAACATTGGTTTAAGAGTTGGTTCTGATAAAAAGGGAATTGAGTACAGATGGAACCGGGAAGTGCGGTTTACTGAGACACATTTCAAGGGTTACTACGGAATTAAGTATTTTTTACCCTATGTTGTTATCAGTGAAATAGAAAGAGAGCTTTTAAAATCAAACTTATATGGTGCGGGCTTAGAAATAGATAAATTTTCCCTTGAAGTAACCGAAGAGACCAGAGATACTATGTCTTCGGGATGGCAGATTTTCGAAACAACGAGAAATGCAAAATTAAGATTTCATCCCACCAACCTGGATCTCAATCTGTTTTATAAACAAGGCAAAAGATGGGGAGAGGATTTTAGTCTATTACTTGGTAAACTTTCGGGGTTTTTAGGTAGTAGGTATGTAAATTTACATCTCATGTATGATCTTTCGCGCAAAGAGAAAACTCTTTATGAAGAAATCTTTTATGAGGTTGAAGAAGGAAAGGGTAATTACTCAAGGGACCCAATTACTGGTAAATACTATCCAGATGAGTATGGTAATTATGAAAGACGTCTAATACCTCGAAGTTCTCCTCAACTGGTAAACCAATTCTTTTTCCAGCATATAATAAATCTACTTCCTACTGGGGATACAAAAATAACAATAAAAACCATCAAGTCAGGTGAAGGAGATAGAATATCGTTTTGGACAAGAGTTCCTGGGATTAGTGATAAAAACCACTTTAGTATATCCGCATCTGTAAAGAGTGGTTTATTTACTACATACTACTCTCAGCAGGATATAAGAGATGGCAAGACAGTAGGACACACAAAACAGAGACAAGTTTATCTTTTGGAAGCAGGTATAAATCCGTACATTTATGGATTTCCTCTATCCCTTGAATACTCACAGGAAAATTCTTCTGAATCATATTTAGACGGAGAAATGATAGCAGAAGAAACCATGAAGGAGGTTAAAGGTAGAATATACCATTCTTTTAAAAGTACCAAAATCTCTTTTACGACTACTGTTGGAGAACAGAGAATTAAAGATTTTCTTTATTCTGTAGCATCTCCACTCTTGAAATTAAGATATTTGAAGTTCTCACCTGTTATCTTATATCGAAGAGATAATAAGGAGATTCTCATAAATGCAGAAATAACAGACAGGAAGGAAATTGATGGTAAGGCATCTTGTGCAATGAAAGCCCTATATCCAACGGGTATAAGTTATCTTCTTGGATTATCCCTTACTATTAAGCCAAAAGGAAACATACATTATATAATAGATTATGAGGGTAGGAAGAGGGAAGAATATCCATTTGATCATACGATGAAGGTTGAGGCAAGAATGTTTTTTTAAAAAAATATATATATTAAGATAAATTTTAGAAACTTGACACCATTATCAGTTAATTTTTATTTAAAATATCTCTAAAAACCGACTTCATATTAAAATATAGCATTTGAGATAATTTCCAAAATATTTACCTTATAGACTTGCATATACATCGCTATACAATGGCATGTATACAGTATATATGGTAACTTAATATTACTTTTGCGATTACCATATCAATATGGGCTTAAAAACGCAAAATCAGCCTGTTTGGGGTTTAAATTAAATCATAACTCAAATAAAACATGAAGAACATACAAAAATTGATAAAAAAGTGAACTATTTAACTATTTTCTCAGCAAATTTACACAATCGGGACCAAACTAACTAAATAAAATAAACATGTCAGTTCATTAGTTAATTGGTTGATTAGGTTAAATGATAAGTGTGGTAGGAGTCCATCTCAATAAACCCAATAAATTTATCCCGTGAAATACGAAGTATATTTCACTGGGACTCCATGAACCCGATAAACTCAATAACTTAATTTATAAAAGTATGCCTATTTTAGTCACAGGTGGTGCAGGATTTATTGGTTCACATCTATGTGAGAAACTCATTAAGATAGGGAAGAGGGTAATATGTTTGGACAACTTTAACAACTTCTATGACCCTAAAATTAAAGAAGCCAATATAGAGGAGATAAAAAATCATCCAAAATTTACCCTTATCCGTGGAGATATACTCGACAGTAATTTACTCAAAGAAATATTTTCAGAGTACAAATTTAAAAAGGTTGTACATCTTGCGGCAATAGCTGGTGTTCGTCCTTCCCTTCTATCTCCTAAAAATTACATTGATACTGATGTAAAAGGTACAGTAAATTTATTAGAGGTTTCGAGGAAATATAATATAAATAACTTTGTTTTTGGTTCATCATCTTCGGTATATGGAATAAATAAAAAGCTACCTTTTAATGAAGAAAATCACACAGATTATCAGATATCTCCATATGCCGCTGCGAAAAAATCTGCTGAACTATATTGTCAAACCTACTATCATCTATATAAAATACCTACTGTGGTTCTTAGATTTTTTACAGTATACGGCCCTCGACAAAGACCAGATATGGCTATAAGGAAATTTACAGAACTTATTATAAACAGAAAGACGATTCAAATTTATGGCGATGGTTCGTCAAAAAGAGATTACACCTATATTGATGATATTATAAACGGCTTACTCAATTCAATACAAAGAGAATTTAAATTTGAGATTATTAACCTTGGTAATTCAAAAATTATTGAACTTACTAAACTTTTAGTTATAATATCTGAAGAATTGGGAATTGAACCTGAGATAGAATTTCTGCCAGATCAACCTGGAGATGTACCCATAACATTTGCTGATATTAGTAAAGCGAAAAATCTCCTCAATTATACCCCCAGAATTAATATAAGAGAGGGAGTAAAGAGATTTATAGAATGGCGACAATCTCATATGTAGTGGCAACCTCCAATTTCCAACCAATCCCTGACAGATATGAGCTACTCTATGCGACATTAAATCAAGGCTGGTTAATAGTAATATATCTACAACTAATATTTACATATCCTTGTTGCGAACAATCCCTTGTTGGTAGGAGCAAGCTCCTGGTTGCTTCAAATATCATTATTCACATTTATTATATGATGTTATTATTGTTTATATAGAATATACTTTATATATATTCATCTATCTGTAAGTATTATATGTTGTTAGGTGATATTATATTTTATTTTATAAATTATATATAAAATATAAGTATCTATTAATACATTAGTTAGTTATTAGATTTAAAGTAATATTATATAATATTACTTTAACGCCTGTTATATTAAGTACGTTAACATATTATGATATAAAGCAATATTTTTCCTTAATTACAACAAGATAAAACTGCTCATTCTAAAGGTGTAATGTAACTAAATATCTGAGTAATCAGGTATAATGAATATTATACAAGGAGGGGCTTATATTTGATTTTAATTCAATAATCGAGATAATCATTGGGGATATAACAGAACAGGATACTGAGGCAATTGTAAATGCAGCAAACAAGGCATTAGCTCCTGGTGGGGGAGTAGCTGGTGCAATACATAGGAAGGCGGGTTCAGAATTATGGGAAGAATGTAAGAACCTTCAAGGTTGTAAAACCGGTGAGGCAAAAATAACTAATGGGTACAATTTACCTGCAAAATACGTAATACACACTGTTGGTCCTGTATATAGCGGTTCACAAGATGACTCTATTCTACTCTCAGATTGTTATAAAAACACTATTAAGCTTGCTCATGAAAAAGGAATAAAAAGTATATCCTTTCCATCTATTTCTACAGGTGCATTCATGTATCCACTAATAAAAGCTGCAAAAGTTGCAATTCAAGCAGTAAGAGAATCTACAAAGAAATACCCTGTAAAACTTGTTAGATTTGTTCTCTTTGATCAAAAGACCTATGATGTATACAAGAAAGCAATGAATTAGAGGTTTTAACTACCCATTAATACTTATTATTTTTATCAGTTTACATAATGTATCTTATCAGACGTTGGAATAATAGTTGATGATTACTTTTTAGGTATTATTAAAATGAATTTTGAACCTTTGCCAAGCTCAGTTTCAACTTTTACCTCTCCATTGTGTGCCTCAACTATGTGTTTTACTATAGAAAGTCCGAGACCGGTTCCTCCGAACTTTCTTGACCTTGCCTTATCCACTCTGTAAAATCGCTCAAATATCCTCGAAATGTCATCAGGAGGGATACCAGGACCTGTATCCTCAACCTCGAATCTAACTTTATCCCTGGAGTCAATAAAAGAGAGTGTAATCTCTCCCCTATTTGGAGTAAATTTTATTGCATTATCGACGATATTCGCTATTGCATTCTCAAGTTTTTCTGCATCAGCCCGTATACGGATTATCCCTTCAGGTAGACTAATTTTGAACTTTTGGGATTTATTTTTTGCCTTTCTTCTGAAAATTTTGAAAATCCTTTCTACAACATCCTTTACATCAATCTCTTCAAACTTCATTCTCCTTTCCTTTGACTCTATTTTCGAGAGTTCAAGAAGGTCGCTTATCAGACTACCCAGTCTCGTTATCTGTCTTTCAATTATATCTATAAACTCAATTGTCGATTCTTTTCTGGTTGCCTCACCCTTTAGTGTCTCAATAGCTCCTTGTATGGCTGTAAGTGGAGTCTTTAACTCGTGAGACACATTTGCTACAAAATCTATCCGCATCCTCTCCAGTTTTTTAATCTCTGTAATGTCGTGCATCACCATACAGGCACCTAATACCTCTTTCTCATCCTTCATTGGTGCAGTATATATGTAAAAGATTTTCTCTGTCGGTAAATAGAGTATTATCTCTTTTGATTCCTGCACTCCGCTTGACAGGGTCATCTCCAGAAGAGAGTTAAGTTCCTCGTTCCTAATAACATCATAGTAATATCTACCAATGGTTTCGGAAAATAGATTCTGAAAAGCGGAGTTAATAACTATTATCCTTCCATCTTTGTCTACTACAAAGACAGCATCAATAATGCCTGCGAGAACGGTTCGAAGTAGATTTTTTTCTTTTGTAATGGTTTCTATTCTTGACTGTAGTTCCTCTGCCATTCTGTTAAAAGAGTAGGCGAGTCTCCCAATCTCATCTTTTGACGAAATAACTACCCTCTTTTCAAGGTTACCTTTTGCTATCTCTTCGGCTGTTTCTGCTATAGAGGAAATAGGTCTTCCTATGGCACGGGATATAATAAATGCAATAAAGAGTGATAGGATACAAAATATGATGATAACAAACACGAATATGCGAGTTAGCCCATAAATTGCGGTTTTGACTTCTGTAAGAGGAACTGAAAGCCTTACCACACCCCCATCTCCTGATGGTATAGCAAGATAAAGCATCTCCTCCTTAATAGTCCTTGAGAACCTTATACTCTTTCCAATTCCATCTCTTAATGCCATTCTCACTTCTGGTCTTAAGGCATGATTTTCCATAAGTAGAGGATTCTTCTCAGAATCTGCAAGTACATTGCCTGACTTATCTATTATGGTTATCCTCTCCCCTATCTTCCTACCAAGTTCCTTTACATCTTCATCTAACGAGGTTGATTTTTTTTGAAGAAGCTCCACCACTAGAGTGGTATTGACTGATAGTCTCTCCTCGATATTCTTTATATAGTATTTCTTGAGAATTATCGCGGAGAATATCGCAAAGGAAAGAGAGATCAAAAGAATAATAATTATGTAGGAGAGGAAAATTTTAGTGGTAAATCTCGGTTTTACCATCTGTACTCCTTGAATCTATAACCAACCCCCCTTATTGTTTCGATATATTTTTTAAAGTCTCCTAATTTATCGCGTATCTTCTTTATATGCACATCGATCGTTCTATCGGTAACAATTGCTTCTCCCCAGACCCTATCCAAAAGTTGGTCTCGGGTAAACACCCTTCCGGGGTTTGAGGCAAGAGAGATAAGGAGTTTAAATTCTTTAGTTGTGAATGAGAGAGGCTTTTCTCTAAGGGTAACTACATATTTTACAGGGTCTATAATAAGGTCGTTAACATTTATTATTTTCTCATCTCTGGGTGTCTCTTTTCTACGCATAACTGCCTTCACCCTTGCTATAAGTTCTTTAACTCTGAAAGGTTTCGTTATATAGTCGTCTGCACCAATTTCAAGACCTGAGACAACATCTGCCTCCTCTCCTTTTGCAGTAAGCATAATTATTGGTATATCCATTGTTTCCTCATCTCTTTTAATAATCCTACACAC
The DNA here is from genome assembly GCA_030606335.1 of Caldifarciminota bacterium. Lineage (GTDB taxonomy): Bacteria > Hydrothermota > UBA3073 > UBA3073 > UBA3073 > JAGMCL01. The sequence goes on from JAUWGP010000007.1 coordinate 14,032, forward strand.
CTCCATACCATCCATTTCAGGAAGCATAATGTCAAGGATTATAAGGGCTGGAATGTGTTTCTGTGAGAGTTCAATAGCTTCTTCACCCGAATAGGCAGGAATCGTCTTATATCCGTCCTTTTCGAGATTATACTGAATGACCTTTACGATGTCAGCTTCGTCATCTACGATAAGTATAGTTCCTTTAGGCATATAATCCTACTTCTTCATATAAATATCCATTAATAAGTGATTATACCATAAAATTGAGGAAATGTCAACAGTTAATAAGGGATTTTTCATGGAGCTCCGTGATGTCTGATTATGACCGCCTTATTTATGTATATCACATCCTCGGATATGTTGGTTGAAAGGTCTCCTATCCTCTCTAAGTTCCTTGCAATAAGTGCAAGGTCCATACACCTGGAGATTGTCTTCGGGTCTTCCATCATATAGGTCAGAAGTTCCCTTATGAGATGATTTCTCATTGCATCTGCCTCATCATCCCTCACACAGACAGCCCTTGCAAGTTCCGCATCCCTATCTATAAAACTCCCTATACTATCTCTTAGCATACCTGTCACAACCTTTGTCATATGGAATAGACCAATAATTGGTTTTAACTGTGGTTTATCAAGCAATCTTATAGATGCACAGGCGATGTTCACTGACAGGTCACCAATTCGCTCAAGGTCGTTGTTTATCTTTATTACACCAATAATTGTTCTCAGGTCCACTGCCTCAGGCTGGTACCTTGCTATAAGTTCAATGCATTTCTCTTCTATGCCTACCTCCTCCCTGTCTATTTCGATATCTTCCTCTATCACCTTGTTTGCAACGGACTTATCTCTCTCTTTAAGTGACTTTATTGCTCTCCTGATGGATTCTTCTACCCTCCCTGCCATAGAGAGGAGTCTCTTCCTTAATAACTCCATCTCTTCATCAAAGTGCCTCATCCAAACCTCCCAGTAATATAATCCTCTGTTCTCTTATCTTTGGGATTTGTAAATATTTTATTGGTATCGTTGAATTCTACCAGTTCCCCCAAAAGTAGAAAGGCGGCATAGTCAGATACCCTTGCTGCCTGCTGCATATTGTGGGTCACAATACATATCGTATATCTCTCCTTCAGCGTAAATAAGAGTTCCTCAATCTTTGCAGTGGCTGTTGGGTCCAGGGCAGAACAGGGCTCATCCATAAGAATGACCTCAGGTTCGCAGGCAAGTGCCCTTGCTATACATAGTCTCTGCTGTTGCCCACCTGACAAGGATAATGCAGATATGTTCAATCTATTCTTTACCTCATCCCAGAGCACTGCAGATCTTAGCGCCTTCTCTACCTTTTCGTGTATTCCGTATCTTATTCCCTGAATCCTGAGACCGTATGCAACATTTTCAAAGACGGATTTTGGGAACGGGTTTGGTTTCTGAAACACCATCCCAACCCTTCTCCGTAGGTCTACCACATCCATTCTGTTGTTATATACATCCTCTCCATCAAACAGGACTTTCCCTGTGATTCTTGTGGTGTCTATTAAGTCATTCATTCTGTTTAAACACCTCAGGAATGTTGATTTTCCGCAACCAGATGGTCCTATAACTGCAGTGACTTTATTCTCTTCTATCCCGATATCTACATCTTTCAGCACATGGTTATCCCCGAACCATAGGTTGAGATTTTTTGTAACGACTTTGTCCCTCTTTACCATCTTTTCTCCTTTCTTATCCTATACCTTATTGTAATAGCCACAAGGTTTATCAAGAGAACCAGAGAGATCAGGATTAGGGCAGTCCCATAGGCGATTGGAACCTGCAGGTCTGGATGGGTTCCCTCTGTCATCAGGGCATAGATATGGTATGGAAGTGCCTGGACCTCATCAAATATTGATGATGGAAGCCTTGTGATGAAGAAGGTTGCAGCAGTAAATAATATAGGAGCAGTCTCTCCAGCCGCCCTGCCAACACCGAGAATTGCCCCTGTCAGTATCCCGGGGGTAGCACTGGGGAGAACAGCCCTTCTTATGGTCTGCCATTTTGTCGCTCCCAGTGCAAGTGATGCCTCCCTGAATGACCTCGGAACTGCAAGCAGTGCCTCCTCGGATGCCCTGATGATTGTTGGGAGTATCAGTATTCCGAGGGTGAGCGCTCCAGATATAATTGATACACCAAAACCAAAGAATTTTACAAACACTGCCAATCCAAAAAGTCCAAATACTACCGATGGGACCCCTGCAAGGTTATTTACTCCAAGTCTTATCACCCGTATGAGTCTTCCCTGTCTGGCATACTCAGATAGATAGATTGCAGCGAAGACACTGAGGGGAAGTGCAAAGAGTATAGCACCAATTGCAAGATAAAATGTCCCGAGGATAGCAGGGAGTATCCCTCCTTCTGTCATCCCTTCCCTTGGCATAGAGGTGAAGAACTCCAGATTTATGACCCCCGCTCCTCTTACAACGATAAAGTAAAGAATCGAAAAGAGGGCAAAAATTGCAATAGACACGGAAATCCTGAGAAGAGAAAATCCAATAATCTGTTTAAGCTTCCTTTTTTTCATAACCCTCCTGTCATCTTCTTTTTGAACTTCTGAGATATGAAATCAGCAATTATATTAAATGTCAGGGTTAGCATAAAAAGAACTATGGCGATAGCAAAAAGAGACTGGTAATGCATGCTTCCCACAACCGTCTCCCCCATCTCCGCTGCTATGGTAGCGGTCATTGCCCTTACGGGTTGAAAGAATGTATGGGGGATGATAGCTGACCCTCCTGCAACCATAAGAACTGTCATCGTTTCCCCTATTGCCCTTCCCATCCCGAGTATTATTGCAGTGGATATCCCAGACATTGCTGAAGGCACAATAACCCTTACAATTGTCTCCCATTTTGTTGCACCAAGTGAGAGAGATGCCTCCTTGAAACTTACAGGGACAGAAGAGATTGCATCTTCTGCAATACTTGCTATGGTCGGAAGCGCCATTATTCCTAAAATAACTGATGCAGTAAAGGCAGTAAGGCCGGTTGGGAGGTTGAAGAGGTTCTGAATAAAAGGAGCAAAGATCACCATTCCAAAAAAACCATAGACCACAGATGGAACACCAGCAAGTATCTCAAGAAGGGGTTTTATTACATCCCTAATCCCGGGTTTTGCTATCTCTGATACATAGATAGCAGAACCTATTCCAAGTGGTACAGCAACAACAAGGGCACCCGCTGTTACAAGAAGAGAACCAAGAATGAGCGGAAGAATCCCGAACTCCGCTGGGGTATGGGTTGGATACCATGATTTTCCAAAGAGGAAGTCGATTATATTTACTCTGGTAAACAGTGATATACCCTCTTTAAAGAGCACAAATACAATGCCCGCAAGAAAAAATATGGATAAGAGGGCAAAAAATAGGAAAAATCTCTTTATAAATATTTCTTTCGTCATCTGTTAACAGTAGCAAGCCACTGCACTCCATTTTAAATTCATTGTTTTCTAAAGAGATAAATTGCTATATTTTTATTCTCCCTTATTGCGGATTTTACCGCCTCTGTATTCTTTTCTGACTCTATCAGTGATTTCCAGGAATAGAGGTGTCTGGATTCATGAAAGTCCGAATTGGCTATATAATTGAGCTTCTTTAATCCTATGACATTGTATAGGTCATCACGATTTGCAACCTCCCATGCATCAAATAAATTCCTGTATTTTTCGTGGTTCTTCCATAGATACCAGGATAAGTTTTTATCCTCCCCCTTTTTCAAATCAGGATGACAGGCAACTGCTATAGCCTGTTGGTCGTGAATTCTTTTGACTATCTCCTCTACTGATAGTGTAGGGTCAATATAACCCTTTACATCCAATGCAAGGATGTGATACCATTTATGGTTATTTGTTACCTCAGCACCCGGAATTAAAAGCATATTATATTCTTTCCATGCCCTCTCTGCCTCCCTCCATAAAATACATAGGTATTCCTTGAATTTATCCTTCCTCACTGCACATACAGATTCTCCCTTTTCTTCCCGTTATTTTAATGTATGACTATCCAGGATATGGTCTGTTATTGAGATAACATCAAACCCTTTTGAGCCATACATATCAACAACCTCATCAACAGGTAGACTTCCATCGCTCATATCTGTATGAATATGAAAATCACAAAGTAACCAGCTATTTCTCATAATAAACTCACTATAAGTGCCTCAGCAGAGGCAAGATTTGTTGCAAGCGGTATATTGTGAACATCACATACCCTCATAAGTGCAGAGATATCAGGGTCATGAGGCTGAGCAGTAAGTGTGTCCCTCAGGAAAATCACGAGTTCTATCTCGCCACTCGCAATGAGTCCAGCAATCTGAAGGTCACCACCATCAGGACCACTATGCATCTGTTTTACCTCAAGTCCTGTTTTTGACTTAATCATCTTTCCCGTTGTCCCTGTCGCAATAAGCTCACATTGATTAAGTTTATCTTTATGTTTATTAGCGAACATCACTATATCTACCTTTTTTGCATCATGGGCAATAAGGGCTATCCTCTTTGTCTTTGCCCTCTTTCTGCCTTTGGAAACAACTCCTATCTTATGTCCTTTTTCCATAATCAGACCTCCATTGTCGGACAGGGACAAGCCCTACCCCAATATTGTTAACCAACATCTTGGTATTTCTGATGGTTATTTGGGTGGTCCCTCCCAAAGAACTGGGAGGGACCAGGGAGGGACCAGAACATCCACTACAACTATTTCACTGGAACAAAACCCTGCTCATCTACCATCTTCTGTCCTTCAGGGCCCAAAATGAAGTCTATGAAGGTCTTTGCCAGACCAGACGGTTCTCCATTAGTATACATATAAAGTGGTCTTGCCAGTGAATATTCACCAGATCCTGCGGTCTCTTTTGTGGGCACAACCCCGTTTATTGATAGGGCCTTAACACCCTCTGAGACATACCCAAGACCAACATAACCAATTGCTCCCGGAGTTTTTTCTACTGTGGTTGCCACTGCCATATTTGATGCAAGCATAAGCGCATCCTCTCTTGTCTTTTCCCCTTTTAAAGCGAGCTTCTTAAAAACCTCAAATGTACCAGATGCAACATCCCTTGAGACTACTACAATAGACTCGTTCTTACCTCCAATATCACTCCATCTACTAACATCCCCACAGAAGATTGCCCTTATCTGATCTATAGTTAATTCTGATACGGGGTTTGTAGGATGAACAATGACTGCAATCCCATCCTTTGCTATTACCGTAGGATAGGGGTTTATTCCTTTACCCCTTGCCGTTTTTAGCTCCTTAGTCTTCATAGGTCGTGATGCGTTTGCAATATCTATTGTTCCATCTATGAGTGCTGCGATACCAGTGCCCGAGCCTCCTCCCCGCACCGTGATATTTGCGTTCGGATGTTCCTTTATGAATTCCTCTGCTGCTCTCTGTGCAATGGGAAGAACCGTTGTAGACCCCTGAATTGTTAACTGTCCTTCCTTTTTCTTTGCCCAGGGCCACTGGAAGGCAAGTAGCGATGTAGCAAAAAGTATTATTACCGGTATCCATATTCTTTTCATAATTTCTCCTTTCTTTTAACCACTAAGAACACACAGAGATTCTAAACTAAACCTTACTTTTAAGAGTCTCGTAATATGTCCCTGTTGTTTTCATCTCTGTGCTCTCTGTGGTTTATTTTAAAATGCATCTGTTGCAAATTCCCACCGCAGTTGTGTCAGGAGCTGGTCTGTCGGTTTTGAACCATCTTCTTTCTGCTTTCTCTCAAAATTCACCTGTAACATTACACCTGGTTTACCCTTGGGACCCTTCGTGAAATGGTAGTTGAACCCTGCGATATATCTCTTGTGTCCATCCTTCTCTTCTTCTATATTTGGGTCCCAGTGGTCATATCTTGTGACAATATCAAGGTTTGGGAGCACATCTTTTAGTATGGGCATTATCATATATCCCTGTGAGTTTATCGGGTTATTCTTATCCCCTCTGTCTGCCCAGAGATATTCTAACCATACATCAATGGGCCCATAAGCAATTCTGCCGACACCGGCAGCAAGCATTCTCTTCTCGTACGGACTTTCTTCCGCATTCTCATTCAAGAGAGAGGCACCTATGGTTATACCCGGTAGTAGAATAACCCTGATATTTCCAAGATATGCAATCTCTGTATTTATGTCGTCTCCAGTTTTTTTGTATCCTTCCCCGTTCACTATCTCAAGATTCCATTCACCAAATCCATTTGGAATATTCCCGCCAACTGATATTCCGTAATCGCGGCTGGAAACAAGTTTCTCTTTATCCTCCAGTGCTTTTTCAATGGTAATATAGTTCCAGTCATAGACTAACCCAAAGTAATTTTTCTGTAACCCAACCGTGATTTTCCCCTCTGGAATAATATACTTGAAGTCGACATATGCATCCTTGAGCTTAAGCCCTGCCCCATGTGGATCCTTATGCGATGAGAAAAAGTCAAGAGTAACCCTGCTCTTTATCTCTTCTATGAATTGATGTTCCCATCTGAGATAACCCCTTTTTACAGCAAATTCACTCATATTCGTAACCCCATCTTCTTGCTCGTATGTGTATCTGAACCAGGAATATGCCTTTAGCTGGCTTTCTCCCTCTTTTAGACCTGCGTGAAGAGAGCTTGAAATCATAATAGAAAAGACACAAATAAACATTCTAAATCTTACCATTTTTTCCCCCTTTCTCTTTCCAGGATTAACAAATTTCCTCTCAACGTTTTAGAACTTTTTTAAGCTACCACATAATATTACCCCCTAATTAAGTTAAAAAATAAGGTTCTTCCCCAATTTAGTTGACCCAAATGATATTCAAGAGATGTTAGGGCTTATGAATAACGCTCTTTGTATTTAGAAACCAATACATTTCTCATCTAATCGCAAGGCTTACTTGCCTAACCGCAGTCAGGAAGACTTGTTCTATATCCTTTCTCCCAATATAAGATTGTTTTGGTAATTACATTGCCTCACAACGACAGGGAGTAACGTGTATGTCATTGCGAGTGAACGAAGTGAACGTGGCAATCTCATAAGTTGTATAATACCATAAAATGAGATTGCTTCATCCTTACGGATTCGCAATGACAAAAAAATGAGTCTGTCATACAATTACAATCGAATACATTGTCATAAAGACAGGTGTGATTGTCCATTTTAGATCATTTCTATCTGATATACCTATGCAAGTAATAAGAATTCAACAGAACTTGCACCTCTATTCTATCAACTAAAATGGAGAAGAACTAAAAATTAAAATTACATATCAAAACATAATTCGTTATTTTCATCGAGTTTATTATAACCCGAAAATGTTAAGAGAGTATTAAGTAAATGTTAAGATTCTGTTAAGTTTTACTCATCATATAAGGTTTGAGGATGATTGAATATATTAATATTAATATTAATTATATTAATTATTTTCTTGACAAAATCAATATATTATGTTATAATATTAATTATATGAATATTATTAATAAATGTCCATTTTGTGGTGGTGAACTTTTTATAAAAAATTTCAAGTGCAAAGAATGTGGTACTGAGGTTCTTGGAGAGTTCGAAAGGAATAAATTCAGTAAGCTTTCACCCGAACTCCTTAAGTTTGTTGAGGTTTTTGTTTTAAACGAGGGGAATATAAAAGGTGTCGAAGAAACTTTGGGGTGTTCTTATCCAAAGGTAAAGAGTTTATTAAGGGAGGTAATTCAAACCCTGGGATACGAATATAAATATGGGAAAGAGGAGGAAAGAAGAAAAGAAGTACTTGATATGTTAGAGGTGGGTGAAATAACCGCTGAGGAGGCAAAAGAACTGTTAGATAAAATATAAAAAGGGGGGGGAATGGAGGAATACAAAAGACATCCTATAAAGAAGAATAGATTGAGCCTTGATATAAGCCTTGCAAGTTATGATTTATCGATTAAAGGTTGCGAGGAAAATGAGCTTGTAATTGAGACAGATGATAAAGAGAAAGCAGATAAAAGGCTCAATATTGAATTCGAAGAGGAAGAAATCAGGATATCAGAAGATAGAGACTGGAAGAGGACTAAAGGGGGAAAATTGGCTCTAAAGCTTCCAAAAGATAAAAATTACTCGGGTAAATGTAGTTCTGCAAGTGGTAATATTGATGTTGGGAATATATCTTATGAAGGTAAAATTTCTTCTGCTTCAGGGAACATTGAGTTAGATACTCTTAAAAATAAGACTTACATGGTGATAAAAACTGCCTCGGGAAATATAGAGATTAAAAAGATAGAAGGAAGTTTGAAAATAAAGTCTGTAAGCGGCAATACACGGCTTGAAGACGTGAATTTGAATGAGCTACAAGCTAAAACTGTAAGTGGGGATTTTGAATTATCTGGGAAACTCTCTCTTGAGGAGGATGGAAGTGTTAAAACTGTTTCAGGAGATATTAAACTTGATATTGAATCGGAGAATAACTTGTGCATTTATTTAAAGACAATGGGATGTGTAGATATAAAGGGGCATCACCCAGAATGGAAAGATGAGATGAAAGATTGGAGAAGCCTGGTATTGAAATCGCTCTCTGGTGATGTAAATATAAAAATGAATGAGGATTTAAATAATATCTATATAGAGAGTACAAAAATTATGAAGGATCTTAAAATGCATGGGTTTTTTACGGGATTAGATAAGTTTCTCTCTCGCATTCCCAGAGGGGTTAAGGTTGCTGAAGGCAGTTCAAAAGAGGAACATATATCCCGTATACTTAATATGTTAGAAAAAGATAAGATAAGTGCAGAGGAAGCTAAGGAACTGATTGATTCTCTGTAATAGTGTTATATTTACTGCATTCCGAGATAATTTTGCATTTTGCATTTTGAGGGGGTATTATGGAGGAAAGGATAAGAATTTTAAAGATGCTTGAAGAAGGTAAGATAAATGCTCAACAAGCAGAGGAATTATTGGATAGTGTAGAAAAGAAAATAGGAAGCGAAAAGAAACCTTCAAAGGTAATCGGAAAAAAACTAAGAGTAAAAGTAGTGTCTGAGGATGGGGAAAAGGTAAATATCTGTATCCCTTTATCTCTTGCAAAGCTTGCAACAGGATTCGTCTCAAAAAGTCACCGTGCATCCATTGAATCGGCTGGGGTAGATTTAAGTGCAATTATTGAACACATAGATGAATTACAAGATATGGGTGAGGACATTTTAAATGTAGAATCAGACAATGAAAGCGTAAAGGTTTATATTGAATAAGTATGGTTTATAATGCATCCGTTGCAAATTCCCATCTTAACTGTACCATGACTTGATTGACTGGTTCTAAACTAACTTCCTCTCCCTCCAACCGTTCAAAATTCACCTGCAGCATTACATTCCCCATTGTACCCTTGATAAAATGATAGTTAAATCCTGCTATTATAAAAGCTTGATACTTATACCTCCTTTAAGTTGCCTTGGCGAGCTGGGAATATCTTCTTTGAGCTTATATTTCCTATCAAATACATTGATGCACTTGAGATGTATCTTATACTTTCCCTTGATTGTATAAGAAAAACCCATGTCATATATTGTATATGCATCCACCATATGCCAGCCTATATTATCCTGATACCATTGTTTGTCCATAAACCTTGAGTTTACATAAATACTAATACCCTGCGGAAAGTTGCATGACAACTGAACTCCCAATGTTAGTTCAGGGCTATACTCAAGTTTATGAAGGGTTTTGACATCTCTTGCATCAATATATGTCCAATAAGAAGAAAATTGAAGGAATCTAAATAAATTGGTTAAGGTTGCTGAAGATTCACAACCATATATCCTTGCCCTGTCTATGTTCTCATATCTCCATTCATTAAGAGTATCCTCAGGTAAAATTTCTCGACCAATAAGACCCTGAATATTTGTATAAAAAAGGATTGACCTTAAATTCAATTTTCCTTTGCTAAATTCCCCACCAAACTCAAACGTAGTACTCTTCTCTGGTTCAAGGTTGGGATTTGTATGAATTGGTGGGCTATTATCATGGAGTTGTCTCAATGATGGATAGGTTAACACCTTACCATAGTTGGCTCTTATGATAAAGTTTTGATACGGTTCAAACCTGCTTCCAATATTATAACTTGCTGCATTCTCTAAAGATGAGTGTATGTCATACCTTACGCTAAAGGTAAAAAGTAATCCGGGATTAAATGTATAGTAATTATGTAGAAAAATACCTCCTATAGTTTCTTTTCCCAATCCTTCATTTGTTGCATTTATTCTTGATCTGCTCAACTGAATACCGCCAGTTATCATCCCATATAAAGATAATTCTCTAGTTATAATGATTTCCCCACCCTCAGTTTGGTTATTATGGAGACTAATCCATTTCTCCTGTTTAAGGGTAGTATCCTTGTAACATATGAGTTTGTTCTTCCAAATATTTAAAAAATATCTTGCCTCAATACGAGTTTCGGATTTATGAGTTTTAAATACAATATCGTAGTGATAAGTCTTCCAATAAGGAAATCTCCACGGTTGCTCAAGTTTTTGACCCCATGCTCCTTTAACAGCATTATGATATCTGAAAGATAAATGTAGTGTAGATACATCACCCATCTGGATTGAACTTCCAAAATCCTCTCCTTTATAATCAGTATTCCATTCAAAGCCATCTGTTCTTGAATTATGATAATCAATTGAACACTTCAATAATCCAAAATTGCCTGCGCCTGAAAGGATATATGACTGATAACCAAAATTACCTTTCTCAATATCAAATTGTATTTGATTTCCTTTTACACCTTCTGTAATGATATTCACAACACCACCCAGTGTATTCGGACCATAGCAAAGTGTCGAGGACCCCTTTATTACCTCTATTCGTTTCACATGATAAAGCGATATCTCATTCAGTATTGTAGAATTATCCCATGGATTTGCCACAGGAGTTCCATTTATCATGATCATATTATGTTTGAAACCCAGTCCCCTTATCCCCAGCTTTGTTTCATTTTTTACTGTGTAGTTCAGAACATTGATTCCCGGAACCAAATAGAGTGCTTCTCCAACATTACCAGGATTCTGAAGCTTGAGTATATTACAATCTATAATGTCTATGCCTGCGGTGCTTAATTCAGGAAATTTTGTGTACCTGGTAGCAGTAATCTCTATACCTTCAAAGTAATAGGTTTTGTAAATAGTTGTGTCAGCAAAGACTGAGTCCTGTATAAGGAGGAAAGTTGTGAGTATTAGAACCATTTTAGACCTTTTTTATCTTTTTCGTTATCAAGAGAAATAGAATAAGGGCATTTATGCAGCTTGATACTGATACAGCAAGTGCAAGGGCATTAACACCAAGTATATTCTTAAGTGTCAATGCAATGATAAGGTTGACTGCTACTGCACCAAGTCCAACAAAGAATGGGGTTTTTGAGTCCTTCATTGAATAAAAAATGCTTGCAAATACCCTTGTAAGAGAGAAGCCAATTATTGCAGGTGCGTAAAACCTGAGGCAGGAAGCAGTGAAAATCGTATCGTTTGCAGTAAAATTACCATGTTCATAAATTAGTTTCACAATAAAATCTGCAAGTAAAAAGAGAAGAATTGCAAGGGGAATAATAATAGATATGGTAAGTTTCATAGCACATTTAATTGTATTTGCTCCACCTCTTCCCTGACTCAGTTCTTTCGACAGTGTGGGCAATACCACATTCGCTATAGCGACGCCAATTATACCTACTGGAAGATGCACAAGACGATATGAATAACTTAAATAGGATATAGAACCGGTTTCAAGAAATGATGCAATGAGTGTGTTTACTATTGTGTTTATCTTTCCTGCTGCGAAACCAATAGCAATTGGAAGCATGATTTTAACAACCCTTAAAAAATCAGGATGTAGAAAATTTAATTTAAATCTAAGACGGAATCCATCTTTTAAAGTCCATATTAACTGATATAAAAGATGTAAGACTGCACCAGTTATAACTCCTATTGCAGCACCTGTAATGCCTATCTTCGTATAAAGAAACCATGAAAAGACTATTATTCCTAAGTTAAAAAAGACAGGGGCAAACCCTGTTGTAAAAAATCTCCCATGGTAATTTAGAATCCCCATAAAAATTGCAGAGACAGTAACAAATATGAGGAACGGAAACATGATTTTAGTGAGAGATACCGCAAGTGAGAATTTTTCACCAGTGAACCCAAATGCTATAAGTTTTACCAGAAAGGGTGAAATTAGTATTCCAATTATTGATATTACAAGTGTTATAAATAGGAAGTTGTTAATTATTATTGATGCAAATTTATCAGCCTCTCCCCTACTCTTTTTCTCTGAGTATTCTGAATAGATTGGAATAAAGGAAGGGGTAAGTGAACCCTCTGCAAGTTCGTCTCTTAAAAGGTTTGGAATATTGAATGCAACCCTGAATGCATCCATGAACATACTTGCACCGAATAGATGCGCAAGCACCATCTCTCTCAAGAGACCAGTTACTCTTGAAATAGCAGTACCAAGAGAAAACCCAAATGCCTTTTTGATAAGCATAATCTTTTTATGACATTAAACATTTAACATCAAACATTCAACATTTAACATTCAGCAGTTAACATTCGGTATTATATCACCAAAATGCCAGTATGTCAAGGAAAAAGTAATAATGATTTTTTTCTTGACTTTTCAAGGAATTAAGGATATAATATAATATCAGGTTATATAAGACGGGTTTAATGTGAAATGTTTGATGTTGAATGTATTTGTTAAGTAGGAGCGACTTCCTAGTCGTGATAGAAGAAATGTTAAATGTTGAATGTAAAATGTGATAAGAGTTGATTAGTTGAATAGTTGATTGGTTGATTAGGTTAAATCATGAATTTGATAGGAGCCCCGCCTTTAGCGGGGCGATAAGATTTTAAATGTTAAATGTTGAATGTGAGTTATGAAATGTGACACCCATTTTCAATAGTCAATTGTCATCGGTCTATGGTCTGAAGTATCATGTCTTTGGTCTATAAATATAAGCAATGTCTATAATTTTTTGGACACTAATAGGATTTCTATCAGGATCTATTCCATTTTCATATCTGATTGTCCGGTTCTTCTTGTCTCTGGATGTTCGTGATTATTATGATGGAAATCCAGGAGCAGGTAATGCATGGAAACTTGGTGGCTGGCCACTTGGATTACCAGCGACAATTCTTGATTTTTCAAAAGGAGCTGTCCCTGTCGGTTTAGCATACTACATGTATGGAATCTCCGGGTGGTCACTGGTTCTTCCGTCATTGGCTCCTATATTTGGTCATGCATTCACCCCTTTCCTTGGTTTCCGTGGAGGCAAATCCGTTGCCGTTACTTTTGGTGTATGGAGCAGTTTGACTATGGTTAAGGGTTCACTTGCATTTGGGATTTTTACAGGCGTTTTCTATTTATTTCAAACCGTAGATTCCTGGTCAATTATTTCAGGTTTTCTCTGCTTTTTACCATATCTACTTTTTCAACAGGAAGGCAACCATATTCTTGCTATATGGAGTGGAAATATGGTAATATTAATATGGAGATATCGCTTTGAATTAAAACAGAAAATGCAAATGAGACCATTTCTCCAGAATATATTCAGAAGAGTGTATTAGTTACAGAATGTTTAATGTTGTATGTTGAATGTGAAATGAGATAAGAGTTGATTAGTTGAATAGTTTATTGGTTGAATAGTTTATTGTTAAATGTTATATGTTGAATGTTTGATGTTAAATAAACCAAATAAACTCAATGAACCCAATAAACTCAACAAACCAAACAAATTTATCCCGCTTGCCATGTAACAATCGTGTTCATGGTGAAATACGACCTGTCCTGTGCAGTGCGGAGCTACTTCATAGGGAGTATATTTCACTGGGACGCAATAAACTCAATGAACACAATAAACTCAATAAATTTATCCCGCTTGCCATGTAACAATAGTGTTCATGGCTTGCCATGTGTAATGATTCTCTTTATTACACCGTGGGGAAATGCACAGTATATTTCACTGGGACTCAACAAACCAGATAAACCCTATGACTAATGAAAAATGGAAGAATTAACCTATAAACCAATAGGAATCATCCACTCTCCTTTCAAGGAGCCTCATGGAGTCCCAATACAGTCTAAAGTCGGAAGGGACATAGAGGGAACTGTCGAGGTATTTCCTGAGTATGAAGAGGGTCTAACAGACATAGAGGGATTTTCTCATATCATCTTGTTGTTCCACTTCCATTTATCTAAAAATTATTCTTTGAAAGTAAAGCCATATCTTGATAAAAAGTTACACGGACTTTTTGTAACCAGAGCTCCTTCCCGTCCCAATCCTATTGGTTTATCTGTAGTCCGACTCATTCGACGCCGGAATAGAACACTGTATATTAAAGATATAGATATAGTTGATGGTACACCACTTCTTGATATAAAACCCTATGTTCCTGAGTTTGAACCTGATGAAGAATTTAGGGTGGGATGGCTGCAAAAACACCTACACAAACTACACAGGACAAAGGATGATGGACGGTTTGGGGAAAAGTAATTAAAAAACAGATGTTGAATGTTAAATGTTAGATGTTAAATGAAATAAGAGTTGATTAGTTGAATAGTTAATTGGTTGATTAGGTTGAATGGTGAATGCGTAGTATGTAGAGCGTAAGGCGTCCCAGTGGAATAGTTGGCACATTCCACGGGATAAATAGGGCGTAAGGCGTAGGGTGATAAACTAGGGAAACGGGGAATAGGAGAATAGGCAGTAGGCAGTAAATAAACTAAATAAACCAGATAATTATGATTAACGAATGGTTTTTAATAATAAATCCTGTATCCGGTGCAGGAAGAGGAAAAAGAGATTGGCTGCAAGTTTCAACTTTATTAAAAGAAGCCGGTATAGGTTTCAAATATACTTTTACCGAGTACAGAGGTCACGCTTCAGATTTAGCCAGAAAAGCAGTTGAAGAAGGTTGGCGGGGCATCATTTGTGTAGGTGGAGATGGTTCAGCAAATGAGGTGATAAACGGAATATTTACTCAAAATAATGTCTCTACTAAGGATGTCAGTATTGCTCTAATACCAGTTGGGGTGGGAAAGGACTGGGGGCGGACAATCGGTATACCCTCAAATTATACTGATGCAGTAAACGCCATTAAAAATGCCTCAACCTTTATACAGGATGCTGGATTAGTTCAATACTATGATGCAGGAACACTTAAGAAAAGATATTTTGCCAATGTTGCAGGAATAGGATATGATGCCCTTGTAACTGAGAAGGCAAACCTAATGAAAGAGCAGGGTCGCAGTGGAACCCTACCTTATTTACTCAGTCTTATTACATGTCTTTTGAAATATAGATATACAAGTGTGAAGTTAAAGGTAGATGGAATAGAAATAAAAGACGATGTTTTTAGTATCAATGTGGGTATCTGTAAATATAGTGGTGGTGGTATGATGCAGGTTCCAGAAGCTATACCTGATGATGGTTTGCTTGATTTAACATTAATAAAGAGTATTGGGAAATTAGAGGTTCTAAAAAATGTAAAAAATCTTTATGATGGTTCTTTTATCCAGCATCCAAGAATTGAAACCTTTAGAGGTAGGCAAATATTAATCGAGTCAAAACCAAAAATCTATCTTGAGGTTGATGGAGAATCTCTTGGTCATACCCCGCTTCGTTTTAATATAATTCCTAAAAGCGTGAAGGTGATTGTAGAAGAGAGAAGGGAAAGCTAATTAGTTGAATAGTTGATTTGTTAAATAGTTAATTGGTTGAATGGTTAATTAGTTAATTACTGGATTTTTTATAGACAACTTATTTATAACAATTTTAATAAATTAACAGGGAGTGTATATGCTAGATAAATTAAAATCGATTATTTCAAAGGTTGATGCAAATTATTCAGATATTCGTTATGAAACGAAGAAGGAGACAAAGATTATCTTTAATGGTGAAGAACTGAATCAGATTGGCTCTAATATTACCGATGGGTATGTTATAAGGATTCTAAAAAATGGTGGTTTATCCTCTATAGCCTTTACTAAAGAGGTTGATGCTGAAAAGGCCATAAGTAACGCTCTGGAAAATGCTACATTGATAGCCAGGAATGTTGAAAAACCTATCGAACTTGCAAAAACTGAGGTGATTGAGGATACCTTTTTGCCTGAGCTTAAAGAAGATCCTCGAATGATTTCGATCGATGAAAAACTCGAAATAACCCAAAAGTACAACAGTATTCCCCTAAAACATAATGGAATAAGTACAACTACTACTCAGTATCTTGAGGTTATTCGGGAGAAGTACTATGTCAATAGTGAAGGAAGTGAAATAAGAGAGGATTTAATCACAACAAGGATATTCGGTACAATAATAAGCAAGGATGGAAATCTCATACAGAATGTGAGAGCAGGTGTTGGGGGTAGTAATGGTTTTGCTTTATTAAGAGATAAGGAAGAAGAATTTGAGAAGAAGACGAATATTGTACTTGACCTTCTGAAGGCAAATCCTATAAAGGGTGGAGTATATAATGTTATCCTTAATCCCAGTATAGCAGGAGTATTTACTCATGAAGCCTTTGGCCATTTTTCTGAGGCAGACCTTATTGAGGATAGTCCAACGATGAGAGAGAAGATGCAGCTTGGCGCAAAGCTTGGGAGCGATGCACTGAACATTATTGATGATCCAACAACGCCTGACCAGTTGGGATTTTACAAATACGATGATGAGGGTGTAAAGGCAAGACCAACAAAGCTCCTGGAATATGGTGTTCTTGTGGGACGTTTACATTCAAGAAGAACAGCAGCTGCCTTTGAAGAACATCTAACAGGTCACTGTGTTGCCGAAGATTACCGCTTTGCTCCAATAATAAGAATGGGAAATATCTTTATCCAACCTGGAAGAAAAAACTTCGAAGAGCTTCTTGCGGAGCTTAGTGATGGTTTGTATATACTGGATAGTAAGGGCGGTCAGACAAGTGGAGAAAACTTTACCTTTGGTGCTCAGTATGCCTATATCGTTAAAGATGGGAAGTTGGGTAAAATGATTCGTGACATCAACATTTCGGGAAATCTATATAAAACCCTTCAAAATATAACCTTGATAGGAAATGACTTGGACCTTTGCAAGATAGGTGGATGTGGAAAAGGACAGCTAAACATCCGTTCCTGTCATGGTGCACCGCATATAATTATTAAAGATGTTATTATAGGAGGTATGTAATGGAAAAATTGATGGAAATTGCTAAAAAGGTAAGTGATAAAGTGGAAATTTATTCCCTGGAAAAAACAGAAAACGGAATTGTCTTTGAGAATGCAAAACTCAAGGATATTGATAGCAAGTTGCAATCGGGATTCAGCCTTAGAATAATTAAGGATGGAAAACTCGGTTTCGCATTCACCAAAAACTTGATCGACAGAGAGGAGTTCGTTCAAAATACACTCGATTCTCTTAAGGGTGGCGTTGAAGCAAAATTTAACCTACCTTTAACAAAAGATTTACCCAAACTTCAAACATATGACCCTTCTATTGAGACACTAACAAATACCGAAATAGTCGATGAATGCAATAGAATTTGTGATATACTTTCTCCCAAAACAAATGGTCAAATTAACCTGTATGCAGGTTCTGAAGTAGATAAAATACGACTTATAAACAGTAATGGTACTGACCTTTCTACAGAATCATCTTTTTACTATAACTATACTTCAATTATGTATCCCGGTGGTTATTCTTCAATTAGCAGAGTAGTAACCTATAAAAATTTTGAGAAAACACCCGATGAGTGTCTGAATTATATTCTGAATACTTACAATCAGGCATCAAAAGAGGTGACTCCCAAGGGGGGGAAAATGAAGGTTCTCTTCCTACCAGAGACTCTTTATGTTCTAATGTGGAGGTTATGGTTTGCTACAAGTGGTAAAAGCCTTTACGAAAAGCAGTCCCCGATTTCAGAAAGGTTAGGTAAGAAAATATTTGATAAAAAACTAACCATATATAATAATCCTTTGTATGATAGAATGCCCGGAGCAAGGAGTTTCGATGACGAAGGCAGTCCATGTCAACACTTTTTAATACTGGAAAACGGTGTATTGAAGAATTTTTATTACGACCTTAATTATTCGAATAAACTGAATAAAAAACCAACCGGCCATGGATTCAGGAGTGCTGCATGGGGAGGTGATTCTATTACGATTAAACCAACTCCTTTTCTTAGTCACCTCTATATAAAACCCGGAGATAAATCATTCTCCGAACTTGTAAAATCAATTGATAGAGGAATTATTATTGCCGGTGCACTCGGAGCACATAGTGGTAATATTCCAAATGGCGATTTTTCAATTGGCCTTAATCCGGCTCTATATATAGAAAATGGAGAGATTGTAGGATATGTAAAGGACTCCATGGCGGCAGGGAATATTTATAAGGTAATGAAGAATGTGATTGCTATTGAAGACACTTTTTATCCAGCACATAGTGGAACATATCCTTCTATTCTGTTCGATAATGTAAGTGTATCCACAAAATCATGAAAAGAATAGGTTGAATGGCAAATGTTAGATGTGAAATGTGTAATGTTAGATGTGAAATGTTAGATGTGAAATGTTAGATGTTGGATGTTAAATTGGAAAAGGGGAACCGGTGAATCGGGGAACGAGAAGATTGAAAATTGAATATTGAGGAACACAAATTGGAATGAAATCGTAAATAGACAATCGAAAATAGTAAATTAATGGTAGGAGCCCGTCGTTTGACGGACGATAAACGGTAGGAGCGACTTCCAAGTCGCGAAGAATGAAGAGCAAAAAGCGTAGTACGTCCCGATAGAATAACTGCGCATTCTACGGGATAAATAAAGCGTAGGGCAAGGCTTCAGCCTTGCGAGAAGAGTGAAGATTTGCGATTGAATATTGAAGAGAGACAAGGAAAAGGTAAAAGGAAAAATGCAATCGTAAATAGACAATCGAAAATAGTAAATTAATGGTATGTAGAGGGATGGAGAGATGAAAAAATAAATCAAGAAAAAAAGGCAAATAGAGAATGATTTTTGTTTTTTGTTTTTTGATATTTGATTTTACAAGAGGGGGATATAATGGCTGAGATGAATGAGTCAAAAGAAGTGACCAAGAAAGAAATGGCTCCAAAAGATGAAAACCTGTGGGGTATGTTATGTCATTTATTAGCACTTGCTGGTTGTGTTATCCCTTTTGGTCATATTATTGGTCCACTGGTCATTTGGTTAATAAAGAGAGAGGAGTCATCCTTTGTCGATTATAATGGTAAAGAATCCCTAAACTTCCAGATATCTATGACTATCTATTTTATTATCTCGTCAATTCTTACCATGATAGTAATCGGCATTTTTCTTTTAATTGGTCTTGGTATATTTTGGTTGATAATGATAATTATGGCAAGTATGAAGGTTAATAAAGGCGAGGAGTACCGATATCCCATTACAATAAGATTTATCAAATAGGAAAGGTCTAAAATCACGTTGAGTGTCAGATGTTTAATGTTAAATGTGTAATGTTCAATGTTACATGTTGGATGTTAAATGTGTAATGTTAAATGGGATAAGAGTTGATTAGTTGAAAAGTTAATTGGTTGATTAGGTATAATGAATATTATACCAGGAGGTTAAATGAAAACCTATAAAATCTTCTTCTACCTCCTCCCCACCCTCCTTTTAACAATCCCTTCCATTGCTGGTGAATGGAAAAGTTACATTGAATCAAACGGTATGCCATGTCAGGAAGTGTCAGCTCTGGCTGTTGATGGAAACACCCTATGGGTAGGGACATACGGTATGTTCAATGTAGGTGGTAATGAAATACTATCTTTTGATATAGAAAAGGAAGAATGGACAAGTTATTCACCTGAAAAAGTTAAATGCGGTTTCGTCAACACCATTTGTGTGGACGATGATAAGGTATGGTTCGGTATAGACAGTGGATTTGTCTTATACTCAAAACCCACGCAGGAGTGGAAAATATATTCACCTGAAATGGGACTTCCTGGACCAAAAGTACATGAAATTGTTACTTATAGAGACTATTTATGGCTTGCAACATTCCGGGAAGAGGATTTTAAATATATTGGTTGTGGACTGACACGTTTCGATAAAATTAAAGAGGAATTCCGCACATTTACAATAGAAGATGGCCTACCCAGTAATAACATTGAATGTATATATTTAAAAGACGAACTTTTATGGATAGGAACTGAGAATGGATTAATAAATTATAACCCTTGGTATGAACAGTTTGCACTTCATATTCCTAGTTTCCCGAATACTGACGATGTTATGTTACCTGGCGATCCTATAGATGAATTTATAACCTGCATGGCTTGGGATAACGGTTTATACTGGTTTGGTACATATTTTCACATGCATTCATACTCTGAGAGGGATGATAAATGGACTGAATATTCAGACGGTCCTGCACCTGTTCTGGATATTCTTTTAACTAATAAAAGGGCTTGGGTCGTTTCGATGTGTCTTTTAATGATGTATAATAGGATATCAAAAGAATGGCAGGAGGTTCCAATAAAATTCCTTTCTGAGAACCACCTTTCAGGATTAAATATTAAAGCAATCTGTGCATCTCCTGATTATCTCTGGGTTGGCACAGCAGATGGTGGACTTTCAAGATATACCTTCGACAAGGATGAGCGACCTAAATTTCAAGGTTTAAAAAGAGGATTAATGATGTATCCTGAACTTGTATCGGGATATGAAAGACCTCGCACAACACTTCATACGTTGGTGCAATCAGTGTTGGATAGTAATGTTGAAGGTATATACGACTGTTTTACTGAACAGGCACTGATAGGCATGAAAGAAACAATAGAAGAAAGAGAAACCAATGCAACTGATTTGTTTCTCTCATGGTTTGAAAGGGCATATCCTGATAGCTGGCAACATGTTCCCAATGATATGGCTTATGATATGTATAAAGAATTTCAACCCGTCCTCATTGAAAATAAATGGCTTTTTGATGTCAAACCTGAAGAAGATTATGAGGAAATAGAGGAGATGATAGAAGACTGACAAGAGAGAAGTGAAGAGTGACGATTGCCTATTTACGATTGAGAAAAAAAGAGACATCAGAAAATAAACTAAAGACAAATGAAGAATATTGAATAACGAGCGAAGATTGATGAGGAGTCATTTCGGATTACTAATTTAAAGATAAACCAGATAAATTTATCCTGTGAAATGCACAGCATATTTCACTGGGACTAAATAAACCAAATAAACCAGAATAACTTAACTACTCAATGACCCTTCTTTGTGCCTTAGTAGCAAATATTAGAGTATTTTTCGTGTCTTGGTAGCAATTTAAAGTAGGTAGGAATTATGAAAGAAAAGATTGGTTTTTGTGGATTAAAATGCAGTGAATGTCCTACTTTCCTGCAAACCAATAAAGATTATGAACAATGTGATGGTTGTTTTTCAAAAGATGAACGGGTTTCACGGTATGCCAGGATTTGTGAAGTAAGGAAGTGTGCTACGATGAAGCTTGTCAAAAATTGTGCTTATTGTAAAAATTACCCCTGCGAAATGTTGAATAAGATTATTGCCCATGCACCTAATACTAAAGATACTCTTGATAAAATCAGGAAAACCCTTTAGGTAAATTTTAATACTACAATACTATTTAAAAATTCAAGTATAACACTATTTTTCAATTTATCCTTTATAATTTATTCTTATCATTATTGATTAGTTGTTTTTCATCATTTATCTTTTGTCTTATGTCTGTTGTCTTAAGTTTCTAATCCATGATTAAAAATAAAGTAAAAGTTAGTAAATTTCTAAGTTTTATCTTAAGGCATAAGCCTCAAGATTATGGTTTACATCTTGATAAACACGGCTTCACTGATTTTAATAAAGTATCGGATGTCCTCAAGAATAAATTTAGCGGAGTAAAAGAAGAGGATGTGAAATATATTGTAGATACTGACCCTAATAATCGTTTTCAAATTAAAGGAGAAACTATTAGAGCACGATATGGGCACAGTGTAGAAGTAAAACCTATGGGAGACTACAGCAAGATTCCAGATGTTCTATACCATGGAACATCACCTCAGAATGCTAAATCAATCCTAAAGGAAGGACTAAAGCCTATAAAAAGAAAATTTGTCCATCTTTCTTCAAATGAAGACGATGCATTGAGGGTTGGAAAAAGAAAAGCTTATTATCCTGTTATTTTGGCAATAGATTCCAAAAGTGCTGAAAGCGATGGTATAAGGTTCTGGAGAGAAGGAAGGATCTTTCTAACAAAAGAAATCCCCCTGAAATATATAAGCTTATACAAATAATTAACATATAATTTTTGACAGGATTTACCGGATTGACAGGATAAATATAAATTCTTCGTGCCTTCGCAGCAAAAAATAAAATCCAATTAACGCCCACGAAGGACACTAAATACACGAAAAATATTAATTTATGTTTTATCTTTTCTAGTAGCTATTATAAATTATTTGTTAACTAATAAATATGAAAACCAGTGAAAAACAAAAATTAAAAAGAGCACTGAGCTCCTATTTCAAGGAAATTCATAAGATCTATACAGCAGGAATTCATAATTGCAGAAAACAAAGAAATATTGAAGTGGGCAATTAAATTAATCGAAAACAATTATAAATAAGAAGTTAATTAATAGAAGAATCAGAATCATATTTATAAGTCAGGGGTAATTACGAAAAGAGTTCATTTGATGATTGCTTAATGTTAAAATGTCGAAATTGTCAAATTAAGCAATGACAAAACGGAAAAAGACTCATATTATACGATATATAGTAAGTACCAATAAATAGTTAGTAGTAAATAAATGCAATGCATATTCGTTTATAATCAGTGTTTTAAGTATATATGAAGAGATTGATAAGTAAAATTGTTAAAGAACTGAGGCTATATTGGAAGAATTATGTATTCCAGAGTCTTTTTGCAACCCTTGCAATCTTCATAGTACTTTTAACCCTAAGCCTACAAGAAGCAGTGATAATTGCATCAATAGGTGCTACTACCTTTATTGTATTTGCAATGCCAAAAAGCATTACAGCTAAACCGAGAAATGTAATAGGTGGTCACATTGTAGGACTCATATCAGGTTCTTTATGTGCCTTAATTCCTCACCCCTTATTTATACATTCTATTATGGTATACTCATTGGCTGTTGGGTTTTCGATTTTTATAATGGTAATTACAGATACAGAACATCCCCCTGCATCAGGCACTGCTCTGGGAGTTGCAATTCATGGGTTTTCTTTAGGCGTAACAATTGCGGTAATAATTAGTGTTGTAATACTATCCTTAATTCATCATCTTTTCAAACGGTATTTAAGAGATTTGACATAGAAACAAAGTCAAAAAGTCGAAAAGTCTAAAGGTTGGAAATGTTATTGGTTATTTGTTATTAGTATAGTGAATACTATATCAAGGGAGGATGGATGAGAGATAAAGATAAAACTCACAAAAGGCGTAAGGAACGAATGCCTAACCTGGGATTTAAACTAATGTCCATAACATTCAAAATACACGACATTCTCTTTCCGCCTAACTTTAATAAACGCATGAGCACCTTTAATATCAAAAAAGGCTATACTGTTATAGATTATGGATGTGGACCTGGGCGTTATTTGAACTATATAAGTGATGTAGTAGGAGAAAATGGAAGAGTTTATGCAGTAGATATACATGAATTAGCAATTAAGGCTGTAAAAGCTAAAATCAAAAAACATAATTTAAAAAACGTAATACCAGTTTTAGCAAACAGATATTCCTGTGATTTAAATGATAATATCTCAGACCTGATATACGTTTTAGATACATTTCACATGATTGAAGAACCAACTTCATTTCTTAAAGAATTACATCGTTTACTGAAAAAAGATGGAACTTTAATAATCGATGACGGTCATCAACCCCGTAATAAGACTAAAGAGAAAATATTACAATCAAAAGTTTGGAAAATTGTGGATGAATCAAAAGATCATTTAAAATTTATTCCCGTTGAATAGTAAAGGAGAAGTAGCGAGTCCGGAGTATATCAAAGGTTAAAGGAAAAAGGATAAAGGATAAAATTAAAGTTAAAAAGACAAAATTAAATAAGAAAAGAGTTTATATAGTTAATGATTTGGGGTCATCAACTCAGGAGGTAAGATTCTATGAAGCAAACTGGAATAGTTTATCATAAAGATTATCTTAAACATGAACAAAGTCCGATGCATCCTGAAAGTAAAGCAAGGCTTATATCCACTCTGGATTTTTTTACTAAAAAGGGGTTATTCGATAATCCAAAGATAAAACTTCTCGAACCCACTCTCGCCTCTTTAAAAGACATACTTGCTGTTCATCATCAGAGATATATAGAGTTTTTAAAGGAAGAAAGCGAAACAGGTGGCGTTATCGATCCTGACACAACCATTCCTGCAGGACTTTTTGATATTGCACTACTTGCAGCAGGAGGAGCTATAAAGGCTGCGCAAGCTATTATAAACAAAGAAGTTGATAATGCATTTGCAATGATACGTCCACCAGGTCATCACGCAAAACCTCATACTGGTGGTGGATTTTGCTACCTTAACAACATTGCCATAGCTGTAAGATGGCTGCAACGCAATGGATTCAGAAAAATACTTATTATTGATTGGGATGCACACCATGGAAATGGAACCCAGGAAGTATTCTATGAAGACGATAGTGTTCTTTTTATCTCTCTCCATCAAGTACCTTTATATCCAGGTACGGGCTATCCGGATGAAGTTGGAAAAGGCAATGGTAGAGGTTTCACAGTAAATGTTCCACTACCGCCAGGAACAAGCGACAAATGTTATATGCTGGTCTTTGATGAAATAATTAAACCTCTAACAGAAGAGTTTAAACCCGAATTTATTGCAGTTTCAACTGGATTTGACAATCACTTTACCGATCTATTAACTTCTCTTGCAATTACTGCAAAGGGTTATACTGAAATGATGAGTGAAGCTGTAAGGCTTGCAAAAAAGATATGCGAAGGGAGGATTTTTACTGTTCTTGAAGGAGGATACAGCATTACAAAAGGACTGCCTTACTCAATGTTAGGAATTGTTGTTGCAATGGCTGGATTGGATATTCTAATAGAAGAACCAGAAAATTATATGGATGAGCTTATATTGGTAAAAAGAGATGGTGCATATGAGACTGTAAAAAAGTATATTGATACTGTAAAAAAAATACATTCTCAATACTGGAAATGTTTTTAGATAAAAAATTAGTTAATTAGTTAAATAGTTAATTAGTTGATTAGTTTAATAGTTGATTGGTTGAATAGTTGATTAGTTCAATAGTTGATTAGTTTAATAGTTGATTAGTTGAATAGTTAAATGGATTTCTTGTTTCTCATACTTTCAGTCGTTGCCTTAACTGTAACAATAATCTTTGGTATCCTGCAGGTTCTTGTTCATTACAGAGAAGGAAAGTTGAAGTTTTCAAAAAGATTTCCGTTTGTAACAAGTTCGCCTGAAGAAGTCTTACCTGCAAAAGCCGTAAAGAAAGATCGAAGGAAAAAGAGTAGGAGAAAAAGACTACGAAAAATTATCGTTTCAGTCTTCACATTCGCTTTACTGGCCATTTTGGTTACCGTCGTCACAAAGCTTTTGGTTTTTAAGAGAGAAACAATCACGAAAATCCCAATCGGGGTGATGTTTTTTGATAATCAGACCGGAGAAGACAAATACGATTACCTGCGAAAGGTTTTGGCAGATATGTTAATTACTGACTTTAGTCAGTCAAAATATCTGCAAGTCATGACTTTCCCACGAATGTTTGATCTCATAAAATCACTTGGTTATGGAGAAGTAGAAATCATTGACGCCTCTATGGGGTTTGAACTATGTAAATTGGCAGGTGCCCATGTAATGGTACTGGGAAGCCTTATGAAGAGCGGCGATACTTTTGTGTTAAATACACAAGTTCTCGATGTAGATACGAAAGAATTGATAGCATCACCCTATAGGGTTACAGGTGAGGGTGAAGGTAGCATTCTGGGAAATTTGGTTGACGAACTTTCAGACAAGATTAAAAGCGGGATGGAAATATCCATGAGAGAAATTCAAGAAGAAAAAAAGGATATAACAGAACTTACAACAACCTCTTTAGAAGCGTATGAATATTATTTTGCTGGACGAGAAGCAGCCTTTCAAATGGATAACCAGGAGGCTATCAACTATTTAGAGAAAGCAGTTGCTATAGATTCAACTTTTGTAGAAGCATATGATGTCTTAGCACGACAGTATTATACTACTTACAATAAGGTGAAGGCTATGAATATCATTAAAAAAGTAAAGAAATTTTCTGGTAAATTAACTGAGGAAAAATTAGTTGAAATTCTTGCACTGGAAGCTTATATTAAGCACGACTGGGATCTGGCGATTAACTATTATAAAAGGTTAATAAGTATAAATCCTGAAAACATCGCTGCCCATATTGACCTTGGAACGGTATATTACCAGAAGAAAATGATGTACGAAGAGGGCATATCCCAATTCAAAGAGGTATTACAACTTGATCCTCAAGGAGTTACGCATTTCAGCAGTTTTACTTACAACTTCCTTGGTTGGGCTTATCTCCGGAAAGGTGATTTCAAAAATGCCCTTTCGGCTTTTAAAAAATACGTTGCTCTTTTACCAAATCAGGCTTACCCCCTGAATTGTTTAGGGAATTTTTACTTGATTGTTGGTAATTATGATCAGGCAATAACAAATTTAGAGCGGTCTTTAGAAATAAACCCGGATTATCCTCTTACCCTTGGCCTCCTCGGAGACATATATCTGGCAAAAGGGATGTATAGCCAGGCACTACGTTCTTATGAAAGATATCTTTCTCTGTCCGTTGGTGAAGTCAAAAAGGCGAAAGCTAGTTTCTATTTGGGCAAACTCTATTATCTAAATGGAGACTATACTAAGGTTATTCAGGAATGTCAGCAAGCTCTGGAACTTAATCCGCAGATGATAGAAGCCCATTGGATTCAGGGTTTAACTTTTATCAAAAAAGAAATGTTCGAGCAAGTTGAATCTGAGGTTTTGGTCATTAAAGGATTAATAGAAAAAACGGAAGCCAAGGAGTTAAAAACATATTATTATCATCTTCTGGGTGAGTTATCTCTCAGTAAAGACCTTTTCCAGCAGGCATTGGAGAATTTCAATAAAGCGGTTAATATCGAGTCTTTAGACCGCGCCTTTTTTCTAAATGCATTAGGTGAAGCTTATCTTAAGATAGGAGAATTGGATGTAGCGGAAGAAAAACTTAAAGCTGTCCTTAAAATTAATCCAAATTATACACAAACTCATTATCTGCTTGGTCTGGTTTACGAGAAACAAGGCAGAAAAGAAAAGGCAAGGGGACATTTTCAAAAATTTATACATATTTGGAGAGATGCCGATGAAAAGCTACCGCAGTTTATAGAAGCCAGGAAGCGGTTAGAAGAATTATGAAACCCCATCAATTCGGTTCCTGCTTAGAGTTTATTGTAAAAAGAATCAGAAGAAAGGAGGTGATCAAAATGCCCAAACTCACACGGCAAGACTGGGAGTTACTCAGAGATCAATACCATGTTGCTTTCTCGGGAATGCATGAAGATCTCTTTATATTATTGTTAGATAAAGTATATGGTCAGAATAGTCCTAAAAACAACCCGGGCGAACTCGATAACGTTGATGCGCTGATGATCTATCTGGCTCATGCAGAGCCACCCATCTCACCAGGAGGATAAAAAACCGAGTCGGATATTGCACCTTAAGCATAATGTCTATAGAATAAAACCCAGAGGGAAACCTCTCTTTGCAGGGACCGCGTATTTTAAATTGCAGTAGGGTGTAAACAGTAAAGAGTGGAGCATATAAAGTAGAGCGTATAGTTAATTAGTTAAATAATTAATTAGTTAAATAGTTAATTAGTTAAATAATTGATTGGTAAATGAAAAAGATAATACTTGAAGAAAGAAAGATTATAGAGACCATTGATAAGTTACCTGAGAGTTCATTTACTATACTTGATTTTATGGGAACCATAAAGGAATTATTTCCTGAGAAGTGGGATAAACTTATTGAAAGATTTGGTCTATTTGGTGAAAAGAAGAGATATACAGTAGCAACATACCTTTCAAACAGGTTGTATATATACTCACATAAATATCAATCTCATTTAAAACCCTTTCAGAAATACAGAAAAGGTGGAAAGGGAGATTACAGAAGAGCAACGAGTGAAGAGAGAAAATTTTTTGGCAGCCCCTGGATAGCAATCTATCGAAAGATAAAAAGGGGTGATGTAACTTAAGGAGATATAGATATGGCATTTAAAGTAGCTTTCCTTGCTCATGCCCCTGATGCAGAGCCAGAGAAACATAGGTGTATTGTTGAAACGTCAAAATACAAACTTTTTGTTGTGCTTGTAAGAAATCAATCTCAGGCAATAGAAGTATGCAAAAAGCTTGTTAAAGAGGAGGGTATTCATTCAATCCTTCTTTGCCCGGGGTTTACTCATAGAGACATAGCAGAGATAGTGGAAAAGGTTGGGAAGAAGATTGCTTTAGCCGTAGCCAGAGGAGATGGTCCAAGCAGCAGAGTTTCAAAGGAGATAATGAAAAAAGAAGGTTGGTTTGATGAGTATCAAGGAAGTTAAAGCAAAGTCCATATTACGCAAGCATAAGAAAATCGATTCATGGTTTATCTCCCGTTATGGAATGAACTTATACAGAGGATGTACCCATAATTGTGTCTACTGCGATGGACGTTCAGAAGGTTATTATGTCGATGGAGAGTTTGGAAAAGATGTCACTGTAAAGGTAAACGCCATAGAGGTTTTACAACGAGAATTAGACCCTAAAAGAAAACGAACCCCTTTTAAGGGAGGCTTCATAATGGTAGGTGGTGGTGTTGGTGATAGCTATCAACCAATTGAAAAGAAGTATCAATTAACTCGAAAGGCTCTTAACCTGATATATGAACATAAATTTCCTGTTCATATGCTTACGAAATCAACGCTTATTAAAAGAGACATTGATATTCTAAAAAAAATCAATGAACAAAATAGAGCTATTGTCAGTTTCAGTTTTTCATCGGTAGACGATAAGATAAGTACTATCTTTGAACCTGGTGTTCCGCATCCAGACGAGAGATTGAGAACACTCTCCCTGTTCAAGAATGAAGGTATTGCCTGTGGTATGTTTTTACTTCCTGTTATCCCCTTTGTTACTGACACACAAGAATTGATGGAAGAGACTATAAAAAAAGCAGTTGATGCAGGAGTAGACTTTATTATCTTTGACGGGATGACACTAAAAAATGGAAAGCAGAAGGAATACTTCATAAATGTACTAAAAAGATATAATCCAAAACTCACTACGGAGTATGACAATATTTATACAGGAGATAAGTGGGGAAATGCAACACAAGATTATTATAATTCAATAAATCAACTCTTTAAAACCACTGCGAAAAAATATAAAATATCAAAGCGTATTCCTATTTCTCTTTATAATGATATATTAAGTGAGAATGATTTAGTTGTTGTAATATTAGAGCATATTGATTACTTTTTAAAGATGAAAGGACGAACCTCACCTTATGGTTATGCTGCCTACTCGATTTCACAATTAAAAGAGTCTTTGTCAAGCATAAAAAGAGATTTACTAAAACTAAAAGGGATTGGTAAAACAACCGAAAGAATTATACTAGAAATACTTGAAACAGGAAGTTCATCTTATTATAAAAAATTATCAGAAGAATGAACTATGTTGTTGGTTATTTATTATTAGAAAACTCAATAAACTCAATAAACTCAATAAACCCAACGAACTCAATAAATTTATCCTGTGAAATGCACAGCATATTTCACTGGGACTAAACAAACGCAATGAACCCAATAAACCCATTAACCAAATCCAGGAGGTGAGAAAGATGATTAAAAAAACATATGTCCCGATTAGTATACTGGGACTCTGTTGCCTGATGATTTTACTTGCAACAGAAAGTATATATGCCCAGGAGCAAACAGGTGTTGTGGAAAATTTAAGAATTCCAGATCCTGACCATGTGCAAATGCTTACCACAGAAGATGGTTCAACACTTATGGGTCGAATCGTAGAGATTCAAGAGGATGAAATTCAGTTTGAAATGGAACTTGGAGTGATTATTATTCCTATCTCAAAAATAAAAAATATAAAGGAAATTCCTGTATCTGCAATTAGAAAAGGTGAGTACTGGTTCCCAAACCCAAATGCTACTCGACTCTACTTCGCATCAACTGGACGCTGCCTAAAAAGAGGAGAAGGATATTTTGCTGACTACCTTCTCTTCTTCCCAATGTTTGCCCATGGGGTTACAGACAATTTCACAATCGCAGGAGGGATATCCCTTGTTCCGGGAGTTGGCATGAAACAACTTTTCTATTTTATGCCAAAAGTGGGATTAGTTTCAGAGGATAATTTTGCGCTTTCCACAGGTTTGTTGTTAGTTAAGACGCCAGGCAAAAACGGTCAATTTGCAGGCATTCTTTACGGTGTTGGAACCTTTGGAAGTCTCGATGGTAGCTTCACAGCCGGTATAGGTTATGGGTTTGTTGAGGATGATTTAGCTGATAAGCCGATGGTGATGTTAGGTGGTGAAGCAAGAGTTTCGCGACGTATGTCGTTTGTAACGGAGAATTGGATGTTTCCAGGATATGAGGGAGCACTTATTTCTTATGGCATACGTCTCTTTGGTGAATCAATAAGTGTAGATCTCGCTTGGATCAATCCAATAGGTGCTGGTTCGTTCTTTCCTGGTATCCCGTATATTGATTTTGTCTACAATTTCTAATAAGAAGTGACTTGTTATTAGTTAATTAGTTGAATAGTTGATTAGTTAATTGGTTGATTAGTTAATTGAAAATTAAATAATGATAAGGAAAAAGTTAAAAGTAAAAGGGAAAAATGTGTAGACTTTTAGGAAAAATAGCAGATAATACAACAGATGTTGTATTTCCATTTTTCAATGCTGATAGACCATTTAAAAGTTTTATAAAAGAACATGGTCATGGTTGGGGTATTGGATGGTATAAGAATGGTATTCCTAAAATTTTCAAAGAAGGCTTAAGCGAGAAAGGGAGCGCTGATTATTATGAGTTTAATAAGGTTAAAGAAGTAAAATCGAAGATTATCATTGCACACCTGAGGAAAATAAAAAGTGAATATAAATTCAATATAAATTCACAACCCTTCAGGTATAAAAACTGGTTATTTGCTCATAATGGTGGTATAAACAAAGAGCGAGTTTTCAATATTCTCGAAGAAAGATGTAGAAAATTAATAACAAGTGGAACCAATTTAGATTCTTATACTGACTCGGAATTATACTTTTTAATGATTATGCAGGAGTTAGATAAAAGAGGAAACATACTAAATGCAATTAAAGAAACAATAAATAAGATTAAAATGTTTGGTGATTATACTGGATTAAATTTCCTTCTGTCAGATGGTGAACAATTATATGCCTTTCGTGATGCAAGCCGCAAGCATGATTACTATTCCTTATTTTATATTAAACGAGATGTAAATCAAATAAACAATAGTGAAAAGGCTGTCTTAATATGTTCAGAAAAACTAACTTATAAAGAACAATGGGAAGAAATAAAACTTGGTAGCCTGATTATAGTTGAACCTGATTTAAGTATACACAAGAAGACGATAACTGAAATGTTGAATGTTTAATGTTAAATGTGGTAATAGTTGAATAGTTAATTAGTTGATTAGGTTAAATGATAAGCGATAAGGGAAGGGTGAAGAGACAAGAGCGAAAGTCATCAGTAATCAGTAAATAAAAAAAACTTTGTGCCTTTCCGTTAGCTAACGGACTTGGTGGCATTAGAAGAAATGTTGTATGTTAAATGTTGAATGCGTAGGGTGTAGAGCGTAAGGCGTCCCAGTGGAATAGTTGGCACATTCCACGGGATAAATAGGGAGTAAGGTGATAGGTGATAGAATGATTGGTTATCGGTTATCAGTTATTAGTAAACTCAACAAACTCAATAAACTCGATAAACTCAATAACTTATTAACCTATACAACCTGGAGGTGGAGTATGAATAAAATAAAAGTTGTACTTGGTCTTTCTGTAATATTATCGATAGTTGCTTTTCTATTCATCTCATGCCAGTCTGTCCCCATTACTGAACGTAAGCAATTTATCCTTGTACCGATTAGCACTGAATTAGAGCTTGGAGCCACAACATACAATGACATCTTATCTGAATCAAAACTCTCAACTAATGCAAAGGCAGTGAATAGAATTAGAATTATTGGTCAAAGGATAGCAGATGCTACCGAGAGAACGGATTATGTATGGGAATTTAACCTGATAGACAATGATGAAGTTGCAAATGCCTTCTGTCTACCCGGTGGTAAGATTGCCATCTATACAGGAATAATGAAACTTGCCTCGACTAATGCAGAACTTGCAACCGTTATAGGTCACGAAATATCTCATGCAATAGCCAGACATGGTGCTGAGAGGATGACTCAATTTCTTCTTTTAGAACTTGGTGGTATGGCACTTGAAGAGGCAATGAAGAAGAAGACTCGGAAGACAAAAGATCTGTCACGAATAGCCTATGGAGCTGGCACACAACTGCTCTATATTCTTCCTTACAGTAGAACACATGAATTTGAAGCAGACCATCTGGGACTGATTTATATGGCAAAAGCCGGCTATGACCCTCGTGCTGCTGTTGACTTCTGGAGAAAGATGAACGAGGAATATGGTGATAAAGAGCCACCGGAGTTCCTATCAACGCATCCAAATAGTGAGCAAAGGATAAGGAATCTGCAGGAATTATTACCTGAGGCATTGGAATACTATAATAAATGAGAAATGACTAATTACTCTAATTTCTAATTAAAATGATAGGTTCAATGTGAGATGTTAGATGTTGTATGTTAAATGTTGAATGTGAAAGAGAGAAACGTTGAAATGGAGAATTGACCCCGATGAAATAGATGCTCATTTCACCCTGTACGCTATGCTACAGGACAGGCAGGGTAAACGATTGAATATTGAAGAAAGACAAGGAAAAAGTAAAAAGTTAAAAGGAAAAAGGGAAAATGATAAAGGGAAAATGAGATGAAAAATGAGAAAAATCATAAAGAGCAACAGGTTAAGGTATATAATTTCGAGAAAGGGAAATTAGAAATAGTGAATAAGGTATCCAGGACAGATGAGGAATGGAAAAAGGCACTTAACCTCGACCAATTTATAGTTACCAGAAAAAAGGGGACAGAAAAGGCGTTTACAGGAGAATACTACAACAACAAAAAGAAGGGAATCTATAAGTGCATTTGTTGCGGCAATGACCTATTCAATTCAGATACTAAATTTGATTCGGGAACAGGATGGCCAAGTTTCTGGGAACCAATTTTCCAACAGAATATAAGAACAGAAATTAATAAAAGTCTTAAAAAGATTAGAACCGAAGTACTTTGTAGTATATGTAATGCTCATCTTGGTCATGTTTTTGATGATGGTCCCAAACCGACTAAAAAAAGATACTGTATCAATTCAGTGGCGTTGAAATTTGTAAAAAAAGTAAAATAAGTAGTGAGTTTGGGAGGCTTTATTATGTTTAAAATGGGTAAAGTAATCTTCCGTGAGGTTCAGAAATTTCGACAGGTATGGTTATGGACTATTATCCTATTTATAGCAGGTGTCGCATGGTATGGATTCATACAGCAACTTATTTTAAAAATACCATTCGGAAATCATCCAACATCAAATATTGTGATGATTATTACCTGGATTATTGCTGGTATGGGTCTACCAGCACTTTTCTGTTCAACCAGACTTATAACAGAAGTTCGCACTGATGGATTGTATATTCACTATTTACCCTTTCACTTCTCCCCTCGTAGAATACCATTTAATGAAATAAAAAGCTTTAAAGCACGAACCTATAGCCCTCTTATGGAATATGGTGGCTGGGGAATCCGTATTGGTTTGAGAGGTCAGGCATATAATGTAAGCGGTAATCGAGGTGTACAATTGGTGCTTTTTGATGGAAAGCGAATACTTATCGGTTCACAAAAAGCGGAAGAACTTGCCAGAGCAATCGATTCAGCTATGGAAAAGAACAATAAGGATGAATTCTGATTTATCTACTCGCATCCTATTCCCTTCCAAAATATCATAAATGAGTATTCTAATAATATGATTAAACTATTCTATTATCTCACCTGGCTGGTTAAGTGCAAATTCTTTAAGAAAAAAATTCCATTAACCAGTTCTATTATCATAACAGATAAATGTAATTTAAAATGTAAACATTGTATTGTTGCTAACTTAGGGTATAAGGACTTAGCATTTTATGAGGTTAAAAAAGCTATTAAAAAGTTGTTCCAAAGTGGTTCCCGAATGCTTGTAATTACCGGAGGGGAACCATTTTTATGGAAGAATAATAACTATACCATAGATGATGCAGTAGAATATGCGAAACAATTAGGCTTTTTTCGAGTAGTAATATGTACTAATGGAACTTTTAAATTGGAATCGAAGGCTGATTATTTATGGGTAAGTCTCGATGGTTTTCCTGAAGAACATAAGGTTATTAGAGGTGATGTATACTCTCAGGTAGTAAAAAACATCACTTCTTCTTCTCATCATGGTATATATATAAATTTCACTATAAGTAAAATCAATTTTCACAATCTTGAAAATTCTGCAGAATATATTTTTAACCTCAAGAATGTAAAAGGTATCCTGTTTCATATCTTCACACCATACATTGGTTCGAATAAAAATCTGGCTTTGAATAGTGATGAAAGAAATTATTCAATAGATAAACTGTATAAAATCAAGAAAAGACATCCAATAAGAGTATCTAATACCTTTTCAGGTATAAGAACCTTAAAAAAGGATAATTGGATTAGACCCATATGGTCGAGTATTACGATAAATCAGGGTGAAATAGGGCCTTGTTGTTGTCGGAAGGGAATTTACAATGAGGATGTCTGTCGTAACTGTGGGTGTACCCCCGCAATAGAGACATGGGTTTTAGAGCGACTCAGTCCTCTTGCAATAATTGAAAATCTGCGTTTCTTATGAGAAAGATAGGTAACAGGTTTTAGGTGATAGGTGAAATGTTGAATGTTAGATGTTGAATGTTAGATGTTAAATGTTGTATGTTAAATATTGAATGTTAAATGAGATAAGAGTTGATTAGTTGAATAGTTAATTGGTTGATTAGGTATAATGAATATTATTCCAGGTAGACTTTTATGAAAAAGATTGGTATTATTGGTGGATTAGGACCTGAATCAACGATTGATTACTATCGTTTAATCCTTGATTTATACCGTAAAGAAAAAACTGAGAAAGAAGGTCCCGAAATCATAATTTACAGCCTTAATTTTAATAAAGTTTTTAGAATAATGGAAACTATGAGATGGGATAAATTGAAAGATTTACTGGTGGATGCAGTAAAGTCAATTTCAAAGGCTGGTGCTGACTTCGCACTTATCGCTTCTAATACACCCCATATAGTATTTGAACAGGTTAAAGCCCTCTCCCCTATACCGATGTTGAGTATTGTTGAGGAGACATGTAAGGTAATTGAATGTCTAAGTTTAAAAAAAGTTGGTCTATTTGGCACACAGATTACAATGCAGTCAGATTACTATCAAAAGGTATTCGAAAGGTATAGTATCACAATTGCTGTTCCCAAAAAACATGAACAGGAATATATACATAAAAAAATAACGACTGAACTTCTTTTTGGAAAAATTCTTGAAGAAACAAGAAAAGGACTTCTTTCGATTGTTGAAAAAATGATAGAGAGGAATTCGATACAGGGTTTAATTCTTGGATGTACGGAAATACCTTTGATCCTTACCAAAGATGATTTCGGTATAACCTTTTTTAATACTTCGAAAATACATGCCGAGAGTGCAGTGAAATACTGCCTATCTTAAATCTAAACTATTCCCCCTAAAAAATTATACAGGAGTGACACCATTTATGGTGTTATAGAAATGACAGCATTTTTGATCTTACAAAGACTTGTCATCGTTTTTTTATAACAGTCTGAAGACTGTCACTCCTTTATGTCTTTTCTGATTTGCAAAATATGAGATTACTTCGTCGTTCCACTCCTCGCAATGACGTGAGTGAGAGTCTGTCATTGCGAGTCCCGATGACAATCGGGACGCAGCAATCTCATTTTCAATATCACTATTTTTAACAGTCTAAAGACCGTCACTCCTTTTATAACAGTCTAAAGACCGTCACTCCTTCTTGTACTCCCAGAACTCCAGTATATGAGATTGCTTAAATTACGTTCGAAATGACATAGAAGGATGTGTCTTGTAGATAAGAATAAATCTGAAACCTTTTCTAAAATCTGTCGTATAATTAATTGAATATATAGAAGATCATTGAAACTTTATTAATCTACAAAAAAAGGGGGGAGAGATGATAGGAATAATCGGAATAATAACTGTAGTTATGCAGATATCAGTTCCCACAAACAATTATGTGGAAAGAGATCAGATTCCATTTGCAGGATGGATGCCCGAGATAGTCGTTACTGCTTCAAGATATTATGAAGAGGATTATGATTCTATTCCTTATATTGGTATGATGCCTGAAATAGTAGTTACGGCACCAAGATACTATGGTGAAGAGAATAAATCTGTTACTGATAACGATAGTTCGATTATAACAAACAGAGTTTTTAACACCACATCTTCATCGATAGAAAAAGGGAAAGAACTATAAATCTGATATCTGCTCATCCACTGTAATACCCCAGCAAAGCCCCTTTGATACTACACAAAGGGGCTTTTATTTTTTACTTGACAAAGTTAATTTTTAGAGTTATAATCAGAGGTTAAATTACTACTGCATATATTATAAAGAAATTAAATCGAAATAGGTATTGAAGAAGATACTTAAAAATAGATAAAGGATTTAAAAACAGATATTAACTACTAATGACCTATTATTATGAGACCTGTTATTAGATTTTTGGAAGATAAACTAATAGAAAGGATAATTACTGAAGCAAGATATATACTCTGCAAGCTGGGTGTCGAAATACACAATAAATATATTCTATCTATACTCGCCGATAATGGTGCCATGGTTAATTTAGACAAATATCATGTCTGGTTTACTGAGGATATAATAGATATGGCTTTACAAACCACACCTGAATCATTTAAACTTTTTGACGTACTTGGTAACAAAACACATAATTTTTCAAAACAAAACGTATATTTTACCCCAGGTTCGGCTGCACTGAATATATTAGATTCTAAAACAAAAAAAATACGTAGACCAACCACGAACGATTATATAAACTATACCAAGGTTATAAGCCAGCTTGAAAACATTGCATCTCAAAGCACTGCATTCATACCAGCAGACGTGCATGAAAAGGTTTCTGACAGCTATCGGCTTTATTTAAGTCTATTATTTTGTGAAAAGCCTGTCATTACTGGAACTTTCACTATTGAATCATTTAATGTAATGAAAGATTTTCAACTGGCCATTCGTGGAACAAAAGATGCGTTGAAAGAAAAACCACTTACGATATTCTCCTGTTGTCCCACATCACCACTTAAGTGGAGTGATGTCACATCACAAAATACAGTAGATTGTGCCTTATACTCAATACCGATCGAGTTCATATCCATGCCCTTATCTGGATTTATGGCACCTGTTACCCTGGTTGGAACACTGGTTCAACATACAGCCGAGACTTTAAGTGGTATCGTTATTAGCCAACTTAGTAATCCAGGAACTCCTGTTCTTTATGGTGGTTCACCTGCAATATTTGATATTCGGTATGAAACAACTCCAATGGGTGCTGTGGAAACACAGATGATTGATTGTGCATACAACGAAATTGGAAAATATTTGGGCATACCAACGCAGGCATACATTTCGCTTAGCGATTCGAAGCAACTTGACGCCCAGGCTGGTCTTGAATCATCAATGGGTGCAACGCTGGCTGTACTGTCAGGTATCAACAACATATCAGGTCCTGGTATGCTTGATTTTGAGAGTTGTCAAAGCCTTGAGAAGCTAATATTAGATAATGAAATCTGTGGAATGGCCCTCCGTCTAATCAAAGGCATCAAACCCAAAGAAGATTTCCCTGCTATTCCAAGGTTTCAGGAACTTCTTGCCGAAAAGCACCTGTTAATATCAAAACATACACGTCGCTATCTCAAGGAAGAACAATACGTTCCAGGACCAGTAATTGACCGAGCAAATAGAGACAGATGGCAGGAGGATGGAGGTTTAAGCCTTTATAACCGTGCATTCGGAGAAGTTGAAAGACTAATAAATGAATACAAACCATCAAGGTTGAACAGTGGTATTAAAAAAGAGTTAAGAAAACTTATGGAGAATGAAGCGAAACGTTATGGAATGGAAAAGCTTCCATCGTACAACAAAGTTAAATAAATGGATATACTAAATAAAATATCGGAATATTTACAAGATGGAAACATTGAAATGGTATCAGAACTTACAAAGCAGGCAATAAAAGAAAAGATACCACCCAAGGAGATACTTGACAATGGTTTGATTGATGGTATGAACGTAATAGGAGAAAAGTTCAAAATACACGAAATATTCATACCAGATGTTCTTTTAGCTGCAAAGTCAATGTATGCAGGGATGAATGAATTAAAACCTCTTCTTATCAAGGCAGGAATCCCTGCAATTGGGAAGATTGTTATTGGTACTATCCAGGGAGACCTCCATGACATTGGCAAAAATCTCGTCGCTATTATGCTAAAAGGAGCAGGATTTGAGGTAATTGACCTTGGTAATAATGTTCCACCCGAAAAATTCATAGAGACTGCCAAAAGGGAAAATGCTGACGTTATTGGTATGTCTGCTTTACTAACAACAACTATGACAGCTATGAAGAAGGTTATAGACCTTTTAAAAGAGCAGGGCTTGTCTAATAAAATAAAGGTTATAATTGGTGGCGCCCCCACATCAGAGGAGTTTGCACGACAAATTGGGGCAGACGCATATTGTTATGATGCAGCAAGTGCGGTTGAATCTGTAAAAGTTTTAATAGCAAATAAATTTAAGCGATAGTAATAAGATAGAATAATTAATGTAATTTATCAATATAATATTCATAACTCAAGATGAAACCAATACTTGAAAGATTAAAAAATGATGAGGTTTTCGTTTCTGATGGAGCAATCGGTACATTGTTATTAGAGAGGGGGCTCAATGAAGGCGAACCTCCTGAAGCCTTTAATATTTCACATCCAGAGATCATTGAAGAGATTGCCCACCTTTATCTTGAAGCTGGAGCAGATATAATACAAACCAACACCTTTGGTGCATCACCATTAAAGCTTTCACATTATTCACTTCAGGATAGAACTGAGGAGATAAATAGAAAGGCAGTCCAATGTGTTAGAAATGCCGTGAAGGATTCTGTCTATATTTCTGCCTCTTGCGGTCCAACCAATAGATTATTAAAACCTTACGGTGATATAGATCCTGAAGATATATACGAGGCTTTTGAAAGACAGATAAGAGCACAAATAGAAGCAGGTGTAGACATAGTATGTATAGAAACAATGACTGATTTGAAGGAAACAATACTTGCGGTTAAAGCAGCAAAAACTGTATCAACAAAAATCCCGGTCATAGCTACCATGACATTTGAGAATACAAAGAGAGGTTTTTACACTATTATGGGAACAAATATAGAAAAGGCAGTTGAAGGTCTCGAATTGGCAGGTGCAGATATAATAGGCTCTAATTGTGGGAATGGTATAGAAATCATGATTAAAATAGCAAAATTTTTTAAAAAATATACTAACCTACCTGTAATTATCCAATCTAATGCAGGTATACCAGAGGTTCATTACGGCAAAATTACATACCCTGATACACCAGATTTTATGGCAGAAAAAGCTAAAGAACTTATTGCATCTGGTGTTTCTATAATCGGAGGCTGTTGTGGAACAACTCCTGAACATATAAAAGCCATCCGAAAATTAGTTGATTCCTTGATGTTTACGATATAATCTCCCTGGCTTCTTTATTATTATATACTCCATTCAATATATATTGACCTTTTTCTATCAGGATTTGTAAAACATTTGGTACGAATTAAATTCATTTCTGCATGCTGCATTACCAAGGTAATGCACTCCAAAAAAATTCGCTAAAAAGGATGAGATTTCCGCGCTCATTCCATTTCCTCGCAATGACAGATACTAACCTATGTCATTGCGAGGAAACCGTAAGGTTAACGAAGTAATCTCATTATCACATTTCTACTATGATTAAAATTAATAATATATGTTTAGGTTACGCAAAAAAGGTACTCTTTAATAATATTAATTGGTTGATTACTGAAAAAAGCAGAACTGGTTTAGTAGGAGATAATGGAACAGGTAAAACTACCTTGCTCAGAGCAATCCTTGGTGACGTAATTCTTGATTCTGGAACTATCACAATCTCAGGAAAATATAGAAGTATAGGGTATCTCCCTCAAGACCTTGTTGAACTCGAGTCTATTAATATAATCGATTATCTTGAAAAGAAAAGCGGAATTTTAAAAATTAAGCAATCCATAGAAAACTATATGGAAAAATTATCAACCTGTGTCCCATCAACAGAAAAGTATGATAACATATTAAAGAGATACGAAACCGCAGTAGAATTATTCAATATGAAGGATGGTTATTCATTTGAGGCAAATACTAAAAAAATATTAAGTGGATTGGGTTTCAAGGATGAGGATTTCTTTAAGAATTGCTCTGAGTTTTCCGGTGGATGGAAGATGAGAATCTTTCTTGCAGGTCTTTTGCTTTCAAAACCAGACATACTGCTCTTAGATGAGCCTACCAATCATCTTGATACTGAGAGTATGGAATGGGTAGAACATTATCTCAAGGACTACTATGGAACGATCATAGCGATTTCTCATGATAGAGTTTTTTTAGATAAAATCGTTACTCAAATAATAGAGCTTGCCAACGGTAAAATAACAACATATAAAGGAAACTATTCATTTTATCTCAAAGAAAAATCAAGAAGAATTGAAGCATTTAAAAAACAGATGAAGCTACAGGATAGTGAAATTAAAAGAATTCAGACCTTCATTGATAGATTTAGATATAAAGCCTCAAAAGCCAAACAGGTACAAAGTAGAATTAAGATGCTGGAAAAACTCGACCTTATTGAACTCGATAAAGGGATGAAGAGGGTAAATATAAAATTCCCTGAATGTAAAAGAAGTGGTTATGAAGTTTTAACTGTAAAAAATATATCTAAAACTTACGGGGATTTAGTTGTTTTTGATGAGATTAATTTCTCTGTTCATAGAGGTGACAGAATTGCGTTTGTAGGAGTTAATGGAGCAGGTAAATCTACGCTGGCAAGACTTCTGAGTAAAATTGAAAAGCCTACATCAGGAGAAGTAAAATACGGGATAAATGTTAAAAGTGCTTCATTCTCACAGGAAAGTTCAAATAATCTCGATTATTACAAAACGATCTGGGAGGAGATTAATTCTATTACTACTAAAAGTACTAAACTTGAAACAAGAGGTCTACTGGGTGCATTTCTTTTTTCTGGTGAGGACATTCATAAAAAGATTGGAATATTATCTGGGGGTGAAAAATCAAGGTTGGCGCTGCTCAAGATATTACTTCAAGACTCAAACTTTTTAATACTTGATGAGCCTACAAATCATCTTGATATTAAAACGAAAGAGATTTTTCAAAACGCCTTACTCAATTATACAGGTACTGTAGTGATTGTATCACATGATAGATACTTTCTGGATAATCTTGTTAATAGAATAATCGAAATAAAAGACAAAACCTTTTGTGAGTATCATGGCAATTATTCATACTTCATTGAAAAAAGGGCAAAAAAAGAAGCAATGAAGAATGTAGACGCAGTTTTCGAAGTTACTACTGACAAAACAAACAAGAAAGCACCCGGTTTTAAAACTAAGGAACAAAAGAGACAGGAAGCAGAAAAAAGAAACCAGCTTTATAGACTCAGGAAAGACCTTATCAAAAAATTAGAATTAACTGAAGAAAAGATTAATGAACTTGAGAATATTAGAGAAAAAAATGAAACTTTACTATGTAGTTGCGATATAATGAATAACCCCATAAATGTTAAAACCTTAGCTAAAGATATAAAGCTTACAACGAGTAAATTAGAAAAGTTATACTCAGAATGGGACAGACTGCTTATTGTGCTTGCTGAAATTGATAATGAGAAAAAGAGGAATTTAATTTCCACATAGACAAGCACTCTAATAATTAACGTGTGTCAGGTTCTTGAAAGGCTCTTGATAGTCGCAGCGGACTCCTTACTGCTGTAACTAAAGGATATTGAATAGAGCTTGATTTTCCGGCAATTTTGATAAGTTAATATTGTAGGATAACTTATAAACTATCATTTAACTTATTTCAAGTAATAGCCAAATTATTTTCTTGACAGAATGAATTTTTTAGGTTATATTATATGTTAAGCAACATATAGAATTTCAATGGAAAATATGCACGTATTTTAACTATAGTGAAATCAAAAATTAACTACCAGAATAAAGGTAGTGTCAAAAATAATATGAAAGGATATGAAATTAAAAATGTAGGGGTTCGATTTATCGAACCCGCAAAAGAAACGGGTCGGATGAATCCGACCCCTACAAGAATCAGGAAGAGACAAGCAAAAAGTAGATCACTGCTTTTAAAATTGTAGGTTAGAAGAAAATAG
Source organism: Caldifarciminota bacterium (assembly GCA_030606335.1). Lineage (GTDB taxonomy): Bacteria > Hydrothermota > UBA3073 > UBA3073 > UBA3073 > JAGMCL01. The sequence goes on from JAUWGP010000007.1 coordinate 56,767, forward strand.
GCAAAAGTTTTTTGACACTACCAGAACAAAAGAAAGGAGGTCATATGAGAGGATTGAAATACCTAATTATTTTTATGGTGTTTCTAACAGGATGTGCCTCAAACGTAAGATTCATACAGACCGATGAGTATTACGAACCAGCACCAAAGCCTGATGATACTGAAATCATATTCAGTCATAACAAGGTTATTAAGCCTCATACTGTTATCGGCGTTATAGTAGCAGAACTTGACAAACACGCCCGTCGGCCTCAATTAGATGCTCTTTTGATTAAAAAATGCCGTGAAATTGGTGCTGATGGAGTAATGCTGGTAGAATATGATACTGATAGAGAGATTTACCTTGAGACACATCACACTGTTGTAGGACGAGGTCCATGGCGTAGACATGTTGTGGGAACTCGTCCAGTTATGGAAGTAAAAAAGACATCCACTGGAATAGCATTTATCTTCGATTAAGATGGCGGTTATATCTTTTCTAAATTTCATAACCATACTAACATGGGAGAGTGTATGTCTAAGCTCTGTATCTTTATTATGGTGTTACTACTACCACTTATTCTTCTTGCCGGCGAGGATACATCAATGAAGTGGGTAGTCAGCGAACTTGCTGATTATGTCGAATTTCTTGAAGACCTTCTTGATCAGGAGATTGTTCACATGCAGGCTGATATCATTACTACTGATGGTATTTCCTTTACTCGCACCCTTCATCAAGGATGGACGTATGGAATCATGGCTTTCTCTGATGAAAGAATCGAAGACCTCGATATAATACTTTACATAGATGACGATGGAGAGTGGATAGAGGTTGAGAGGGATGATGAAGAAGATAACTACCCTTCAGTTATAATCGAGCCTTCAGAGACAGAGGTTTACCTGATAGAGTTAGACCCTTATACATTTAGTGAAGACTATGAAGCTGCTCATTACGGTATGGTTATATATCATGAGCTACCTGAATAAAATTGAAGTAAAAGACTTATTAATGCCATTTTCTTCGAAGATTACCGGCGGACAGACTTAAAAGTTCGCCGGTTTTTTTCTTGACAAGAGAGAATTTTAGAGTTATAATAACTTAGAATTTACATTAAGAAAATCAAAGAACACAAAACCTATCTGCCTATCAACCCGAGTATGTATAATTTATAGCCAAATTATGCATTTTAAGAGACCTGAGGGGGTAGAAACAGTAAGAACGGTATAAAATTGTTATAATCATCTGAAACAATGCAAAAAACACTGAATTGGCGAAACGGTGAATCGGTGAATTGACTATTGATTTATCCCGCCTGCCCTGTAGTGACGATGTGCGGGGTTGAATGCGACTTGTCCCGTGAAATGTATAACTATTTCATTGGGAAGCTATTCCACCAGGACGATTTACGATTGAAGAGGAGTTATTTCGGAGACTCTAAGACGCTAAGATTCAATTACTTAATCCCTTAACAGGAGGATTTGTAATGATTGGCTTCATAACCATAGCAGTTTTATTGTTTAGTTCACCACAGGATGAAGTTACACATCTCCAGTGGGGAGGTCCACCTGGTACAAGACCGGGGACATATAGAGAGTGGATTGCTGCTCATCCATACAAAGATTTTTCATTCAATCTTAAAAGACGTGTAGACAGTAATGGCAGGGAAGGTACAGTAGTAATTTTCTCTGAAGAGCAAATAGCCTCTTCCCTATCAGGTGAGATAAATCAGCTTATGACCAATCTACAACAAGAGGGTTATACAGTGCTGAGTTATGAGATATCTGGTGGTTTACCCGATAGTCTTCGTTCATTTCTGCAAACACTATACTATACGGAAAATATCGAGGGAGCACTGTTTATTGGGAACCTTCCAATAGCATGGTATCAGATAGAGGATGATTTCAATGAGTACGGATATAAAGAATGGCCAATAGATTTATTTTATATGGACCTTGATGGTAACTGGGCAGATGACCTGAAATATCAGTTTGGGACCCTTTTGCCAGGACAGGACAGTATCTATGATGGACATACTGGTAATGTATCTCCAGAAATATATATAGGCAGGCTTATTCCGACTGGTATTGGTGATGACACACTTCTTATTAAGAATTATTTATCTAAAGATAACAACTATCGTCATAACAGTATAGCTTTACAAAAAAGAGCAATTACCTATGTTGATGATGACTGGTATTATTGGGCTCCAGGGTGGGCTTCTGATGTCTCTTTACTTTATGACGATATATTACTTATTTCTGACTCCAATACTACCAGGGCAAGCGACTATAGAGTAAGGCTTGATACAGTAAGGGCATGGGTATCCCTCTTCGCTCATTCGTGGCCAGGTGGTCATCAATTTTACTATAACAACCATAACAGTGTTGATTATTATTGGTCCACGGAATATACAACTCAAGACCCTCCTGCCAATTTCTACAACCATTTCGCTTGTTCATTTGCACGCTATACTGACTATGGATATGGAGGAGGAAGGTCAATATTCAATCAAAGTTATGGTGTTGGTGAGATCGGTTCTACAAAAACCGGAAGTATGCTCTCATTCAACTACTTTTATCTACCCCTTTCACAGGAAAAAACAATGGGTGAAGCCTTCAGAGATTGGTTTGCTCATATAGCACAGGGAGGTTTTTCATTTAATGAACTATGTTGGCATTATGGAATGACACTCCTTGGTGACCCTTTTCTAAAACCAAGTGGACATAATCTACAACCACCTATTTGTACGCTAACCGCTGCTGATGCCTGTGCTCCTCCGAATTCAACTAACAATATTATCAGAATCAAACTCAACAATCCCGTGGTTATAGTAGAGATTGAGTTTGTTTTAAAATTTGATGGTTCATTAATCACAGTTAACAACGTTGCTCCCACAACTCGTACAAACTTTATGGCTATCGAGTATACAAACTGGAATGATTCATTAAAGGTAACTATGAATGGTTTAATATCCAGAGATTCTCTCATTCCAGGAGAAGGTCCCATTCTGGATGTACTATTCGATGTTAACAGTGGTGCGGTTTTAGGTGATAGTACACCAATAAATCTTGAAGACTGTGTCGTTAAAGGAATAGATTCACTACACGTCGATTGTATGACAGTTGACGGCTGGTTATATTTCATTCCTATCCCCCTCCTCCCCACTCTTATCAGTCCTGATAGTGGTTTAATTCTAAGCGATAACACACCACTGTTTCGCTGGACAAATGAAGCATATGCCACCAATTACTGGTTACAGGTAGATACAGATACATTCTTCAGCTCACTTGCAGTAGATGATTCTACAATCCTTCCCCCACTATATATACTAACCAGTCCACTAAATGACAATCCCTATTACTGGCGTGTATGCAGTGGGAGTAGGTGCGGTGAATGGTCGGACTGGTCTTTACCATTTAACTTTACCATTGATACTCGACCACCTGTTATAGAATCGACTACTATATGGCATGATACGATTTATTCTGGACCATTCCCTATTCATACATATGTAAGTGATGTAAATGGTGTAGACAGTGTCATCTTGTATTATATAACCGATATTGACACTAACTGGACATATTTTCACATGAACCAATTGGATGAAAATCACTATTCTGCTGAAATACCAGAGCAGGATTCTGGTTATATAAGAATAAGTTATTACATACTTGCATACGATGTGGCAACCTATCCAAACCATTCTACTGATCCCATCAATGCACCCGACAACTGCTATGAGTTTTATATTGGAATTCTGGGTGCTTCGGAGAACTATCAACCAACTGACTTCTTCCTTGGACAAAACTATCCTAATCCTTTTATAGAAAAAACAACTATACCATTTTCCTTGCCAACCGATTCAAAGGTGCAAATAGAGATTTATAATGTGATGGGTAAAAAGGTTAAGGCATTGGTAGGTAAATACTTTAAAGCAGGTTGTCACAATATAGATTGGTATGGAATTGGTGAGTCTAGTGAAAGGTTACCAGCAGGCATCTATTTCTACCAGATAAGTGCAGGTAAATATGAGGCTGTGAAAAAAGGGTATATTATACGTTAAAGCAATATAGAGAGTTATATCCTATCATAAATACCCTAAAGCTCTTGTATTTGAGAATAAAAACTTGAAAAATAAAAAATATCTATTTTATATTTTATTTAGGTAATTGTAAAGGATTTGACACTAAATTATTAATTATTATGCTAAGAGACAGCAAAATATTCATGATATCGGTTGTCCTTTTATAAATCCCCATGTTGTTTTTTAGGCAGATTGCAAGGCGTTGGCGTTAAGATTTACAGGTGTTTGAGCAAAGCGAGTTCTGGAAATTAGCCATAAGACGTAGTCAATCTGCCGCCTGAGAAAAACACTGGGGTGCATTTTCTTTGCTTCGTTTCTTTTGGGCCCGCCCTGTGGAATAAAACATATTGCAAGAAGTTCCCCAAACATAATACTATCTATTCCACGGGGCAATCAAAAGAAATGAAGGTAAAACAACCACTACTATTGGTTTAATTAGCTTTCTTAGTGTCAAATGTTTTATAATCGCCTTAATTTTTATTATGAAAAACGAAAAATCTAAAAAAGTAGCCAAAACTAAAGGTCTTCACATAAGTGAGATATACAGGTTTGAAAAGAAGGGTAAACATGAGTTCCCTCTGTTTTTAGCAAGAATAGCTGCGGGATTCCCCTCACCTGCTGATGACTTTATAGATAAAAAATTGGACCTCAACGAATTTCTTATAAAACATCCAGCAGCCACCTTCTTTGTTCGGGTTGATGGAGATTCTATGATTGATGTTGGTATTCATTCAGGAGATATTCTTATAGTGGATAGAGCACAGGAAGCATCCGATAACAAAATTGTAATCGCTGTATTAGATGGAGAACTTACAGTAAAGCGAATACATAAGATAAAAAATAAACTATATCTCGTCGCTGAAAACCCGAGTTTTGACCCAATAGAAGTCAATGAAGAGATGAACTTTGAGGTCTGGGGTGTAGTAACTCATGTCATCCATTTAGTTTAAGGTGTAACCATGAAAGTTATATTCGCACTGGTAGATTGCAATAACTTCTATGTTTCCTGTGAGAAGGTGTTTAATCCTAAGTTAGATGGAAAGCCTGTAGTAGTTTTATCTAATAATGATGGTTGTGTAATTGCCCGCTCAAATGAGGCAAAGGCACTTGGTATAAAAATGGGTTTCCCTGCATTTAAATATGAGGATTTATTGAAAAAACACAGTGTTGTTGTCTACTCCACTAACTATCCTCTATATGCTGATATGTCCCAACGTGTAATGAATACACTAACACAATTTACCCCTAATATGGAAATTTATTCAATAGACGAAGCCTTTTTATCACTAACTGGCTTTACTTCAAAAAATTTAATAGACTATGCAAAGAGTATCAAAAATACTGTAAATAAGTGGACAGGGATTCCCATTACTATTGGAATAGGACCTACAAAGACACTTGCCAAGACTGCCAGCAAACTTGCAAAAAAAGACCCTCAATATGATAGTGTATTAGATATAACAGATCACCCAAATTTAGATAATCTTCTTGATAATATAGATGTAGAAGATGTATGGGGTGTCGGACGCCAGTATAAAAAGTTTCTAAACCGACATGACATCTATACTGCTCTACAGCTTAAAAATGCACCACTTGAGTGGATTAAAACAAATATGACTGTAGTGGGTTTTCGTACTGTTAAAGAATTGCGTGGTACATCCTGTATCACCTTAGAGGAAATACCAGCAGCCAAGAAAGGTATCATGTGTACACGTTCTTTTGGAAAGGCAATTGAATCTTTAGAAGAATTAAAAGAAGCAGTTGCTTCCTTTGTTTCACGCGCATCTGAGAAATTGCGTGACCAGCATTCAGTAACCTCTTTTATACAGGTTTTCATTATGACAAATCCTTTTAAAGACGAACATCAATACGTAAATTCAGCATCTGTCCGTCTTCCAATACCTACTTCATATACACCAGAACTTATAAACCATTGTAATCAAAAACTGGATATAATATATAAACCTGGTTACCTCTATAAAAAGGCAGGTGTAATTTTTGACGGTATTATACCAGAAGATAAAATACAACTACATCTCTTTAGAAAGTCAGACCTTGATAGTAATCGTAAATTGATGAAGACCGTTGATTATATAAACACTAAATGGGGAAGGAACACTATTCAATGTGCCTCAAGCGGGATCCAGAAAAAATGGAAGATGCGCCAGTCCAAATTATCATCTCGATTTACAACAAGATGGAATGAAATCCTTGTAGTAAAGGTTTCTTAAGCAAAATACTCTATGAACTGTTGAATAGATTATACTCTTGCAAACAGATGAGATTACCACGTCCCGATTATCATCGGAACTTGCAAAGACAGACACCACTCTATGTCATTGCGAGTCCGTCGTTTGACGGACGAAGCAATCGCATACCCTGAATAAAAGTGCAAACCATTTGGTACAAGCAACTTGCCACATACCAAATTTTTTTTATACTTTAATTAAAAGAAGCCCAAATGAACAAAAGAAGATTTAACATATTATTTAGAAATCATGTGATTACCGTCTGGTGGTTGTTTCTATTCCCTATTCTCCTTTTTCAGTCTTCTGAATGCCAAAATATCGAAAATATAACACCGCCTATAGCAAAAATTATACCTAAAGTTGATAGTATGTATGAGGATATTAGGATAGACAACTACTTCTGGTTGAGAGAAAGAGATAATCCTGAAGTAATAGAATATCTTCATGCAGAAAATGAATATACAAAGGCTATGATGGAACACACAGAAAAACTCCAGGAAAAACTTTACGAAGAGTTATTAAGTAGAATTAAGGAAACCGATATGTCTGTGCCTGAAAAGATAGACGATTATTACTATTATACACGTACTGAAGAGGATAAACAGTATCCAATATATTGCCGCAAGAAGGAAAGCCTGGATTCACAGGAGGAGATATTACTTGATTTAAATTTACTTTCAGTTGGATATAACTTTTTCAACCTTGGTCTTTATAAAATTAGTCCCAATCATCAGCTTCTTTTATACTCCATTGATACGACTGGTTCTGAGGTCTACACACTTTATATTAAAAACTTGGATACAGGTAAAATGTTAGCGGATATAATCTCAAATACTGGCTACTCTGCAGCATGGGCTAATGATAATAATACTATTTTCTACACTATAGTTGATAAAGCAAAACGTGCATATAAACTTTACAGGCATACATTAGGAAGTGATGCAGATGATGACATAGAGATATATCATGAAAAAGATGAAAAATTCTGGCTTAACATTTATAAATCAAAAAGTAGAGACTATCTCTTGATGGGATCATCTACACATATAACATCAGAAATAGCTTATTTAGATGCAAACAACCCAATATCAAGATTCAAGATTCTTCATCCACGTCAAACCGGAATGAAGTATTATCCATATCACTATGGAGATAAATTTTTCATTCTAATAAACGACAATGCTGAAAATTTTAAATTAATGGAAACTTTTATAGTTACTTCATCTAAAGAAAACTGGAAGGAGGTTATACAACATCGCGACTCTGTAGAAATTGAAGGAATTGATGTATTTAAAGATTATCTTGTAGTTTATGAAAGAGAAAAAGGTCTGGAGAAAATTCGTATAACAGATCTTAGAAATAATGAAATCCATTATGTCGATTTTCCTGAACCAGTATATACCTTTCGAGCTGGTAGGAATAGGAACTACGATAGCAACTTGCTCAGGTATACTTATATGTCGCTTGTAACTCCAAAGTCTGTTTTTGATTATAATATGAGTACGAATATTCAGGAATTGAAAAAGCAGTATGAGGTTCTTGGTGGTTATGAACCATCAAATTACCAATCAGAGAGAATATTTGCACATGCTGAAGATAGTTCAATGATTCCAATTTCTCTTGTATATAGAAAAGGTATTGTAAAAGATGGTAATAATCCACTATTATTATATGGATATGGAGCATATGGTGAAAATATGGAACCATATTTCTCATCAAATAGATTAAGCTTGTTAAACAGAGGGCTCATATTTGCTTTAGCACATGTCAGAGGTGGCGGTGAAATGGGACAATTCTGGTATAATCAGGGTAAATTACTTAATAAAAAGAATACATTTAGTGATTTTATAGTCTGCTCAGAGCACTTGATAAATGAAGGATATACATCAAGAGATAAACTTGTAATATCAGGTGGGAGTGCAGGAGGACTTTTAATTGGTGCTGTTACAAACATGAGACCGGATTTGTTTAAGGCGGTAATTGCTGATGTGCCATTTGTGGATGTCCTGAATACTATACTTGACCCATCTTTACCACTTACTGTAATCGAATACGAAGAATGGGGTGATCCAAAAGAAAAGGAATACTATGACTATATTAAATCATATTCTCCATACGATAATGTCGAAGCCCAGGATTATCCCAATATACTGATTAATGCAGGTTTTTATGATACAAGGGTATCTTATTGGGAAGCAGCAAAATGGACTGCAAAATTGAGGGCTATGAAAACAGATAACAATATTCTTCTACTCAAAACAAATATGGGTGCTGGTCATATGGGTTACTCTGGTAGGTATGATTATCTTAATGATTTAGCCTTTAAATACGTCTTTATCCTTGACCTGTTTGGGATAGAAGATTAGGGTTATTAGTTATTTGTTAAATGTAGAATGTGAAATGTTCGATGTTTAATGTTTAATGTTAAATGTTTAATGTTAAATGTATCAGATGGTATAAGGTAGGAGCCCCGCCTCTGGTGGGACGATAAATATGTTTAATGTTGAATGTTAGATGTTGAATGAGATAAGAGTTGATTAGTTGAATAGTTTATTTATGAATCAGGAAAAACAACATACTAATAAAATAAATAGAAGCATAATTGGTTCTTTTTACAGGGCTTTTAAAAGTTTTATAATAATAACACCAATGTTACTTGGAGTTATTCTGCTATTAGGACTATTTAGAGTATTCGTTTCAAAGGAGATGATTTCATCTTTTTTCACAGGCAATATAATCCTGGATACATTTATCGGGTCTATAGTCGGCAGCATCTCAGCTGGTAATCCAATAACCAGCTATATAATTGGTGGAGAACTTTTAAAAGTAAATGTTACTCTATTCGCAGTTACAGCATTTATAGTAACCTGGGTTACAGTTGGCATTATCCAGTTTCCCTTTGAAGTATCTATTTTTGGAAAACGCTTTGCCTTTGTAAGAAATATTGTAAGTTTTATCTTATCTATATTTATTTCGATTGCTACAGTATTCACACTATTAATGACTCAATAAAAAAAATAAAATTTTCAAAATGCATACAAAAGAAATAGAAAAAAATAAGAAAAGAAAAAAGGATAAAAACTATGGGTTTTGTTTTTTGGGTTCAGTCATCCTTTTATATCTTATTCTATTTCTTTTTAAGCCAGAAGGAATACAAGCTTCCCTTAAAGCAAGCGCGAATTTGATTATTAAAATAATTCCGATATTAGTACTGGTTATAATCTTCATGGGGGTGGTGAACTTTTTTGTAAATCCAAAGGTCATATCAAAGTATGTTGGAAAAGGGTCAAAATTCAGGGGATGGTTTATAGCTATATTCATGGGTATAGTTAGTCATGGACCCATATATGCGTGGTTTCCTCTTTTAAAACAACTAAAAAGTGGAGGTATGAGAAGTGGTCTGGTTGCAGCTTTTCTTTATAATAGAGCCATAAAAATTCCCCTATTACCATTAATGGTTCACTACTTTGGTCTAAAATATGTTTTAATTTTGCTGATATATATGATAATTGCATCAGTTATTGAAGGAAAAATCATCGAAATGTTAAGGGTTTAGCAAAAAGAAGAGGACATATGTTGATAGATTATCATATTCATTTAGAAAAGACGCCTTATTCAAAAAATCGTTTGATTCAATACTTAGAGGTAGGATCTAAGAGAGGTGTAAAAGAGTTCTGTATAACTGAACATATTCACCAGTTCAGAGAGGTAAAATCTTCATTACTGAAGTCAGTCAGAAAAATGGTAAAGACTGATATTGTTGATACCTGGTTGTATGAACACTTTACTCAATCAGTGGAAGAATATATAAATTTCATTGAATCTATCAAAAAAGAGGGATACCCTATTAAAGTGGGATGTGAAGTTGATTATTTTGAGGGAGAGGAGAAGTGGATTCAATCATTCACAGAAACCTATCCCTGGGATTTTATTCTTGGTTCAGTACACTGGATAAAGGGATTACCAGCCTCTATTGACAATCCAGATTATATGAATCTATGGAAAGATAAGGTAGATGATACCTATCGCGCCTATTTTTCTCTTATTAAAAAAGCTGTACTAAGTGGTCTCTTTGATGCTATCTCTCATCTTGACCTGGTAAAATTATTCGGATTTCGACCCACAGGTGATATTCATGATCTTATAGAAGACACTATTTCTACCATGATTGACAAAAACATAGGTACTGAGTTAAATACAGCTGGACTGAGAAGACCTGTTAACGAAATGTATCCAAGTATGGAAATCCTTAAATTGTGTAAGAATTATGGAGTATTTATAACCCTGGGTTCAGACGCTCATTGTCCAGAAGATGTTGGTAAAGATTTTGATAAAGCCTTGATAATTTTGAAAAATGCGGGTTATGACAAACTATCGACATTTGAAAATAGGCAGCGCAGGAATGTACCTATTTTTTAAAGGGGATGGTAATATGGAATGGTGGAAAGAATTATACGATGATAGGAGAATGAGAGAGATGTTTGAGAAAGTCCCAAATGGTAGAACTGAGGCTCAGGTGAACTTCGTTGAGAAAATTTGTAATCTTGGGAAAGGGGCAAAAATTCTCGACCTCGGCTGCGGATGGGGAAGACACTCCATAAAACTCGCTAAAAGAGGTTATGGAGTAACGGGATTGGAGATAAACCCCGCATATCTCAAAGAGGCATGGAAAAGGGCAGATTCTGCTGGAGTGAAGGTTCAATTCATAAAAGAAGATATGCGAAGGATAACTTTCAGAGAAGAGTTTGATGCTGTAATCCTGCTCTGGAACAGTTTTGGCTATTTCTCAGACGAAGAAAATGAGGAACTGATAAAGAGTGTATATAAGGCATTAAAGAAGAAGGGATATTTTCTCCTTGAGATAATAAATCGAGATTGGATTGTAAGGAACTTCTCTCCAAAGAACTGGCAGAAACTGGATGAAATCTATATTCTTGAAGAAAGAGAATTTATCCCCGGGGAGAGCAGGGTAAAGGGGGAAATCACATATATACAGGGAGAAAAGAGAATGAAAAGGACCACCAACTTTCGTTTTTATTCTTATCACGAAATACGAGCAATCTTTGAGTCCGTCGGTTTCGAAGAAATACAAGGGTATGGCTCGTTACAAGAAACACCAATTGAATTTGACACACATTTGATGGAGATAATCGGTAGAAAGTAACTTTCTTCTCGGTTAATTTATCAAGGACTTGTCCTTACTGTGGGAGATGGAATGAATGAAACAGATGTATCTGCGAAAACGTAGGATGAAATTGGCTTAGACTCGTAAAGTATCTTTTCTCTTTTTATTCCTTTTGAAATACCAAATAAGAGGCCGAAAATCACAACAATTGCGGCAAAAGCATAAGCGGGGACTGGTCTCCTTAAGACCTGTATTATCTTTAGTTCATGTGGCTTAAACTCGGTCACTTTCTGCCTTAACCTATGATATAAAACCTCTGGAACCTGGACTTCCCCATACCTGTTCATAACCTCAAAGGTCTTTCTTATATCCTGCGACTCTTTTGAACAGTTTGGACATCTGGAAAGATGTTCTCTCACTTTCTTCATCCACGGCTTCTTAAATTCTTCAAAAATGTAATCTACAAGATAATTTCTTATTTCTTTACATTCCATAGTTCCCCCCTTTAAAAAACTTACGAAGGGATTGCACAGCATAGTGCATTCTTGATTTTACTGTTCCCTCTGGGATGCCAAGTATCTGCGAAATCTCTTCATAGGACTTATTCTGATAAAATCTTAATGTAAAAACTGCTCTATGAATATCTGGCAAAGACGATACTGCATTTTTCGCTCTTTCAATCAAATCCTTTTTCTCGAGTGCTTGTTGGAAGTTTTCAGCATTGTCTGTGACTAAATCCCTATTATTATTTTTCTCTCTCTTTCTCTTATTAAACTCTTTGTAACAGAGATTTGTAGCTATCTTATAAAGCCATGTTGAGAGTTTAGCCTTGGGAACAAATGTCTTTGTGAGCATTCTAAAAAAGGTTTCGTGGAAAATATCCTCGGATAACTCATAATCTCCAGTCATTCTGTATATATAGTTAAAGAGAGACTTACTATATTTTTCATATAAATCTCTGAAAGCTTTTGTATCCCCTTTTTTACACTTGAGGTATAACTCTTCATCCAACATTATTCAGCATAAGATGATAGAAGTTGTATAGCCTTTTTATCATTGGGGTGTTTATTTACCCATAACGATATAAGTCTGATTGATTTTGTTTTTCTGTCAGTTTTTTCATAAAGTGCTGCCAGAGTTTCATAAGCAAGAAAAAAGGATGAATCAATATCTATTGCTCGATTGTATAATGACTCAGCACGAGCAACTCTTCCCATCTCTTCATATTGCTTACCCAATGGGATCATAAGATTTACCTCCTCTGGTGCAAATCTAAGCGTAATTTCAAATTCGTAAGATGCATTTTCTATTTCTCCTTTTTCCTTTAGCTCACACCCAACCATAAAATGCAGTGCAGCATAGTTTGTTAGAAGCTTTTGCATTATAAAGTCGATACCTTCAACAAGATTGCCTTGTGCATCAAATATCTCTTCGAAGGTGTAATTTTCGTGTAGATTCTTCAAACACTTATCTAAATCACTTTCCTCTTCTTCTTTCTCTTTTAGAATTCTACGAACCAGTCCTTCAAGCTTATTGGGATGTTTTAAGTATTTATTATATACTGTTACAGCATAATAAACTGGTCGTTTCAACTGGCTTGTATATATTATGTCATCTACAACCTGATGGCTTATCCATACTGTTTTATCCTTTTTCTTTATGGGTTTTAGACTATCAACCTCTTCATCAGTAAAACTTATTGGTACCTTGTGAGGTCGTCCCTTAAGATATCTTATAAAACATGAAGTATTCAGAAGAGATAAATTTGCTACAGCTACATCTTTTCTAAATCCCTCTTTTTCCTGGACCCACCAAAGTGGAAAGGTATCATTATCACCATTTGTAAAAAGAATTGCATCCTGTTCACATGAATTCAATAGGTTTCGAGCAAATTCTAAAATAATATTGAAATTTACAGGATCTCCCTGGTTAAGCTTGAATTCCTGTTCCCAGGTTTCAACTATTTCTTTCATGCCACCTGGTTCAGCAATATTTTCAAAAAGCTCTGTATAGGAAAAAGAGCTGAGTTCAAGGTATCCTACAATATCCTGAAGCACTTTTTCATTTCCAAGCATTTCATAGTAATTCAGGGGAAAAGGACTGTTTTCAATATAAGAGAGCATTGTATTATAAACACTTACATATGTATCGCCAAATCCTCTTCTTAACTCATTAATATCATTAAGTATAACTCCAAAGTCTTGCGAAAAGCTATACGGTTTATTCCCACTAAAACATTCGATTCTGAACTTTAACGGCTCCTCTTTTGTAACACCAGGATAACAAGATATCTTCTTTTTATATTCATCATATAGACTTGCAAGTTTATCAAAAAAGCCACTATTTTCAGCAATTTCTTCTCCAAATTTACCAAGCACATCTGATAAAGAGAAAAGAATGTTAATGTCCCTGGAATTCAGTTTAACTCCAGCATCCTCGAGATGTCTACTCATATCTATAACATTCTTACAAGTTGCAAGTCTGGAACCCTTATTTGGAGTGGCAATAGTAATCAATATCTTTTCTAAATCATTATTATAAATCGTGTCACTTAGCATATAGTATAGACCCACTAAACCACCTACCCCATATCCAACTATATTAAGCTTGAAATCACCATATTTCTCATGTAATAGCGCAAGCTCGTTGGAAAGTAATTCAGCAGAGTCTTCAATTTTTTGACCAGGATGATACTCGAAAATCCAGATAGGATGGTTATAGTACCTTCTAAGAAATTTCCTTAGGGTTCTAAAACTTTCAGATGGAGTTAGCATTCCATGCAGAAGAAGAAGGGGAATGTCTCCTTCTTTATAAGAATAATTAGAAAAACCGTAATCCTCATTTTTAACAACTACACAATATCCACCAGAATGAGCTACAAATGCAGTAACATTATTATTCTCTTTATCTACCTCAGAATTACCAATTCTTATCCACCCTTCTCCATTATAGTAAGCTACATATATCCTTTTTTCAGGAATTAACCCTGTATCATAAGGAAGAATAATCTCCACAGGTTTTTTAAATACTGCATCAGGCTCAAGTTTGAAAATATCACTCCTGAGAGAGAGTTCTTCAGGTAATCTTGCAGGAAGTTTTTTCAGTCTACATAAAATAATAGTGGTCTCTTGTTGAAGTGCTCCCTCCGGAAAAATAATTCTTGCTTGATTAAGTTTAATTTCTCCACCTGAAATATCGAGTTTTTCACTTACTGATACAACTTTTTCTGTTATACAGCCAGGTATCAGGAAAAAAATACATAAAAATATCCAGTATTTCATCTCTCACCTCCTAGTATAATATTCATTATATCTGATTATACATATTATAAAACAGATTTCACCGATTCTTATAAAAAAATATGTAATCGATATCCTTAATCTGTGAAATCAGACATCTTTCTTTTTATAGAATGTCTCATATTATTAAATCACAAAATTACTGAAAAGTTCAATTTTATTTCCCTTGACTTTTTTTTCATTTTGTGTTAGAATGTATTTTCAACAGTATACATCCTCTTCGGTATTATATACATTCTTTATTATATCACAAAAGAGGGTATTATGCAAGGAATTTTTTATTAATCACTTCCAAAGAAAAACTCCTCTGCAGTGATAATCAAGCATTGAAATAAAGGGTATTGTGAAATATTATACTCACTATTTTGCGAAATGTACATCCCAATTAAGGTAATTACCATAACCATGACAAGGAGATAATATGGAAGAAAAATTATATAGGGTATCCCGTTTGTTAAGAGGATTAGGTTCACCGATCAGGCATTGAGGTCAATGGATATAGCCAGATATGAAGGCAGAAGTGTAATCGTATTAACAACTTAAGTTCTTGACATTTATAATATCTTATGGTATAATATTTTCTAAAAACATTGCGAGTTTAAATAAACTTAAACAAGTACCAAATTCATAACCCATTATGCGAAACTTTCTTACCATAAAAGAGGATTTCATAAAATATAAATGGGCCTTTATTGCCGGTTTTTGCACTCTTTTAATTGTTGACGTTCTCCAGTTACTCATACCAAGAGTGCTTAAATACGCAGTTGATACTCTTGTTAGTGGAGATGTTTATCAGGGAATACTTTTAAGATATGCACTCTATATAGTTTTAATAGCATTAGGTGTAGCTAT
Source organism: Caldifarciminota bacterium (assembly GCA_030606335.1). Classification (GTDB taxonomy): domain Bacteria; phylum Hydrothermota; class UBA3073; order UBA3073; family UBA3073; genus JAGMCL01. Next base: position 72,355 of record JAUWGP010000007.1, read on the forward strand.
ATGTAGATTTGTATGGAGGTTCTTTATATTCATTACTGCAAGGAAAATGGAGAGAAATCTTCGTCTAAGGCTCTTCTCGCATCTTGAGACGCTTGGAATGAAATTCTATTCAAACACAAGAGTAGGAGACCTGATGGCACGTTCTACAAATGACATTGAAGCAGTAAGAAGAACTATAGGTATCGGCTTTCTTATTGGTACTGACAGTCTCGTACTTGGAACACTATCTATTGTCTTTATGATTTTTATAAATCTCAAACTAACTCTCATAGCCCTAATTCCTTTCCCTTTTCTTATATTTTTTGTATTATTTTTTGGTAAATTGTTATTCAAAAAATTTGAGAGTGTCCAAGCTGGATTTTCAAATCTTACAACCGCTGTTGAAGAGAACGTAAGAGGTGTTAGAGTCATAAGAGGGTACAATCAGGAAGAAGGAGAGATAAAAAAATTCCTTAAGATAAACAGGGATTACGTAACACGTAATATTAATCTAATAAAGACCTGGGGTATGTTTTTCCCACTGATATTTTTCCTGGCAAATTTCTCGATCTGGATAATACTTCGATTCGGCGGAGTTGGGGTAATTACCGGTACAATATCTATGGGTGATTTTGTCGCTTTTCAAGCGTATCTCATGATACTTGTATGGCCAATGATTGCCATAGGATGGGTGGTAAACCTAATTCAGAGAGGCTCAGCCTCTATGGGCAGAATTAATAAACTCCTTGACACTCAACCCGAAATAAAAGATACTGGTATGACCAAAATAGACCATATAAAGGGTATACTACAGTTTAGGAAAGTTTATTTCTCATATAACGAAGAACCTTTTTTAAAAGACATTAATATTAATTTAGAACCTGGTAAAAAATTGGGTGTTGTTGGTGGAATTGGTTCTGGAAAAACAACACTCGTCGACCTTATTGCAAGAGTATATGATGTTGATCAGGGTGATATCCTTATTGACGGCATAAAAATCAAGGACATTCCACTCGACCAACTCAGACAATCTATTGGCTTTGTACCACAGGAAGTCTTCCTCTTTTCTGATACAATAAAAGAAAATATAAGACTTGGAAATCCTAAAGCTACGGATCAAGAAGTTATGAACGTGATTAAACTGTGTGGATTAGAAGAAGAAATAGAAGAATCTCCCCAAGGAATTGAAACAGTAGTCAGTGAAAGGGGATTATCGCTGTCTGGAGGACAGAGACAGAGGGTAACACTTGCGAGAGCAATAATAAAAAACCCTTCAATATTAATACTTGATGATGCATTATCTTCTGTAGACACTGAGAAGGAGACACAAATTATAAACAATCTAAGAAACTTCCTTATGGAGAGGTCAACTATAATAGTCTCACACAGGTTAAAAAGTCTTATCGATGCTGATGAGATTATTGTACTGAAAGATGGAGAGATAGTAGAACGAGGACAACACTATGAATTAGTCCAGATTGATGGTATCTATGCCAACCTATACAAAATACAACAATTAGAGGAAGTTCTTTAGTCAGTCTCAAGCTGCAACTATGTACGAAGAAGATAAAATAAGAAAGATAACAAACCGGGCAATAATAAGACGACTGCTTGGGTATCTGGGTAGAGAGAAGTGGCTTATGGCGGTAGCTGTAATGCTGACAGTTATACTAACAGGTATACAACTCAGTTTCCCATACCTGACTAAGATAGCTATAGATAACTATATACTCTCTACAGTGCAGGTTATTAAACCCGAAGAAAGCGATATAGAATTTATAAATTCATTCGACTCAAAGGCATTAACCATACTGGATGAAGAGTGTTATGCCATAAAATCAAAAACCCTTTCATTAATTCCTGCTTCATTTGTAGATAAGCTATACGAAAAAGGGAAACTGCAGCGAGAAAAGTATTATATGTTCATAGATTCTTACGACGAAGCTCTCTGGGGTATTTTAGATTATCAGTCCTTCCTTAACGTACGCCTTGTATCTGAAAGAGCGCTCAGACAATTGAACATAAGACAAATATTAAGCCTTCGTAGAAGTGACATCGATGGTATAAAACATATAGCACTTATATTCCTCTTTCTTCTATTTATACATCTTGGACTAACCTTCGCTTCTATATTTATACTCGCATACACAGGACAGATGGTTATGTATAGAATTCGAAAAAAAATATTTACTCATATTCAACGCCTGAGGATCTCATTTTTCGATCGAATACCATCTGGAAGACTTGTTACAAGGGCAACTAATGATGCTGAAAAGTTGAATGAGTTCTTTACAGATGTATTGACTGGATTCTTCCAGGATATATTTCAGTGTATAGGTGTTATGATTGTAATGTTCAATCTACAGCTACGGCTTTCTCTTGTCACATATACCGTCTTACCGCTTATAGTATTGGCTATATCAATATTTAGAGTAAAGGTAAGGAAGGTCTATCAGAAGGTCAGGGAATTATTATCAAAAATGAATTCAAAGCTGGCTGAATATCTTAATGGAATGAAGGTGATTCAATTGTTTAACCAGGAAAGAGAAACAAGTAAAAATTTCAACAAGGTAAATAAAGCCTATTATAATGCAAATATGAAACAGATACTTGTATATGGCGTTTTTAGACCATCGATTGACCTTTTATCATCCGTCGGAATTGCTCTTGTACTCTGGTATGGAGGCGGGGAGGTTATTCGTAATACAATAACACTTGGAATGCTTGTAGCTTTTATTTCATATATTAAAATGTTTTTTGATCCAATACACGACATTTCAGAACGTTTTAACATAGCTGAAGATGCAATGGCTGCTTCAGAACGTGTATTTACACTCCTTGATACAAAAGAAGAGGAAAGGAACACAGGCACAATAAAAAATGTTAAATTGGATGGTAAGATTGAGTTTAAAAATGTATGGCACAGGTATAAAGAGGAGTGGGTTCTTAAAGATGTAAGCTTTATTGTAAATCCAAAAGAAAGTTTAGCTATAGTAGGTCCCACAGGTGCAGGGAAAACATCAATTATAAGCCTGATAGCGAGATTTTACGAAAGTGAAAAAGGGGAAATCCTTATTGATAACCTTCCAGTAAGTGAATATGACTTGAATTTCCTTAGGCAAAACACTGGTATTGTAATGCAGGATGTATTTCTGTTCGCTGGTTCTATAAAGGATAACATAAGATTACATAATTCAAAAATAAACGATGATGATATCAGGCAGGTGTCTGAATATGTAAATGCCAATAAATTTATCAATAATCTCCCTAAGACCTACGATACAAATGTTAAAGAGAGAGGTGTAAGATTTTCAATGGGTGAGAGACAACTTCTATCATTTGCAAGGGCACTTGCAGTGAACCCGACCATTCTTATCCTTGATGAAGCTACATCCTCAGTGGATTCAGAGACTGAGTCATTAATACAGGATGCAATTACCAAATTACTTGAGGAAAGAACAAGTATAGTAATTGCCCACCGTCTCTCAACAATCAAGACAGTAGACAGAATACTCGTAATCGATAAAGGAAAGATAGTCGAGGAAGGAAAACACAGCGACTTGATAAAAAAGAAGGGCATGTACTACGCCCTGTATAAACTGCAGTATTTGAAGTAGTAATTAGGTATTTACTTCTCCTTGAGGGTGTATAAATCTTCTCTTCTGTCCTGAATTACATCATTTCTCTCAGTAACCATCTTGTCTTCTGCTTGATTGAGGTCACACTCAACAGTCCATACACCTTCGACTGATTTCCCCACTCTTAAGTAAATCTCCCCCCTGGGACCTACAATCTGGGATGTTCCGGTAAACTTAAGTCCCCTTTCGCTCCCTGACCGATTTGAAGTAATTATGAAAATTCTATTCTCAATAGCCCTTGTTATAGTAGCATCTTTACAGTATGGCAACATAAGGTTTGCAGGGTGTGCTATAATCTGAGCCCCTTTTAATGCGAGAATCTTCCAGGGTTCTGGGAATATCCAATCAAAACATATAAGAAGCCCGACTTTAGTAGAGATACCCCTGATTTCAACATCAAATACCGGAAATCCAGTATCACCAGGGGTAAATATGAGTTTCTCTTTATCAAACAGGTGCGCCTTACGATATACACTTATATCACCTGTAGGAGATAGAAGAAAACTTGAATTGTAGAACCTCTCCTCTTCCCTTTCTGCTATACCAAACACCAGAAAAATATTATTACTCTTAGTTATTGGAGCAAGGTACTCCACTGTTGGACCAGGGGTTTCCTCAGCAAGTTCTTCAAGCTCTTTTCTGTCTTTGAAGAGATAACCAGAAAAACATAGTTCTGGTAAGACTATAATGGCATCCTTTTCTTTTGAAAGTATCTCTCCCACTCTCTCAAGGTTCCCTTTTTTATCACCAAAAACTGGGCTATATTGCAAAAAACCTATTCGCATAAGCTGTATAATTAAGTTACTTAGTTTATTGGGTTTATTGGGTTTATTGAGTTCATTGAGTTTGTTGAGTTCATTGAGTTTGTTGAGTTCATTGAGTTTGTTGGGTTCATTGAGTTTATTGGGTTTATTGAGTTTATCTGGTTTGTTTAGTTTATTCACTGCATAGTTCATACTGCTTACTGTTTGCTGTCCTTTGCTCAGATTCTCTGTTTCCCAATTTATCGCCCTACGCCTTACGCCCTACGTCTCACGCTATACACCTTACGCTATTCTATCATCTTCTATCGCGACTAGGAAGTCGCTCCTACCCTCTTCTCTCCTCCCGTTTCTCCTTGGTCTGTTGTCTGATTTCTATCTTTTATTCGCCTTACGCCCTACTCCCTACGCTTTACACATTCAACATTCAACATCTAACATTAAACATTTCACATTCTTTTTAACACCGTCTTCAAAAGTACTTCTTCCAAATCGGGTTTACCTATCTCTTCAAGTTTATACTTCACTCTCGTAAATGGCTTTTGAATCTTAATAACTTTTGTTATATCTATTGGTGTGCCAACAACCACCGAATCACAGGGAACTTTAGCTATTGTCTCTTCAAGGTCTTTTACCTGCTGTTTACTGTAGCCCATTGCAGGCAATATGATACTTGTCTTTGGGTATTTTTTATAGGTTTCTTTAATAGTACCAACAGCATAAGGTTTCACATCTACTATTTCTTTTGCCCCGTTTCTCTTGGCTGCTACAGAACCTGCTCCGAAAGCCATTCCTCCGTGAGTAAGTGTAGGACCATCCTCAATAACAAGTACTCTCTTATTCCTTATAACATCAGGATTATCGACCTTTATTGTGGAATTTGCAAATATGAGTGTGGCATCTGGATTCACTTTTTTGATATTATTCTTTAATATTCCAATATCCTCTTCTTTGGCGCTATCCATTTTATTTATGACTATTATGTCTGCCATACGTAGATTTGTTTCACCAGGATGATAGAGTAGTTCGTGACCAGCCCTCAATGGATCTGCAACTGTTATCAAAAGGTTGTATTTATAAAATGGAAAATCGTTATTCCCACCATCCCATAGAATTATATCAGCTTCTTCCTCTGCTTTCCTTATAATTGCTCCATAATCAACTCCAGCATATACGACCATTCCTTTATCTATTATAGGTTCATATTCCTCCCTCTCCTCTATGGTACATTTCTCTTCATCGATATCTTCATAAGTTGCAAATCTCTGTACTGCTTGTATCGCAAGGTCACCATAAGGCATTGGATGTCTTATGAACACAACTCGCTTACCATATTTTTTAAGTATATCGGCAATCTTTCTTGAAGTTTGACTCTTACCAGAACCTGTTCTAACTGCACATACTGCAATAAGAGGTTTCTTTGATTCTATCATTGTAGATTTCGGACCAAGAAGCATGAAATCAGCACCAGTAGCGAGTACTGTAGATGCGGCATGCATAACATAATTATGAGTAATATCACTATAGGCAAACACCACAACATCTACCTTAAATTTCTTTATAAGTTTTGTTAATTCTAATTCAGTATATATCGGAATACCGTCTTTATAAAGCTCCCCTGCAAGTTCAGGAGGATAACGCCTTTCTGTAATATCTGGTATTTGTGTAGCAGTAAAGGCTACAACCTCATATTCTTTATTATCTCTAAAGAAAGTATTAAAATTATGGAAATCTCTCCCAGCCGCTCCCATTATCAAGACGCGTTTAGGCATAGTACCTCCTGTAGTTAGGATAGTTAATCTGTAAATATTATCAACTAATTCTCGTAACTTACAGTTGTTAAAGTAATTATCTACTTTTTACTTGTTTTTCTTTAATCCTTGTTCGGGTTCGATAAATCGAACCCCTACATTTTCGCTTGCAAATTATTTCATATTATTTTTCACAGTATCTTAGGATATATAAAACCTGACCAGTGATAAAGGAGCATATATAATTTTTGTAAGTTTATAGTTTGTAAGATAATAACTTATGTTTGTCATTGTAGAACAAAGGTGAGATAGTATAACATATAATTACAAAAAAGTCAAGGAAAAATTGGACGTCCCGCCTTTGGCGGGATCCCGAAGAAAGCGGGACAGATTTACCCATGATTTCTTTATAAATTTTCCTGTTCGAGTAATTGTGCTTAAAGAAAGATATATCAAGATTATAGAAAATAAAGGGGGCGTCAAACTCGACACCCCCTTTTATCTGGTTCAGTCTTACTTTCTGTTCTACTTTATCAACACGAGCTTTTTGGTCTCCTTATAGTTGTTAGTCATAAGCCTTGCGAAGTAGATTCCTGAGGGAAGATTCATGTTATCCAATCTTATAGTATGATAACCTGCCTCGATTCTACCATCTACGAGTGTCTTTACCTCTCTATCAGATACATCGTAAACCTTGAGAGATACCTTCTCCTCTCTTGGAATACCAAACCTGATAGTCATATCATTCCTTGCTGGATTTGGATATAGTGATAGGGAATGAACCAAAGGGATATTGCTATATGCAGTCTGTGGACCACCATCTCCCTCTGTTATGTAATACCCATTCGAAACGAATACAAAATCCCTTACCCATCCAGGTTCCATATCAACAACCGCAAATTCAAGCGTTATAGTATCACCAGGAAGAAGTTCTGCATAGTTTCCATCATCAATAAGTAATTTTTGCTTGACTGAACCAATTTCAGAATGGGTAGCAACCACAAGTGTACAGGGTTTCACATTATAAGGTGCATTGTTTCTTTTCGCAAACCGTATGAAATCGAGTCTCTGTGAGATATTAGTGAATATGAATCTAAGACTCACATCCTCATTAGAGGAAATTGTGAGAGGGAGCACTTCACTGGATGGATTCTCTCGCCCACGAACGAATCCTACAGATTCAAAGCCTGAAGCATTTGCTTTTTCAACCATAAGTTTGGGCTTTGGTTCTGGTGGTACAAGTATTACATAGTCTCCTCTGTTAGTCTCTCCAAATTCGGCAGTAATCCTTTCAACATCGTTTGCCTTAACATAGATATTATCCACATCGAGAAGGTCATCTGTATAATCCACCCCATTGTCGCTTATAACCGATTGAGAGTCATTCATAGAAGAAACAGGTACAATTTGGGCGTCTGGTGTTACAAATATCTCAACACTATCTGGATGGTCAATCGCGATGAGCCTCACTCTATCCAGAAATGAATGTTCGTAGTTCTCCTCCCTTATCTGCAATCTGTATCTGTTTTCATCTTTAACAGGTTTCTCCATCAATTTATACCAATCGGTAACTTCTTTACACAGTCCCGAGCCAGCAAAGCAGGCCCCCGCTGTATGGACTTCATCACCGCTTATAACTGATCTTGCCGGATCTTAAATTACAGTTGATGGCATGTCTTCTGCGAGGGTCATTTTTATTCGGCTCTCATAGCACCACCCTCCTTTCTCTTTGTTATGGTGAATAGCCTTGAAAATGTGTTAGCTGACGCAACCCTGATCCATCTGCATTGATCAGCCAGAGTTCTCCGTTGCCTGGTTGTTCATATAGAGTATCCCAGAAAAGGAATACCAACTGGCTTCCGTCCGGACTCCAATCAAAGCTCCACGCATGGTCTGATGTTACCTTTCTATGGTTGGATCCGTCACTATCCATAATCCAAACATTAACCGCCCAAAAACCTGAGGGGAGCTCGCGATGAGCATACCAAGCAATCCTCGTGCCATCTGGAGAGTACCGCGGATACATGTCAGCCTCCTGCTCGGCATATGTCAAACGTAGCGGATTGTAGCCTGATGTATCAACAACAAAAATCTCAGGAGCACCAGTACCAGCAATTATAGTGCGTTGGTGTACAATATACTTACCATCTGGTGACCAGTTAGGTACGCGACTGCCCACATGATTAGCTTCAATTCTTTTCTTACTACTTCCATCACGATGCATTTTCCACAAATCGTAAAATCCGCTGCTCTGGTTGCCTAAATTGGAATCATATGCAATCCATTCACCATTCGGACTCCAGTCTGGGAAATAGTTTCGACCCTCAGTTGTCAGTTGGAGAAGACTGTTTGTATCCACACACGCCGGTTCTAGGCTGGTGACATTAATGGTAAAAATTTGCCCACCACCCTCCATAGCGAGGCGAGTTCCATCGGTGCTCCAAGCGGGATTGCCATACCCTCGAATCAGGGGCTGGGTGCTACCGGTTTCCGCATGCACCAGCCAGATACCTCCGAAATATTCATCATTTTGGCCATCACCATCGGTGTCCAGGCTATCTCCATGATCGGCAGCAATCCATGCTCCATCTGGGTGCCAGGCTGGATAGTCAAAATAGTTTGGGAGAATAAATGGCTCCGGTCCACCGCCACCGTTATCATCAGGTCCAAACGGATTCCATCCGCAGCCAGTTAAGACAAGTATTGCAAAGACATCTATGGTGATAAAAAGTCTCTTCATAATATCTTTACCCTTTCAAAATCGTATAACATCATCACTTTTTACCCTGCGCATCCCCTGACATGCAGAACTATTCTATCTGCCTATCGGTAGACAGGAACGAACCTTACATAGAAGAAAATAAAAATACCCCCAATCCTATGCATTTCAAAGATTGAGGGTAAAAAAATATAATCCTCTTTGTTTATCCCGCAAAATATATCGCATTTTACAGGATTTATACCAGAGATGAGAGATGAGACTCTCATATACCTCCCTCTGGGAGGCTTGCTCCCAGAATCAAACTTTATCTATCAGACTAATAATATTATAACACAAAAACCCCATTTTGTCAAGGGAAAATTCAAAAATATTTTGTACTGCCCCAGGTGTAAAGTTTCAAACCTCTTCACTTTTTCTGTTTTGGAACAATGACTTAATTTTTACTTGACAAATGCCTGGTTATGTCGTATAATTTGCAATATGCGTGATTTACTAAAATATCTTAAACCATCAAGGGGAAGATTTACCCTTTCCATAATCTTTATGCTTGGTTTTGCTATCCTCTCAAGTATTTCCCTATCTCTTATCGCACCCTTTTTACAAAGTATATTTTACGACCAATCAATAATCCTGAAGAATGATATTCTTGACCGTTTTACAAACCTAATAATAGGTCAAACGAAATGGGCAACTATAATAAAACTTCAGATAGTATTGGTCTCTATATTTCTTATAAAGGGATTATTTGGTTATATTCATCGATTCCTTGCAGTGTCCACAGAGGAAAATGTAATAAGGGATATAAGAAAGGATATGGTAGAGCATATATACTCTCTTTCACTTGACCATTTCCACAAGACAAGATCAGGAACATGGGTGTCAAAAGTTACAAACGACATAGGAAGAATAGAAAGAAGCATCTATAATGGTCTTCTTGGAATAATAAGGCAAATATTACTTATGCTTGCATATTTAACTTTCGCAATTTATCTATCCTGGAAACTTCTAATAGTCACTGTAGTAATATTTCCTATCATCACTAAAATCATCAACATACTTGGAAGAAAGTTAAGAGAAAGGAGCGAGGTAGTACAAGAAAATATTGCTGATGTCACTTCACAATTCTCTGAAGGACTTTCCGGTATGAAAATAATTAAATCCTTTTTAATGGAGAAAAAAGAGACCAGTAAAATACTACATTCTTCTAAAAGATATTTCAAATCACGACTGAGATTTGAAAGAATCGGTCTTATAGGAACACCACTTTCGGAGTTCATAATAACAATCGGGATTTGTGCTGTTATATCCTATGGTGCCTTCCAGGTTTTTAATAATTACATATCCCCGGATAGATTTATTATATTTCTTGCCTGTGTTATATCCTTAATGGAACCATTGAAAAGGATACCTCCTGCAAATGTATATCTACAACAGGGCTTACAAGCTATGAAAAGAATTAAGAGGGTTCTATCACTGGTCCCATCTGTTGTAGAAGATCCAAATGCATTAAAAATAGAGAGCTTTAAGGAGAATATTGTCTTTAAGAATGTTTCATTTAGCTATAATGGAAAAGAAGATGTTTTAAAAAATGTTAATTTTGAGATAAAGAAAGGTGAAAGCATAGCACTCGTAGGTCCTTCAGGTGCAGGCAAATCAACTATTGCAGATCTATTTATGAGATTCTATGACCCAACTTCAGGCTCAATAGAGATGGATGGTTTAGATCTTAAAAAAATACGAATAAAAGATCTAATAAACCAATTGGGACTTGTTACACAGGAACCATTTCTGTTCAATGATACTATAGGAAGAAATATAACCTATGGTGATGATAACATAAATAAAGATAGAATGATATTATATGCAAAGCTAGCAAATGCTGATGAATTCATAAAAAAACTACCGGATGGTTACAATACACTTGTAGGCGAGAGGGGAGTAACACTCTCAGGTGGTGAAAGACAGAGGATATCTATAGCACGTGCACTATACTCAAATCCAGAGATTCTTATCTTTGATGAGGCAACTTCTCACCTTGATCAGGTATCTGAAAAGAAGGTACAGGATGCAATCGAAAAAGTACTAAAAGACAGAACTGCGCTTGTTATTGCACACAGACTATCAACAGTAAAAGATTGTACGAGAATTGTAGTCATAGACAATGGAATGATAGTAGAGGAGGGAACCCACGAGCAGCTTATGGAAAAAAACGGGTTATATAAAAAACTTGTTAAAAGAGGACTGGAGTGAAACAGCAGGTGATAGGATACATGTTGAATGTGAAATGTTGAATGTTAAATGTTTGATGTTGAATAGGATAAGAGTTGATTAGTTGAATAGTTAATTAGTTGATTAGGTTGAATGTTTGATGTTAAATGTTGGATTCGGTAGGAGTCCGTCGTTTGACGGACGATAAATGGTAGAAGAGCGATAGAAAAAATGTGAAGTGTATACAGATGGTAAGAATATCTTCAAAATTGTATTCAAATCTGGTATCTTCATGGCGCATCATTAAGATGAATCATCCTTTCAAATTCTCCCATTCTATTGGGTTGGTTTTCAATTATACCTATTCTCGATAAAAAAAGGCATTTACAGTATCTTGCCTTGCAGGATTGTGGTTTCTCCATAAGTCTGAGAGTACCCTCAAATATGTTTCCAAGAGGAGTGGAATCCCCAAGACATCTACGCACGCTTCCATCTGGATAGATTCTTATAAAGTTCTTACCTGCTGAACATATCATACCTTTATAAGTTGGAGAACTATAAAGCCCAAGCCTTGATACGGAGTCAACAAGATATTCCTCTATCAATTTTCTTTCCTTAGCTGTGTAGGAACGTGGATATTTATGTCTTAAAAGACCTTTCTTATATATTCCCCTGAAAACCTTTGGATGCACTGTAAGACCATAAGATTTGAACAACTCAATATATTTATCCAGTCTTTCCAGTATAGAAGGATAAGTCACCAGGGATATAATTGTTGAAAATCCGTTCTCTCTTAAGCTTAATACATTTTTGATAAATTCATCAACCTTCCCTCGTTTTTCGACCTCTGCTACATGGAATGCACAGTTCATATATACTATCCTATCAGGCTCAATTTCTTCGATGAATCTGTCTATATTACAGGAAAGATTTGTATCAATGTGAATGAAATGTTTCTTTGTGAGCTCAATGACTATTTGGGTTAGTTTCGGATAAAAAAACGGTTCTCCTCCTGATATGCCTATCCACCAGATCTTTCCTGTGTTATTGAACCCTTTTGCAATTTCTTCTGGGGTGAATCTACCAACTGACTTATCTTCACTTTTCTGATGACCAAAGCAATACTCACAATCATAGTTGCAAGCCTTATTGAAATACCACAGGGCGAAGTGGGTTATATTACCTGCTGTTTCTTTTTCCATAATAATCTTCTATAAATTTTCTCATCTTCCATACTTCTCTTCTTATCGTCTTGCTGAAGGTAGGACTCCTACCTATCGCCCCGCCAATGGCGGGGCTCCTACCATTTATCGTCCGTCAAACGACGGACTCCTACCGAATCCTACATCAAACAATCAACATCTAACATTCAACATCAAACATTCAACCTAATTAACCAATTAACTATTCAACTAATCAACTCTTATCTTATTCAACATTTAACATCTATTGTATTCTCTTATCCCTATTCCAACTATTGTCCAGAAAAGAACTGCAAGGGGTAAAAATTCGAATACAGTCCCTGTTAAACCAACAAGAAGTGCACCTATTATTGAAAATGCGCATGCGAATGATACTGGAGACCCCCTTTTAAAACAAAACCATATAAAAAGCAACATTAAAAACAAGAAGGCAGTAAATCCGAGTATTCCAGTCTCACACAATAGTTGTATATACATTGAATGTGCATGTCCATGCATAATCTTTTCATCTCCCTTGTAATCCTTTGCAATCTTATAGTATGTTGAAAGTCCACAACCTGTAATTGGTTTTTTCTCAAACGCCGATAATGCTACCTTCCATGTATTAAATCTGGTCTGGATAGAGGATTCTGAAGTGAATCTATCTGCAAATCTGTTAAATCTCTTCCCGTTAGTAACATAAATAATGGAAAAAAGGAGAATTATGACAATACCAATCTTCCAGTTCTTAATTAATATGACAAGCAATGTTAATATCAATACTGCAGACAAAGCTGCAAATGAATTAGTAAAAACAATACAAATAATTGAAAATACTACTAAAGAAATTGATAATATTTTCCACCTTAAATCTTTTAATTTATATATAGATACTACTGCAAGAGGTAGTAAGAGTATCAAATATTGAGCAAATCTATTACGATTGCTTAAGGTTGATGTTGCACCCTTTTCAGTTGAAATGGTTATCGAAAACAAGTCAGTCCTTATCTTAACATTGTAATTGATAAGATATTGAATTATACCAAATGCAGTTACTATTATCCCCGATATGATAAACACTTTTAGAATCTTATTGATATTTTTGTTTGAACACGATACCATTAAACAAAGGAGAAAGGACAGGACATAAAAGGGAAATCGACCGAAAGACACACCTTTCTGTATGGAGAATACTGCTGATAGTATTGTTACAAATAGAAGAAGAAACATTGCAAACCAGAAGATTTTTGGTCTGAAAGTTACTACATTTTTCCACTTAATCAAGAAAAATATTAATGCAATAAATGCTGCCAGTACAGCCAATGGAGATAAAATTGGAATAAAGAAAATAAATACAAGTATTCCTTTCTCTATAACTCCTTCAAATCTATTTGATGTACTTTTCATAAACCTCCTCAATCTCTCTTATTTCCCTCTTTAGAGAGAATCTTTCCTCAATTATTTTTCTACCATTTATACCCATTTCTTCCCGCAAATTTTGATCCTCGGCGAGTTTATTAAGAGAGTTGGTTAGACCCTCAATATCACACTCATTAACTAAAAATCCACTCTTGCCGTGCTTTACAATTTCTGGAATACCAGCATGGTAAGTCGATATTACAGGTAATCCTGCAGCCATCGCCTCTTTTATCGTGGTCGGCATCCCTTCCTTGTCTCCGTTTTTTGCAATAATATGAGGAGCAAGAAATATATCAGACTTTGACATCATTTCCCTTACATCCTCATGTTTTAAGAATCCCATAATACTTACATTAGACGATATTCCAAGAGAATTTATTAGTTGTTCGATATATGGTCTTAACTTACCATCCCCTATAATAACAAGGCCTGCACTCTTATTCTTCATTTGTTTAAATGCTCTTACTCCATACTCAAAACCCTTTTTTTCGACAAACCTTCCACACATAAGTATCCTTAAAATATCTCCTGAACCCTGTTTTTTAATCTTGAACTGAGTAGAATTAATTCCTACATAATGCACTTTAAGTTTCTCCTTAATGCATCCCTTCTTTATAAGGTCCTGTCTCATATCTCTTGACATTGTTAGAATAAGTTGAGAAGTTCTGAATAACCTCTTTATATTCCTACGGTAAAAGAAATAATGCATCATTCTTGATGCATCTATACCATAGAAGGTAACAATTAGGGGAAGGCTATATTTAACTGCAGTCGGAATTGCTGATACACCACTCCATCCAAAATGTGCGTGGATAAGACCAACATTGTTTTCGTGTAGAACTTTGTCAATATCCCTTTTATTATACACAAAAATGGGTTCAAAGGGAAAGACATCGCGATTTATTATTTTTTTGGTTATAACAATTGAATGAAAACTCTCAATGTTAATAATCTCATTGTATATGAACGTCTCTGACAACTGAAGATACTTATCTATGAAATAGGCAACGGTCTTCATCTCTCTCTAATCCCCTTTGCTCTATAATGATATTTCAACAATTCTTTCATTAAAGGGAATACAAATACAAATGGAGAATCAATGCTTTTAAGTAATAATTCAATCAATTTTTCCTTCTCTGCCCATATCTTAGTTAAAAGGATATTTGAAATAAATACTACCCTTTTATTAGCGCCGCTTTCACCAGTCCAGGACTCCGCCTTCTGAATGAACCTCCAGGATGTTCGACCTCTCTCCTCGAATTTTTTCAGAAGATTATTGAGCCATTCCCTTGTTGGATACCCATCTGCATGATAAGCCATACATTTCCTAAATGAAACTACCTTCCTAACACCTATCTTTCTTAGTCTCATGCCGAATTCTACATCCATATATCCCATAAGTTTATGGTCATCGAATAAACCTGCATCAAGTATCCATTTTTTCCTCAAAGAACAGTTCTGTATGACCAGACCAGTTAAACAAATACCATCTATTCTGAGTGTAAAATTACCAAAACTTCTTGGGCTCCTTATATGTCTTACCAGTCCCTGAATAACTATCTTATCATCCTTTTCATGAAAAGATATATGGTCTTCTATGAAATTACTCGTAACCAGCACGTCAGAGTCAACAAAAATAATCAGTTCTCCTGTTGCCTCCTTGATTGCAACATTCCGAGCACGCCAATGGCCTATCCTTTCGTCAAACCTTATATACCTAATTTTTGTTTTTTGAACTCCCAATTCAGTGAATGAGGAATTGATATTTGATACCATTTTATCAGTTCCGTCTTCTGATGCATCATCTACTACAATTATTTCGTCTGGGGGTCTTGTCTGCTCCAGCAATCTCTTGATACAGTCGCCTAATACATGGGCACGATTACGGGTCGGTATTATAATAGATACTTTCATTGTGTTTACACAGTTTATTGAGTTTATTGAGTTTCCACGGTTTATTGAGTTTGTTGGGTTTACACAGTTTATTGAGTTTGTTGAGTTCATTGAGTTTATTTGGTCCCAGTGAAATATACTTCGTATTTCACGGGATAAATTTGTTTAGTTAATTTAGTTGTTAAATCTAATAACCAATAACCATTAACTAATAACAAATAACCAATAACCATCAACTAATAACATTAAATACTCAACCAATCAACTATTCAACTAATTAACTAATATGTTTATCTGGTTTGTTTTGTCCCAGTGAAATATACTTCCCAATGAAATAGTTAGACATTTCACCCTATACGCTATTGCTATAGGACAAGCAGGACAAGTCGTATTTCACCATGAACACTATTGTTACATGGCAAGCGGGATAAATTTGTTTGGTTTATTCACTGCATAGTGCATACTGCTTACTTCCTACTCCCGATTCTCCGTCTCACCGTTTCTCCCTTTCTCCTCTTCTCGTTGGTCTGTTGTCTGATGTCTGCTTGCCCCGTTGGAGCGAAGCGACTTTACGGGGTTGTCTGATGTCTGCTTGCCCCGTTGGAGCGAAGCGACTTTACGGGGTGGTCTGATGTTTGTCTTTTATTCGCCTTCTTTATTCCTTTCGCACGGTAATGATACTTCACGACCTTTCTCCAGAACGGAAATAGAGGAATTAACGGTGAATCAATCATCCTCTCAATCGTTTTAAGAGTAGATTCATTTTCTACCCATGCCTCAGTATTATAGAACTTAGAAAAGAAAAGAGTCCTTTTGGTCCTTGCGATGTTTTCTGCCAATTTACCATGTTTTGCAACGAAGCATGCTGCACTGTATCCTCTTTCATAGTTTTTTTGGAAATACTCTGTTAGCCTTTCCCGACCATATGGTTTATCCACATGATATGCCATACAGGTTCTAATGCCATATAAATATTTCAGTCCTATTTTCTGCAGTCTGAGACCAACTTCAATATCCTTAAAACCAATAAGACCACCTAAATTCTCATCAAATCCTTCTACATCAAGCATATATTTTTTACGAACCGATGTATTCTGGGACACGAAAAGTCCAAAAAAGATTGCATTCGGAAAGTAAAACCTGAAACTAAACCAGCCTGGATGCTTTACGTGATGCACCATTCCCTGAAGGATTATTTTATCGTGCCTTTTGTGTATCTTTATATGATCCTCCACAAATCGAGGATGGGCAAGGACATCAGAATCTGTAAATATAATTATATCTCCCTTAGAGTTCTTTATTCCAATATTCCTCGCAACATATGGACCACTTTGATGTTTTAGCTTTATATACCTTAATTTTGATTTTCTTGCCTTGCACCAAGCTTGGCTTTGTTGGGGGGTGAAATCCTTTATTTTTGATATTATCTTATCAGTTCCATCTGTTGAGGCATCATCTATTAGAATGATTTCATAGTTGTCAATGGTTTGATTTAATAGATAGACAAGGGAGTATTCGAGAAGCTCCCCCCTATTGTACGATGGTATTATTACAGATGCATCAAGCATATATCAAGATTATTGACAATTGACTATTGACAATTGAAAATTGAAGCCACGTTTCACAACCACATTCAACATTTCACATTTAACATTAAACATTTCACATTCAACATTCAACATTTAACATTAAACATTTCACATTCAACATTCCACATTTCACATTTTTATCGCAACGAGGACATTGCTCCTACCGTTACTCTTCCCTGATTTACCGTTTCTCCCTTTCTCCTCTTCTCGCTCTACTCCCTACTCCCTACGCCCTACTCCATACGCTCTACTCCCTATTTATCCCGTAGAATGCGCAGCTATTCTATCGGGACGCCCTACTCCATACGCCTTACGCCCTTACTATGTGTTTGGCGATTCTCCTTGCACCTCCTTTTAGTCCCATCCTCTCCATCCCAATTTTACCCATTTCCTCCCTGAGTTTGGTGTTTGAGAGGAGTTCAATAGTCACATTTACTACTCCATCTGGGTAATCTTTAACAAACTTCAAACAACCACCTAGTAATTTCTCCTGTCCTCTTAACCTATTGGGTGTTGTCTGGGGACCTGTCCCAACAAAGGAAATTATAGGAATACCAAAGGATGCTGTCTGTTCAGATGCTGTACCAGAAAGGCTTATTACAAGCGTCGATGAGGTCACAATATCAACAAAGGCATTTGTTACAAAGTCTATATGTTTGTCAAGACCATATAGATTTTCTCGCAATTTCTCTTTATTTATTGTACTTGATACTGCAACTGCGTAATGTAGGTTTGACTGTTTTAAAGACAATCTCTTTAAAATAATGCCAATTTTTATCATATTCTGGTATGCTTCTATTCTGGAACCTGGAAGAATACCTATTAAGGTCTTGTTTTCTGGAGGATTGTATACATTTTCTCTTTCGAGCTCATCAACCATAGGATTACCAAGAAATACTGCCTTAAGACCAAAATGTTTTAGATTCTCTGCAGTGAATTCATCATGTGTAAAAATCTCTTTCGCAAATCTTCTCATTATAAATCTTTCTATTTTTAAATGAGGTGAAAAATAATTAGATTTACATGGAGCAAGAAACCATATCTTTTTTCTGAATGCAATCCAAGCTAAAATTAATAATGGGATATCGCCTACTACAATCACATTGTTTATATTACGGCTAATTTTGCGAAGTTTTGCAATATAGGAAAATGGAACTATAGAACTTTTTATCAAGTCACTTATAAAACTATATAGACTCTTTAGAAAAAAACCTCCTGATGGTGGAGGAGGACTTCCTGTTACTACTTTTATATCACGCTTTTTATATTCTTCGCCAAACGAGATGAGTGGAGCACCTACAACATTTGCATCTGGACAAATTTTCTTAATTTCTTTACAGATTATAGCACCAGACCTGTCTTCACCGTAAGAATTACTTAATATAGCTACGTTCATATAAAAATCTTAACCACTAAATACGCTAATAACGCTAAATTTATTAATCTATATTTTTTCTCCCACGAAAGACACCCCGATACGGTCATTCCTCCCCACGGGGCAAGCGAAATACACGAAAATATTTTGCCACGAAGATTTATCCCGTTGAATGCGTAGCTATTCCATCGGGACACCAAGACAATACGATTTTAGATTTAAGCTTAGAGACAAGGAAAAAGTAATAAGTAAAAACCAATGATAAACGACTAATAACTTTGTACTTATAGACTCAATAAACCCAACGAACTGAGCAAACTGAGTAAACCCAATAAACTTAGACTCGATAATCCGTTTAATCCGCTGACATCAATCCGCTTAATCCCTGCCTACCGGCAGGCAGTCGTTGAACTGAATTATAACATAAAAAGGTATGAAAGTCAAGGAGATTATTATATCCCAGAAACTATAGAGTATATTCGATCTTCTTAGTAATTCTTTTTGCTGTAATGGAAGAGTTCTGTTATTTTTTCTTGACTTCACATCAATTTTGGATTATAATGTAGATGAAATGACAGATAGAGAAATCAAACTTTGAGACACAGTTTTACAACTTATCTTCTGGAAATAGTGACAGATTTAAAATGCATACAGGAGTTATTAATATACCTGTCTTCCGACAGGCAGGTAAGAGTTCAAAAACCACGGAAATTTACCCCGCACAATTTCATCCAGCACTAATGGATGGTGCTTGGATCCATTGTGCGAGGGTTTATACACATGTAAGTAAGAGAGATTTGGGTAAGATAGTAAGCCCATTAGACAAGATGGAGGAAGGAAGTGGCATCGGAAAAACTTAACACCTATAGGAGGTATATACGAACCTGGTTCAGATATACCTCCATTTTGGTAGTATATACGAACCTATTTCGTATATAAATAAGTTAGGCGACATTGCAGATTACAGAAATAAAGATGTGAGGTTATATAAATGAATTCGACTGCTATTTTTATAAATATTTTCGCTCTCAGTTGTTTAATCGGTGCTTTTATTAAGGACAGAGCAAAAACGAAGCAATCACTAAAGGTAGCGGTAAAATCATTCTTCCGTATTCTTCCCACTGTTCTTATTATTATAATCCTTATAGGTTTGCTTTTGGGTTTCGTGCCGCAAACTCAAATTTCTAAGGTTATTGGTAAGCATGCAGGGTTTGGGGGAGTACTTGTTGTGGCATTGTTGGGGGCTATCTTACATATCCCTTCTTTAATTTCCTTTCCCTTAGCAGCATCTCTCCTTAAAAGCGGAGCATCAGTTACCCCAGTTGCAGTATTTATTACTACCTTAACCATGATTGGTATGGTTACCCTACCCTTAGAAATAAAGGAATTGGGAAAGAAAATGGCTTTACTGAGGAACGGGATAAGTTTTGTTATTGCAATTATTATTGGTATTGTCATGGGTGCTATTCTATGAAAGAGAATGTTAAAGAAAAACAAAGAAAAGGGATGAAACGAGAAACTATCCTTCTAGTGGTTACTTTAATTATTACGATAATCTTACTATCAATTTTTCCTGATAAACAAGAGGCAGTAACTACAGCATCATGGAAATTCTTTATTGAAATGATTTTGATACTTCCTGCTGTGATGGTGTTGATGGGACTTTTTGCGGTGTTTGTGCCGAAAGATATGGTTGTGAAATACTTGGGGAAAACTGCTGGAATAAAGGCTGTTTTTCTTGGTATATTGATGGGCGCATTACCCACTGGCCCTCTTTATGTGGCTTTTCCTATGGCTTCTGCCTTACTCAAAAAAGGAGCCAAAATATCCTGTATCATTACCTTTCTTTCTGCATGGGCATGTATAAAAATACCACAGGAGATGGTAGAACTCCAATTTCTTGGACCAAGATTTATGGCAGCAAGACTTGTTTTAACGACTGTTTTTGTAGTCATCATGGGAGTATCAATAGAAAGACTAATTGAATGGAGTGACAAAAAAGAAAGTAAATCTATGGGAGGTAAAGATGATGCAAGTATTTGAACTTAAAGCAATGGTATCATATCCATATGAGGAAAGGGACAAGAATATCTTTTACAAAGCTAAGGAATTCAAAGCAAGAATTATCGAACTTCCACCCGGCGGAGAGATGCCAACTTGTGAAATGACTTCTTATGTTATTTTCTATGTTATTGAGGGAGCGGCAGAAGTAAATGTTAATCAAGAAAAAGCAAACATTAAAGAAGGGCAGTGTCTTATTACTAATCCAGCAACGTTATCGATGAGGACAAATGATGGCGTTAAGATAATGGGCATACAGGTGGTGAAAAGTTGAATGCAACGTCGCCTAACAACGGATAAAAGGGAAATCAAAGATTTCCCCAAATTGCCTTCGGTAACTTCTTTTATCCACAAACCGTTATAGGCAATTTGCCCGGTTCTGAAAGATAAAGATGCGCGCGAGTAAAGGGAGAAAATTCTACAAAACCGGAATTTGGTACTTACCTTTCAAAGGAAAGAAATGTTTCTGCTTCTTCACAGAAACAAATTTTGTGTTCAATAGTAGTTTTTAAAAGATATATTTAGAAAAGATTTAAAGGAGAACAGATCATGATAACAGACTCATCAGGCACTGACAGACGTCAGATTCCCTTCATCTCCCTGGTGCCATTTCTGCTTATTGCTTTCGGTTTGGCGTGGGGAATCCTGGCTCTATTCATCTTTCTTCCGGACAAAATGACCGGGATATTTGGCGAATTGACCGGTCAACATCCGCTCTTCTTTCTGGCGGTGTACGCACCTGCGATCGCTGCTTTCATTATCATCACATACAAGGCCGGCGCTGGAGGATTGCGGCGTTATCTTTCCCGGTTGCTGCTCTGGCGCTGCTCGCCGATTTGGTATGCCTTTTTGATTATCGGCATTCCGCTGCTTTTTATCGGCGGGTCTGCGTTAAAAGGCAACCTTTTCACTGAACCGTTTCCGTTTTCCTCATTTCAGTCACTTATTGTGGCATTGGTATTAATGGCGATTAAAGGCCCGGTCGAGGAGTTCGGCTGGCGGGGTCTCGCGCTCCCTCTACTGCAAAGGAAGTTCGCGCCGATCTGGGCCGGGCTGATTCTTGGTGTTATCTGGGGTTTATGGCACCTGCCTGCATTCCTGTTGAGCGGGACGCCGCAAAGTGCCTGGTCATTTACCCCGTTTTTTTTCGGCTCCATTGCGTTAAGCGTAATCGTAACCGCATTATTTAACACATCGCACGGCAGCATTCTGCTCCCTGCGTTGTTCCATTTTCT
This sequence comes from Caldifarciminota bacterium, assembly GCA_030606335.1. Lineage (GTDB taxonomy): Bacteria > Hydrothermota > UBA3073 > UBA3073 > UBA3073 > JAGMCL01. Next base: position 94,167 of record JAUWGP010000007.1, read on the forward strand.
CCTCAACAATCCAGTCTGGCCAGATGCACAACCTTA
>JAUWGP010000016.1 GCA_030606335.1 Caldifarciminota bacterium
CATCTGTAAGGAAGCCCTGGAAGTTTAGCTCCTGTGGTATAGCTGCCTTATCCCCAACCTTAACAGGGACTATTGCCTCATCTGACAGCTTCAAAGGACCAACCTCCTTCACAGCTTGTGGGCTGGCAGCCAGTATGAGTAGTATAAGATATGTCAGCATATGATACCTCCTTGTAGTAAAGATAGAAAAAATTACCTTACTAATACCAGTTTCTTTGTTGCAACAGGTCTGTTATCAACAACGAGGCGATAGAAGTATACACCAGCAGGTACTTGTCTGTTGTTTACATCTCTACAGTTCCACCTCAGGTTATATTCACCTGACTTTATACGTCCATTCTGTAACACCTTTATGAGTCTTCCAGTTATATCGTATATCTTCAGTGATACGAATCCTCTTTCTGCGATGGTATAGCTTATACGAACAGGACCAGAGGATGGATTTGGACTTATACGGTATAGGGCTGTTTCGAGTGTTTGGGACTGGTCCTCCTCTATACCGAGTTCTATTTTAGCCAGGTAAGCGAAGAATCCAAATCTTGCCCTGTAGGCATCAGATGTGCTGCTGCCAATGATAGTAGATTGTCCTCCAGCACCCCATACCCTGTAGTTTGAGGAACTGACCTTAGAGCCAAACTCATCGATTACAGACACCCTGACAGAGTAGCTGCTCAGCAGGATGATACACATAAGTACAGGCATAATACCCTCCTGGTATAATATTCATTATACCTGATTACTCAGATATAAGCAACACAACACCTTTAGTTAAGTAAGGATTACTTAGATTAAATATAAATTTCTTTACCTGACAACTGATCTTTAGGCAAGTAGAAGATATAAATCTGAAATAGATACAGATATGATGACTGGCTTTGTATTAGCAGGATGCTATAGTCAATCTCGGTTACATTAGTAAATGCAATATTGATATTATTTGCTACTTATATAATATTATATGATTTTTTTGTCAATTTGTCAAGAAAAAAATAGAATAAATTATGAAATAGTATATTGGATTTATAACCAGAAATGAGATTGCCACGTTCATTTCATTCACTCGCAATGACGGACTGTTGGAATGAGATTGCCACGTTCATTTCATTCACTCGCAATGACGGACTGTTGGGATGAGATTGTTTCGTCCGTCAAACGACGGACTCGCAATGACAGCATTCTGTTATGAGATTGGAGGAAAAGAGAATGATAGGAAGTATAACAAGATTAAAAAATTTATCTCATCTTAATAATTACGTGTTTTAAATAATATAAAAGGTTGACAAGGGGAAATATTTATGATATAATAATCAAAAATAGTCTGTTTATTTCAGGAGGTGTTTCATGATAGATTCCTATAAATTTGGACATATTATAATTAACAATAAGTCATATTCTAATGATGTAATAATTTTACCGGATAGGATAATAACTCACTGGTGGAGGAAAGAGGGACATAGGCTTGCAATAGAGGACCTAAAAGATATTTTTGAAGAAAATATTGATACACTAATTGTTGGTACAGGAGCATATGGTGTTATGAAGGTAGATGAAGAAACTAAAAGGGAACTCGAAAAAAGAGGGATAAAATTGATTATAGCAACTACGGAAGATGCAGTAAAAATATACAATAATTCAACGAGCGATAAGACAGCTGCCTGCCTACACCTAACATGCTAAATGAATATAAAAAATTAAATATTAAATATCAAAATTGCATATTAAATATTAGATGTTGTCCTGAATATCTAAAATAATAAAGTTCAATATTTCTCAATACAGATTATGGGACTTTTAAAGAACCTATAATGAGCAAACTCTCACCGTTTTTACACATATTTGATTTTTAATTCGTCATTTTACATTTTACATTTTGATTTTTGATATCTCTATGATAGTTGCATGTCATCAACCAAATTACCTACCCTGGTCCGGGTTTTTCTATAAGATGATGAGTTGTGATGCATTCGTAATTATGGATTCCTGCCAATTCCCACGAGGTGGTTCTTTCGTTAATAGGAATCGTGTTAAGACTCCACCATCAAATTTTCTATGGCTCACAGTTCCTGTGATTAAAAAGGGTAAAGGACTGCAGCCTATAAACAGAGTTAGCATTGACAATACTGTGGATTGGTCAAGAAGGCATTTAGAGAGTTTAATACATTTCTATAAAAGGGCACCTTATTTTGATGATTATATAGAATTTTTCAGATACATGTACAGAAAGAGATGGGATAGTCTTGTCACATTAAATATTGAGATTATCAATTTCTTTAAAAAACTCTTGAAAATAGAGACAAAAATCCATTATCTCTCTAAACTTAAAATAGAAGGAAAAAGAACATCTTTACTCGTAAATATATCAAAGATTATTGGAGCGGATATTTATCTTTCAGGTTATGGAGGAAGAAAATACATTAATGAGCGTTTATTTAAAGTAGAAAGTTTAGAGGTTAGGTATTATAATTTCAGACCTCCTATCTACCCACAACTCTGGGGAGAATTCCTTTTCAACCTTTCCATAATAGACCTTGTTTTTAATTATGGAGAAAAGGCAGGAGAAATAATAAAAAGGTTCAACAGAAGTCTTTGATAACTGGCATTTGATATGGAGAAGTTTTTTACTAAATCTAAAAAAGACATTCTATGCAACAGACGCGTTCTACTTTTAACAGCTCTTGAGCGTTCCTTTTATTCTACAATAATAGATAACTACCTCTTTAATCCAGCCTTAGAGCTCTCAGAGAGATGTAAAAATGGAAAGTTCTTCTACCTTGGATTCATTCCACTTACCATGTATTCAGATAAGCATAGAACCTTCCAAAAGGTCGTCGAATACTACAATCGAAGAAAAAAGGTAGCAAGGAGGTTTAGTTCCAGTGGTATAGGAAGTGTCTTCCTTCCTATTCTTTTTACATCACGTTTTTATCTGACATCAATGTGGTTTATACTGTTTCTTTTAGAAACTCTCCCCTTGATTTTTATCATTACCTTCATCTGGAATATAAGGCTTATTCATGCAAGGAGTTATCCTGCAACCTTGATTGCCTGGGTATTAAAAAAGATAAGAAATATAGAATATATATTCGATATGAGGGGACTTTACCCTGAACATGGATATGAAAATCATAGATTAAACAGAGAGGGATATAAATTCTGGAAACGGATAGAAAGGAGGTTAATAAGAGATTCGAAGATTGTTATATCTGTTTCCGAGCCTATGGTCGAACATATCCACAAGATAGTTCCAGGAAGTAATACTAATCTTATTCCCCTTTTTGTTGACAACGAGAGGTTTCACCCTAATAAAGGGTCAACAATAAAGGATGTATATGGAATTGGTGATAGGTTTGTTATTCTTCACTCGGGTTCATTTGGGACCTGGGGCGACCATAGGTTAATAAGCAAGCTTTTTTATATAATGAAGGAGATGGATTCAAGTGTATTTCTTGTTATGCTCACAGGCAGAAAGGACTATGCTTATAATATAAATAAGGATTTCGTTGATGATAATTTAAAAGATTATCTGATTCTATCACCTCATCCTGAAGATGTTCCTCGAATGCTTCATCTGGGCGATGCAGGACTTCTCCTTGAAAGAGAGTTCTTAACCCAGAAGGTGTGTCTATCAGTAAAGTTTGGTGAATATATAGCCTCTGGCTTGCCGGTTATAGCTACACCTTATGTTGAGGGAGCTAAGCGACTCATTAACAGATACAAGTGTGGTGCAATCATAGACCCTGATGATACACCCTCTGCAAGGGAGAAAATAAGAGATTTTTTGGATGAATATAATACTCTTAGGAAAAACGCACTCAATCTTGCTGATACGTATCTCAATAAAGATAGATGGACGGATTCATATTGTAGTCTATGGTGTGAAGAGGATGTTACTATAAAAAATGATAATAGGTAATAAATTTTTAGTTGATTATAAAATATTTAGCACAAGGGAAGTTGCTTAAACCAATAGTAGTAGATGTATTACTGTTGTAGCCTTCATTTCTTTTGCTTGCCCCGTGGAATAGATAGTATTATGTTTGGGGAACTCCTTGCAATAAGTTATAATTTAGTTTAAATATTTTATAATTACTAATTTTTATTATGAAGAAGGCAGTATTTGTAGATAGAGATGGAACCATCGTAAAGGAGAAGGAATACATAAAAGATGCATCTTCTCTTGAACTTCTTCCTGGTGCTGCTCAGACAATTAATGGGTTTCATGTGCTTGGGTTTCTTGTTATATTGGTTACCAATCAATCAGCAGTTGGTAGAGGTTATATTACAACTGAGAAGTTGTTACAAATACATAAAAGGCTAAAAGACCTTCTTTCTCAAGCTAATAGTTTTCTTGATGCAATATATGTCTGTCCGCACCATCCTGATGATGATTGCGATTGCAGAAAACCAAAACCGGGTCTAATCAAAAAAGCTTGCAGAGATTTTGATATCGACAAGACTGAATCATACATAATTGGTGACCAAAATTCGGATATTGAACTCGGGAGAAGAGAGAATATATGTAGCATACTCGTTCTTACAGGTTTTGGTAAAAAGACATTAAATGAGTCATCTCCTGATTATGTGGTTGATGATATACTAAAGGCGGGGAGACTGATTTCGAGAATTGAAAAGAATAGGATTAAAAAAGGCAAGTAGTTTTAGATAGAATCATCGATGCAGGATTTTCTTTTTATTGTTATCTTTACCTTATCTATATTCCTTCGCTGGATTGAAATTACCTCAATAGTACCCCAGTTAAAATGAAATTTTTCACCAATCTTTGGTTGTTTTTTTATTCGTGAAAGAAGGAGGCTCGACACTGTGCCCCTTTCTTCTATATCTATCCCCAGTTCATATCTTAACTCATCAATGTCTGTATCACCACCAACAATGAAAATATTACCTGTTTTCTGTATCCCGATTTCAAAAAAATCATATTCATCCCGTATCTCACCGAAAAGTTCCTCGAGGATATCTTCGAGGGTAATAAGTCCCTCAGTTCCTCCATATTCATCCTTTACAATTGCTATGTATCTATACTCCTTTTTCATCTCATCCATAAGTTCTTCTATCCGCTTTTGGGGTGGTACAAACATACACTTGTGAAGAACATCAAACAACCATTCATTTTTAGTCTCGTCTATCCAGCCTTCTTGCCTGTTTTTCACATCCTTTCTGGGTTCACTACCCATATAATTTGTTATCACTTCTTTAATCCTGACAAATCCTATAATATTGTCCAGGTTGCCATTATAAACCGGTATTTTAGAGTGACCGCTTTTGACAACAATATCAACAAATTCATCGAGTGATACATCAGTAGGAACGGCTACTATTTTATTTCTTGGTATCATAACCTCCTCTACCCTTTTGTCAGAAAATTCCAGCATTCGCAGTATGAGTTTCCTCTCCTGAAGAGGCAAACCTGCCATACCCACTCTTATCTCTTCCTCTTTCAGGAGTGTCCTTTTTGTATTTGCACTTATTTTAAATACTTTCAGGAACTCTCCAGCGGTTGTTTTTACAAGCCATATTATCGGGAAGAATAACCAGTAAAGCAGGGTTAAGGGTTTTGATAATACAACTGATATTTTAAGGCTAAAGCGATAGGCTATACCCTTTGGGATTATCTCACCAAATATGAGAACAACATACGTTAGCAGTAGTGGTGAGATTCCTTTCATCCATGGTCTAAAAGAAAACATGCTTGAAGCAAGTATTGATAGGGCAACCATAGCAATGTTAGTTCCAACAAGTACAGTTAAGAGGAATCTTTCAGGATTTTGTAGGAATTTGTAAGTAAATGATTCCTCCTTCTTTTGAGTCAAACTTCTTAATTTTATTACATCACAAGACGTAAACGCAATCTCTGAAAGTGAAAAGAATGAGTAAGATATAAGTAGTATGATAGGAATAATAAGCATATTTATAACATTCGCTCAAGAATGTCATCCAGGGTTATGAGACCATCCACGCCACCGTATTCATCAACACAGATCGCTATATGAATTACCTTTTTTTGGAAGGTCTCAAGAAGTTCAGAGAGACTCATAGTTGATGGGATGAACATTGCGTTCCTCTTAAGTTTCTGTGCCTTCAAGTTACCTAAATATCCTTTCTTTAGGGAAGGTGTAACATCTTTTATGTAAAGTATACCCTTGATATCATCTATATTCTCTCCATACAGAGGAATTCTTGAATGAGGTCTTTTGCTAATAATTGATGAGATAAGGGTTTTTTCCTGGTAGGCCTGTATATCCTTCCTCGGGGTCATTGTATCTTCTACTGTAATCTCTTTCAGAGATAATACATTTTCAACAAACTTTTTTTCTTTATCAGTTACATGTCCTTCCTCTTTGGCAAGATTTATCATAGCATTTACTTCCCTTGAGGTGAGCATTGTATCTTTTCTTCTCCATAATTTTATCATTCCAAGGTTTATTAGAATTGTGAAGGGGGTAAAGAGTTTCTTAAGTAAAAGGAGAGTGGATAAACACTTTCTTGTTATAGATTCAGCAAATCTGGTTGCTGCGAACTTTGGAGTAAACTCACCAAAGCAGAGTAGTACAAAGGCAACCCCAAGGGTTATAAATATGATATTAGCAGGAGATAATATACCAACAATTCTTGTGAAGATTATAGCCACAATATAAGAAATACTTATATTTACGAGTGTATTGCCAAATAGTATTGTTGGTAGAAGTGTATGTGGTTCTTTGAGAACCAGGAATTTAGAAGACTCTTTTGAGAGTTTTCTGCGGGTAAGTGGGGAAAGTGAGAATATAGCGGTTTCGGAACCCGAGAAGAAGGCTGAAAGGCACAGCAAAAAAAAGAGTAAAAATATTTGAAGAGCGGTTAACATAAAAGGGTTATATCGTTATGTGCGTGTGAATAGTCTTTTTACATAATCTTCTTGCTTTTTCTCTATCAGCTTGTCATCTTCATAACCAATGGCGTGCAGAACACCATGTGCTGTGAGTATCGCAAGTTCAAAATCGAGTGTTTCTTTTCTCTCCCTAGCCTGTTCAACTGCCCTGTCATAGGATATATATATATCAGCTATTTCTCTATCCGTTGCTTCTTCTAATAAGTTAAAACAAAGACAGTCGGTTGGATAATCCCTTCTTAGATATTTTTCATTGAGTTTCTTTATAAAGGCATCATCAGTGAACGTGATCTCTACTCTGAGTTTTGAAGAAGCACCTTCGCATTTTAAAATTTCCTCTGCAAGTTTCATAAGGAATTTGATATCTATGTTATAGTCACCGGGATTTATGAAAATCTCGCTCATTTTTGATAATGATTACAAAACGTTTAATAATCTATTTTACCACATATATTCGGTGTTGTCAAGCTTTTTGTTCAGCGGACTAAACGGATTAAGGAGTCAGCGGATTAAACGGATTTATCAGATTAAAGAGTCATCGGATTAAACAGATTAAACGGATTAAGTAGTCATCGGATTAAACGCCTGCCTGCCGTCAGGCAGGGATTTATCAGATTAAGGAGTCATTGAATTAAAGTATTAAGAAATGAGGAATGTATCATCAATGTCGATGGATACGAATAGACATTTATTGAATTTAATGGATTTTCTAAGTATTGTATAGTATCAGGTTGGTCAGGAGTTGGGGAAATGATTGTCTATGTATTTAATGACTTTACTTATTGGTAGTTTTATACTTGATGGACCACTTCTAATATAAAATTCTTCTTTATCACCCAGTTTCATAAAAACAGGTTTTTTATTCCTACTGCAATCCACCTTCATAATTTTCTTTCCCTCTAAATCAACAAAATAGTAGTTAATAGATTCACTGTATTCTAAGCCGATATATTTTTTAATCAAGTTTGAAAAATGAAGTAGATACTTATCTTCATTCTGGAATTTATCTGCTTCAATACCGATAATACTACCATCATCCTTTACACCAATTAAAAGTGTTCCGCCAAAGGAATTCATAAAGGCAGTGATTGTTTTCATAACCGTATACTCCATCGACCAATCTTTTCTATCCTCTTTTTGATTCCATCTCAATGTTGATTTGAATTCTAATTTATCATTTTCACCACCTTTTATAAGAATTTTAATGGGTTCATTTTCCATTGATTCTTTAATATATTTGAGTAATTCCATTGCAAATTCACTATGTAATTGAATCTTATCGAAATCAATTGAAATGTTATTCAAATACTGTAAGATGAGCGAATCTCCTAAAGATTCTCCTGGTAATATTCCACAAAAGAAAAATCCCATATTTTCAAAATCACGAGTTAAAATTTGAGTTAAGGGGTCCTCTAAATTTAGATGTAGATATATTGCATCAATATGTTTTAAACAGATATCTTTTAATTGTTCTTTTATTCTTGGTATAATATCTTTACCGTATTGTTTCACCTTTATCTTTGCATTACCTTCAATGTTTACGATCGTTGTTTCGATAATAGATGAGTTATTGGATGTAAAAACATCTTTCTCTGGAATATCGACGAAAGTCGGGTTAAATTTGATATTATTATATATCTTTTTTATCATTTCTTTATGATGAAGTGGGAGATAAGCATTAATATTATGTTCTTTCTGAAGTGGTAAAAATGATAATACAACTGTTTCCCTTTGACCAAGTTCTTCTGTTATTTTTTTAAAGACCATAGTTGATGGAAGGTAACCTAACCGTATTGCGCAATCTTTTGTCCCCAGACGATGTATAGCTTTCTGTGAATAAATATGATTTGTTACAGCCTGTCCAAATATACCAAGCATTTCTTCAGATTTGGCGACATTGATGAGATATTCGGTTAGCCTTTCAAGACATTTGTTTCCACGAAATACAGGTTTTACAACTGCTTGCCCTATCTCAGCAATTTTATCATCAACCTCATCCTTTGAAAGGGCACAGGAACCAGCAAACTCACCATCTTCTGTGACCCCAACTGCTGTTATGAGATGCCCGCTTTTATTGAGTTCTACAATCCTTTCAGGATAATAAACGTGTTCAGAGAAGTATGAGTAACCATATGTTTTATATACACATTTTGAAATTTCGATTGCTTCTTCTGGTTTTATTCCTCTTATAATAAATTTTACATTTTTCCTGGGTTCAGATTTTTTCTCTTTTTCAAATTGAGCTATTTCAGATGAATTAACATGTTTAGTAATATTTGTATGAGGAAGAAACTTTATGAGATGGACTTCTTTGCCTTCAAACCCAAGATTATGGAAAGATATTTCGTCCATACTTTCCTTCATTAGGAATAATCCAAGCCCTGTTCCGGTTTGTTTTTTTAAAGGTGCATCAGGATTATATTTTGGGAATAGTTTAGGATCATAGGGTATCCCTTTCTCCTTAATGATAATTTTTATGCCCAGAGGAGTTTGGTTACATATTATATCAAATTGTTCATTTTCTTCCTTTTCATAGGCATACTTAATTACGTTACTAATTGCTTCTTCAGCCCCCAATATAATCATCTTTATTTCCTTTTTCCCAAAACCAATCAGTTTGGCTGCCTCTTCAACATACAATAAAGCCATCTGAAGGTGGGATAATTTGTTTGGTATTGTCAGTTTAACCCATTCTAAGTTTCCCATAGGTGCTCCTTTTTTGGAAATAAAAAAGAATAATAAACCGCTAATGGACGCGAATTATCGCTAATTATTTAAATAATTTTTTTACTATGTTATATTTATTCTTTATCTGTAATGATGTTCATATGTGGTCTGTTATGATAAAGACCAAGCAATAATTATAGGAATTATCTCTGAAGTTATAAATAATATTTATTAATTTATGTTTATTAGCGTATATTCGCGGTTAAGATAAAATATAACCTCTAATGGACGCGGATTATCGCTAATAATTGGAAAAATATTTATTTCTTCCTACCTTGCAGTGTCTAATACAAGACGTTCCCAATTTAATTTTATGTGTTTAAAGTTGATAATTAAACCAACATTTAATCCTGTAATTCTCAGATAATTCAATATTTGTCCTCGATGTTCATCAATAATGGTTTCTACTGTCTTAGTCTCAACAATCACTTTGTTTTCTACTTCAATGTCAGGCGTGTATTCATCAATAACTTCACCACGATAGGAAACAGGATGTTTTGACTGGTTAGTATATGCAATTTCCTGATGTTTGAACTCAATACAGAGTGCTCTTTCGTATGTTTTTTCTCTTAAACTAGGGCCAAGCTCCTTATGAACTTTCATTGCAGAGCCTATAATTCTATAAACTAAGTCCTTTTCTAATAATTGTGTCATATCTTAAGAAGATTACCACTAATATACGGTTATTATCGTTAGTGATAAGAAATATCTTCTATATTTTTCGCGTTTATTTGCGTCCATTAGCGGTTTAAAGAATAGTTAAACCCTCATATCAACAATCCTTCTAATTTTCCCAGTTCTTCCAATTCGTTCAAAGAGGGACAAATGAGAGTTTATTGTTTTATTCCCATGAAAAAAACTCTGTCCATGGTTGAGTGGGTCTGTCTTTCAGATATCCTTCAAGCCAATCATATTGAGGATGCTCTTCTAAGAATTTTGTGGCATCGAAAGCCCTTCCGCAAGAACTTCCCCACCTTGCCCAAAGGCTCATCTGTTTAGACATTTTGCTGTCAATCACCTTTCCATCCACTGCTCCTTGCGGACTGAAAGGTAACCTTTCCGGCCAAAATTCCATTGGGTCAAGGTCATAATGAGCACAGATGGTACGTGAACAAGGGTTCTCTTTGTTTAGATAAATATCATAGTGGTCTGATAACATCTCTTTGGCTATTTCTACATCTATTTTTCCAAAGTGCTGAGTAATAAGCTGCTTCCAGCGGACTCGACGCGCACCCATAGGCTTTCTGATATCTGAGTAACCAGAATTCTCACATTCCTGATTACGGATTTTCAGGTCAATTGCGACATTAAATCCAGTGAAATAACCGTCAAAGGTCCTCTCCAGACTACTGTATTTTAATCCCAGTTCAAATCTGGCAATCTCACCAGTGTTCACATCACCCAACAACCAACTATTAGCATAGGCTCCATTGTTATCATTCTTCATTATATCTACCCACTGGTCAATAGTTTCTGCGTATTGCATCGCCTTCCTTTCCCGCATAAACTCTGGTACCTTGGTAGAATCAAATCCGGAATAGCCACCGATGGTGGTTTCTGTGCCAATAATACCGGCATCAGTAACAAAGAAATCTGTACCACTATCAATTAGACCAGGCGAAGACTGCATCAAGATTCGGTGCCCCTTTTCTGGTTTAATATCCAGAATTATGTTGAAGAAATCACCGGCAGCATAAATATCCCAGGAGTTATGAGCCATGATAATTCCTCCATCCCTTGTCACCTTGCCAGTAGCGATAAAGGCACTGCATCTATCTTTCTTATGCGGTTCTTCATCTTTTACCTCCGGCCACCAATAGTCAAGAAGTTCAAACATAGCATTCCATGCTATGAGTTCCTGATATGTAACCTCAACCCCGGCTTTTCTCGCTCCATCTGCAATCCCCTTGATTTCGGTGAGAAACTCATCATCGATCTTTTCTGTAAAAATTCTGACAGCCGCTTCTACAAAAAACTCGAATTCTTCTCCAGTATACCATTTAGCCAGATACTTATTGACTCTCAGAACCTCCTGAATCTCTTTAGCCAGAAGATATCCATGTTGAAAACCCCGTTCATATGGTGGTCCTTCTATATGTACAAATGTCCAGCCGTTTTTCTCATAGCGATATCCTTTGTCCAGCCACTCTTTCTCGTCCATGGTCAGCTCGCCTGATACCGGTGTGGGTATGACAAATCCTGTTATCACGACTATTATGGTTAATAAACTTACAATTCCTGATTTCATAGTATCCCCTCCTTTTTAAATTATTCAGCACGAATGGGGTCAGGTCTTTAGTTTTGAGTTTTGTGGTGTATTATTAATTTGCTTTTTTAAGATTAGTGTCAGTGGTCTCGCCACACTGAATTGTATCATAAACAAAATAAAATGTCAAGAAAATTTAAAACTAAAGACCTGACCCCATCGTCCCGTCCTTATACTATCTTAAATTTTAGTTATTCATTATCTATAATATTTCATTCAAAGTAAAACATTTGAGAAAAAGAGGTTATTTTAGTTTTTCATCAAGTGCCTCTCGTGTAAGTAAAAAAATCTCATTAGCAAGCTTCTTTAATTCTGGAGAACATTCAGCTGGTCCATATTGTCTTCCAATAGCAATAACCTGCCAGAGAGGTGGCATATTATCATATAGATGAATCATACCAGCTATAGGGTCAGAAGCAACATAGTAGACCTTCGGAACTCCAGCTGATATAAGACGGGTTAGACACATAGGACAGCATTCGAGCGATGTGAATAAAACTAATCCGTCAACATTTGGCTTTTCAGTTTTTTGACTATTTTCATATTTCGTCATCGTTACCATTTCGGCATGCCTGTCAATTCTGAAATATGGCATGAAGACCTCGTTATGTCCCTTTTCTACCACACTACCATCTACTTCTCGTATAAGGCAAGCCCCTATTCCATAGTTACCCTCTTTAGCTGCAATCAATGCCTCTTTTATAGTAACCAGGGCAAATGGATCGTCTTTGTATTTAGTATCAGGTCTATACTCATTTATTTGTTTATCGAGTTCTTCTAAGAGGAGTTCACTTCCTCTTGCTTCAGTATAAGAAATACTGATTAATACACACAGGGTCAAAAAAAGCGACAAACTCAGGATATATCTACGCATCTTTATCCTCCATTTTTTCAGATTTTAACAATACCAGAGTAACTTAATATATATATTTTATATAAAATTTTAAAAAATTCTAAATTATGTTCATTTTTCGGTATTCAATATTGTTTTTAAATTCCGGTCGAATTATTCTGCCTGTAAATTTGCGATAAACTACCCCAATGATAAAGCTCAACCCAAGCATTCCCCCTAATGCCCAGAGGTTTTTAGGTGAGGTTGTTGCTGTCTGCCAAACTAAAGCAACCAATGCAATAAGACAAATAATAGTACCAAACAAAGAAATCGATCTACGGCTTTTGGTTTTTCTATGGAGACGAATGTTAGAGATATTCACTGCCGTAAAAATAAGTAAAAAACCAGAACAATAAAAGGGAACGGTTCTCTTTTTTCCAATTGGTTATGTCAAATGTCAAGACCTGGCACCAGGGCATACATAGCTAGCGCACGACAACCTTGACCGTGAAGGTCTGCGCTGGTTCGGTATCCTCTTCCCACGACCGCTGGTAGACCAGCCGGAGTTCGGTTTCGACTTTTGCCCTCGCGGTGAAGCACCACGATTCCAGTCCGGCAGAACCCGGGCGTACGGACTGTGACGCGGCATAGCTCGGCTCGCCCTGCTGGATGAGGATCGACTGGTTGCATTCGGCCAACTCCCACTGGTAGCCGGTGGTCGGATTGGCCTCAAGGGCTATCACAAGCTCCTGGCCTTGCTTGAGTGTGACCTGACCGTTGTTGTCGGCCTCAGTCAGATGCACCGGCTTCGTACAGCCGGCCGTCAGGCAGACCGCCAGCACCACGATTCCGATTCTGACGAGGTCAATGCTGATGCGATTCATGCTGTCCTTCCTGGTATCATGGGTCCCGAATCCTTTATCGCGGAATCGATATGTCATACTCCCAGGTGAACCAGTGGCCGGAGTTGACGTGCTTGAGTTTGATATGCATCTTTACCCCGTCGATGAAGTGCACCAGGTAGTATCCGTAGTTGCCACCCGTGTCGAGGGCGCCGGCGGCCTGCAGGACCAGGTTACGGAAGTGGATGGGGACGTTGTTCGTGTCCTTTCCGGCATACGGCCTGATGTCGAAGTTCTGGTTGTGGGTATGCCCGGTGAAAATGGCGAGCACGTTGTAAGGGTTGCCCAGTTGCTCGTCCAGGCCGACGTCCATCGGCCGGCGGCAGAGGATGTTGAGCATCAGCCGCTTATGGTCCTCGGTCCAGTAGTCGTAGCTGCCGTCATGGTCCCAGCCGTAGTGCTGGAAGATGACCACGCCGAGTCCGCTGTCCGCGACATAAGTGCTGAGCACGTTCTCCAGCCATTCGAGCTTGGGGCGGCTGTACGGGTGTCTCTCCACACACGGGCTGCCGGCCCACTGGCCGAGCTGGATGAAGAAGTACTTCCCCCAGCGCCAGCAGTATGCCATCCCGGTGTCCAGGTAGGCAGAAACCATGCCGGTCGAGTAACCACCGCGCTCGCGGAAGTACCTCATCGCATAGGGCCACTCGAGGTAGTGGCCGTCCGGGTCGTCGTGGTTGCCGATCCCGGGAAAGACCGGGATGTTGATCCGGTATCCCTGGCTATAGGCCTTTTTGTAGTCGGTATTGTCGTCGCTCGTCCCTTTGATGCTGCCGCCGTCGTGGCCCGGGTAGTCGTCCTCCCAGAGCTGGCGGAATGCGACCAGGTTCTGAACGCTGTGCGCGTCGACCATATCGCCGACATGCACGATGCCCTTCATCTGGGCCCAGAAGTTGTCCGCGTTCATGTCATCAATACAGTTGCGGTTGCGCTTGACCTTGTCGGTATCGCGGTACGGGTGTCCGCCTCCCCAGGGACACAACTCGCAACTCGAGGCGTCAATGTGCGTGTCGGCGATGAGCCCGAACCAGAAGTCCCGCTCGTCCGGGTCGACGTGGGCGACATGGAGATCAAACGGACTCCCCCAGTGGGTTTCATTCGGGCCTTCGAGTCCAGCACCGATAGGGTCCTTGTCACAGGCAATCACTACCAGGAACAGGGCAAGAGCAAACAGCAATGCGGTTTTTAGGGTTTTTATGGTTTTCATGGTAAATAACCTCCTTTTGGGTTAGGCCACGACTACTTCTTCCAGAGGAACGCGCCGATGCCGGACTCAAGGTAGATCCTGCCCGCGGTCCGGGAAAAGCTCTCCACGCCGTAGTCGGATGAACGATGGTGGAGCAGGAACCCAAGCTCGACCGGCACCGTGACGTGCCCGCCGATGACCGGCGACACCCCGAGCCCGAGCTTCAGGTTCCAGCCGGTCTCGCTCGCCCCGGGGTCCATGTTGTTCAGCACGTACTGAAACGAGCATCCCACGTGCGGCATCAACCGGCTCTGCTGCCCCGACCGCCTCAGGTAGTACGCCACGCGCGGCCCGATGCTGAGATTGAAGTCCGTGAAATGGCTGGTGAAGTAGTAGAAGCCGGCGTCGACGCCGAGCCCGTCAACCGGGAACCAGAGCACCAACGGGCTGACGTTGAGCATGAGAGCGCCCTCCTCGACGTACTCGCCCTCGTCAATCGGTAGAGCATAGTGTATGCTGAACAGGCTGGCCACGTGCTAGGTGTTTTTGGCCGCGGCCTTGGTGTCGACCTGCGCATATGTGAGGCCGATTGCGAGAACGGACAGAACAAGACAGATGCTCAGGCGTCTGAACATCTTATCCTCCAATGCAGATCTCATGGTTACTCCTCGTTAAATTTTTCAGCACTTTCGGTTAAATTTACCCTCTTTAAACAAGGAATAAGAGAGGGTCATTTTTCTCTTCACTCCTTGTTTTTATAAAGCAAGAAGCTCCTCCTTTGTTAATTGTAATAATAGATGAGGCACTCTATTCAATATCTGTAAGGCTTTCTTTGTTACCTCATAGGCATCACTCTCCTTTCTTTCAATTACATTATAATTAGGTTTCATCCGAGAATCTCCGAACCTATATATACTATCTTAAATTTTAGTTATTCATTATCTATAATATTTCACTCAAAGTAAAACATTTGAGAAAAGTAAATTATTTCAGAAAACATTCGTTTAAGAAATGTTTTACACTATTCGGAAGAGGATATTAGTATACTATCTCTACCTCTTTAAATACATCTTCAGGGATATTTATATTTAATCTCTCAGTCCTTGTTTCATTAATAATAGAATTTCCTTTTTTAGGACATTCGATGGGAATATCTATAGGTTTCTTTCCATCTAATATCTTGATTGCGATTTCAGCTGCAGTCTTACCCTGTTCGTATCCAGATGGGGATACTCCACACAGAGCTCCACCTTTTATCGTGAAATCAAAAAGGGCGAACTCAGGAAGTTTGCTATTTTCGAATGTCCATTCCAGGACCTCTTGAGGAAGTAAACTTACTTCTTCACCCTTCTCCTTAATGGTGTGATATAGAAATAAACCAATTACATCTACCTCAGTCTGGAGTTCTATGATTTTTGTTTTCCAGGAATCAAAATCATTCGTATTGTAGAACTCGTCTATTTCAACAGGTAGTTCAATTTCCTTAACTCTGTTTACAAATGCCTGCGAGGAAGGACTATTGTCGGTTATTATCGCAACCTTTTTTACGTCAGGTACAAGCCGTTTAAAAAGTTCAACCGATTCCTTGATATGACCCCTTTCAATCACCCCGGTTATATTATCCGATGGAAATCCATAATCTTCAGGATTACCGTTCATACCACAGAAAACAAACGGAAGAATATTTCCAATGTATTTTTTCGCTACAAGCTCACAGGCATTGTCATCAAAGACAATAACAATATCAGGCTTGAACTCCTCAATCTTCTTCATAGCATCTTCCGCTACTTTCTTCTTCCAATCTGTACTTGTTCTCCTTTTGGTGTCCATATATAATTTTTCAATCTCCAATCCCCTTTCCTTTAATGCGTATTCAACACCCCTTGTCTCTTCCGCCACCCAGGGAAACTCAGGATGGTAACTGAAGATAAGAAGCACCCTTTTACTAACCCTTGCACACCCGCAAATGGATACGAGTAATAGTACACCTGCCATAAAACACAGCCTCTTCATAACACCCCCAATCAAAAATAAAAAGTTAAAAAATTATAAGGTAATAATAAATTATCTAACACTAACCTGTAAATCCTGTCAATATTCTCTTTTTTAGACGGGATAGACAGGATGAACAGGATGCACAGGATTTAAAAATCTTTTTATTCATTAAATAAGTCTCTAATTTTTTTAATTGATACTTATCCTGTCAATCTTGCCTGCCCCGTAGGAGCTTGCTCGTATGGGGCCTGCCCTGTGCGAACGGAGTAAGTTTACGGGGTAAATCCTGTCAAGAATGTCTTTTTTTAGACGGGATGAACAGGATTTAAACATCTTTTTATTCATTAAATAAGTCTCTAATTTTTTTAATTAATACTTATCCTATCAATTCTACCTGCCCCGTGCGAACGAAGTAAGTTTACGGGGTCAATTCTGTAAAATATACTTATCTTATTTAAAAATTCATCTGCAACTGTGGAATCAATGTAATATCCCATTTCTCTGCATCAGGAATTGGTGGAATGTTATAATAAACAGCACGACAGTTTAGAACAAAAGATAGATTCTGGGTTATGATGGACTGAAGAGATGAAGAAATTAAAAGTTGATAATTTTCCCAATCTGTGAAATCGTTAGTGGTTTGAGCAATTAACACAAAATTCAAAAAAGAATTGGGATTCCAATTTGCTTCTGTGTAAATAAACCCGGAAGGGAAATCGAGAGTATCGGGTATAACTGTAATTCTTCTTTCATATATTCCACCCAATTCTGCCTTGAAACCAAATTCCTCTTTTTTGATTAAATCTCGACCGAGCCCACCAATCACTGCCATGTCTTTTGTTACACCAGCAAATTTGTCCCTCTTCCAGAAAAGATGAACAAAACAATAGTCTTTATTGTTAAAAAAATAGTTAAACTGTGGTTGAATATGGAACTTCTCCTGAAATGTATTTCCCGATGTCCTACCAAACAGGAAAGAGCCGTCTATTGCAAGATTCGTCCAGGTATTTATTATACGATAAGCAATATTTCCTCCACCCTGAAGTTGAACCACATCGGTGTTTCCCTTTGATAATGACCCTCCCATATTGATGCTTATATTCCATGGAGAGCCTTTTTCTTCTGGAAAATGCTCCTGAGCTTGGAGGACTGAGAAGATAAGTAGAACAATACTTAGCAATCTAATTTTCATCTTTCACCTCGGGTTCTTTTACAAACCACATTGTCGGATCAGCAAAGAGGTTAAAATAAAACATGTCTCTACGATAGGGTTTCATATTAAAAGTTTCGGGATGAAGCTTGGCAAACCTTGCTTTAGCCTCGTAAAAAGCAGTTCCAATGTCCTTTCCATTTATAAGATTAGTACTAAACCAGTCCGATATTTCAAACTGACCAATAGGCCACCCTCTATCAATTGTACTTTGTGCGGGTAGATAAGGTCCGAAACCTTTCCGTGGTATCCCAACAGAGCCGATGGCGCCGTGTGCTTGAACAACCCCAGTTTCAGTAAAAGAGTATCCATCGATATCAATCATTCCCATAAAACAACCTTTCACAAAAAGCACAAATAGCAAAAATACAAGACTCGCCAGGATTAACATCACCTTTTTCATCTTAGCCTTCTATTTTAGTATATGCTGAGTTAACTTGACAGGGTCAAGAGAACTCAATAGTTATATTATAATTTAAAAAAGTAAGTTTGTCAAGAAAAAATTTTCGTGAATGGTTGTTCGCTACTCGTTGTTCGTTATACGTAGCCTTTAATCCACAATCTCGTTGTTCTTGGTGTCTTCTTGCCCCGCACCTATGCATAGGTGCGGGGTGAATGTCTTGGTGACGATGTCAATTTTTTCTTGACTTTTTTGTATGCATGTGGTATAATATAGCAAATCTTTAGTATTGTCTTGAGGGTTTTTCCGTTATTTATAGAATTCATATTTTTTACTGATATGAATTGTTTTTTTATCGTTTGCGAAATGGAGGGAAAAAAATTATGAAATATGTTTATTTATTTGGAGAGGGCGATAAGGATATGAAAAACACTCTTGGGGGAAAGGGTGCAGGACTGCATGAGATGACAAGAATTAGCATACCGGTGCCCCCTGGCTTTACTATTACGACCCAAACCTGTGTTTATTATTTTAAACATAATGATACACTTCCACATGGTTTGAAGAAGGAAGTAGATAATGTTCTAAGGAAAATTGAGAGGAAGATGGGAAAAATGTTTGGTGATACTGACAATCCTCTTCTTTTATCTGTCCGTTCTGGTTCAAGAGTATCCATGCCTGGTATGATGGATACCATCTTGAACCTTGGATTAAACGAAAATACTGTTAAAGGATTGATAAAGAATACAGGTGATGAAAGATTTGCATATGATTGTTTTCGAAGGTTGATAGATATGTATGGTAATGTAGTTATGGGAATTAGTCATGGTGAATTTGAAGAAGCACTTGCAGAATTAAAAAGAAAAAAGGGAGTAAAACTTGATTCAGAGCTTTCTTCGGAAACACTCCAGGAACTAACGAGTATCTACAAGGGTATAATTAAAAAATATGGTAAAACCTTTCCGGTGGACCCACATAAGCAGTTATGGGGTGCTATAGAGGCGGTATTTAGTTCATGGAATAATGAGAGAGCTAAAGAATACAGGAAACTAAACAATATACCTGAGGAGTGGGGAACAGCATGTAATGTTCAGACTATGGTATTTGGTAATATGGGTAAGAACTCAATGACAGGAGTAGCGTTTACACGTAATCCTGCAACAGGTGAGAATATATTCTATGGTGAATGGCTACCAAATGCTCAAGGTGAGGATGTTGTGGCTGGTATACGAACGCCTCATCCGCTTTCGTTAGCAGAAAAGGAGAAGAGTGATTCCTCACTGGCGTCTCTTGAAAAAATGTTCCCCCGTGCTTATAGGGAGCTTACTGGAGTGCGAGAAAAGTTAGAGAAACACTTCAAGGATTTACAGGATATTGAATTTACTATGGAGAAGGGAAAGCTTTTTATTCTTCAGACTCGTTCTGGTAAACGAACCCCTCTTGCAGCTGTAAAGATAGCTGTCGACATGGTAGATGAAGGGCTTTTAGATAAGAAAGAGGTCATAATGAGGATGAACCCAGGATATATAACCCAGTTACTCCATCCGATGATTGACCCAAAAGCAAAGGTGGAGATCATAGCTAAGGGACTACCCGCATCTCCTGGTGCTGCAACTGGTAAGGTTGTATTTACCCCAGCAGATGCAGTAAAAATGAAAGAAAAGGATGAGCCTTGTATACTCGTGAGAGTTGAAACATCCCCTGAGGATATAAAAGGCATAGCCAGTGCAGAGGGTGTTTTAACTCAAAGAGGAGGAATGACCTCTCATGCAGCAGTTGTAGCGAGAGGGATGGGTAAACCCTGTGTAGTAGGATGTGAGTCTATAAGTGTCGATTATGATAATAAGCTTTTCAAAAAGGATAATATTACAGTAAAAGAGGGAGAAGTGATTACTCTGGATGGTGCTTCAGGTCGTGTGATAGAGGGTGATGTACCTGAGATTAAGGCTTCATTTACTCCTGAGTTTAGAAAGTTACTTGGTTTTACAGATGAGTTTAGAAGGATGGGTGTAATGGCGAATGCTGATACCCCAAATGATGCAAAAACCGCAAGAGAGTTTGGATGTGAAGGCATAGGATTATGCAGGACTGAACATATGTTTTTCGGGGGAGATAGGATTATGGCAGTCAGGGAGATGATCTTAGCAGAGACAAGAGAAGAAAGATGTAAAGCCCTTGCCAAGATTCTCCCGATGCAGAAAGATGACTTTAAGGAAATCTTCAGAGTTATGGATGGTCTCCCGGTGGTAATAAGAACTCTTGACCCACCACTACATGAGTTCTTACCCAAGGAACTGGAGTCGATAAAGGAACTTGCGAGAAAGATGAAGGTAGAATCCTCAGTAATAAAAGAGAAGGTGAGGATATTGTCCGAGGTCAACCCAATGCTTGGAAATCGTGGTTGTAGGCTCGGTATAGCATATCCTGAGATAACAGAAATGCAGGTAAGGGCGATTTTTGAGGCAGCCTCTGAGGTAATAAAGGAGGGAAAAAAGGTTATTCCAGAGGTAATGATTCCTCTTGTAGGTAGTGAGATTGAGTTAGTAAATCAAAGAAAAGTTGTTGAGAAGGTTGCAAAGGAAGTTGCTAAAGAACAGGGGATAGAAATAGACTACATGATAGGGACTATGATTGAATTACCAAGGGCGGCACTCACAGCAGATGAGATAGCCAAAAGTGCAGATTTTTTCTCGTTTGGAACAAATGATCTCACACAGACCACGTTTGGTTTTTCACGGGATGATTTTTTTAAGATTCTTGAAAGTTATATAGAAAAGGGGATAATGAATTATGACCCATTTCAGACACTCGACATTAGGGGTGTGGGACAACTCATAAAGATGGGCATTGAAAAGGGTAGAAAATCCAATCCAAAACTTGAGGTTGGAATATGTGGTGAACACGGAGGAGATCCAAAGTCAATAGATTTCTGTGAGAGAGCAGGATTGGATTATGTGAGTTGTTCACCTTACAGGGTCCCTATTGCAAGACTCGCTGCAGCTCAGGCAAAGATTAGATATAGAAAGTAAAGAATATCTGGTAGATTTTTCTTGACTTTTTAATATTATTGTGGTATAATTTTTTGTTTAAATTACTTTTAGCCAGATGGTTTCCCAGCACGACAAAGGTTGAAATAACCATATTAAAATTATTACCGTAAAAAAGATTGAGTGAATATGGGGAATATAACCTCAAAGTTAGAAGAATCATCTGATTCTGGAAGAAGGTTAAAGATAGGTGTCTCTCCATCGCTTATTGCCAAAAAAGAGGAAGAACTTTTAAAGAGATACTCGAAGGAAGTTGCTATAGACGGCTTTAGGAAAGGGAGGGTGCCTATATCAATTATAGAGAAGCGCTTTGGCCCCACCCTAAAAGGAGAGGCATTAGAGGATACATGCAGGGATGCATACCTAAGTGTGATAAAAGAAAAGGGTATTGTACCATTAACCAGGGCAGAAATAGATAATATTAAACAGGATAAAAAACAACTCTCCTTCACAGCGTCGTTTGAGGTGATACCAGAGTTAGATATAGATTATAAAGATATAGTCATAAAACTTCCATTTCGTCAGATAAATGATGAGGATGTTGATGGGACAATAGATAATATGAGGTTCTCTTACGCTACCTATATTCCTGTTGTGAGGGTATCTGCACCAGGTGATTATTTAGTTATAGACTATGATTATATGAGAGAGTTAAAAGGGGTACTTCGTCCTGAAAAGGTTACAAATTTCGGTTTCATTCTTGGTTCTGATAAGATTTTAGAGGAGTTTAATAAAAACCTTGTTGGCAGAAGACCTGGTGATAGTATAAAGATTAAAATTCGCTATCCTATTGGTTTCAGCGATGTTTCAATTGCTGGTAGAGATGTTTCATACAATATAAGAGTGAATGAGGTAAAAGAAGTAAAACTTCCCTCAGTTGATGATGAATTTGCAAAAGTATGCGGGTTTAAAGACCTTAAAGAACTAAGAGAAAACGTAAAAGATAATCTCATTGAGAGATTAAATAATCAGGTTAAAGAGTTGCTGCCTGGTTTGGTACTTAACGAACTTGTGGAGAGGCATCAGTTCGAACCTCCAAAGGTATTTGTTAATATAGCTCTTGATGGCTTGAAGGATGACATTAAAAATAATAAAATTGAACCTATAGATGATAAAGAGATATCTCAAAGAGCAAGATGGAATGCAAAGGTCAGGGCAATCCTTATAATAATAGCAGATAATGAGAATATAGCTGTAACAGATGAAGAATTAAAGGATTTATTAAAGGATTCTCTTAAACCAGTAGAGATTAGAACGATTTTCAAAGATTCTGATCGCCGTGAGTATCTGAGGGCATATTTTAGAAGAGGAAAGGTTGTTAATAAGTTGGTTGAGGAAGCCATAGTCAAATACACAGAAAAGACTGATAAGTCAGGAGACCTTGAAACAAGAGGTTCTTTTGACAAAAAGGACGAACCAAAACCAAGGATAATTACTAATATCTGATTGTAAAAAATCAAGGCAGGAGGGCTTTAATGAATCTTGTACCAATAGTTGTTGAATCTACAAGTAGGGGGGAAAGAGCCTACGACATATTTTCCAGGCTTTTGAAGGACAGAATAATAATCCTCGGTAGTGAGATAACAGAGTCCATAGCTTCGTGTATAGTAGCACAACTGTTATTTCTTGAGGCAGAAGACCACAAAAAGGATATACATCTATATATAGATAGCCCGGGAGGAATTACATCCTGTGGGCTTGCAATATACGATACAATCCAGTATATCAGCGCAGATGTCTCAACGATATGCATGGGAATGTCAGCCTCTATGGGTGCTATAATACTTGCCTCTGGGACAAAAGGAAAGAGGTTCACTCTTCCACACGCCCGGGTTCTTATACATCAGCCCATGGGTGGCATATCAGGGCAGGCCGTTGATCTGGCTATACATGCAAGAGAGGTCACGAGGGTCAGAGATGAACTAAATCGGATACTTGCCTTTCATACAGGCAAGGATGTTGAGGTGATTAAACGTGATACTGATAGGAATTTCTGGATGAATGCTAAAGAGGCAAAGGAATATGGTATAATCGATGAGGTGATAGTAAAAAAAAAAGAAGTAAATAACTAATCAGAATTTATAAAAGAAACATTATATGTATAAAACATGTTCATTTTGTGGTGTCAAGAGAGAGAATATCGTTTCAGGACCTTATGCAAATATATGTTATAGTTGTATAAGGAAGTTCTCTGAGCATGTTCCCAAATACAAAACAGAAACATTAAAACCCGAATTTACCCCAATAGGTATAAACAGGTATCTTAATGATTATATTATTGGTCAGGATTATGCAAAAAAGATACTTTCGGTTGCAGTTTATAATCACTATAAACGGGTATATCATAATGTTAGTGGATATGATATATCGAAAAGCAATGTACTATTGATAGGACCAACAGGAGTTGGTAAGACCCTTCTTGCTGAAACTCTTGCAAGGTTTCTGAAGGTTCCATTCTCCATATCTGATGCAACATCTCTAACAGAAGCTGGCTATGTTGGGGAGGATGTGGAAAATATTATTCTTAGACTATGCGAATCCTGTAATTTTGATATAGAAAAGGCAGAAAAGGGAATAATATATATAGATGAGATAGATAAGATTACAAGGAAGACAGATTCTCCATCGATAACAAGAGATGTTTCTGGAGAGGGAGTCCAGCAGGCACTACTGAAGATTATGGAGGGTTGTATAGCGAGTATTCCCCCACATGGTGGAAGAAAACATCCGGAACAACCCCTTATAAAGGTAAATACGAAAAATATACTATTTATATGCGGTGGCACTTTTGACGGACTGGAAGATATCATCAGGAGAAGGCTTGGTAAATCACGGGTCGGATTTAAGATGACCGATGAGGACAAGAATAGTGGTCAAACACTTATACATCCTGAACCAAGAGACTTAGTGCAGTTTGGATTTATACCTGAATTTGTTGGAAGATTACCTGTATGTGCTACACTCAAACCTCTTGGTGAGAAAGATCTCGTAAGAATACTTAAGGAACCAAAGGATGCACTCAAGAGGCAGTATGAAAAGCTCTTTGAAATAGGAGGGGTTGAACTTGAATTTAAGGATAAAGCCCTCAAATGTATTGCGAGACTTGCTATGGAGAAAAGTACAGGTGCCCGAGCATTAAGAACCATTATTGAAGATGCAATGCTTGATATAATGTATGAACTCCCATCAAAGAGAAGTATAAAGAGGTGTGTAATAACGCCTGAAGTTATACTTAAGAAAGGACAACCAGAGTACACAAAATACAAGAAGTCTGCATAAGTGCTTAACAATATCTGGGGCTGTAGTTCAGCTGGGAGAACGCTTGACTGGCAGTCAAGAGGTCACGGGTTCGAATCCCGTCAGCTCCACAAAAATTCGGAAGCAAATTTATTTTCAGAGTGTTTATATTACAGGTGGTTACAGAGAGTTTAAAGGAGATGAATGGTTTAAATTCTCTGTGATTGGCTTATTTAAAGTAATT
Organism: Caldifarciminota bacterium; assembly: GCA_030606335.1. Taxonomy (GTDB): domain Bacteria; phylum Hydrothermota; class UBA3073; order UBA3073; family UBA3073; genus JAGMCL01. The sequence goes on from JAUWGP010000016.1 coordinate 24,933, forward strand.
ATATTAACAGGGGAGGGATATGTACAGGAGAATCCTACCGCTGTCTGTTGTAATGTTGATGTTTCTTTCATGTCAGGGTGGCGGAGGCTACCGTGATATGGCAATGATAACCGATGCCGAGAGAAACTTGAAGGGTATAAGAAATGCCCTCGAGGAATACTGGGTTGACCATGGAACCTACCCAGAGGAAGGTACAGATCTGGAAGTTGCCCTTCGACCATATTTTTTGAAGGTTAGGTTTAAGGAGAACAAAGATGCACCATTACATTCTGCAAATATAGATAATGCAAGTAATCAGCTTGAGAAAGCAACAAGCCTGATTGCAAATGTCAGGAGAAAGGTAGAGCCTTTGTTGGATTCATCTTCACAGGAGGTATTGGTATCTCATATAGAGAATATTGAAAATCTCATCTCTCAATATGGATTTAGCCTGGAGGCAGGTGAATTATCGTCAGTAGATATTAAGGCCGATGAAGAATTTGATATAATAATTGGCTTACTGAAGAGTATAAATCCCGATTCTCTTATCTTGAAGATTGAAGATGACCTGATAGATAAGGGAAAAGAAACAATACATTCACTGCTTATATTTGGTGGAATGCTTTTGGAATTAGAGTTCGATACTTTAAAGAAATTAGATGTCATATATAAGGTAGATGCGATATCTGAAACATTCAGGGTTTATGAGGCAACCCTGACTCACCAGACGTTTGCACAGACCCAGGTTGTTCTACCTGAAAGGGAGATTGGAGACATAGAAGCTATACTCAGTGAGACTGAATTGGATGAAAAACAGATACAGATTTTAGAAGATATAAAGCAGAATATTAATCAATATAGGTCTCTTGAAATACAGAAAGAGGATGCTGCCATTCTCCAAAAAGGGATTCAATCTCTTAAAAGGGCTAAGGCAATAATTGCGATATATGAAAAGACTATGATTAAAGTAGTACAAATTTCAGCTATAATTCTGCAGGCAAGTATAACCTTGCGGCAAATGGCAAATTCCATTGAGGATTACAGGAGAGAATATGGTTCTTATCCTTCTCAGGACATTGACCTGGATTTATTGCTTCATCCTTATTTCATAGAGGTTACCATGGGAGGGGACACTATAGACAGGTATGAAGAGGCGCTTTCGAGTCTAATTGAATTACCTTCTTATTATGCTCCTGATCCAGTAGCAGGTTTTGAGCTGAGGGCAGAAGTTCCCAATGTGTCTAAAACGCAGGTGTTCTGCAGGGCTGAAATTATCTCTGATTGGGATAATGTGTTATCCTCGTTTTCTGAAGAGCCTGTTTATAGAACAATGAAACCAGAATTAACCTATTTCATTTCAGTAAGGGCAAAAGATAGTAGAAACACACTTATTAGTGAGCGTTCACCAATCAGGGAAAAATAGGATATTGAGAGAGAGATGATTCACCCCCCGGGTTTCTTAGAAACGCCAAATAAAAATAAGAGAAGGACCCAGATGTGTTCTAAGGTTGGACTGTAGTTAATTTATTGTAAAATTTAACAGGAGGCAATATGAAGTGGATAATAGGTGTTATATGTCTTGTTTTCTTGTTAGTAATCGGCTGTGCCCCGCTACCAGAAGCTGAAGAACTACCAAAGGAGGAAAAGACTGGTGTATCAGAGGCAAAGAAATATCATTCGTCTGGATTTGAATATTTTAAGAACGGCCAATACGATGACGCCATAAAGAATTATAAGCAGGCTATTGCCGAGAGTTCTGCATTTGTAGATGCGTATTTGGACCTTGCAAAGACATATATAAAGAAGAACGAGTATGGAGAAGCAGAAAATACTTATTTAAATCTCACCAGGGTTCTTCCGGATGAACCTAAAGGCTACCATGGTCTTGGAAGAATGTATACTGACCAGATGAGATACGAACTTGCATTAGAGCAGTACGATAAGGCTCTTTTGATTAATCCCAATGATGGGCAGGTCTTTTATGGTAAAGGTTATGTATTTGAAAAGATGGATAAACTGGATGAGGCAATTAATTATTATGAAAAAGCCAAAGAATTAGAACCTGATGATTTGAGTTTAAGATATAATCTGGGTAAGTTATATATAGAGCTTGATAGGTATGAAGAGGGAATAATAGAACTTGAGACAGTATTAGTGAAGCATCCAGAGGACTTTGATATAAGGATTTTCCTGGGGGATGCTTATGCTGCAATAGGCAAGTGTGAGTCCGCCAGAGAACAGTATGGTTATGTAGTTGAACAATCACCTGAATATGCACCATGTTGGCTGAGATTGGGTAATGTATATGTAGATGAAAAGAAATACGATGATGCTGTTATGAGTTATAAGAAGGCAATAGAGATAGATTCTCTTCAGTCGAGTTACTGCTATCATCTAATTGATTTACTTGTAAAACTTAAGAGGTGGAATGAAGCTTCTACAGAACTGGAAAGGGGATTCAGGATTTCGCCAGGCGATGCTATTCTGGTTGCTCTGTCTGGTGACCTTTATATGTCAAGAGCAGACGCCTCGTATAAGGCAAAAAACTGGGGTTCTGCGATTACAAATTATCAGAGAGCAATCAATGAGTATAATAAAATAAAGGGTCTAACAGGAGAAGCTCATTGGATTGATTATGCAACAAAAGGTATAGATAGGGCACGGACCCAGTTGAAGAAAGCAGAAGAGGAGAAATGGTGGGATGAGGGCGAATAATGAGAGATAGAGTGCACAATAAAATGAAAACGCCTGTTTTGGTATTGAATCAAAACTTCGAACCCCTATCTGTAACAAGGATGAGAAGGGCTGTAATTCTATTATGGCTTGGGAAAGCAGAGATTATTGAGGCTTTTGGATGGCAAATTCATACACCAAGTACTGCATTTGATAGCCCCAGTATTATTCGACTTCAGAGCTATATACATTTAAGAAGACCAGCAATACCACTTACGAGAAAGAATATTATGAAGAGGGATAAATATACCTGCCAATACTGTGGAAAAAAGGGTATAACGATGACCTGTGATCATGTAATACCAAAGACAAGAGGGGGAGATGACTCATGGGAGAATCTTGTTTGTTCCTGTACCTATTGTAATAACCGCAAGGGTAATCGAACACTGAAGGAGGCTGAAATGAAACTCAGAAAGATACCCAAACGTCCCCATTATTTCTTCTTATATCAAAATCCCATAAACATACCTGATGAGAGGTGGAAAAGCTACCTTTTTTTAAATTAATCTGAAAGAATATAAAATAAACCACAGAGGACACAGAGTATCTTTGAGGTAGAAAATAAGAAAAAAAAACCTCTGTGCTCTCTTCTATTGAACCCAAAGTTTGCCAGAGGTGAGCTACAAGCAATAAAAACGCTGATAGTGAATTTGAGTACACAGAGAAAAATAAATATTATCTCTCTGTGCCCTCTGTGGTTGATATTTAACACAACAAATATTATACCAGGAGGAATTATGAGAAGAGTAACATTGGTTTTGATACTCTCGCTTTCTGCTGTCTGTCTCTGGGGCTATGAGATTAATGGTGGTCTTGGAGGTTTTTCCTTTGGTAGATTTTCATATGATACAAAAGACATAAATGAAAGGTTTGCTGCTAATGGTGTAAATGAGATTGAAGATATAGTTTATATCTGGGGTGGAGGAGGTTATGGCATTATTAGAAATGTGGTGATTGGTGGCTCGGGTGCTGGTGGAGGTATAAAAACGGAGAGTGACTCTGTAAGTATCAAAATAAATATGGGATATGGCTTATTTGAGGCTGGTTATCTATTTCCACTTGGAAGGAAGATAGCCATTTTTCCATTGTTTGGTATTGGAGGTGGAGGAACCACAATTTATTTAAGACCTGATTTGGGCGATGTAGACTTCGATGATATTCTTACTCCTGAGGGTGCTGGAAGGACGACTTCCATAAGTTCAGGTGGTTTTATTGGTTCATTGGGATTAGGCGCTATATTTAGATTTGGAGAATTTATTGTGATATATGCAAAGGGAAGTTATCTACGTCAATTTGGTGGGGATTGGCAGCTTGAGGATGGTTCGATGTTAAAAAATGAGCCTGATTTTAGAATTAATGGACCTTCCTTTTCTATTGGATTGGCTTTTGGTGGATTAGTAAATGTTGAAGAGTTGGATTGATATAATAAGATGTTACCACTATTATTGTGATTACAAACCATTCACCCGTTTCTACTGTAGTAGGAACGGGTGTATTACTTTTTATGTTGTAATAATAGTAAGTGTATGTCATTGCGAACGAACGAAGTGAGTGTGGCAATCTCACCATAACAGTCCGTCATTGCGAGCGACTAACAGGAGCGTAGCAATCTCATATTTAATATAATCATTACTCCATTGGGTTGTATATTTTATAATCACATTCGAAACTACTCATAAGTAGAAAGTACCATAATAAATTATGCAAATATTTATCTCAATAATAACTGTACTTTTAATAATAACAGGTATAGTTGGCTCTATAATACCATTTCTACCCGGAGAACCTCTCATATTGTTGGGTGCTATAGTTTATGGGCTTGGTTTCGGTTTCGATAGAATTGGCATTGTTATATATGTTATCCTCGCTGTACTGACTGCTTTTTCTCTTGTGGTAAATTATGTTGCCACCTCTATTGGAGCCAAAAAACTCGGTGCTTCAATTTTTGGTATGATAGGAGCAGTACTGGGTGCAGTTATAGGTTTTCTTGTGGGTAATATTATAGGTCTCCTTATAGGTCCATTTATAGGTGCCTTTATAGGAGAATTAATCAGGACAGGGAAAGTTGAAATTAGTATAAAGGCTGGATTAGGAGCAGTGCTCGGTTTCTTTGCAGGTTCTCTTATGAGATTTCTAATATCGCTGTTTATGACAGGACTTATAGTTTACGGGATTATACGTTAGCAACACATCCCTTAATTTCCTATTTCGTCATAGTAATAGCTAGGAAAATAAAAGATTGGTAAGGATATGATAGTAACAATGCTTTTATTAGATTACCTTTTTATAGTATTTTTTTCTTGACTTCTATCACCTTTTGTATTATAATGTATATGTAAGCATTTGGACGGTGACGATATATTCTAAGTGATTTATCCCCGGGAACTGAATTATTCTGTCCAGAAATCCAACCTGAAATAAGACTAAAATCAATACTGGAAGGTAAATAGTTAGCTATACAGATAATTAACTCAGGTATACCTCTAACACCTATCCCTGCAGAGTTGTTTGTCCTAAGATCACAAAAATCCAGAAAAGATAAAATCATTTTAGTTTAGAATATTATGCTGAAACTAAGCAAAATAATATTAGTAATTTTGCTTGCAAGCAGCAGTTTTGTAGGAAGTATTTACGCAAAATCCAGAGAGGTATACCTTCTACCATCTTTAAATGGTGAACCAAGTAAAGTAGTTCCGTCTGATAAAGACTGGGCATGGTGGCTCTTGCAGTATGATGGTGGTGTGAGCAACTATTACCTGAGTGGTCTTCTTGCTGACGATACACTGGGTGTATTCTTCGAACCGCCTGCAGCCTGTACACTCGTGGAGGTGCACTTCTGCAAATATATGTGGACAGATGCTGGCGTTTACACCTACTGGGGAATTGCCGCAGATGTTCCCGACGGAGTGGTTCTCGATGACTATCAGGAGTATCACTCTGATGCGTCTATGCCTGGACCAAGTGCCATTGGAACTATCTTTGCAACAGGTGAATTTGACTTTCCATTTACCGAAGATTGGCAGTGGGATACCCTTAGTATACCTGGTACCCCTGATATAGGTACGGATGCCTTCTGGGCTGGAACTGTAATAGCTGACTCAAGTCACTCAACTAGGATAGATGCAGGAGTATCTCCTCCATATCATGCTATATGCTGGAAGCAAGCTGGTGTAGGACCGGAGACCAACGGTCCTGGCTGGTATTCTTCCTGGCATCTCTTCTGGGTACGTGCACTCGTGAAGGTTTACGAAGAAATAGAATATATTACTGTTGATTTAGAAGAACTAAAAGGAACATACTTGATACAGGATAGAAAAGTACATGCTCATACAAGAACTTGGGGTCCGAATTCAGAAGTATATACAGACTCTGCTTTCCTATACTATACGGTAAATGACGGTGATACCATTACCTTACCCCTTATACTGGATTCTATTGTTACACATAATTCCATTGAACACACATGGTGGCATGCTTTAATACCAGGTCAAATGCCAGTAGCAAAGGTGATGTACTGGGCAAATGCAAAATATAAATCAGGATATACTGGTATAAGTTATACATACTTTTATGGGGTAGGTTCAGGTACAACCGACTTTGGTCTTCTCTATATTGAGTTCGATGAAAACTGGGATTCTGGTTTGTATAATGCCTTCTCAGGTCAGCCATGGGATGTATGGTGGGAGTATGATGGTAATTTTGCTGATAGTACGGTAATAGGTTTTTATGCCACAGGTGATGGCGCAAGTGCTATCTCATGGCTTGCTTTTACTGGTACCACCTTTGCCGGTACATATGCACCTGGCTGGTCTTATACTCAGGCATTCAGGGACTTCATGGATACTGGTGGATGTCTCTTTCTCGGGGGACAGGATATACCAGGTGGTGGTTATGGTCTCGGATATGGGGAGTGGGAAGCACCCCCATCACCACATCCTCTCAGAGATTATTTGAAGGCATATGCAGGTGATGATGATTATATCTTATTATCGCCATTCACTGTGACTGTTGATAATGCTGACATCCTAACTATAGGTTTATCCAATGAGTTAACAGTTGATTGTAGTTCTATTTCCCAGTCTACCTGGATTGGTATATTCACAGAACTTGATGAGGACTGTGTGCCACTTTTTTTTGATGACGAAGGAAACATTCTCGGATATAGATATGAGGATGCAACTTATGGCTTTAAGGTTATTTTCCTCTATTTCCCATTCCACGCTATAACTGATACGAATGCTCAAAATATATTTATAGATAATATAACTAACTGGTTTGGTGTTGGAGTGGAGGAGGAACCAGTTGATTCTGTTTATGACCTTCCCATGGTTACACCAAATCCACTTTTGAGTTCTGCTACGATCAAATTCAGTATACCTAAGAAGGAGTATGTATCCATTAAAGTATATGATATAACAGGTTCACTCGTGAGTATGCTTGCAGATAAAAGATTTAATTCTGGAAATCATACCCTTAAATTAAACACAGGTGAACTTGTATCAGGTGTCTATTTCCTTATGATGGTTGCAGGCGAGTTCTCAGGAACAAGGAAGTTTTTGGTAGTAAAATAGATTTATTTTATGATATGTGGTCAGACCCAGAAATAAAAAATAAAATCTATCTCTTAAATCTTAGCCTGACCTCGCTAATGCTGAAGATGAGGAATGTGCTAATTCTCATATGTTTAGCTTATTTTGTTGTTCCTTCCCTGGCCGAAAATCTTATTATAAATCCAGGCTTTGATGAGACTCCCTGGGATACTGGATGGACCTGGCATGGATGGGTGGAAGAGGGAACTTTCAGTGCAACACCAGATACGGAAAGATACTACACATCACCTCAAAGTTGCAAGTTGCGAGCCATGACAACTTGGCGTGGTGCGGAAATATGGCTTTCCCAGGCGATACAACCTGTAATATCTTGTACTTGTAGAGCTTATTTTCAAAATAGAAGCTATAATAGCGGCTATGGGTGGACAGAATATTATATTTTCGTGAAAGTAAATAATAATTATCTGATAGAGTGGGTTTGCGAAGGAGATAACCCTGTTTGGACAAAGTGGGAAAAAATATATACTTCTTCCGACACTATAAGTAGTATCGAGTTTTACGCCGTTGCTAGTAGTGGCTTGCATGGAAATACCGGGGACGCAAACTTCTGGATTGATGATGTTTATATATCAGGTACAGTGGTAGGAATCGAGGAGGATATAAGTAATAGCGAGGAATTTTTAGAAATATATCCAAATCCTTTCAGAGATAGAACAGTTATCAGTTTGGAGTGCATCAACATGGTTGATGCTGCTGTGACATGGTCACAGCACTCCATAAACATCTACGACCTTTCCGGTCGTCTCATCCGCACCCTCCCTCTTCCCTCTTCTCCCTTCTCTCCTCTCAAAGTAGTATGGGATGGGAGAGATAGAAAGGGGAATGAAGTGTTATCAGGGGTATACTTTGTACAACTTGAGATAGTAAGAGGGACAATCAGTTATCCAACCAAAAAGCTTATAAAATTCTGAGAATCTGTTTATGAATAAAAAAATATATATATTGATATCGATGTTGTTTGTTTTTCTATATCCGAGTTATTTAAAAGCTCAGGTTACAGTTGAAGATATTATCTGGTTCGGACCAAGAACAGGAAATGGTCTTTTTCCTTTTGAAATCGCAGTTGATACAATATTGGATCGCATTTACATAACTAATCTTGATACTTGGAATGTATCTGTAATCAAAGGAATAACCAATGAGATAATCGCCACAATACCAATAGGGGAAAACGCTTGTCATCTATGTATAGATCAGAATACCCATCTCATATATGTAACCCATAATAATTTGATTTCTGTAATAGATGGAATGGCTAATTTGGTTATAGATACAATCCTACTGAACCATAACATCAGTGGAATTGCATTCAATTCAAATAATAATTGCATTTACGTTACGACAAATCCAACATGGAGTACAGGAAATATCTTTGTGATTAATGCAGAAATTAATACAGTTATAGACACAATAGAAATTGGTGTATCTGCTTCTCTTATTGCGGTCAATCCCAATACGAACCGTATTTATGTAACTCATCACAGCTATACCAACGGAAGTGTCTCTGTAATAGATGGAGCAACTGATTCGGTTATTGCTGTGATACCAGTTAGTTGGTTTCCCTGGGGAGTTTGTGTAAATCCAAATACTAATCGTATTTATGTTGCACATACGCATGGTGGGGGTGGTTATAATAATGTATATGTTATTAATGGAGCAACTAATTCTGTTATTGCTATGATAGAAGTACATCATTATCTCAAAGGCATTTCTGTGAATACCATTACTAATCGTATTTATACAGCAAGCGAGAGTTATAACGATATTTGTGTAATCGATGGAGCAACTAATAGTTGGGTAGATACAGTGAGAGTCGGCAACTCTCCCTGCGGTGTTACTGTAAATCCAAATACTAACAGCATCTATGTGACAAATACAAAAAGCAATAACATCTCTGTGATCGATGGAACGACTGATTCAGTTAACACTACGATAACAACTGGTATTCGTCTTTGTGATATTGCTATTAATCCAAATATTAATTATGTCTATGTAACGAGTGAAGACTATAATAATATTTTTGTAATTGATGGAGCAACTCATACAATTTCAGATACAATATGGTTAGATGATAAACCTCGTAGTATTTGTGTTAATCCAAATACTAATCGAATCTATACTATACAGGGTAACAGGATTTTCTCAGTGATTGATGGTTTGACCAATCTTGTTATAGATACAGTAACAATCGGTTATATTTCTTATGATGTTTCTGTTAATCCACTCACTAACCGAATCTATGTGACATATATCACACATTACCCTGACAGTTCAAATTTGTCAGTAATTGATGGGACTAACAATTCGATTATTACCTCAATAGAAGTAAGCAGTACACCCTATGCTGTTTCTGTAAATCCAAATATTAACTATATTTATGTTGCGAATATGTGGAGTAGCAGTATCTATACGATCGATGGAATGAGTGATTCAATTATTGCTGCATTAGCAGTCACCAGTTTGCCTTATGATATCTGTGTTAATCCAAAAACAAATCATGTTTATGTGGCTCATTATTATTATAATGAGGAAACGAACCTTGTTTCTGTAATAGATGGAACTAATAATTCAGTTTTAGCTACATTAATTACTGGAACGAATCCACATTCTGTTTGCGTAAATCCAGCAAATAATCGAGTATATGTAGCAAATGAAGGCAGCGATGATGTTTGTGTGATTGATGGGGTGAATAACTCAGTATTAGATATAGTTCCTGTAGGTAAGAAACCTTATGGGGTTGCTGTAAATCCCAACAACAATAGGATATATATCACTTGTTACGAAGGTGGAGCAATTTATGTTCTGGAAGATAATTTAGGGATAGAAGAATCTCCTTTTAATCCTGAATATTATTCTATTGTTCTAAAAGAAAATCCTGTGAAAGAGAAGGCAATTTTTCATTTGAATCTTTCAGAAGATGTTATGGTTACTTTGCGAATATATGACATAATGGGTCGCTTGGTGGATTTACTGATTAATGAAAGAAGGGCTGCTGGTTTTTATGAAATATCATGGATTCCAGAGGTTAGTGCAGGCGTCTATTTCTATGTTATAGAAACAGCACAAACAAAAAAATCAGGTAAGATAGTTTTGATAAGATAATATCACTTGTTCATATGGAGAATTCCCTAATTTTTTAAAGTTGTTCTTGTAGAGCATTAGCATATTTAATATATGATTAAATCTTCAACCTTGATTTTTTGTTGCACATATAAGAGGCTAGAATATTTCTTTAAAAAGAGGAAGGAAGTTTCATGCTGAGACTTTTATTTATTACACAAGGACTAATACTTGCGACATTTACAATCCATGCACAACCCTGGATAGAACAAAATCCAGATCCTTTAAATCTTCGCAGCGTTTATTTTACTGATTGCAATAATGGTTGGGCTGTTGGAATGAGATGGATAGATGGAACTGGTAAAATTTACTACACAAATGATGGAGGTAAACACTGGTTTTTTCAAGCATCTGGACTTTATAAACGCCTTAAAGGTATTCACTTTGTTGATACAAATAATGGATGGGCTGTTGGGGAATGGGGTAGAATCTTACATACAACCGATGGTGGTATTACTTGGTTTGTCCAAAATTCTGGGACAAGTAGAGATTTGTATAGTGTTTTTTTCACGGACATCAATACAGGATGGGTTGTTGGTGAATACACAATTAGACATACAACTGATGGAGGCTTAAATTGGTATGAGCAATGTCCTGGTTACCGTCTTAGGGATGTGTGGTTTACAGATTCACTAACTGGCTGGGCGGTTGGATTTGTAGGTGCATTAGATAAGTGCAGCCATACTGCCACTCCAAAAATCCTGCATACCATCAATGGGGGTGATGATTGGTATCTTCAACTTCATCAGGGTAACAGGAGCCTTTGGGGTGTCCATTTTATAGATTCAAATATTGGTTGGGCAGTGGGATTCAGGGGAACAATCATGCATACCGGAAATGGAGGTGATACCTGGGTAACCCAAGACTCTGTGAATAGCCAACTATTACAAGATGTCTTTTTTACCGATTCAATCACCGGTTGGATAGTGGGCACCTCTGGTCTCTTCTATACATCAGATGGTGGAAACACATGGCATGATTATAATACCATAAATTATTTTTTATATAGTATATATTTTACTGATAGAGAAAATGGCTGGGCAGTCGGTGAGGATAGCAAAATCATACATACAGCAGACGCTGGTAGTACATGGACAGATCAAGTTTGTGAAATTTTGAATGATATAAATAGTGGTTATTTCGTTGATACACTAAGAGGTTGGGTAGTTGGAGATAGTGGTATAATCATGCGTACTACAAACGGAGGAACTCAATGGGTTCCATTGGGTGCTATTACCACTAATAACCTTCACTGTGTTTATTTTGCAGATTATAATAAAGGCTGGGTAGTAGGAAAGAATGGTACAATATTGTATACTCCAAATGCAGGAAACAACTGGGGTACCCTTAATTCAGGAGTCAACTCAGACCTTAACAGTGTCTGTTTCATCAATTCTACCAATGGCTGGGCAGTGGGAGATTCAGGTATAATTTTATATACAAATAACGGGGGAGGTACCTGGAATTCTCAAATTTCAGGGATTACTAATAAACTTTATAGTGTTTGTTTTATTGATATTTCAAGTGGCATTGAGGAAAAGGATGAGGACACTTTATCCAACTACAAAGGCTGGGCAGCAGGAGATTCTGGAACTATCTTACACACTGCTAATGGGGGAGAAACCTGGGATGTACAAACTTCTGGAACTGGATTGTACCTTAGGGGTATCTATTTTTTTGATAATGATAAAGGATGGACTGTAGGAGACTCTGGTACAATTTTATATACTACAAATGGTGGCGAAAGCTGGATTGCTCAAACTTCTGGTAGTATAGTAGATCTTAAACATGTTATTTTCAAAAATGAACATTTAGGTTGGGTTATAGGAAATAATGGAAAAATATTACACACATACAATGGAGGTTCTAATTGGATTTCTCAAAATTCTGGAGTAACTAAAGATTTAAATGATGTATACTTTGTTGATTCAGACTATGGGTGGGTAGTAGGAGATAGTGGTATAATCTTATATACCAATACAGGAGGATGGGAAGCTATAGATGAAGATACCAGGTTGTCCAAGAATTTTATTTTAACACAGAACTTTCCTAATCCATTCAATCTTCAAACAACGATTAAATACAATTTACCTGACGATAGTAGGGTGACTCTTAAAGTATATAATATATTAGGACAGGAGATAAATATTCTTGTAGATAACTTCAAGCACTCAGGACCTTATGAGGTAACCTGGGATGGAAAAGATAATCTGGGAAGGACAGTTCCATGTGGAGTGTATTTTATTCGGTTTACTACTGGGGAATACATTGCAACACAGAAGCTGTTAAAAGTAAGATAATGTATCAGAAAGTTAACTTCCTACACCCATACAATCTCTTTCTCTATATTCCCTTAAATTTGGGATTTACACTTCGCTTAAATACATTCGATAGATGTTAAATTGCATCTGTTATGCCAGCATAATAGAATCTAACCCCAGCAGGATATGTCTGATATCCTGATATTCTGGTATACGTTTTCTTTTACTGATATCCTGATCTCCTGATATGCTTTTTCTTCTACCTGATCTTCTGATAATCTGATGCCCTTCCAACTGATATCCTGATCTCCTGATATACTGTTTAATAACCTGATAACCTGATGTACTATTTTCTTTGGTATTCCCCATGTTTAAAGATAATCTGAGATTACTCAATCCCTTTTAGAAGTTCTATTACCCTTTCAAAATATCTCTCCTTTATTACCAGGGATATAGAGTTAATGGATGTACTTATCAAGTCAATATTTATATCATTATTACCCAGGATTGAGAATATCTCCCCTGCTATCTTCGGTTTATTTGCAAGGCCCTCAGAATAAATGGAGAGCAATGCCACCCCCTTATCAAAGGATATTCTCTGGGGATAGCGTTCTTTGAGTATACCAACAACATTATCGAGGTCATTTGCAGTAACCGCAAAAGAGACATCCATGGTTTTAGAAGGTGCAGGACTGTAAGAAATTAATTCTATATTTATACTATGCTCCCCGAGCATGTCGAAAAGCTTTCCTGCTTCTCCTGGTTTGTCAGTTATTCCGTGTACGGTTAAGCGGGCTATATTTTTATTTCCCTTTATATCCATAAAACCCCCTATATAAAATCAAATATCAAAATGTAAAATGCAAAATGAATAAAAATCTAAATTTCGATATGGATGTACGTAGACATTTGCTATTAACTTGTAAGTACAAATTCAATTTATGCCAGTCAAAAGGGTCGGTCTAAGCACTTCCACATTTCTTCTATGGCGACTGGGAAGTCCCTCCTACTAATTACCATCCGTCAAATGACGGACTCCTACCTTTTCTTTTATGTCCTTACTACTCGCTACTGGCTACTCGCTACTTTATCTAAACATTAAACATCCAACATTCCACCCATCACCTATCATCTAATCTTGTATTATTTCATTTAAAAAGCTTTTGCCATTTTCTATCTCTACACCAAAATAGTCTGCAAGTGAGGCTCCAAGGTCGCTCATATTCTTTGTGTTCAGGTCTATTCCCTTCTTTATTCGTTCGCCTGTTATGATTATTGGTACATACTCTCTTGAATGGTCAGTTGATGGAGTAGTGGGATCGATACCATGGTCAGCAGTTAGAACGAGTATATCATTCCTTTTTAATTTTTCCAGACAAGAAGGCAGCCATTCGTCAAAATCCATAAGTCCTTCTGCAAATGCCTCCACGTTATTACGGTGTCCCCAGAGCATATCAAAGTCTATGAGGTTTGTAAATATTAGACCTCTATCTATTTTATCCATAACATTCAAGACAGTTTTCATACCATGACTGTTATTTTTGGTGTGGAAGGAATCTGTAAAACCTCTATTTCCAAAGAGGTTATCTATCTTTCCTATGTTAATAACAGGAAATCCATTATCTTTCAGTATATCAAGGAGTGTTGGATAGGGAGGAGTGAGTGAGTAATCCTTTCTTTCAGGTGTTCTCTTGAAGTCGCCTACCTTGCCAATGAACGGTCTGGCTATAACCCTTCCTATGTCAGGAAATAATTTTCTTGCAATCTCACACATCCTGTATAATTCATCTAAGGGCACTATGTCTGTATGACAGGCAATCTGAAAAACTGAATCTGCTGATGTATAAATAATTGGATAACCGGTTTTTATATGCTCTTTACCTAATTGTTCAATAATCACGGTTCCAGAGATGGGTTGACCCCCTATAACCTTTCTATTGATAGCCTTCTCAAACCTATTAATCATATCAAGAGGGATACCATCTGGAAATGTGGGAAACGGTTTATTAAGAATTACACCCATAAGTTCCCAGTGACCCGTAACAGAATCCTTGCCCGGTGATAATTCCCTCAGTTTTCCATAACAGGCATGTGGTGATTTGAAAGGAGGAACATGCAGTATATCCACTATGTTACCAAGTCCGAGTTTTTGGAGGTTGGGAAGAGAAAGTGCCTTGTATTCTTTAGCTACATTGGAAATAGTACTACTTCCTGCATCACCATATTTATCTGCATCGGGCAGCTCACCCACACCACATCCATCAAGTAGAAGTATTAATACCCTCATTTTTATTTTTGGTTGTTCTTATACTTTATTAATAAACATAGATGTAAATTTTATTGATTTCTTGTTACCTGTATATGTGTAATAAACGAAAATGAATTAAAATTGACAATCACTCCTCCTTTTGTCATTGCGAGAGCTGATGTATATCAGGTGGAAGCAATCTCTTTAAATCACTGTTGTAAAACATCTCATATAAGTCTCTTACAAGTCCCTGTTAAATTAGTTCTTTTGAAATAAAATAAATATGGAATCTTGTTATACTTCTATTCTTTCCATATTATATTATAAAACATGTTAAATGTCAAGCAAAATTTGACCTTTCATATAATCTATTTCTATACATGTAAAATCTTGATACAAGTTCTCTTATAAAAAGCCAGAGCTTGTTACTGTGAGTCACTTTGTGGGGGGGTAGGGAGGGAGCAGATATAAAGTTTAGCTTGGAGATATCTATGTATTTTTCTGCATTACATATTGCTCGTTTTCCATCAGGTAGTATTATTTCTAAAGGTAGGAGGCTGCTTTCTTTTAGTAATATAGTATTATTTTTAATGGTACAGCTCAGATTATATTTCTCTCTTTCTCTCCAGCAATCATCTATCTCATCCATGTCAGTTATCCAGATGTCATCATTTTTCTTTACATATTCAATTATCTCTTTAAGGATGTCAAGGTTGTTAAGGAGAGTAGTAGGGTGACCGTAGATTATTGTGGGTTCTCTTAGATGGTAATTTAAGTCAATAATAGAAATAAAATATTTTTTTACTTCTTGCTTTGTGTGTTTTGACATATATAGACTTTCTAAACAAATCGGATGAATAGGAATCTGTAAGACATCTCTTTCCAAATAAGGTTTGAAAGGCATGTCATCGTAGGAATATGAGAACTCGGATGAATATGAGAATCCAAGTTCCTCTAAGAGCCTTGGAAACTCCTTGTGCCATATTCCATAAGGAGCTGCAAAGCCCTTTGAGCTTTTACCCGCATCTTCTACTATTTCCTTTGCTCTTTTAATGTTTTCAAAGTTTCTCTTTCTGTCAGCATAGACTGTATGGTTATAACAGTGGATACCAAAACAATGATTTCCCTTGAGAATATTATTAATATCGTTTTTTAAGGCAAGGACATTTAGAAAAAAGGTTGCTCTTAATCCCATATTTTGCAGAGAATCCTGCAGGTTTATTACCTCTCTTGCAGTAGAGAAATCAGTATCTACCCTTAAAGCAAAAAGGGATTTTCCTTCTGGATAGTACCACTTATGGATATAGGGGATGCCTTTTCTTGAGAATAATTGTCTGAGACAATCTACTACAGTTCGCCTGATACTCCTGGTGTCAATATATGACACAGCCTCATCAGGATATCTTCCAAAGTCAGAGTAAAAGGATTTTCTTTTCCTTTTATAAGAGTAGTATCCCGGGTCAAAGGAAAGCGCAATTATATATCCTTTTCCAATTTCTCCTGAAAAGTAACCGAAGTTTCCTGTTTTTACCTTATTAAGCCTTCTTATAATTTCTCCATCGATATATTTTAGTGAAGTAAGTACAAACCCACCACTTTCCAGGAACTCCTTTATTCCTGTTATCTTTCTATCTACAATCCAGATATCACTTTTCGGGTCGATTGGGATACCCTCCTGACAAAGGATTCTCATCCAACCAGGTTTACCCTCGATGATGTTTACGGCAATAAGTTGCATATTTTTAAATTTTAATATGTAATTTTGATATTTGCAATTTGATTTTTTATATGCTAAATCTGTGCAATCTCTTAAGCGTCGATAACTCCTCATTCCTTCCCAGTTTTGCGGATTTTATTGCCCTTTCAAGTATTGAAATAGTCTTTTCATAACCTTTCCCGTCAACGGGATATGGATAACCATCCTTTCCACCATGTGCATAGGAGAATCTTGCAGGGTCAGTAAAATCAGGAGCTGTCCCATATAGTAATTCAGAAAGGAGTGCAAGGGCTCTTAAAGTCTTCGGTCCAACTCCCCTGATAGCAAGAAGTTCTTCGAAATTTTGAGGTGCCCTCTCGTATGCCTGTATAAATATCTTGTGCAGTTTTTTTGGGTTTATATCAGATGTTAGAATCGGATGCCTTTCTGGTAGTGTGAGGAGTTCTTGTTCGGTTTTATCCGGGTGTTCTCTGGATAGCTCTGAAATCTTCGTTCTTGCATCACTTGATTTTTTAGACACAAGATTTAATATTTTATTCTCAGTCTTTGGTGATATTATACCGCTGTGTGGCTCACATACGAAATCTATGTCGCCGGAAAGCCAGTGGTATCTCCTTGCGTATCTATTAACAAGGTTCATACCCTGTTGAATAACTGCCCAGTTTCCATCATGAGTAAAGAAAAACATATGCTGGTAAATCTGGTATCCATCCTGGACTGCTGAGGAATCAACCTTGGCAGACATCCTTGATGCATAGACAAGTTGCTCAAATTGTGTGTTTATTAGAGATGCCTTTTCTTTTATCTCAACAGGAGTCTTTCTTGAATGTGCTCCCTTACCACCTGCAATGAATAAACCCAGGTCTTTCTCCTGTTCCTTTATGCCCTCCTTTAGTGCTGCACATGCAACAGTTGTGAGTCCTGAAGAGTGCCAGTCAAAACCTAATATACAGCCCAGAGACTGAAACCATAATGGTGAAGAAATCTTTTGCAGGAATCCCTTAGTTCCTTCTTCCTCAACTATACATATGGTAATACACCTTGCAAGCTTCTTCATCTTTTTAAAAAGCCATGCAGGTGCCTTACCACCGTGTAGAGGGAGATTTATAGTTCCAGTTTTCATAATATTTTCAGTTAATCATCTTAGATTTAGTCAATCTTTATTTTACCACATTCATATATAATTGTCAAGAACTTTATTAGAGATTTCTAAAAAAGTCCAGAAAAAGAAATTTTTTCTTGACAAACCGCAAAAAATTTGTTATTATATAGATGACACACGGACAATTTAATTTAGGAAAAGTATTGATATAAGTTTAAATATATAAGGAAGGTTTTTACGAAAGTTATTGGATATATAGTATTAAATTTTATATTCCAGAGAAAGGGTAGAAAATGGACTGCATATTGTGAAGAGCTTGGTACAGCTACTTTTGGCCGCTCTCTTCCTGAAGCACAGGAAAAACTTCAAGAAGCTATATTACTTCATCTAAATACCTTGGAAGATGTTGGTGAGCGAGAGCGTTTTTTTAAGGAAAATAATATTGTTCTATTTCCTCGTAAACCTAAAGACAAAGCAATTTCTATTACTGCACCATTCGATAAAACAACTTTTGTGCATCCACATATCCAAACTATTAACGTAGTGACTCATGCATGAAATATACTAAGATTCCTGCTATTACAGGCAAACAGTTAATCAGACTCCTAAGAAAAGATGGATGGGTAGTTGGTAGAAGAGCCACTCACGGAATTTCACTAACCAAGAATATCGGAGACCGAACTATAGTTACAGTTATTCCTGATACGAGAGCATCCCTTGATACGGGAACATTAGGGGCAATAATTGGTCCGAAGCAAACTCGGTTAGGTAAAAAGAGATTACTCAAGCTTCTAAACGAGTACGGTCTTTAGAAGATTTTATTAACTTGTAAGAAAGCTAAGAAGATAAGTATTTTTGTGGGTAATTAGATTTACATTAAATATTTGAATTTGTTACTTGAAATAAATATAATTCCATAAGAGAATTGTAACAAGAAAGTTGTGTTTTATCTGCTTGCTTGCTCACTCCCTGGTCTTATCACCTCTAAGAAAGTTAAGATTCTTGTCCGTAAAAAGAACGTATTCTGAAAGGTTCTTTTCGCTAATCATCTTCTCAAGCTTGGTCTTGAACCTTTCGATATAAGCCCTACCAAGTTCTTGCTTCTCCTTTTTATTAAAACTTTCGGCTTTTGATGGAACTTTATAGTCTACAAGTGCTATCAGAGTCCTCAGTGTATTGGGAAAATCGAAGTAGGTAACACTGTCCTTTTCTCCCTTAAATATAGTCAATATATCCCTTGCTCTTCCTGCTTCTATATCTAAATTTACAACGCTTGTCGAATAGTTCTGCTCCCTTATCCTGGCTATTGTCCTATCAATTGACTTTGGTTCAACCTCAGACATATCTTCTGGCATGTATATGTATAATCTGGGAGTATTATTACCTGGTGGGGTCTCTCTAATTAGCTTTGTGATTGCAGGCTCAATGAAATTCTCTACATAACCATGAGCCAGTGCATCAGGCATAGAAAACCTTTCAGCCTCCAATTCTTTATCTTTTGATTGCAAGAGTTTAATATAACTTCGAACCACAGCTGTAATTGCAGGAGAAAGCAAAACCAGTACAGCAGTGACTGGTTCGGGTTTGAAAGGTAAAGGCAAATCCAAAAGCCAACACATAGCTACTGTAAATGTAGCAAGCCAGACCAGAACCAATAGAACTGTTGAAGCTATTTTCACTAAGGAATTTTTGTTTTTCCTCATCCTTAACCTCCATTACTGGCAGGGTTTATTATTCCCATACTATGTCGATATCTTTATCAGGGAATAAATTTTCTTCATCTATATAGTAAAAGATTCTACTAAATTTATTATTAATACTGTCGGGTTCATATGACATAGAGACACATTCAAAATCCTCGGGCAAGCTCACTACAAATCTCGCCTGTTTGATTGGTTCCTTCCAGCTTCTGGCAGTAGTTAATATATACTTTGCACTTTTGCTTAATATCTTCTGCTTGTATACAACTGTCGATGTATTTAATCCCTTAGAATCAAAAACTACATTATATGTTATACCCTTTTTGGTTTTTATATAATCTGAATTGAGGACATTTATTTCATGAGGATACAAATGTAGACTATCTATAGGGAAAGGATATAAAAGCCTGAGTGTTCTGGGTTTATCAGTCCTATTTCTATAATAGTAAACTCCTTCGACAGTGACCTCTCCTTCATCTATCCAGACATATACGTCTTCTCTATAAAATTGTATAGGGAGAGTTTTTTTACTCTTACAGGTTGTTAATAATATAGTTGTTGTTAAAATTAATAGAATGCTGCTTTTTGAGAAGCCACGTAGTGTGTGCATTTTTAAACTTCTATAAGATTACAGTCCTATCTGAGTTTGCAAATTAGGGAAGAGTTAACACGAGAAGAGTCTCTCCATTTAACAAAGTAAACACCTGGTGGAACATTGATTCCTCTGTCATCTCTCCCATCCCAGACCACTGAAGAGCGATGAGCGAAGGGAGAAGGGAGAAGAGGGAGGGTACGGACAAGACGACCAGTAAGGTCGTAGATGTTTATGGAGTGCTGTGACCGTGTCACAGCAGCATCAACACGGTTGATGCACTCCAAACTGATAACTGTTCTCTCCCTGAATGGATTAGGATATACCGATAGTTCTGCAGAAATTTCAGTGACCTCTTCGCTTATACCTGGAACAGGAATTAGATAGAAATTGATTTCTTCAACTGGACAGAGAGCATAGGTTGAAACTTGAGTCGTATCAGGCTGATAACTCGAGCAGGAGGCTGTAAGAGTATAAGTTCCGGGTAGTAAACCTGTAAACAAATATATACCATATTCGTCTGTCGAATCTACTAAACAGTCAGATGGATACTGGTGTAAGGCTTGAACTTCTGCACCATTAAGAGGGTTAAAATTTGAGTTAAATACAGCTCCAGATATTGTACAGTATGGATAATCATCATTTTCTGAAACAAATGTAGGTGTGGAGTCAATGTACCAATCATAATAGTATTCAAACATACTGGCACTGGTATATGGTTCAGGGGCAAAAAGACAATCTGCTGGATAAATAACCGTATCTGCCCACCACAAGTCTTCAAAAAAAACAATGATAGTATCGCACGTATCGTTCAAATCTAAATTCCCATTGGTATTCTCCATATCTATTACAGCGAATTCATCAGAGACGAGGGGAGAATCAACATAAGTGCTGCATGTGTTTGTAATAACAATTATTCCCTGATATCCTGCATAATAAGCGACCTCAATTCTTTGTAGAGAGTCTGGTGATACCTGAAATTCATTTATATATGGTGCTAGTATAGGATCAGCGTATAGAATGCTTGAAACTAAAAATACAAAAACAACAAATTTCTTCATTATTACCACCCCCAATTGTCTTTTAAAAATTAAAGGATAGTTATAACTTATAATTTACTTCGCACTTTTTTAAGAACCGATGTTATTAACCATAAATTCCCTTTATCCATCTTGATTTATCCCTGAATTTTATCTTGTACCCATCAAATTCAAGATAAACGCAGTTCCGCTGGGTTTATTACCCTCTACAGAAATACTACCACCGTATCTCTCCAGGGTTTTCTTAACTATGAATAATCCCAGACCTGATCCACCACTTTCACCGAACCTAAAACTTTCTTCAAAGATTTTGTCTTTTATCTCTTCTGGTATTCCTACGCCATAATCGGCTATCCTTATCTTACATAACCCTTTGGACTCCGCTATCTCGATGTCAATTTTTTCTGTTTTTCCATGGAGAACAGCGTTATTTATTATGTTGTCAAGGACAGATTCTAATGCTTCATCAGCCATTACTTGACAAACGCCCTTTACTTTGAAATCAATTGATGGGTAATCTTGTATGACAGAATTTATGATATCTCTTACATTATAGAACTCTAACTCCTTATCTGATGAAATAAAACTTTCAAGTTCTCTCATTCTATTGATTAGGTCTACACTTCTTCCAATGAATGAAAATGCCTTTTTGAGGTATTCCTCCTTCTTTAGGTTGGTATAAAGTCCCAAGGAGCTTTTTATTACAGTCAGGTCATTTATAAGGTCGTGTCTTAAAATCTTATTAATTAATTCAAGATGTTGACGGTGAGCATTTAACTCTTCCTCAGCCTTCTTCCGCTTTGTAACATCCCTTGCTGTCCCTCTATATCCTATAAATTTATTATTTTCATCAAAAACAGGTGCTCCACTTGTCTCCATAATTAATATCTTGCCACTCTTATGCTTTACACGATTTATCAGATCCTTGAAAGGTTTCGTCTGCTTGGCTATTTTAGCAAATTCCTTTTTAACTTTCATAGCTTCTTCCTTAGGCATAAAATCAAAAGGTGTTTTACCAATTACCTTTTCAGGAGAATAGCCATACACCCATTTTGTAGAAGGGCTTACATAAGTATAAACTCCATTTGGATCTGTTGCCCATATTTGCATCGTTTTGCTAACATCTTCTATGAGACTCTTGTATTTCTCCTCGCTCTCCCGCAGCTCCTCCTCCATCCGCTTACGCTCGGTGATGTCGCGGTCTATTCCACGATATCCTATCAATTTATTATCTGAATCAAAGATAGGGATTGCTGTACTTTCGGTGATTATTATTGAACCATTTTTATGTTTAAATTTTCCATTAAAATTTTTCCAGCCCTCTCCTGCAACTAAAGTTTTTTGTAGCCATTTAAGTGTTTCCGGTGTTTTAACATCGTCGATCCATAGTTCCGTAATATGATGTCCAACCACTTCGTTTACTTTATATCCTAAAATATCCTCAACTGCAGGGTTTGAATATGTATGAACTCCATTTACATCCATTTCCCATGCCCATTCAGGTAATGATTCTACAAAAGAATGGTAATATTCCTTTTCTTTTTGTAAAGCCTCTTCCGCACGCTTGCGTTTGGTGATATCCCTTGCAATACCGCAAAGTCCTGTGATCTTTCCATTGGAATCTCTAAGGGGTACCTTGATCGTATGAAATGTGTGCGGTACACCACCAACTGGCTTTTCAGGAAATTCCTCGACAACCTCTCCCTCAAGAACCCTCTTGTCTGCTTTAATGACATGTTCACCTGCTTTTTCACCGAACAGATCTATGTCTGTCTTTTTAAGCAGTTCTTCTGAGCTCATTCCGAACAGTTTTTCCATTGCGGAATTGACCTTTATATATCTTAATGATAGGTCTTTTATAAAGATGGAATCCTTGGCTGTATTGAAAACGGCTCTTAACTTCTCTTCGCTCTCCCGCAACTTCTCCTCCGCTTGCTTACGCATGGTAATGTTTCTGACAATTTCAAGACAAGAAATAATATTACCACTGGCATCTCTGATGGGGTTAGCTGTGTTCTCCCAGTAGCCAATTTCACCATTTGGCATGATCACCTTTCTCTCCGAAGTGTGGGTCTTACCATCTTTCCATGCCATTTTCACAGGACAGCCTTTGCAAATCTTATCTTTACCTTCATAAACCTTGTAGCATTTTCCTCCCAGACCACCAAAAACATCCTTCATTACCTTATTTTGATAAATGATGTTATAGTCTTTATCCTGGATGGTCAAACCGTATTCCATAGCTTCAACTACAGATTGAAGTTTGTTTTTCTCTTCTTGCAGCCCTTTCTCAGTCCTTTTAAATTTAACTTCTGATTTTTCTAATTCAACAATTCGCTGATGTAATTCCTTTAATTTATTTATGAGATGTTCTTTTGTTTTATCTTTGGATTTCATCTAAATCACCCCCTGAAAAGAAATTCGATATTTTTTATACACAGACAACTTTGGCTGTCTTCTTGTCTTTTCAGATTTTTAATTTTTAAATTTCGTTCTAAGTTATCTTTCCTACTCTATTATATATTATACCACAATAAGGATGTATTGTCAATAAAATTTTTAAATTTAGTTTGAAGGAAATATAGTTGTTATCTTTAACTACAATAGGTTTAGATTATTATAATTCAGCATGTTGAATGAATGGATTTATTTGTTTTGTATTGAGGACTTTTAGGAGATATAATTTAACAGTGACTTTTACGAGACTTAGACTAGATTTATTTCGAAAGAAAATGTTTTACTGACTGGTTAGGTCCCTCAAAGCTTTCTCAGGTGGAACTGTAGTGTCAACTTATCCTTCTATCTTTTTGCATTCTTCCTTATGAATGGCTCCTGGACTTCAGTAGAGATAATTTCCTTGTAACACCCTGGTTTCCTGTATGAATTTCCCCATGTTTCTCTTTTCCGATATTCACGCAACTCTTTAAGGTCAAAATGTGCCATATAGATACCTTCCTTTTCTCCTGCTTCGATTATCAGATTATTTGACGAATTACCTTTTTTATCAAATGCCATCGGACTATACGCCACGGAGTGTCCACTATCTTGTGAACCTGCGTAATTCGCCAAAGCCAATCCCACCATATTCTCAAAAGCACGAGCACGAAATTGAGTCAAACGGTTTTGCTCCATACGACAGGCATTAGGAGTGAGAATAATTTCAGCTCCCTTTAACATAAGGATTCGAGCACTTTCTGGAAATTCACGGTCGTAACAAATCATTGCACCAATCTTCAGGGGTCCTTTTTCTGTATCGAGTATGCAGACAGGGAAGTCATTGCCTGGTGTGAGGGCAGCGTCTAAAGAGAAATCGCATGTGTGTACCTTCGCATATGTAAGGACAACCTTGCCATGCCTGTCAATCAGGGAAACGCTATCTCGCGGAGCAGCCAACCATTTCTCAAGATAGGTTAAAGCGATTGCCATATTTAACTCTTTCGCAAGTTTTCTATAGGATAAGAAAAAGTCAGATTTCTGGTTAATAGCTCGTTCCTGCCATTCTTTTATATCTTCTTGATATCGGGGGTCCTTAGGGTCATAATCATTTTCCCATACTACAGGGTCAAAAGGGGTGTATCCAATGTTCCACATTTCCGGGAACAGCACGATATCTGCTCCAAGTTCACTCGCTTTACGACAGTATCTCAGCCCCTTTTCTTTGTTTGCCTTCTGGTCATATCCGTGTGAAGTTAGCTGGAGCAAGGCAATTTTTAATGGTTTCATTTTTATCTATCAAGTAAAATACATCTGGGGTCAGGCTAATCTGAAGATATTAACCCAATAGTGAAAACTATTGCACTGTCATTGTAATCGTTAAAGGTGATTGTATAATCAAGATTTATTAAGATTCTGAAGTTATAGGTTCTAAATGCTCTTATGCCTGCACTTGCAATTAATTCAAATCCATCACTACGTTTATCGTCAAAACCAAAAAATAAATCTTCATGTGCGACCCAATGAAAGCCGAATGCACCTCCTATATATGGACAGAAATCTGTTTTACTAAATAAGTATAAGGAGTAAAGATTCAAAGCAACGCCTTTTCTTAGAGCAAACTGTCCACCTACTTCTAAATTCTCTAATTCATATCCCGATCGTATATCAATTGTAAATGACTGTTCAGAGTTATCATAACCATTTTTGGGGTATAGGTAACCTAATGATAAGCCCAATAATCTACGAGCCTTTCGTCGTCGTGGAATTTCCGTCTCTTTTTCAGTAATCGCACCAACCTCAGCAGATTTCTCAAAAGGTTTCTGACTGGTGACACTCAATGCAATACGCTTCATTACAATTTCTAAATCCTCAATGGTTTCAGTTGAAGTGTAGTCTTTTAATATTATACTTTGTCCTGGCACATCGATGAGCATATATTGAATGATTATTTTTTCTCCTAATTTACTTAGGTTGATAAGAAGTGCCTGATCAGCATCTAATTTTTCACCAATTTTAATCCCGCAATCGATTTCTGAACATGGTTTATCTCCAACTGTTTGTAGTACCTCTTTCCTTGTAATTATCTTCATAGTACTTAACTCGAACAACTGCTGTTCCAACAAAAATTCGGCTGTATTAACTGAAATATCATCAATTCCGATGGCAGAAAAAGGTAATATTGCAATTTTGACCTGTCTCTCTGGTTCAATATTCTCTTGCCCCATTGCTAAGTTGACCATTAGGAGAATTAAGATTGTAGTGGTTATTGATATTCGTAATGATTTCATATAGTCCTCCCTTATTTTTAGTATTTTTTAAAATGCCACGAAGGCACGAAAGAATTGGTTATTGTTAATTGTTATTTGCTATCCGTTATTCTAAAATCTTAGTGCCTTAGTGTCTTGGTGGCTGAATAGTATTTTTTAAATTGCCACGAAGGCACGAAAGAATTGGTTATTGTTATTTGTTATCCGTTATTCTAAAATCTTAGAGCCTTGGTGGCTACTATATTGCTAAAAAGGCACTATGATAAGAACTTTGTAATGGCAAGACGCAGACCGTTGCGTCCCTTTTCTCCGAATGGATACATCCGCATTTCTTGGATTAATCCCGAAGGAATCTTCCCAAATAATTTTCGTGCTCCCACAAGTCGCATATATGCCTTTATGATTAATAAGGGTTCACCATACTCTTCAGCAAAGAATAGCTGAATCTGCTGTGACCATATGGTTTTGGTTCGACCTCTATCGGGAATATTTCGTGTCATTTTATCCAGTGTTGTTATGAATCGCAGGTTGGTAATACCAAGCATTTTATAAAATGATTCCCTTATTCGAACCCATTTACCTGGAATATTGTGTAATTCATATGAAGTTACTGTTGAAGCCTGAAATTTATTCATAAATTCCTTTTCATTCAAACCAAGGATTGACTTAATTTGATGACAGGCATCAGGTTGAAAGATAATCCAACGAACTGATGGGGCACCAAGTGTGATTTCTGTAAATCCTGGGTCCTGAAAATTTTCAACTACTCGAACAGTTATATGTTTTTCATCATTTTTCCGACTGATGTATGCACTGTATTCAATGTAATATTTGAATGCATAGGAACGCTTTTCCAGCACACCGAAATCTATCAACTTTTCACCGATTATTGATTCCCAGAAGGATTTATATGGAGTCGTTTTTAGTCCAAATTTTGAGCCTATAGAAAACATCAATTTAGCCAATGCTTCAGGGTCTTGAGCGGCTTTTTTGATAACCCATTTCTTATACTTCCATATGAGGATTGACCCTATTAGAAGGAAGATAAATATGGGTAACAAAACAATCCAGAACTGTTTAAGATAATGCATATTAAATGATTTCCCTTATTGATTACTCTTATTACTTCTTAATAGTTTTCTCAACCTTATTAAACCTGCTTCGATTCTAACAAAGGTTAAACTTTTTCTGTCGTATGTGTTTAAATTTATTTCATATTTTATAGCAATTTTCTTTACAATAAGAAGTGGTTCTGGATTGCTCTTTTTCCAAAAAGGTCTTAATTCTCTCAAGAATATATTCGTTGTTACAGGACCAATGCCATAAAAATGTTGTAACTTATTTTCTAAGTCTTTGCTGTTTTTGGTATCTCTGTGTAAATTTTTTAAACTCCCTTTATATCCCTTTATAAGAGTATCACAGTTTCTCAAAATCTGGGTGGACGTTTTTTCGTCATAGCGGACATATCCACCCTCTCTCATAATTGGATTTACTAAGAATTCCCAGCCTGCTTTTATTATCTTTCCAGGTTCTAAAAGATTATATCTTTCAAAGGTTTTATATGTATTCCTTGCAATTGTTTCTGTTATTCTTGTTCCAAAAAGAATGCTGGCCAAAAACCACTTGAAGAGTTCTTCATCATTGGTTTTTTGTAAGTCAATACCCAATTCCTCAGAATATAGTTTACTCTTTTTTAATTTGGTTATATTTACTTTTATGGGCATGATTTTTAGTTCTTACATAATTTAGTAGTTAGAATATAAAGACGGTGCTACGTTAAACATATTAGTTTTGTTATTTTGCATCAGCAAGCTGATGCACTCCACGTTTATATAATGCGTTTTGGAGTACTTGCCTGGAGTAAGTAAACAGTAGCTTAAAATCTATAGAATCTAAATGCTGATGAACTGTACAGAATTGGTTGTTTCACCTGAACCAGAGACCAGTTACCTGCAAGTTATTGTCTAAAACCAGTATTAATTTGGTTTTCCCTTTCTGGAATTTTACCTGCCATGTATATACACCATTTTCTTCACCGTGATATATCTCTGACTCCCATTCACCTAACTTCTTCTTTAAATCCTGAGTGATGTCGAGATAGACATTTTTGGTAAAACCTCTGGTATACATAATGTCTGAGAAATCATTACAGAATTGGTCCATATCCTCCTTATTATATCCTTCTCGCACATTATTCAATATGGTAAGTACCCTGTCCAGAGGAGGGGTCTTAGGTCGTATCCTACAACCGGATAATATCAATAAAACAATTAGAGGTATTAAAACTATTATATTATTAAGATTCCGTTTAATCATTGTAATAACCCCTTTTTTAGTCAATTTCTACATTAAATTCTTTAAATAATCTCTACTGAAATCAATTTTCAATTCCACCCACAGAGGATAGTGGTCTGACATTTGAAATGTTCGCCAGATGTTTTTGTAGTATTTGACTTTTCCAGATTTTTTCCTTGGACTACCATCAAAGTTAAAATCTCTTTTGGAGGGATCCATAAAATCCTTGTATACCTCGAATTCATCATCTTTAAAAACTGATTTGTAAAAATTTAAAACATCTGCATTTTTTTCACTATCTCCTAATTGTAGCTCATTTAGTCTTGTCTTAAATGCAATTTGGTCATAGAATTTAGTTTCGTCAAGGTTTGTAGATTTTCTTAGTTCAGATGGAATTATAAAACCACTTCCCTCTAAGGCAAACATCGTTTCATGGTCAGGAGTAACTATGTTAAAATCACCTAATAGAATATAATTATTCTTTTTATCCCGGGCTCTCTTTGAAAAAAATTTACCAATTTCAGTTATCTCTTTAAGTCTTCGTTCAAATTTTGCACCACACCTACCACCATAGTAGATATGAACAGTGCATAACATAAATTTAAACCATCCTGATTGAAATGCCACAAGAAAAGGAGTTCTTGCAAACTGACGTTTACCTGCTATAAGCTTTGTTTCAGGAAGAACAATCTCGCCTGCGATATTTCTAAACCTTACTTTAGTCTTGTCAAATAAAAATGTCATTCTCTCTTTATTACCAGATGAGCCTTCAGTTACGTCAGTAGCAATAAAATCCCAATTTCCGCCTAAGATATCCATAACCTTATGAAGGGCTTTTAGGTCTTCATTAATTTCCTGTAGGGCTACGAGATCAAAGGCTGAAATAATCTCTGCAATATAGTAATAGGATTCTTTGATTCTTGGACCGTGTTTAAACTTGTTAGAATCGAAATCACGTATGTTCCATGTTGCCAGTAATAGTGTGTCATTAACTGTTCTACGGGGTATTTCTGATTTGAGTTGTTCTTTCAGGATAATTAATTTGTTTATAGTCCTACTTCGTTCATCAGGTGTGAATTTTCTGCGGTCTTTTATTTCTCTATAAAATGGCATTTTTACCTCCTTATAGTTGTTAATATCCAATATATGTTTTACTTTTAGCAATTATAAAAGTTTTTTAACTTAATATTACTTTTCATTAAATCATACAATAGAATTGATTGAGAACCAAGTAGATAGAAAATGGAATTATTGACAATATGCAATAAGAATTTTTTTAAAGATATGTGGAGTGCAGTAGCCCCGTACCTATGCATAGATACGGGGTAAACTTGCTACTGCATGCATCACCAAGGTGATGCACTCCATTAATAATTTAATCTCCTGCTCATTTAGCTTAATCTCATCAC
>JAUWGP010000020.1 GCA_030606335.1 Caldifarciminota bacterium
CATCTGTAAGGAAGCC
The DNA here is from genome assembly GCA_030606335.1 of Caldifarciminota bacterium. Taxonomy (GTDB): domain Bacteria; phylum Hydrothermota; class UBA3073; order UBA3073; family UBA3073; genus JAGMCL01. Next base: position 17 of record JAUWGP010000020.1, read on the forward strand.
CTGGAAGTTTAGCTCCTGTGGTATAGCTGCCTTATCCCCAACCTTAACAGGGACTATTGCCTCATCTGACAGCTTCAAAGGACCAACCTCCTTCACAGCTTGTGGGCTGGCAGCCAGTATGAGTAACATTAAATACGTTAACATACGATACCTCCTCTTTTTGTCAATTATGAAAATATTAAACACATATGTCTAATGACATTCCTTACGATTATGAATAAAAAGTGTCATCGCGAACGAAGTGGTTGTGGTAATTTCATTATTAAAATCATCATTGAGATGTATTTATTAAAATGCGATTGCTTCGCCTACGGCTCGCAATGACAGAAAGAGTGTTGTCATTGTGAGTCCGTCGCTTGACCGACGTGGCAATCTCATTATTAGGCGTTGTCCAAAAGTGTTGCGACGGTAAAAAATTTGGACAACAGAAGATGTTGTCCCAAAGTTGAAATAATTCCGAAAGAATTATGGATGTACTGGAATTAAACCAAAAGAAAATTGGTTCATAGCTGGGATTATTTATGACTGTCTGATATATCGGATTTTTTATATAAGAAATTACTAATCTGTCAAGAAAGAAATATTATTTACTTGTAAGTATTGCTATTGGAAGTATCTGCTCCTGCATGGAAGTACCACCATGCTGGAAGGTGAATTTATACTCAGCTTCGTATTTTTGCGGGTTTGAAGGGTAAATAAAATAATAATCCTCTTTTGCTATTGCATACTTGAACCCTCTGTCGGGTAATCTAAATCTTTCGGGATTTTCTATATATATGCAATGCCGCTTGTTTGCTTTAATTACTGGGCCATATTTATACCTGAGATTTCTTGAGATAGTCTTGCCGCCTTCTATTAAAGTAGGTTTTCGTGTTATTATTGCGCCATGGTCTGTGGTTATTATAATGGTTGCTTTTATGTTCTTTAGTTCCTTTATTAGCCTATATATATGGGAGTTGGCAAACCAAAGTTTTGTAAATTCTCTTAGGGAATCTTCGTTAGGGAGAATCTCTTCAATTACCTGAGATTGCATCCTCTGATGAATTAGGATATCAAGATAATTTACAACTATTGATACGAATCTTGCTTTTCTATATGTGCGAGCTCTTTCTTCAAGTGTCTCTGCTTCGTATATATTTCTTATTTTAAAGTATACAGGACCCTTCATATTTTTGATTTCCTCTACCTGTATCGCAAGAAGATCCCTCTCGTATTTATTCTCCTCAGGGTCCCAGAATCTCTGGAATCTGTAAGCTATCTCATCAGGGAAGACTCCTGCAAATATCGAATTACGTGCGTATGGAGTTGCAGATGGAAGAATAGAGATATATTTATGTTCTTCAATGTTAAAATCTTGCTGAAGTATTGGTTTTATCGAGAGCCATTGATCGTATCTCATACAATCAAGTAATATAAAGTAAATGTGTTTATGCTTCGGTATTCTTGGCATAACATACTTTCTAATTATATCTGGTGATAGGTCGGGCCCTGTCCCTTTTAAAAGCCAATTAGGATATTCCGACTCTATAAATTTTGCAAACTGTCTTTCTGCAGTCCATAGAAGGTCTTTATGTGTTTTTCTAAACTCCTCATCACCAAATTTATAGAGTTCCATATTCCACTTTATAATATCGAGATAGATAGATATCCATTCATCTATTCCAATTTGAGTGAATATTTTATTGTTGGTATCTGAGTAGAATTTTGCGTATTCCTCTGGTTGTTTCCTCTTAATAATGTCCTTCCTTTCCAATATTCTCTTTACTGTGGAAATGAGTTGCTGTGCTTTTATGGGTTTAACAAGATAATCTGTTGCCTTTGAACTATAAGCCTTTTCAATAAGCTCTTCATCTTCACTCTTTGTAATCATAACTACCGGGATATTTATATCTACAGCTCTTATATCACGCAAGCTGGCAAGACCATCTTTTCCGGGCATAATTTCATCTAATAGTATAAGGTCAAATGGAAATTTCTTGAGCAAGGATACTCCATCATCTCCTGAAGATACACCAGTTATGTTATAACCCTTATCCTTAAGGAGCATTATAAGGGGTTTAAGAATATCTATTTCATCATCTATCCAGAGTATATTCATATTTACCTCGTAATTAAAAAAAAAGTATTGTAAAAAATTTATTCACAGATTCACCCTGTTAAATAGTCCTTATAGAAGTCTACAAAGCAGGTTATATATAGTTAAGAACTAATATTTTATAACTCCATCCCTACCTTTCAACAGGCAGATGTATTGTGAAAGTGGTTCCTTCAATCTCTCTGGAACTACATGATATTTTCCCTTTATGGAGGTCGATTATTCTTTTTGTAAGAGATAATCCCATTCCCCAACCATATTCTTTTGTAGTAAATCCAGCATCGAAAACGCGTTTAATATCCTTCCTCTTTATTCCCTTACCATTGTCTGTAATTGTTATCCTTGTATGCCTACCACGTATTTCAGATTTAACATCTATTGTTGTGGCTTCTGCATCTATAGCATTCTTGAGTATGTTTTCAAGTGCCCAGGATATGAGTCCATCATCAATTTTTAAGTATGGAATTTTTCCGTAATTCTTGTTTATTTTAACCTTGTTTGTGATGCGTGGTATTCTCTTTTTTATATAGTCGATACTGTTAGATAGGATATCATTAATATTATTACTTACAAGCGAGACAGACCCTATTCTTGAAAATCTTTCACTTACCTCTTCCAGACGTTCTATATCCTTTAGCATCTCTTTTTTTATTTCCGGGTCTTTGATATACTCAGTCCATGCAATTAGTGAGGAGAGGGGAGTGCCCAGTTGATGTGCTGTTTCTTTCGCTAATCCCGCCCAGAGCATACTCTCTTCGGTTTTTTTCATTCCACGAAACCAGAGTAACGCAATCGCAAGCAGTAAGAATGCAAGTGCAATCTGTATATATGGGGCTTGTTTGAGGAAGGTTCTTGCCCTGGTCTTGCCATAATAGACTATACATAATGGGATGCCTTCATATTCTACTACAACTGGTTCATGTACCCTCTTAAGATAAGGAATCATTTTCATCTCCCTGCCCTGTTCTACATTAGTAGATGCAATAATCCTTCCTGAGGTATCAACAACTACGACAGGAAATCTTACCTTCTGAATCACCTCATTAAATATTATATGAAGGGCAGCGTCTTCGTTTTGAGCACTTCCTATGAATTTTCCGTATATCCTTGAAATAGTCTCTGTGTCTTTCTCAAGTTGACCCATCATGTATTCAGAATATAATACGAAACCGACGAGAACAAGGATAATTACGAATATAAGATAATTTTTAAATGTAGAATACATAATGGATAAGATAAAAATTTAATATTAGAGAAACATAATAGATAAATCTGATGAGAACTCACATAGAGATTGCCGCGCTCCTATTAGTCGCTCGCAATGACAACACCCTTTCTGTCATTGCGAGCCGTAGGCGAAGCAATCGCTTTTTGATAGATACAGATCAATGATAGTTTAAAAATGAGATTGCCACACTCTCTTCGTTCGTTCGCAATGACAGCGTACGAGAAAAGATTGCCACACTCTCTTCGTTCGTTCGCAATGACAGCGTACGAGAAAAGATTGCCACACTCTCTTCGTTCGTTCGCAATGACAAAGAGTCCTTGGACATATTAATCCTTTCTTATTACCGCAATCTTACCTATTGAACTTCCAGAACCTGTTTCAAGGAGACAGATATAAACTCCACTGGAAACAATGTTACCATCAGTATCCCTGCCATCCCATCCTATACTCCCATAGCCCATGCCTACATCATGTTTTTCAGGCAGTTCTTTAACAAGTTTTCCAGATAGTGTGAAAATATAAATGTTCATCATACGGGCAATATTTACTAAACGGTAGTGTATCCTTAATGAGTTATTCTCACCAGGGATAAATGGGTTTGGTGCAGTGTATAGAATCTCATCTTTTTCAAGGGGTTTAGGATGGACAATAGGGTCTTCATAGTATAAAGCCCGATATGCATCTAATATCCCATATCCCAGTGTGTCGTCCGGGTTTTCAGACTGTGAAGCAGTTTTTTTGATTACTTCTCGAAGTTTTCTCGCATCCCAACCTTCACCATCCTTTCTGTGTCCAGAGAGAATACAGGCAGCAGCTCCTGCCACCATTGCTGTGGCACAGGATGTACCTCCTGTTGTAATGTATGGTGACTCTGTATCATCTCCAGGACGCCACCATGGGTTTGCAACATATCCAATCCACGGACCACATACATCAGGTTTCCATCTCGTACGTTCTACTATACCTAATTGGTCGTAAGGTGGACCTATTGCACTGCCATTATTTCCCTGCCAGTACCACTCTCCATCATCATTAACACCTCCGCAGGTGATTATTGAATCTGCATCAGCTGGAGCCTTTATAGAGGTATCGGGTCTTGTAGTGCTGTGAACATTACCCATTGCATTGACAAGGAGAACATTTTTATTAATACACATACTGGCAATAATGCTCATAGGTGTGGTATTTCCATCCATATCCTGGTATTTGTAGTTGGTACTGTCAGACCATATCCTGTAACCAAGCGATGAAGAGATTATATCCACACCCACACTATATTCAAGATACTCAACACCTGTAATCCACCATCCCTCCTCAGCAATGATGTCACGATCGTCATTGGGTGCCCTATATATTAGCTCTGTCCTTGCAATTGCAAAATCTGCACCAAATGCCGCACCAACAAGTTGACCAGTAGCCCTTGCACCAATCAAGGAGAGCATATAAGAACCGTGTTTTATCTGTAGTGAATCCTTTATATCTATTGTGTCGTTTCTATCGTATCTAGCTATTGAATCATTAGATATGAAATCATACTCAGCCACTATATTTATATCCTTTAATGCAGGATGAAGGTCCTTCTTGTAACCCGTATCGAGTATGCCTATGAGCATCCCATCACCAATGTATCCCTTTTCGTGTACCCTATCAAGCCTTAAGAGTTTTATCTGCGGTTCTCCCTCCCCATAATCTATTCCCTTTGGTTCCTCTGGTATTCTAATCCTGAATCTCATTACAGGGGTAATATTCTTCACAAAAGAAAGTTCAAGGATTTCTTTATACATTTGTTGTGGTAATATGAAAGTTGCTGCATTGAGCCATCTGGAGACCTCGTAAAGCCTTCCTCCTAATAACTCAATCTCTTTTATATATTCCTCAAATACTGGTAAATCTGTATAATCCACAACGTCTTCAAGAGACCTTACCATAAGTCTTCTTTTAAGAGCCCTTTCCGATAGAGCCTCTCTTGCTTCTCTGAGTGCATCTTTCATTTCCTCCTTAGTTTTAATTCCTTTATCAGTGAAATATATCCACATCTTTTCCTGGGGTATATATGAAAATGTAAGCATTGCAATCAGTATGAGCATATTGCCTCCTGCTAACTGTTCTGGTGATATTTCAATTCCTCTAATATTAAGTCCTTATATAGCTGCTTATAAACGTAATAAGAAGCCATAACCTTCTTGACGTATAATCTCGTTTGAGTACGCGGTATTCGCTCTACCCATTGGTCTATGGGAATGTCACTTATCCATTTTGATGTTCTTGATGGTCCTCCGTTGTATGCAGACAGAGCATATTCTGGGATTCCATTAAATCTCTGTAGACAGTAATTGAAATAATTTAACCCAAATCTTATACTTACCTCAGGTTCTTTTAAAGATTCAGGATCAAAGGGAGCAATTCCAAGTTCTCTTGCTATGCCCTTACCTGTTGATGGTAACACCTGGGTCAATCCTATTGCATTAGAGGGTGAGACTGCCTTCGGGTAGAAGTGACTTTCTGCTTTGATTAGTGCCATAAAGAGGAATGGATATTCTTCTTCATACTTTAAGACCTTGGGCAGATGATATAGTGGATAAGCAAGACACATGAGTTTTTTAGGATAAGGTGAACCCCTTTTTTCAATAAGCCTCGATGCCCACCAATAAGCAAGCTCGTCTATACCCCCTTCATGTGCTATAAGTGCGAGCCTGTATCTAAACAGAGAGTTTTTTTCACCTATATTGGTGAGCTCTCTTTTTGCCTCGTCAATTAAACCATAATTAAGAAGCAATTTGCCTTTTTTAAGTCTAATATTATTATCAGGGGATAGTATATAGTTAGTATCACAAAATTGTGCTATCCATTCCTCAGGCGAGATATTTGTAATCTCCACCGTTCCATCCAGAAGATATGAATAGTAGGATAAGGGAGCATTGTTTAAGACAAAATATTTATACGAGGGTTGAGCGGTTATCTCTGCCAGCCAGTAGTTGCCTGAAACATCGAATGTATTGTTAAAACTTACTTTTGCTAAATCTATCTCACCGTAATGGAGCAATAGAAGTCCTTTTCTCAGGTTTGCCAACTTCTTAAATGACAAAACCACCCTGTCATAGGCATTTATTGCATCTCTTGTTATTCCCATTTTTTCATACAAAAATCCTGCATTGAAAAAACCCTCGTCACAATTCGATAAGAGATATTCCTCTAACGCTTTACTGTATTCTCCTGCCTTTTCCAAACATTTTCCCGCATTCAGATTATCTCCTATGGATTTATATTCATCTGTGGCATCGGTAAATTTCCCCAGGCTCTCAAAACATAAGGCTCGAAGTTTGTGTTCATTCAGGGGAATGTATTTTATTGCCTCGCTATATTTCTTGTTTTTATATAAAACATCTGCCATTATCTTTTCGGGTACACTAACTTTATCAAGTGCAGCGAGTGCATAGGAAGATGCTGGGAAATTCTTTAGAAGTTCATAATAAATCGAATCCCCATTTTCCAGAATAAGATTGTATATTTCTGCCTTGTGTAGCAGGGATTCGGAACCATCTAATTCATTCCATATTGAAAGGGCTTCAATGTATTTTTGCTCAGCTTCATATGATGTGGCGAGTCTATGTCTTGAATCTCGATAATTTCCAGCCTTTTCATAATATATAATTGCAAGTCTAGTATCTTCTATCTCACTTGCGCACAAACCGCACTTATACATCGCATCTGTATATAATATACCCTTAACATTTGAGTAACTAAGAATTGCTTCCTCATATCTTTCAAGTTTCTGATATATCCAACCACGTTGATAAGCAGATAAATCGCAGGAAAGGGCATCCTCATAACGACCCGATAGTATATATAGTCTACCAAGCAGTGTATCATTCGGTGATATCTTCTTCAGGTGTTCTGCTGCATCTTCATAGTCTCTCATCTTTATCATTCTTAACATATCGTCATAATTGCCGAATGATAGATTCACACATACAGTCAGTATGGTTATTATTATAAAAGTAAAATAAGTAGGTTTCATAGAGACGTATTGAATAGTCGTTTTGTTTTATATAAAAGTGTTCTGTAGAACATTCCACACAGCAATATGATTATATAAAATGGAACAACTGGATGTCTTGGAAAATGCTCTATAAGGTATCTGATTAATCCAAAGTGCCAGAATAGAATGGATTTAGACAGGTCTAACCTGGTTGAACAACCTCTTGCGTGATAAATTTCCCCATCTTTCATATAATAGATTTTATATCCTCTATTTTTTATTTGATAACATAGTTCTATATCATTCATATATAAGGGATACCTTAGATCCAATCCTCCAACCTCATCAATTAATTTTTTTCTTATAAGAAGAGCAGCAGCACTTGGTTGGTCTACCTCCTGGGTTATCTCGTAATTGAGATTTGGTAGCTTCCATCTGGATGTCCTGTGAGTAAGTAGAGATAAGCCAGTGATCTCAGTGAATAGATTGAATGGTGTTGGAAACTCCCTGCAAGATTGCTGAATAGTACCATCATCGTTTATTAATTTTGGTGCTGCAGCACCAACATCAGATCTTGTGTCTAAAAAGGTATACAATTTTTCTAATGCACTATTTTTTAGTGAGGTATCAGGATTCAGCAGCATAACATAGTTACCCTTAGATAGCTTTATTCCTTGATTTGTTGCATATGCAAAATTCTCATTTACATGATTATAGATAATCTTGACATCTGGGTAATTATCTTTTATTATTTTAACAGTCTTATCATGGGAATTATTATCTACGACGATTATCTCATGGGATATAGAGTTTGTCTTCTCGTAAATAGACCTGAGACATTCACTGATATTATCCTCGTTATTGAACGTAACTATTACTATGCTCAGCATAATGGTCTAAAGGAAAAGGTGGTTTTAGCCCATTTTAGAAAGAAGAGGGGATAAATCTACCTTTACCTGAATGTTAGATATGAATAATTAACTCCATCACCGCTCTCATTAGTAGGAATCCATATATAGTCTATCTTCTTTCGTGTGGCATCGAATGTAGATGCTACAAGGTGTAATTCTTTTCCCTGTATTTGCTTAACACCCTTTTTTCCTATTCGATATAAGTCGTATGCAAATTGAAACCGTGAATAATTTCTGTAGTTACTTTTGGAAGGGTTTTGATAAAATTGTCTCCTTTGAAGGAGAATAGCAAGTTGGATCAAGACAGTGGTTATAGGAATTCTCTCCCTTTGTTGAATTAGAGTTGCATTTCTCCAAGCCTTGAATAACTTTTGGATGAGCTCATCTTCTTTTATTGAATTATTACTTAATTCCTTATTTATCTTGATTATCGTTTTAGTGATTTCCTCGGATGAGAGTGTACAACCACCAATCTTTTCTGGTCCAAAAAATAATAGAGCCTTTCCCTGGTAATAATCAGCCTCAATGCGATAGAAACTGGTGTAAAGTACCGGTAGTTGACCATGCAGATGCATACCATTCTCTTTCAGTAATTCTTCGAGTTTTTGTGAGAAATCAAATCTGAAGTCCTTTTTAAGTCTTTCAGTGTCAGTTTTTAGCACTTTAATTATATCAATAAGTCCAGACCCATTAAATTCTGTATCTTTTATCCCTTTCTCTAAATTCTGTATCAAGGGTTCGATTTTATAGACGTTCAGAAGAGGGTCTTTTGCAAGGTTCAATATCTTTTTTAGGATTGTTTGCAATCTCTTTATCCCTTTTTCTGTTTCTTTTATATTGTTTAATATCTTTTTTAGATTTTCTTTCATTGGGGTTACCTCTTTTACCAAGAGATAATGGATTATATATTATTCTATACGTCAGATTCTTTTTTTCTTGACATATTAATAGATTTGCATTATAATAAATTCTATGATAGAAGAGATTATCAATCAATATATGGAAATAGACGAAAGAATTACTGAGACAAGTTTCTCTGTAACATCACGAATGGAAAATTCTTTTGCTCTGTTAAAGAAGCGTATGATAGAATTTAATCTTCTTCCTATATTTACGAAGAGTAGGGATGGAAGAACGATTTTAACACTTCATGAGTGGCATCCTCCAAAGAAGTCGAATACCTGGATAAATCTTGTCCTATTTATTACTACCGTGTTTACCACGCTTTGGGTAGGAGGAATGCTTGCAAGACCTGATGAATTCACCTTCCCCGGGGGACTTATTTATGGTATTCCCTTTTCTTTTACACTTCTTGTTATTCTTGGTTCACACGAATTTGGACATTACTTTGCATGTAAAATACGCGGTATAAATGCAACACTACCCTACTTTATACCTGTTCCACCACCGTCGCCTCTTGGAACATTTGGTGCAGTTATCCGTATCAAATCTCCAATAGATGACAAAAACACCCTAATAGAGGTTGGTGCAGCAGGACCTCTTGTAGGACTTATTATTGCCATACCTGCTATGATAATCGGTCTTATTTTAAGTGAAATTGTTCCGATGAGTTATGTAGAAGAAGGGATTACGCTTAAATTGGGTAATTCAATACTTACCCTCGTTCTTACAAACGTTTTTTTCAAAGAACCAATCGAAGGTGTTTTACTATTTCATCCTGTTGCCTGGGCTGCCTGGATAGGAATGTTTGTAACCGCAGTGAATTTGCTTCCAGTCGGTCAACTGGATGGTGGACATATATCATTCGCAATGTTCAGCAAAAGGCACAAGATGATCGGATGGATATTCATTGCCATACTTCTGGTGCTTGGAATAGTTTACTGGCCAGGATTTATAGTGTGGGCAGTTCTTGTAAGTATACTCGGGGTTCGTCATCCCCCACCATTGAATATGGTCGAACCACTGGATAAAAAACACAAGATTATAGGTATAATATCGATTGTGGCATTTGCAATTACATTTGTCCCTGCACCATTTACTCTTTAGTCTTCTTACCGTATTTACGTTCAAATCTTTCAACCCTGCCAGCGGTGTCTACAAGTTTCTGTTTTCCAGTGAAGAATGGATGACACTTTGAACAGATTTCAACATGAAGTTCCTTAGAGGTAGATTTGGTCTTCACAGTATTTCCGCAGGCACAGGTTATTGTCGTCTCGTAGTACTTTGGATGTATTTTTTCCTTCATTGACTTTCCTCCAGATCTATTAGAGAATAAAAAGTAACTTGTTACTATATAAGGATAAAATTCTGATGTTTATTATATCATAAAAATTCAAGCCTGTCAAGAAAAAAATTATCAACGGATTGATCGGATATATATTCATCGGATTAAGCAGATTGTCTTTGACAACTGCTGATTGAAAGACGACATTTGTTTAATATGCTCGAATTTAAAAGCAATTATATATTTTTATTGACAAAGAGGGAAAGATATGATATAATGATTGACAAAATAAAGTAAAAAGTAAAAAGGCAAAAGTAAAAGGTAAAAAGGCAAAAGTAAAAAGTGGAATATTGAATGTTACATGTTTAATGTTATATGTTATATGTTGAATGTAGGAGCGACTTCCCAGTCGCGATAGAAGAATGTTAAATGTGAAATGTTGAATGGGATAGGAGTTGATTGGTTGAAAAGTTAATTGGTTGATTAGTTAATTTTGGAATGTTTAATGTGCAATGTTGGATGTTTAATGCCAATTGACTATTTACGAATAACAAATAACCATTAACAATTAACTATTTTTACCCATGGTTTTTTTAAAGGCAATCATACTGGGTATTGTTCAAGGAGCAACAGAGTTTCTACCCATCTCAAGTTCAGGTCACCTTGCAATCATTGGTGGATTCCTTGGCTTTGAAGAGGGAACACTTATGGCTACTATGATGCATGCTGGCACACTACTTGCGCTTATAGTCTATTTCAGAGATGATTTATTTCGTATAATACTATCACCATTTAAAAGGGACTTAGAGCATTTGAAACTTTTAGGATTTTTAATACTGGGATGTATACCCGCTGTAATTTTGGGGCTGTTTTTATTTTCTCACATAGAAGCTATATTCGATTCTCCACTGATTATAGGGATCTGTCTTATAGTTACTGCAATAATCCTCTTTGTCTCTGGTTATATGAAAGGCAAAAGACAGAATATAAGATTTATAGATGCAATTTTGATAGGTGTCGGTCAAGCGATTGCGATTTTACCAGGCATCTCAAGGTCAGGTGCAACAATAAGTACTGGAACCTTTTTGGGTCTCTCAAGAACCGAATCAGCCAGATTCTCTTTCTTACTTGCAGTACCCGCAATTCTTGGCGCAACAGTATTGGAAATTTCCACAGTTAAATGGTGCTCTATTAGCCTCTCTTTAACCCTTGGTCTGTTCATCTCCTTTATCACAAGTCTGGTTGCTATAAAATTTCTCTTTGTTATTTTAAAAAGGGCAACTTTAAGACCATTTTCATATTACTGTTTTTCTGTGGGTATTTTATCCATCCTGTTTGGACTACTTTTTTCTTGACAAGACTTGAATTTTATGATATAATAATGATAGAAGTGTAATTGGAGAGATAACAATGCAATATACTGATACTTTATTAGAACATTTCAGACATCCTAAAAATGTGGGTATCATCGAAAATCCCGATGGAGTTGGCAGGGTGACATCACCTATTTGCGGCGATATTATGGAATTATATATAAAAGTAAAGGATGGAAGGATAATAGATACAAAATTTCATACTTTTGGTTGTGCTGCTGCAATTGCCTCATCTTCTGTACTTACTGAGATGATTAAGGGTAAGACTCTTGATGAGGCTCTAAAGATGACTAATAAAAGGATAGCAGATGCGCTTGGTGGACTTCCAGAAGAAAAGGTTCATTGTTCCGTTCTTGCTGAAGATGGTGTAAAGAAAGCAATCGAGGACTACAAAATAAGACAAAAAACAGGAGACCGAAGACCACAGACTAAAAAGGCTTGAATTTTGAAATGATTATGTTTAACTTGGTGTATGATTCGTGCGTATATACATATATCTGGATTTGTTCAAGGAGTATGTTACAGGTGGTTTGCACAAAATAATGCAAGGTCTCTTGGTCTTACAGGCTATGTAAAGAATCTTTTTGATGGGGGAGTAGAGATAGTAGTTGAGGCCGAAAGAAGTCTAATTGAAGAGTACATTAAACAACTGAAAGTTGGCCCAATAGAGGCAGATGTAAAAGATTTAAAGATTGAATGGCAGGAGTGTACAGGAGAATTCAGTGAATTTGGTGTAAACTATTGAGAATTTACAGGTCAGATATGGACGAATGTTTAGATAAGGAAGTGAAGTTTCGGTAAAGTTATAATTAGGTAAATAGATTATGAAAAGACTGTATCGTTCAAAAAAAGATAGACTTATCGGAGGAGTTTGTGGAGGTATAGGTGAATACTTCAATGTTGATTCCGTATTGATAAGAGTTTTGTTGCTTCTATTTACATTTTTAGGTGGGGCTGGTGTACTTGCCTATATCATTGCATGGATAGTAATTCCCTCTCAGGAGGATGTAAAAAAAGGCAGGGGTAAGGAAGAAGTAACAGAAGAAAATGATAGGGGTGCATTTTGGGGAGGAGTTGTATTAGTAGTAATAGGTTTAATACTTATCTTATTTACTCTCAGGACATTTTGGGTTAAAATCATGCCTTTGGTATTGATAGCTATAGGGATAATCCTTATATTTAAGTATAAAAGATAGATATATAGTACTATAAATTTTACTTTCTTTTAAAAAAGTCTCAGGGGGTATCAATGTCAGGTCATTCAAAATGGGCAACGATAAGAAGAAAGAAAGCAAAGATTGACACCCAGAGAGGAAAGGTGTTTACTCGTCTCATCAGAGAGATAACGGTTTCAGCAAGAGAAGGTGGAGGAAATCCAGAGACTAACTCCAGACTGCGATCGGCTATGGAAACAGCTAAGGCTCAGAATATGCCTCATGATAATATAAAGAAGGCTATAATGAGAGGAACAGGAGAACTTGAGGGTATACATTATGAAGAGGTGAGTTACGAAGGGTACGGACCTTCTGGAGTTGCCATTCTTGTAGAGGCTGTCACAGATAACAAAAATCGTACAACTAGTGAAATCCGTCATATTTTTTCACACCATGGTGGCAATCTTGGTGAAAATGGGTGTGTCTCATGGATGTTTAAGGAAAGTGGAGTTATCTATGTGGATAAAGATAAAGTTGATGAAGATAGGCTTCTCACAATAGCTCTTGATGCAGGAGCTGAGGATGTAGTTATAGAAGATGATTCCTATCAGATAATAGCTATCCCAAAGGATTTTGAACAAGTGAAGTCCAAACTTAAAAATGAAAACATAGAAATTGGTTCTGCTGAATTAACCAAGACTCCACAATCAACTGTAAAGGTGGGCACAAAGGATGCAGGGCATATACTTAAACTTATGGATGAACTCGAAGAGCATAATGATGTTCAAAATGTCCATGCAAATTTTGATATACCCGATGAAGTCCTGAAGGAGTACAGCGTCTGATATCACTTCTAATGGATATCTGAGGCTCTCAATATAACTCTATAGGTTTCACAAGGTATAAGATAATTTTCCACTTGTACATAAGCTGTGTTTTTGAGATATTAATTTACAATTATGCGGATACTGGGTATAGATTGTGGTTTATCTGAGACTGGCTATGCTGTTTTATCTGATGGTAATATTATCTCAACTGGTATTATACGAACAGATAAGAGGGAGAGTCTTGCAGATAGAATAAACGTAATATACATGGGAATCAAGAATGTTGTGAGAAGAGAAAGACCTGAAATTAGTGTTATAGAAAGTCTTTATTCTGGTAAAAATCTTAAAACTCTTATATCTCTTTCCCATGCGAGAGGTTCCATTTTACTTGCAACCCATAATACGCACATATATGAGATCTCTCCGGCTGAGGTGAAAAAGACAATAACTGGTAACGGAAGGGCATCTAAACAGCAAGTAAGATATATGATTGAAAAGCTGCTAAACACACAAAGAGGATTGTCAGAACATATAATAGATGCCTGCGCTTGTGCACTATGTGGTGAATGGAAAATAGCTGAGGAATAAGTTAGTAAATAAATGTGTATTTAATGAGTTTAATATCAAACGGAGGATGTATGGGAATATTCAAGAAGAATAGATTCAGGAAAAATAAGAAAGGGGGCACGAATGAAGAGCAGGATGTTTTTAGAAAATATACAAAGGAGTTACCTGAAAGTTTTATAGGTATATGCCCCTTCTGTGGAAGTGCAGTTACATTTGAAACAGAGGAGAGCATAGAAAAATTGACTATAACATGTAAGTCCTGTAAAAGAGTTATCTTTTATCTTGATAAGGTTCATACCCCTCCTTATGAAAGAAACATTAGTGACTTGCAGGGGTTGAGTAAATTGGACTTTGATTAAATTGAGGTAATTTTTTATAAGTAAATAATGTTTATAAGTCACATAGAAGGTGAGATTATTGAGTCTGAACCAACAAGAGTCGTAATAGATTCAGGGGGTATTGGATATGAGATTAAAATACCTATTTCCACTTTTAAAAAGATTGAGGTGGGAAGGGTGCGGCTTTTTATAACTATGATGATTAAAAATGAGGTGATAGAACTTTTCGGATTCTATACAAAAGATGAGCGTAGATACTTTGAATCACTCCTGAAGGTAAGAGGAATTGGTGGGGAAACAGCATTGAGAATACTTTCGAGCATAAGGTTTGATGAGTTTAAAGGGATTTTAGAAAGAGGAGATGTCGAGTTATTAGCAAGTGTTAAGGGTATTGGGAGGAAAAGGGGAGAAACGATTATTTTTGAGATGAAGGGATTGTTTGTTGAAGATGTGGTTTCCGACGAGGCTTTATCTGCTCTTGTTTCATTAGGATTTACAAGGAATGAGGCTATGAAGGCGCTTTCAAGAGTCAGCAAGTCAATACCTCAGGATGATATAGAAGCACTTATAAAAGAAGCATTGAGAAACGCTTAATCAAAGAGTTTATGAAGAAAGAGGATGTAACAACACCTTTTCCTATAGAGGAAGAGAAAGATACAGAAAGGGCTCTCAGGCCAAAGGCATTCAGTGATTTTGTCGGGCAAGACAAGCTTAAAGAGAACTTGAAGGTTTTTATTGAAGCGACGAAACGCAGAGGAGAATCATTAGACCATATACTATTTTATGGACCACCCGGACTGGGCAAGACGACCCTTGCCAATATTGTCTCAAAGGAATTAGGGGTTAATATAATCTCCACATCGGGTCCCATACTTGAGAGACCAGCTGATCTCGCTGGTATCCTTACTAAATTAAAGAATAATGACATTTTATTCATTGATGAGATGCATAGACTTGGAAAGGTGATTGAGGAGTATCTCTATCCTGCAATGGAGGATTTCTCTCTTGATATTCTCTTAGATTCCGGACCAAACGCAAGGTGTCTTAAATTAAAACTATCGCCGTTTACACTTGTTGGGGCTACAACAAGGAGTGGACTTCTCTCATCACCTCTTCGCTCAAGATTTGATTTGAGGTTCAGACTCGATTTTTATCTTCCAGAGGAACTATTACTTATAGTAAAGCGTTCTGCATCCCTACTTGGAATAGAGATAACTGATGAGGCGAGTTTAGAGATAGCCAGAAGAGCCAGGGGAACACCACGAATTGCAAACAGGTTATTAAAGAGAGTAAGAGATTATGCAGAGGTAAAAGGGGAAGGAAAGATAACAGACGCCATAACAGAATTTGCACTATCCATGCTCGATGTTGATAGTTCTGGATTGGATGAGATGGACAAGAAGATACTAATGACAATAATGGAAAAATATAGTGGTGGACCCGTGGGACTATCAACTCTTGCAGCATCGATAGGAGAAGAAGAGGATACCATATCAGAGGTTTTTGAACCTTTTCTTCTCCAGAAAGGATTTATAAAACGCACACCAAGGGGCAGAGAAGCGACTTTGCTTGCCTATCAACATTTTGGAATTACAAAAAGAGGACTTTGGGGTCAGGCTGAAAAATAGAAATAACTAAATTTCTAACTTTTATTACATAAGTTGCAATTTTTACTCTTCAAGATATTCTATCTTCAGTTTTCTCGCCATCGACAAATATTAATCAGTTTTATCTTCAATTCCCTCAAAAGTTATTTCTATTTTCCAGCCTGACCCCGGTTTGTAATTTAGCCTATCGACGTTTTGCGGATAAAAGAAGTTGCCGAAGGCAATTTGGGCGAATAAAGTGAGCCTTTAATATGTGTTTACGAACCAACTGTTTCGCACAGGGATTATCTGCAATTCAGATACCAGTCCATGGGTCAAAGCTGCTAAATCCCAAAATCTACGGTCTGATACCTGAATTGTAGAAGCCCAGTCTGTTATTTGTGCAAAGAAAACGATTTTTTTATAAAAATCGTTATAGGGAACATTTTTTTCTTGACAAATTGCCTTTAATATGTGTTATACGATGTGCCATTAAATTTTGATAGATTATTGTATTTGCTTTTTCCAAAATCTATTAGCCATAAATCTGAATAAAAATTTTGGCATAATAAAGTCCTTATATAGTTTTCGCTGCGTTTCTTCTTTTATTTTTCCATTTTCGATAACTTCTTTGCCAGCCAAATAACAATTTTTAAGATATGCTTTAAATAATGGAGCACCCGATTTTAATACTTCCGATGATGGTCGATAAATTTTTCCAATTATTTCTGCGCCATGGGCTCGAGCATTCTGTTTAAAACATAAATCAAGTGCTTGAAAATGTTCAATCTCTGGAAAACCACACACAGAAATGATTACCCATTTTGCTTTTTTCTTTTTATTTCTTCTCGGATGTGTTGTAAGTTCTTTGTCTTTTATTAAAAATGGTTCC
The DNA here is from genome assembly GCA_030606335.1 of Caldifarciminota bacterium. Taxonomy (GTDB): domain Bacteria; phylum Hydrothermota; class UBA3073; order UBA3073; family UBA3073; genus JAGMCL01. Next base: position 17,152 of record JAUWGP010000020.1, read on the forward strand.
AGCAAAGGCAATGTCTTTTCTATCATGATTTTCATATAACTCGTCATGTTGAAGTGATAAAGTGGGGTTGCGTAAATTATTATGTCTGCCTCCTCCAGTTTTTTTAATATTTCTGGCATATCATCATTTTGAAAAACACATTTTCCAGGAGTTTTAGTCCAACATCCAAAGCAGCCCCTGCATTGATTTATTTTTTTGTCGTTTAGATAAATTTTTTCAAAATCTCCACCCGCATCTTTGATTCCTTCCAAAAATTTATTGAGCACCATATCCGTTGCTCCATTATTTTTTCTTGGACTTGAATTAAAAGCCAAACCTTTCATAGTTGTTTATAGATAAAAATTTAATGGCATTTCGTATAACGTATCGAGGATAAAAGAAGTTTTCCGTCAGGAAAATTTGGACGGAGCGTAGCGGAGTCTTTTATCCTCTGTTGTGCGAGTGCGATAGCACCGAGTGAGCGTCAGCGAACGAGAGTTCACGGAGCCCAGCTGAAAAATCATTTTACGCTATTTTCAAAAAATGGAAACTATTCTCCAAACTAAACCAGCAAATAAAAGACCGTAAATTATTGATGATACTGTTAAAGCTACTGCTTTTTTAAATCCGAATTCTTTGATAAACATCCCTAAAGCAATTATGCATGGAATCCCAATTGTAGAAGCTATACCAAATGTATATATTTGAAGAGGAGTTAAAGCTAAAGATATTTTACTGCCCAAAACTGATAAAAGCATTGCTCCAGTTAAATCTTTTTGCAAAAATCCAAATGCCAAAGGGATAATAGTTACAGCAGGCAATCCTAACCAAGCAGTAATTGGTGAAAGAGGTCCTACTATAATATTGGTAAGACCTAATATTTCCAAAATTCCATAAGCTATTCCTCCAATTACCAACAGGGGCATGACTATATATACAAAATCTTTCATTCTAATCCAGCTTTTAGCAAGAACATTTTTAACCAAAGGCTTCCTATAAGGGGGTAATTCCAAAAGTAAGGGTTCACTTTTTATATGAATAACTTTTTTTATTCCAAAAGCCCAGATTAAACCTGCAACAAGCAAAGTAGCAAAAACAGAAAAAGCCAACTTTATTCCCCCGTAAAATCCAACTATCCCCATTATTATAGCAATTCTTGAGGAACAAGGTACAAAAGCAAATAGTGAAGCAGTATGAAATTGCTCTTTTTTAGATGATAATACTCTAGTAGCTCTAGTTGCTGGTGCAGTACAACCCAAGCCTAATGCTAAAGGAATAAATGATTTCCCGGGTAAACCTAATTTTTTTAAAAACCTTTCTGCATTAACAATAAATCTTGAAAGAAGTCCTATGTCTTCTAACAAACCTAAAAGCAAATAAAACAAGAAAACATAAGGTAAGGCGATGGAAACACCTGCTGCAAGTCCGGTTAAACCTTGAACTAGTATCATAGCAATAATGGAATGTTCCACTGCGCCAAAAGAGGATAAAAGGATCTCGGTCGAACTCATAAGAACCCCTTGTATTAAATTGCCAAGGTATAAAAGTATTCCGAAGATGGCAAAAAGGAATAAACCAGTAGTAAGCGGACCCCAAGTTTTATGCAAGAGAACTCGGTCAATCTTCTCTTCAAATTTTTCTTTTCCTATTTTTTCTTTTCCTAAAGAAGTTATCTGAGTAACTTTTTCCGCTATGAACGAAGCTGTGCCATATCTGGTTATGGATATATCCTCTGCAACTTTTGGATGGTCTTTTAAGCTTTCTTTAGCATCTCCAATTACTCTCTCGTCCTTCAAATATTTATGAAAATCTTCATCTCCTTCCAAAACTCTTAGTGCTATAAACCTCTTTGGTATAGAAGTTTTTTTTATTTGTGATGATATTTTATTTATCGCCCTTTCTATATCATCATCATACTTAACAGTAAAAATCCTCTTTGATATCTTTTTAATTTTTAAAACTGTATCTACAAGTTTATCTATCCCTTTTTTCGTTAAAGGATTCATGGGGATAACAGGAATATGAAGAATTTTTTCTAGTTTTTCATAATCAATTTCTATTCCTCTCTTTTTAGTATCTTCTACAAAATTTAAAGCTAAAACAGTAGGTACATGAGCTTCTAATATCTGCAAAGTCATATAAAGACTTCTCTCAAGAGAAATTGCATCAGCAATTATTATTGCTCCATCTGCCTCTTCTTCAAACAAAGCCCTTTCGGTAACTTTTTCTTCTTCGCTTCTATCAGAAATAGAGTATGTCCCCGGAGTATCTACAAACTCAATTTCTGTATTATTAATTTTCTTTTTGGCTTTAGTCACTTCAACAGTGGTTCCAGGATAATTGGATACTGTAACTCTTGGACCAACTAATGCATTAAGTAACGAAGATTTTCCTACGTTTGGCTGGCCGATTAAGAGTATCTTAAGATTTTTCATATTCTAACACTTTAATTTCTTTTGCTATGTCTTTGTCCAGGGCAAATTTTTTGTTTTTTATTTCAATAATGATGCCATTTGGAATTTTATCAGTTATCCTTATTTTTTCTCCTGGATATATTCCCATACTGATCACCCTCTCAAATAATCCAATGTTAAGATTAATATTTGCAATCAAACCTTCTTCTTGTTTGAATTCTGTTAAAGGAATACCTTTCTTTTTGAAAGTAGATAGTTTTTTGATAGTATCAATAACTTCTGTAGAAATATAATGCTCTAGAATATTAGTTGCCTCGATTGCTTCTTCTTTACTTCTTCTTTCCTTAAAATACTTTTCGAGAACAGAATGCTTTTTGATAATAACATTTGCTCTGACTTGTCCTTCTTTTGTCAGTTGTATATACTCTTTCCAAGGTCTCTTTTCTGAAGAAACCTTAACCAAACCTTCTTCTTCAAGTTCCTTTATTGCTTTAGACACAAAAGAATGAGAAACAGTAACTTCTAGTTTCATAAATTTTAGTGGAGTCCTTTTATTCTTCCTGCCTACTACTTCTAATATATCCTCTTTTACTATTTTTAAGATATCAGATTCTTTGGCCATATTATCACTATAATTATCATTGGTTAATGATGTTTCTTTTTAAGGCGGGGCGGAGTGAATTTCGCACAACTTGTTTATATACGACATGGTGTCGTATATACTTCCGATTTGGCGGTATATGTGACATAGTGTCGCCTGCCTGCGGTAGGTAGGTATATACCACTTATGAATGATAGTTATCTTTCAATATCACATCCTCTTTCAAGTTATCTAAAGGGCTTGTTATACTACCCAAGAACTTATTACTCACATGGGTATAAATTTCCGTTGTTTTACTGCTTTTATGTCCCAAGAGTTCTTGGATAAACCTCAAATCTACCCCGCTCTCCAACAAATGCGTAGCAAAACTGTGCCTGAGACTGTGGATTCCTACTTCTTTCTTGATATTTGCTTTACCGCAAGCATTTTCAAATATCCTTTGAGCAGTTCTTATCGTGATATGTCTTTCTTTAATATCACCCTCAAATAACCATTTCTTTGGTTTGTATTCCTTATAATATTGCCTCAATGTATCTAATGCAACATTTGAGAGTATTGAATATCTATCCTTTCTTCCTTTAGCTCCTTTGACGAAAACCAATTTTCTCTCCGAATCAATGTATTTTGACTTGAGTTTCACCCCGCACCGAGATGGTGCGGGGTTTACTACCTCACTTACTCGTAAACCAGCAGAATAGACCAGCATTAGGATTACTTTATGCTTGATGTTATCAACATTAGATAAAATTCGTGCTACCTCCTTTTTGCTTAATACTACAGGAAGTTTTTTATCTTTTTTTGGTCTTTTGATTTCGTAGGGAAATTTCTTTTTAAGAATAGTTCCATAGTAAAACTTCAAAGCATTGATGGCAGAATTTAGAGTTGATGTAGCAACTCCTTTCTCCTCCACTAATTGAGGAAGATAATCTTTGATATCTTCTTCTCTGATATTATCGGTTCCCTTGCCAGTAAGTTTAAGGAAATCTTTGTTGTAGTGAATATAGGCTTTGATTGTCTTCGGGTTGTATTTCCTTGATACCATCTCTCTTCGTAAATCCTCAAATAGAGATTCTTTTACAAACTTATGCACAGCATTCTGCGGAAAGGTTTGCCCTACTTGTTTTAAGGATGGTTCTACCCAAATAGCTTCACCCTTAAAAATATCAAGGAGCCTTTTTATTACATTGTTAGAATGAGGAAACACCCAACATTTTTGTTCTGGATTCCATCGGTGTCCCTTTATCTCCTTAAGTTTTTTGATATAGGTTGGATTATAAGCACTTGAATTATACCATAAAAAATTCCTTCTGTCAAGCGAAATTTCATCACAAAGTCGGTAATTCGTGATTCGTGTTCGGGGTGAATGTCCGTAATCTGAAATCCACAATCTATTATCTACAATCAGTAATCTAAAATCTATAATCTTGTCCCTCCTCGCGACCGGGAGGTCGCTCCCACCTGTCGCAACCAGGAGGTTGCTCCTACCTATCGCGACCGGATCGAGAAAAATTCACCACAAAGACACAAAGTTCACTCTTCCTTGTGTCTCGGCGACTATTTATCCAATAAAGCCATTTATACTTTTATAGAAGTAGTAACTCAAAATCGATAATTACTAATTTTGCATTTTATATTCTATATCTCTATCGTCGCATCCCTTTCTGGTCCTATAGATACAATTCCCACCTTCGTGCCAGAGATTTTTTCCATAAGTGTTATATATTTATAAGCATTTTCAGATAGTGTATTTTCTATCATATCCCAACCAGGGAGTGTCTCATAAACAGGTTGTGCCTTCTCAATATAAAATGGTAAATATTCATAAGTTTTATCATTTATCCTATAATTTACACATATTTTTATCTCTTTAAATTCCGATAGCACATCCAATTTTGTTAGTGCTAATGAAGTTATTCCTGAGAGTTTAACTGCATAGCCAAGTATAACTCCATCTAACCAGCCACATCTCCTGGGTCTGTTTGTTGTTGCTCCATATTCACCACCCTTTTTTCGAATTATCTCTCCTAATTCGCCTTTTATCTCTGTGGGAAATGGACCCGATCCAACTCTCGTTGTGTATGCCTTTACCACACCTATTACCCTATCTATTTTCATAGGAGGAATGCCTGAGCCCAGACAGGCACCAGATGCAGTCGTAGAAGATGATGTTACAAATGGATATGAACCATAGTCAATATCGAGCATTGTACCCTGTGCGCCCTCAAGAAGTATGTTATTATCAGATTCAACTGATTTCCAGATGATTGGCTCTGTGTCAGTTATATACCCACCTATCTTTTCTCCTGCAGACAGCCATTCATCTAACTCGTCAGTTATTAAGTAGTTATACTCTCTTTTTAAAAACTTGCTTTTTTCCTGAAACATCTTCTGTACTCTCTCTTTGAAGCCTGGTAAGAGTATATCCCCGACTCTTATTCCAATTCTCTCTATTTTATCGGAATATGTGGGTCCAATACCTCTCCTGGTCGTTCCAATCCCCCTTTTACTATCTAATAGCTTATCGAGTGCAAGATGCCATGGCATCACAAGATGGGCTCTCGAACTGATAAAAAATCTCCCCTTAAGGTTTATGCCAATCTTATTCAATGCATCAATTTCTGCATATAAACTTCCAGGTCTAATGACCACACCAGGACCTATGATACATATACACTCAGGGTTGAAAATACCCGCTGGAATTAGGTGAAGAACCAGCTTGCCCTGTGGTGTTATTATTGTATGACCAGCATTGTTTCCTCCATTGTATCGAACTACCATATGGCATTCTCTGGCGAGATAATCAACAATTTTGCCCTTTCCCTCATCACCAAAGTGTGTGCCGATGACTATGGTAATCATAGGACCCTCCTTTTATTTCGAAAGATATTTTTAAAAATCTCTCAACTAATTTTTCGTAAACCATAGTTTTCAAATTAATTATAAATTTTTTGCTTGTCTCCCCCTGATTCTTGTAGGGATCGGATTTCCGTCTGCTGTCGGACGGGTATCCGACCCGTTTCTTTTGTGGGTTTGATAAATCGAACCCCTACATTTTCGCTTTTATATTCTATTTGACACTACCTTTCGAAAGATAACATTTAACTGTTAAGGAACGCTAATTATCGATAATTATATTCTTGATTATAAGACATTTAAAACTAAAGAAAGATTATGTTATCAAGAATGAGATTGCCACACTCTCTTCGTTCGTTCGCAATGACGACACTCTTTCTGTCATTGCGAGGAGTCCGTCGATTGATGGACGACGAAGCAATCCCTTTTTGATAGATACAGATCAATGATATTTTAAAAAGAGATTGCAACGCCCCGATTATCATCAGGACTCGCAATGACAGAGAGATCTATCCGTTCACTCCAAAGAGCTTAACTGTGATGAAATAAATTTTTATATCATAATTTTTTTGAATCCTATAATTCGCGTTTTTTCGCGTCTATTCGCGGTTAATCTTCTGGTTCTTTTGTTCCCAATCCCTCTCTTGAGACCATTCTTGTGAGTAGAAAGCCACCAAGTATCACTGATAGATAGTATGAAAAGAATCTCCATAATACAATAAATATGCCAAGTAGATGTTCAGGACAGAGAGGTTTAAAAAGTAGGAAAGCACCACCCTCTGCTATTCCACTTGCTCCTGGAGTAGGAGCGAATAGGAGTAGATAGGTTAGAAGTACCTGGGTTATCATAGTTTGTCCTATTGGGGGAGATAGCCCTAATCCTTTTAATATCGGGTAAGGGAGGAAGAAGAAACATAATCTTGATACACATGCTACAAGGAAAGCTAATGGAAGTTTCCATTTTCCAAGTATAAAAATTTCTCTCAGTGTGGATTTCATATCTGATATTTCTTTTACAGTTTTTAGGATAATACCTCTTGCCTTTTCTGTTTTTGCAAATCTCAATAAAAAAGCTCTTGTTCTATCTGTATTTAATGAAGCTAATATAAGTATCAATACGGCTGCTCCTACTGCTATGAGAAGGTATCTTGAAATATTTAAAACAAATCCCTGTTTAAGAATAGCACTGTAGTATATATAGATAACAGGGATAGCTAAGGGTAATATAAGCGTGAGGAGTACACTCCTTACAAGCATAATACTACCTGATTTTCCGATTGATAGATTTTTCTCCTTATGCAAGATGTACATTTGGAGGGGAACACCAGCTACACCGAATGGAACTAATGTGAGGAAAGAACCACCAAGTATAAATTCCAGTGCACCTGATAATCTCATCCATCCAGACACACACCAGATAAGAATTCTAAGCCAGAGGGTTTCAAGCCAGATATAAATAAGAACCGTAAATAGGGCAAGAAGAATGTAGAAGGGATTTAATTTTTTTAGAGAGGGGAGAGTATCTTCGGTAACTGTGAAGATCATAAGAATAGTGATTGATACTATTGAGAGGACGAGAAAAATGCGGAGCATCCTTTTTACGAGCCTCAAATTGAGTTTGTGCATTTACTCACCTCTTCTATCTATCTTTTGGAAGAGAAAAAATAGGACAACCCCGACAACGGTAGTATAAAGACTTGAGGGAAGTATTCTTGCATAAAATGTGTAAAAGGAGAACTGACCCTTTGGTATGGCTATTATAAGATCGTGTATACAGACTGTTAGGAAGATTATAACAGCCTGAGCTAAAGGTTTTTTCCTATATAGAAAGCTTCCCAGAAATCCAAGTAGCCAACCAATAATGGTATTTAGGAGTACATTATATCCAAAGCCTTTTATAGAATAAAGGTCAACGAAGAGACCCATTCCAAAACCATACCACATAGCACTTCTTCCATGAAAGAGTCCTATGTAGCATATGAGTATAAGAATCAGATTGGGTACTGCCCGACCAATAGATATGAACTGTATTACCGTGCTCTGAAGCAAACAGAAGATTATTGCTATGATAATAAATACAAAATTACGCATAAGAGAGATGATGGTAATAAATTCTTACCATCTCATCTGAGGAAAGGATATTACATCTTTAATAGATTTTGAATTGGTAAAGATCATGCATATTCTATCAATCCCCAAGCCAAGTCCTCCTGTTGGTGGCATACCTACAGCAATAGCCTTCAGGAAATCCTCATCAAGGATCTGTGCTTCCTTGTCACCACCTTCTCGCATTGACATTTGCTCTTTGAATCTTTTTTCCTGTTCAAGTGGATCATTGAGTTCAGAAAATGCATTTCCGATTTCTATACCTGCAATCGCAGGCTCAAACCTCTCAACAAGGTCTGGATTATCGTTCTTCTCTTTTGCAAGCGGGGAGATGGATTTTGGGTAGTCTATTATGAAAGTTGGTTGTTCTATTTTTGGCATTACCCTATCGCCAAATATTTTATCTATTAACTTATCTCTAATATAAGATTGTTCAAGATTCTTTTTTGAACCCATCACAAATGGAGATTCATCTATGTCTATTTCTAATGACCGAGCAGTCTTTTTTAAATATTCATAGTCTGCATTATAAAGGTCATAACCTGTATATTCTTTAATTGCATCAAAGTATGTCAGGGTTTTCCATGGTGGAGTAAGATCCAGCTTTAGATCCTGATAGGTTATCTTGTTAGTTCCAAAAAGATTCTTGGCAAGGTTTGAAAATAATTCCTCTACAAGAGTTTTCATATCTGTATAGTCTTTATAAGCTTCATATAGTTCGAGTTGAGTGAACTCTGGATTGTGAAGTCTATCCTGTCCTTCATTTCTAAAATCCTTACTGATCTCATAAACCTTATTGAGTCCACCACAAATAAGCCTTTTCAGGTATAACTCATCCGATATCCTCAAGAAGAAATCTCTATTAAGAGTACGATAGTATGTTTTAAATGGTTCAGCGAATGCCCCACCATATAATGGCTGTAATATTGGGGTTTCGATTTCAAGGAAACCTTTATCATCAAGAAATCTTCTTATTTGGGATACTATTTTTGACCTGATTTTGATTGCTCTCTTTGCCTCAGGATTTACGATGAAATCTATATGTCTCTGACGATATCTCAGTTCTTTATCCTGAAGACCGTGCCATTTTTCAGGTAAGGGAGCGATTGACTTTGATAGCAGGATAATATCTTCAACAACTATAGTCGGCTCTCCTGTTTTTGTAATAAATGTTGTTCCCTGGATACCTATAAAATCACCTAAATCTAATAGTTCCAGCATAGAGTATTTTTCATTAAGTATATCTTTCTTAAAGTAGAGTTGTATTTTATCAGAATCATCTATAATGTTGGCAAATGTAGATTTGCCATGACCCCTAAGAGCTATCAGTCGACCCGCTGTTGTAACGTGCATACCTTCAGCAAATTCCTCCTGTATTTCTCTAACTGTATGAGTTCTATCAAACCTTTTGGGATAGGGGTTAATACCCTTTTCTTTTATCTTGAGTAGTTTTTCTATCCTTATCTTTTCCTGTTCGGATGTGAACATGATTTTTTAGCTATTATATCCTGATAGCCTGATACCCTGATTTGCTGATGACCTGATCCCCTGATATACTACTCTTTCGGTATATTAATTGCTATTGCTATCTAAAAGTGCCTCTTTAATTACCTCATCTATGTTTTTGATGAACTTGAACTGAAGCCCAGTTCTTTCTCTTTCCGGTATTTTCTTCAAGTCCTTTTCATTCCATTTTGGAAGGATTATCTTTTCAATGCCAGCTCTCTTTGCTGCCAGAACCTTCTCTTTAATTCCCCCAACAGGTAGAACCTTTCCCCTCAGGGTTATTTCTCCAGTCATGGCAATTTTAGGATTAATGGGTTTATCTGAAAAAAGTGAGACAAGGGCTGTGGTTATGGCAGTCCCTGCTGATGGACCGTCTTTGGGTATCGAACCCTCGGGAACATGAATGTGAATGTCATAACCGTTGAAACTTTTCTCATTTATATTAAAATTCTTGGCACGCGATCTAACATAGGAAAGGGCTGCTTTTGCACTTTCTTGCATTATATCACCAACCTGTCCAGTAATAATAAGCTCATTCTTACCCTTCATCTTTATGGTTTCAATAAATATTATTTCTCCACCTGATGGTGTCCATGCAAGTCCAGTAGCAATTCCTATCTCACCCTTCATCTCAGCAAGTTCCTGGTAAAATTTTGGAGGACCAAGAAAGTCACTCAGATTTTCAGTAGATATAATATATCTCTTTCTTTTTCCACGTGCAATTTGCTTTGCTACCTTCCTTATGCACGATGCAATTTGTCTCTCAAGGTTTCTTACGCCAGCCTCCCTTGTGTAGTCGCTTATTATTTTCTTTATTGTTTCATCCTCAAACTTTATATATCTCCTCGTAAGACCGTTTTCTTTTATCTGTTTTGGTATGAGAAATTGTTTTGCAATTACTAATTTCTCTTCCATTACGTAACCAGGAAGTTTGAGTATCTCTGTTCTATCAAGAAGTGCTGGAGGTATTGTATCTGTAATATTTGCTGTAGTAATGAACATAACTCTTGATAGATCAAAGGCAACATCCAGATAGTGGTCCATGAATTCATGATTTTGTTCAGGGTCAAGCACTTCGAGTAGTGCTGATGCTGGGTCTCCACGAAAATCCGTACCTATCTTGTCAACTTCATCGAGCATAATCACAGGGTTTTTGGTTCCTGCTCTTCTCATACTTTGTATAATTCTTCCAGGTAAAGCGCCTACATATGTCCTTCTGTGTCCTCTTATCTCTGCTTCATCCCTTATGCCGCCAAGTGAGAATCTAACGAATTTACGACCAAGTGCTCTTGCAATTGACATTCCGAGAGATGTTTTGCCAACTCCTGGAGGACCAATGAAGCATAATATTGGACCTTTTGTGTCAGATTTAAGTTTTCTAACTGAGAGGTACTCGAGGATTCTTTCCTTTACATCCTCAAGATTATAGTGGTCATCATCGAGGATATTTTTTGCTCTGTCTATATCCAGACGGTCTAAAGTCTGTTTTGCCCATGGAAGGGATACGAGCCAATCAAGATAAGTCCGTACTACGATATATTCTGCTGCCTGGGGAGGAATTATCTTGAGCCTGTCAAGTTCGTGATAGGCTATTTTTTCCGCTTCTTTTGATAATTTTGCCTTCTTTATCTTTTGTGTTAATTCCTCTATTTCTATTGTTTTTTCATCCTTCTGTCCAAGTTCTTTCTGTATAGCCCGAAGTTGCTCTCGGAGGTAATATTCTCTTTGACTCTTTCCCATTTCTGTTTTGACCTCAGAGCGTATCTTTTCACCCAGTTTGAGTATGGATAGTTCCTTGTCTAAAATTGGCAGAAGTTTCTTCAATCTTGTTCTTACATCCAAAGCCTCTAGTATTAACTGTTTTTCTTCTATGTTCACATTCAACTGAGCAATAATAAAATCAGCCAACCTACCGCCTGATTGAATGTTGTCCAGCATTACATTTACTTCGTCTGGTAGATATGGAGCAAGATTTATTATATGTTGGAACATACTGGAAACATTTCTCATTAGAGCTTCTATCTCCAGGTCTTTAAACTCCTTCTCCTTTAGCTGTCCCACTTCAACCTTCAGATATGGTCTATCCTGTATAACACTTTTTACTCGTATTCTATCTAGACCTTGAACGAGTATTCTTACACTTCCATCTGGGATCCGTAGAAATTTCAATATGAGTGCCGCCGTTCCTATTTCGTGAGGTTTACCGTTCTTTTTTATTGCTAAACAACCTATGATTTTATCACCAGAAAGAGAATCGTCTATGAGTTTTTTGGATTTCTCATCGCTCTTTTCTATAGGTACAAGTAGATAAGGAAAAACAATCGTATCAGAGACTGAAAGTATAGGAAGTATCTTAGGGATTTTCTCCTTCATTTATCCTCCATTCATATTTTTTATTCTGTTATGGTTACCTTTAATTTTTTTGAACTTTTTTTGTCTAAGATAAACTTGAATATGCCATTGAATTTCTCTAAGCGAATATAATTTGCATCTATCTTTTGAGGTAGTTCAATATCTCTTGCAAATTTCCCTGACCTTATCTCTACCTTGTAATGATTGGTATTCTTTTCTCTTTTTAGAACATTTTTCCTTTCTCCGCGAATCTTTACAACCCGCCCATCTTCTATAAAAATTTTCAAATCCTTCCTATCCACCCCAGCAAGTTCTATAATAAGGTAAAAAGATATATCATCTTCATATAGATCGACACGGGGAATCCATTTTCCTTCAAATTCGTGTTCAAAATTGTATAAGGTGTTGAAAACAAATGGCATAACTTTTATGTGGTTTAATTAGATTTAAACCTCAATTCGTGTTTATGAGTGTTACACAAAATCAATGGAGAGTTATATTAAACTGCAAATGGATTATAACATAAAAGGGAGGAAAAGTCAAGAAAAAAGTCTTTTGTGTAGGCTATTTGACCAAAAGATGGTACTTATTAAATTATATGCAAGATTTTGAAAAATGAAAAAAATAATTAGGACATCTGTTTTCATTTATATCCTGCCAACAGGCATTAAGTATAAAGGATGTTCTTCTTCGGGCATATCTATAATATCTTTAACCTTATAGTCATTAAATGCTCCAACAGCTACTGTTCCAAGACCCAATGATACCGCCTGTAAATAGATATTTTGGGCTGCATGTCCAACCTCAATATGTGCATATCTTGTACCTCTATCTCCATATTTCTTGGTAGTTCTGTCATAGACAGCAGAGAATACAATAATAATTGAGCCTTTTTTAACACAGAACTGATTGAGTGCTGCATTCCAAATTTCACTTCTTATATCGCCTTTACGAATATTCTCGAGCTCATGAGTTTTAGGCTTATATTTATAAATTCCATCTGAAAGTTCATCTACGTTTCCAGCTATTATGTAAACTTCAAGTGGATAAAGAGCACCAGCAGATGGTGCGGTTCGGAAGTTTCTTGATGTGTTGGTAATTCCCTGAGCAGCCCAGAGGAGCTGTGATACTTCAGCAAGGGTTAGTGGTTCGTCTTTATACTTTCTAATTGACCTTCTTTCAAGTAGGGTTTTTTCTATTGAAGTAGAGCTATTAAGCTGTGGTTGTGGTAATTGAATTATTTCTACAAGTGTTGACTCGGTAGACATATATATCATAGTAATAATGGATGATCGTAATAAAACAGCAGGAACTCCTATTGCTATGACAATTATTATAAGAATGGTAAGTAATTTTTTCATCTTACAGCCTCCTTGTAATATTCATTATACCTGACAACTTTTATTACCAATCCGTTAACTAACGGATAACTAATAATCCAATCAGGCATCCTGATCTTTATAGGATGTCTCTTATCTAGTGCCAAGTAACATAATGTATGACACATTTTGCATAGTAGTCGCCCCGCTTTGGCGGGACGCAGGCATAAAGCCTGCGACTACCAGGAGCCTTTCAAGAAACTGGCATAAGGTAGTTAACGCAACGCAGAGTTTGTTTGAGTAAATGATTAATCATCTCCTTTTGAATATAGTTTTTAAAACCTTAAGAGGTCCATAAACCACAATTCTGTCCCCTTTTAGTATAGTCTCTTTTGCTTTTGGGATGGGAATCCAATTTTTATCTCGTTCTATGCCCAGAACCAGTAACTCCTTCTCAGGTAGTTTACATTCTGATAGTGAATTACCAACAAAAGGAGAGTTTTCAGTTATAATTACTCGTACGAGACCGAAGCCTTCGATAAAATGAAGAAGATCCTCAGTTATTCCTTCTTCAAAGGCTGGAGATTTTATAAGTTTATTTTCAATAAAAGTTTCCCACCTCCTGATGAATTTGCTGTGAGTCGCAATCTTGTAGATTATATATATTCCTACAAAAAGAATCAAAAGGTTAAACGTTACCTTATAACCTTCACTGACAACAAGAGACGACGTAGCAGTTACAATAACTGTAACAATTCCTACATTCCCAAGTATCATGAGCCAGCTGATAATCCTTCGCCTTAAGGGATTGATGACAATGAATTCTGCTTCTTTTGTTGTAAATCCTGTTCCTGTAAAGGCTGATAGCGCCTGAAACCTTGCCTTATGCTCATCCATTCCTGTCATCATCAAGGCGATTGATGCAGCTCTAATCACGAGGAACGAAATAAAGATAGCAATTAAAGTAGGTAGTAGAAAATATAAACCTGTCATAATTTACCTCCTATAACCATCCAGCTTAACGGTAGGTTGGTGTAATTCCTGTTAAATTTTTCTTTTTTAGCAAACAAATCCTATGGCAAGGCTTCAGCCTTGCGTAAGCAAACCTAAAGCCTGCCTGTCGGTAGGTAGGGTTTGCCCTACATTAATATATAAAGCGAGGGTTCCTGCCTACTGTCGAGTAGGTGTCAACAATGTAGCCATGTTAGCTACAACATAAAAAATAAGTGTCCACTGTAGTCATATGATACTATTTAGTTTACCTCAACTTTACAATTTTAACTGGTTTGAAGCCCTCAGCTTTCAGGAAGTAGACGCCGGATTGAACTTCATTACTGCTCATATCCATTCCGTCCCAGTCTACAGTGTAATTACCAGCTTTGACCTCTTCATCCAGAAGAGTTCTTACCAATCTTCCTGCTAGATCATAAACCTTCAATGAGACTTTACTGATAACTGATAACTTATAGCTGACAGTTGTCTTTTTGCTGAATGGATTGGGACTGATTTTGTAAATTAAACCCGCTTTTTGGGGTATTGGATTTTGGTACATATCCTCAATACCTGTTATCTCTTCTGTTACCATGATTATTGTATCTGCTTCTATAGAGAACAGAGTGTCTGATAATCCACTTGGCCATTTTACTATAAGAGTATCGAGTATTATAGATGAACCTAACCCAAACTCAACTGGCAGGCTATTCTGTGATGCAAAACCAGAACCGCCGCTTATTTCACGAATCATTCTTATATTCTGAACTCGAGCCTCCAACCTTGCCCCTATACCTGAATAATTACTAATAGTTCCCACTGTTTTTACAATCAACCAGTGGTTTGCACAACCTTCATTCCTATAAAGTTTATTAAATTGATAGTCGTGATTAGCAATGAATAGGTCTAAGTCTCCATCATTGTCATAGTCTCCCCAGATACATCCACGTGCGTTAGATAAATTTGTTATACCAACATCGTTTGTTACTTCAGTGAATGTTCCATCCCTATTATTTAGATAGAAATTGTCTTCACCAAGGTGGTTTGCAACATACAGGTCAAGCCATCCATCATTGCCATAATCACCCCAGGCTGCACCCAAACTCCAGCTGCTTCCTCCCACACCAGCAATAGAGGTCACATTTTCAAAAGTTCCGTCAGATTTGTTTGCATAAAGGGTATTTGTGCCATTTTGTGCAATATATAGATCCAGGTCTCCATCATTGTCATAATCACCCCAGGCAACTCCGAATGAGTTCGTATAACCACCCACACCTGCCGAGTTAGTTATATCCTCAAACATACCATCTCCATTATTTAGATATAGTACGTTAGAACCATTATAGTTAGCCACAAAGATATCACAGTCACCATCATTGTCGAAGTCAGCCCAGGCTACACCCTCACCTCGTCCAGTATGCCCTACCCCTGCTGAATCTGTAACCTCATCGAAGGTACTGTCTTTATTATTGGAGTATAGTCTATTAGACTGAAGGTAATTTAGAACATATAGATCAACAAATCCGTCATTATTATAATCTGCCCAGGCAACACTTTCTCCATTTCCTATAGGGTCGGATACACCAGCATTGCTTGTGATATCACTAAATGTTCCATCTCTATTATTTAGATATAATCTATTTTGACCCGGACGATTAGAGACAAAGATGTCTATGTATCCATCGTTATCAAAATCTGCCCAAGCGCAGCCCACACCATCACCTGAGTCATCAACTCCAGCAATATTTGCAATATCATTGAAAGCACCATTACCGTTGTTTTGGTAAAGGACATTAGATTGACCAAGATTAACAACATAAAGATCTAAATCCCCATCATTGTCATAATCTCCCCAGGCTGCACCGACGCTGCATCTCTGGTAGTTTTGATTCAATGAATCGGATACATCCATAAAGGTTGTCTGTGCGAATCCATTTGTAACGAATAATATATAAGCAATCCAAAATATGAATAAGATAGTCAACCACTTTATTTCTGTCACATCGCCTCCTTTATTTGCAGATTTCATTATCATTTGAGAAAATGTATATCATCTTTAACCATATGTTATCTCCCTCCTTTTCCACTTAGCGCTTTCATATTGTATATTGTCTGGGAAAATCGTGAAAAGATTTAGGCTTACCTGAAGTATTAAATAATTTTTTCTAATCTGAATTTCATCAATTATCGAAACTAATTGAAATTCATAGCATTTACAAACTCCTCCTTGAAATCTTCTCTTTTCATCAATTCGAGATACTCAACTTTGTTTGAGATATTTTTTGCCTCGTTTCTCTTCCTCTTTGAGAGCAGTGCAAGTCTTGCACCCTCCAGTGAAGCGTTTCCGATGAAATTTATCCTTCCCGAAAGGCTTTTTGGGATTAACCCTATATCTATAATACTGTCCTTTCTTAAGTAATTACCGAATGCACCAGTTATTACAACTCTATTAATATTTTCATTATTCAAGTTCATGTATTTTTTAAGGAGCTCAATTCCGGCACGTATAGCTCCCTTTGCTAATTGAAGTTGTCTTATATCTCTTTGTGTTATGTATACATTCTTTGTAAGCAGAAAAGCAATACCATCCTTTGTAGATATCGTCTTATCAACTGTCTTTAATTTCCCCTTTTTATCTATTATACCTAATTTTAAAAGTTGTGCAAGAGTGTCAATTAATCCAGAACCACACAACCCTTCTGGGTTACCATTACCTAAGACATTCAGTCTTATATTTCCAGCCTTGATATCGACCCCTTCGATAGCTCCACTATATGCAGGCATACCACAGCTTATATGAATACCTTCAAATGCTGGTCCGGCTGCACAGGATACAGAACAAGCGCCTTCCTTGGAACCAAGTACAATCTCACCGTTTGTTCCAATATCTATAAGAAGTGTGATTCTTTTACTTCTCAACATTCCAGAGGTAAGAATAGCTCCCACTGTATCACCTCCCACAAATCCAGCAATATTTGGGAAGATATAACATCTAGTGTGGGGGAGGGATTCAATTCCAATATCATCTGAGTTTATATACAGAGGTTGTCTCACAAGAGGGGTGTATGGAGAGACAGCAAGGGAGTTGGGTGGAATACCTAAAAATAGATGGTGCATACACGTGTTACCCACAAAAACTATCTCATATATGTTCTTTCTATCAACGTTTGAGGTTTTAATAAGTCTCTGGATTATACGACTAATAGCATTCACTACACTTTTTTGAATCTCACAAAGACCATCCCTTTTTAAAGCATTATCAATCCTCGAAATAACATCGTCACCGAATGCGACCTGAGGATTTATGAAGAATTCCCTCGAGAGAGTTTTCCCGGTCCCGAGGTCAATAAGAAGCGCTGAAATGGTTGATGTTCCTATATCAATCGCTATACCAAAGCAATTAGAGGTTGTATCTCCTTCTTCAATATCAATAAGTTCATCTCCATAGGTTACGAAAGTAGCCTTACTTGAGATATTTCTACTTTCTCTTAGTAGATTTAGACCAGGGTGTAATTCAACACCAAGGGCTCTTTTTACTACATCAAAATAGGCTTGGTTATGGGAGATAGCAGTGGAGGGCAACTCGATGAATCTTTTTCTTACAAAGGGCTCTATTTTAACCTGACCATGCTTTTCATAGATTGCCTGTGTGATAAATTTCCTTATCTTAAGTGGGATTATAACACTCATGTCTTTCATGATCTTTGTCTGGCATGCCAATCGGTAACCTTTCTCCAACATTTGTTTGTTTATAAACTTCTTGTCTATCTCACCATATGGAGATGCACCTGAGATTATCTGAATTCTACATTTGCCACACTTACCAGATCCACCACATGATGAATTGATTATTATTCCAAGGGAATATAATGCCTTGTGTAGAACTGTACCCTTTGAGAAAAATCCTTCTTTATTATCTGGCTTAATAATTATTTTGACCTGTTTTACCATTTAACTTTAGAGATAATCAAATAATACCTATAGGATTTACCATATAGGTATTTGACTGCCAGCAAAAGAAGACTTAAATGAGATTGTTGAAAGTATTTATAATGAGGAACTTATACTTTTTATCTACAAAGATTAAGAGAATTCTTTATCTAATACAATTGATATTTAACCTTTGGGACGACGTCTAACCTTTACTTTATCACCTATTATTACATTAAACTTTCTTGTAAAAGAGTCATTTGGTAAAGATAGTTCCAGTAGTTCTGCACTACCCCATATAGCAATGGGTGAGCTGCCTTCATATCTATCACTTATTCTGTTAATTGTGCAACTTTTCGTTTCAACTATAAAATTGTTGGTATTAATCCAGGAATGAGGAATATTTGTTATTGCATTTCCAAAATGGTCTATGTCAATAACTTCTCCAGATATACCATCAACAATTCTTTTTGGATAAGAAAGTGGAAGTTTGACAATTGACGATATTGGTTCTGATAATGCGGTCACGGAAATCCCTGAAGCGAGTTTAGCAGCTACTGGAGCAAACAAATCCCTTCCATGGAAAGTTGTAGATTGTAGTTCTTTGGAGATGATCCTGTATGCCTTGAATTTATCGTCTACCACGAGGCTTAAGACACCATTATCAGGAGCAACAAAGAAGTGGTTTTTTGTTTCAACAATTATCGCCTTTCTCTTACTACCAACTCCCGGGTCTACAACCACAAGATGTATTGTTCCTTTTGGAAAATACTGATATGCCTTATACAATATAAGTGCTGCTTTTTTAATGTCTTGAGGAGGCACAGAATGAGTAATATCAACAAAGGTTAGATTAGGGTTAACTGCAAGCATTACACCCTTCATAACACCTACATACTCATCCTGACACCCAAAATCGGTTATAAGAGTGATGATTTGATTCTGTTTTATTTTATAAGTTCTCATTTCCAAAATGGTATTGTGCAAAATCTAACCACAGATTCACCCAGTTAAATATTTACAAAATTAGACATTGTCCCAAAGTTACGTGATGACATACAAAGTGACAATTGAAAGCTCACTATTATCAGCAGTGGCAAGCCACTGCACTCCAAAGTTAGTTCTATTTGGAGTGCATTACCTTGGTAATGCAAAATATTGAGTGCCTGCCTGCGGTAGGCAAGTTGTCATTTTAACATTTATTTTTTTATATTTAATATTAACGCTGTGGTATCTGTTGTTTTTCATATTCTATTTGACATTATTTCCCAAATTATTATAATATGAAAAGGATAAAATGTCAAGGGAAATTTATCAATTCTTTTTCACTTGACAATTATTCTTTTGTATGGTATAATCACAAATTGACAATGGATGTATATAAATATAGATAGAAAATATGCATAAGGTATTATATATACAGATGTTAGGTATCATTTTATCCTGTTTGTTTTTCAGCACTGTTAGAGCAGAAGAGGTGCTTATAATTGGTGGAATTGATTTTGAGGGAAACGAGACCTTCTCAAGCAAGCTCTTACGCCCCATTGCTAGGATTAAAAGTGGTGATAAATTCGATGAGTTTTTTGTTAAAATAGGTAAAAATCGTTTAATAAATTACTACATGTCGCAAGGGTTTTTTGATGTAGATATCAAATGGGAGAGAAGACTTGTACAGTATAAGGTAGACAATATAATACACATTAAGGAAGGCAGGAGAGCAAAAGTAGATACAGTTATTTTCAATGGCAATAATATATTTGATGATAATGAGCTTACCGCTATGTCTTATATAAAGACAGGCGGGTTTCTTATACAATATGAGATATTTAATACGAGATATAATGTTTTAAAGGCCTATTCAAAGAAGGGTTATATAAGGGCTCAGGTAACAACTGACACATTGCAAAAGAGTAAATACCATTATGTTCTGACATTAAATATTAAAGAGGGACATCAGGTATATATAGGTGATATAAATATTAGAGGTAACCAGAGAGTACGGAGAAAGATAATAGAGCGTGAGTTTAAAGTAAAACAAGGTGATTTATACAACCCTGAGAAGGTAAATGAAACCCAAATAGGAATATACTCTACAGGGCTATTTGAATTTGTGAAATATGATGTAGTTGAGTATACAGATAGAGATACGGTTGAGTTAGTATTTTCCGTTAAAGAGAGACCGCCAAGGAGTATAACCTTTGGTACAGGTTACGTCTATTCGGATAAAAATCCAAACCGCTTATCTGTAAAAATAGGCTGGAGGCATAATAATGTCTGGGGAAATGCTCAGAAATTTGCAATAAAGCCCCACTATGAAACTGATTTTTCAGAATATAAAAAGGGGAGACTTGAACTTGCTTATGAGGAATCATATTTCCTCAATACAACATTTAAGAGTGGTGTTAATGTATATATACAACGGGAAAAAAGGGATGATGAGGAAGAGGATATAATAGGAACCAATGTAAATTTAGGAAAGTATCTCGGTCGATATACTCAGGCTGCAATACGTTATCAATTCGAAGACTTAATAAAAGAGGGTGACCATACGTGGATTAGTTCCCTGCTTTTGTCTATATCTTGTGATAAGAAGAATGATATATTCTATCCAAGTAGAGGAGTAGTCTCTCTTTTGACCCATGAGTATGCTGGCAGGCTACTTGGTGGAGATGTGGACTTTCAAAAATTGGTAATGGAGAATATACTTTATAAAAGAATTACGTATGGTGTTTTGGCTACAAGGATAAAGGCTGGATGTATCTGGGAAGATAGGAATATTCCAGATAATCAGAAGTTTGCTATAGGGGGTATGGGTTCGGTTAGAGGATATGATCAGGAGTCAATTGGTCCAGAAGTTGGTGCCAGACGAAAGGCAAGAGTGATGCTTGTCATGAACGTTGAGTTCAGATTGACAATTCTTAGTAACTTTGAACTTACGTATTTTATTGATACAGGAGGACTTTGGAATGCACTACAGGATATAAATCTTACAGAAAATACAGGTATATCAGGTGGAGTGGGTATTGGATATAGAAGTCCTATAGGGCCAATCAGGCTGGATTATGCCCATCGTCTGAAGGGTCCTAATGGTGGGAATTTTTACCTCACAATTGGTTATATGTATTAATTTTTTTAAAGTTATAAACTTATGAAGAAATGGATTACTATAGGTGTTATCCTGTGTTTATGCATCGCATTAATTTTTATTGCACGCACAGAAATTGTAAGAAACAGGATTATAGATTTTGTATATAATACATCAAATGGTTTTATAGAAATAGGTAACATCGAAGGCAACCTGTTGTTTAATATAAGGATATACAACCTTAAATTAGGAGAAGTCGTAGAAGTAGATACTGTAACATTACATTACTCTCCTCTATCGCTGCTATTGCGTAGAGTTCAGTATTTAGATGCAGGAGAAGTGATAATTAATAAACCAACAGGAGGTGGAGAAGCGACGACATCCTTTGTTTTACCAGTAGATGTTGATATGTTTATGATAAGGAGACTGAAATTTAGGGCATTTCCTGAAGCAGGAGAAATAGGTTTATTAGGAGTCAATGGCTCGATTGCAAGAATTATGGGTGGAGTGAGTATAACTCTGTATGTAGATGGGGGCGACGCAATGGATATACACATATCCAAAGCAGACGGTATTATAACATACAAGGATGGAATAGTATACATAAAGGAGATGTGGGTCAGCACGGAAGAGTCACGAGTTCTTATAAGCGGTAAATTTGGCGGAGAAACATTTGTACTGGGTATACGTAAATTAAAGATAGCATTAAAGGAATTCAATCATCTATTAAAAGAGAATGTGTCAGGATATCTCTATGGCAGCCTACATTTAAAAAAAGAAGAGCAATTGGCAGGTAAAGCCAACCTTACTTTAAAAGATATTTCATTCAGGGATTATACAATAAATAATGGAAATATGGAGATAACACTTAAAGAAAATGTGATAGATTTAGTGTTGAAAAGTATTAAAACATTTGGAGGTAAAATAGATGGTATTGCAAGGATAAAGCTTTCACCCTTCTCCTATGAATTCCATACGCAGCTTTCTAACATAGATATTAATAATGCTGTTGGCAACTTAGAGACTTCCCTCTCTGGTGAGATGTCAATTATAGGTAATTTAGACGCAGGTAAGATAGACCTAAATATTGCTGGTTCTGTGGCTCAAAAGGAAATCGAGAGTATAAAAGGTAGTATCCTATTTGGAAGAGAAATAGAGATTGAAAATATGGTCATAAATGATCGGTTATCCATTTTTGGAAGAATTAGTGATGATAAGTTGGATTTAAGTATAACATCTGAGAGTTTCGATATTTCGCCATTCTTACCCATTACAGGTTTCCTCAATAGTGAAGTAAAGATTTCTGGGAAGATTATACACCCCACACTCTCAGGTTCTTTCTATATAGAGGATTTTCAATATAAAAATTTTCAGGCAAGGTATGTTTCATCAAATTTTAATATAGAGACATTCAAGGAACCGTTTCTGGGAAACGTCGATTTCGCAGTAGTCCAGGCTTCCTCACCCTGGGCTAAGATTGATAACTTAGAGGGTAAGATAACAATGGCAGATAAGACCACGTTTAATATAAAAGGAGATGGGGAGGATATAGTTTTTTCCCTGATTGGTAAGATGACTGGAGAAGATGTTCTTTTAGATACAATTATGTATTCATCACGGGGGATAACGCTGAGCAATGCTTCATCTGTAAAGCTCAGGATTGGATTGCCCTCTATATTTATAGATAGGTGTATAATGAATATCGATGGTGGTTATTTTGAATGCAAAGGAAGATATAATCCGAATGATATGGACCTTGTATTTATAGGGGAGGAGGTTTCTGTAACGTCAATCTGGCGAGATGTTAAGGGAAGGATGAGTATATGGATAGAGCTTAAAGGCGATATCAGGTCACCATCAATTGGAATAGAACAGAGAGTTATAGAGGTCTTCTATTCTGGGATTAAGATTGATACAATATTAATAGCTGCTGAGTATTCACAAGAAATGCTTAAGATTGATAAGTGTAATATAACTATTGGAGGAGCACAATCTATGGTGAACGGTAATATTCCGATGGGTCTCTTCCCATTTTCTATGCCAGAGGAAGGTATGAATCTTGAGGTTAGACTGAAGGATCTACCGGCACAGGTTTGGAAACCTCTGAGGAGATACGTTATAATACAAGGAGGCAGGACTGATGTAGACCTTGTTATATCAGGTTCAGCCCTATCACCTGATATAACAGGGCATATCGAATTGGATGATCTAAGCTTACGTGCTCCTCTATATGGAATCTCTCTAACTAAACTCAATTCGAGTATACATTTCTCACAGGATAGGGTGAATATCGAGAGTTTTGGTGCAAGAAGTGGGGATGGAAATATTAATTTAGATGGTTACTTGATTATCTCTTCGCTTTCCCAAGAGGATATAGAACTTTCTATTGGTTTTAGAGGTAGTGGCATAGAGTTTCAAATTCCTGAGATAGAGGGTAAAGTTGATATGGATATATCGTTGAGTGGAAATCTTGGTCATCCTGTAATAAAGGGAAATGTAGATATAAAAGAGGCATTAGCTATGGTAACACTGGGACCGAAACCAACAGTACCGTTGGAGCAGGAATTTGATCTTGATGTTACATTAATTGCTGAACGTATTTGGGTTAAAAGTCCTCTCCCCTTAGCAATAAATCCAATACCAGAGTTACAGAATCCCTTTTTAGACCTTGAGTTAGGTGGAACGATTGTGATGGTAAAGAGAGAGAGAGAGATATTCCTTACCGGGGCTATGGATGTAGTACAGGGGTATTTCTACTATATAGATAGACCTTTTGAGGTAACTGAGGGGAGTTTTGTCTTCGATAATATACAGGGGATTGACCCACAGATAAGCCTTGAGGCAAAAAGTGATGTTATATACTCTGTGTTCGTGGAGGATGAGACTCAATTAGATACTACAACCGTCTTCATATCATTAGGCGGAAGACCGAGTCAACTCCAGTTTTCAATATACTCTGAACCTGAACTTCCTCTGGAGGGTATAATAGTTATGCTTTCCCTTAACGCACCATGGGGTGAATTTGATCCCGCAAATGTATCTGACAGATTATTAAATCTTCTTATTAGAGGAACGATATTGGCGGAAGTTGAGAAGATGTTGGGTGTAGATGCTCTTCGCGTAGAAACAATCTTTTTTGGTGAGGAAAGAAGAGCCAAGATTACAGCAGGTAAATACCTTTCTCAGGATCTATATGCAAGTTATACAAAGGATATTTTATCACCCACCTGGAGTTTTAAAACCACCTATAGAGTTTTTAAAGGCTTATCACTCATGGGGGAGAGGACTGAAGAGGATGAGTACAATGTTGGTATGGAGGTAGAGGTACGGTATTGAACAGTCACATATCGGTTATCAGTAAGTAGTAAGCAGAATGTTAAATGTTGAATGTTAAATGTTGAATGTTAATTGTTGATTGAAGATTTACAATTTACTTTTGCCATTTGCCATTTGACTTTTTACTTTATCCTTTAACCTTTTTACTTTTGACTTTTTCCGTATGTTCTATCAACCAAATATATATATATTTCTTATCCTGATTCTTATCGGGATTTTTTTAATATTTCTTTTTTACAGGAAGGATACGATAGTTGCAAGGTCATTGAGAATAACATCAGTAATCATTCTGGTGCTTCTTTTAGTTGAACCTATATTCTTTGCGTTTATCTCGAGGGAGACACTTGCAGTACTTATAGATACGTCAAAGAGTATGGAACCAAAGAAAGACACTTTAAAGTGGTGGATGCAGAGAATTGATTCCCTACCCTTAAGAAAGCAGAATTTCTGGTTTGATACAACCCTTTACAATAGAAAGGATGGTGGTGGAGCTACCGATATAACAAAGGCAATTGAACTACTACCATCAAATATAGGCTCAGTATTATTATTGTCTGATGGAATTTATACAAGGGGTAGAGACCCGTCGACTGTGGAGTTTTCAATACCAGTATATCCAATACCATTGGAACAAAAGGGAGGAGAAGAATTTAGAATAGTTGGTTATAGAAGAAATTACTATGTATATAAAGGAGATACCACAATATTAGAGGCAGTAATCGAAGGAGAGGGTTGTGAAAATATACCTGCATGGTTTATACTTTATGAAGCAGAAGATGAAATCACCAAGGTTCCTGTTCTACTTCCACCTGATGGAACAAGAAAATCCTACAGACTTGAGATTGTGCCTGATAGTCCTGGTGTACATATTTATACCCTGCGACTTAATGTAGAAGGGAAAGAGAGTAGCTTATCCTTTCCCATGAATGTTCTGGATAGGCGTATCAGAGTACTTTATATATCAAAAAGTCCATCTTTTAATCTCAAATTTATAAAGATAGAGCTTCTAAAGGATCCCAAGGTTGAATTTAACTCAATTATAGAACTTGCAGAAAGCAGATGGCTGATTAATGGTGAGATGAAAAATGGTGATATTGATATTGAAAATCGTGTAAAAATGTTGGATCCTGATGTGATCTTTTTAGAAGGCATCGAGGTTTCATATGTGAAAAAGTATATCGATGATGGAGGAAGATGTTTTGTCGTAGGAAAGGGGCAAATTTCTCCTTTTATATTAGGTAAAAAACCAGAAAGGGAAGCAAAATTACAATTCATTGAGGAAGCGTTTGTTCAATCGGATGAATCGTTTCCTTTCCTTGTCTTTTTTGATGTAATAGGAGTCAAAAGGGGAGTAAAAATACTTGCAGATGTACAGGAGATAAAAACTGCACAGGGGAATATGGCAGTATTTGCAACTATGGCTTATGGTGAAGGGGAGATTTACAGTATCGCCTCAGAGGACCTTACTCCTATTTCTTTTTCCCCCATAAGAGAATCACGATTCTGGATAGATTTAATAAGGTGGATTATACAAAGGGGAGATGTGATACATATGGAGACCGACAAACCAGTTTATAAACCAGGAGATAATATAAGGATAACTGCAGAGACCAGACATATCATTCAAGACGATATATCTGTAGAAGTTAGGAATCTAAATGATCAGAGATTGGAAAAGGAATATAAGGAAGAAAAATATCTGTATAAGAAGACACCTACCACTTATGAGCTGGTCATTGACTATCTACCTCCTGGAAGATATGAATACACATCGAGGGTAGGGGAGAATTATTTAAAGGGGGAATTTTATGTAGAAGAACCCATTGCAGAAAATCCGACACCTTATGCAGACTTCAGACTTTTAACTGAACTCGCATTAAGGAGTAGAGGTAGGATAATTCATAGTCCAGAGGATATTCGAATTTCGATGGGTGGGAGTAGGGAAAAGTATCCTCTTTTCCCCTCGAAATATCCATTTCTTATTATTTTGCTTATTGTTCTTCTTTCGATAGAATGGTGGGTTCTCAGAAAATAGTGCTATTGTTATTAAAGAGCTTTTAACGAAAAGGTAGTCACAACTTTTAAGTTGCGTATAGGAAGGGTAGTCAAATACTTTAGGCTGCGAAGTACATTCTGATGTTACTTAGAAGCGATTACCGACTTATTAACGCAAGTTGGAGCTGGCGGCTACAAGTTATTGACCACTACTAATTTTTAAATGGAGATAATATGATTTACCTTGATCATAATGCAACAACCATGGTGGATGAAAGAGTACTTTCAAAGATGATGCCGTATTTTATTAATATTTTTGGAAATCCTTCATCTTTACATAGGGTAGGACAGGATGCAAAAAGAGCAGTTGAGGGATCAAGAGAGACAATAGCAAATTGTCTTGGGTGTAACCCTGAAGAAGTATACTTTACTTCTGGAGGAACAGAATCTAATAATCTTGCAATAAAGGGAACAGCCTGGAGAAACAGAAAAAAGGGAAATCACATAATAACCTCCACAATAGAACATCATGCAGTTTTAACTCCCTGCAAATGGCTTGCAAAAGAGGGATTTAGTGTTTCTTATATATCAGCAGATTCGAAAGGAATAGTAGATATCGATGCATTAAAAAGAGCGATTATACCTGAGACAATTCTCATCTCAATTATGTGGGTGAATAATGAGGTTGGGACAATACAACCTGTTGAAGAAATAGCAGAGATTTCAAAGGAAAGAGATATTACTTTTCATACAGATGCTGTACAGGCAATTGGAAAGATTCCTGTGAATCTCAAGAAGATTGATATTGATATGTTATCTCTTTCGGGACACAAATTATACGGGCCCAAAGGCATAGGTGTATTATTCGTCAGGAAGGAGTCTAAAATCGAACCACTTATTCATGGTGGAAGTCATGAGAGAAATCTTCGTGCAGGAACAGAAAATGTACCAGGTATTGTTGGTCTTGCTGAGGCAATTAATATTGCTACAACCGAAATAAAAGAAGAGAATGAGAGATTGTTAGGTTTGAGAAACAAACTGGAACAGGGTTTGATGGGACGAATTTCAGATATTATCATATATGGGCATAGTAAAAAAAGGGTTGTTAATACTGTCTCTGTAGGCATAAGAAATGTGGAGGGTGAATCTGTATTGATGTATCTTGATTTCGAAGATATCTCTGCATCCTCAGGTTCTGCCTGTGCATCTGGCTCTACTGAACCCTCACATGTGCTTCTTGAAATGGGTGTCGACCAACAACTCGCTTCCGGGTCGCTTCGTTTCAGTCTGGGAAGGGAAAATACTGAGGAAGATATAGATAAGGTCCTTATAACTCTACCTCAAATCGTGGAAAAATTACGTTCAATGTCCCCTGATAGATAGATACTTTTTACTTTAATAGTAATCAGCTCAATCCCTGCCTACCGGCGGGTAAGAGCTTAATCCATTGACTTTTTTCTTGACAGGATAAGACTTTTATGTTATAATACACCAAATCGACTAAACGTAAAATCCATAAGATAACCCTTGATTATATTAAACAATTAATATCATTGAGACAATAAGCAATAGAATAGTATATCAGATGATCAAAATACCAGTAGGAAGAATATCAGGAAATCAGCATATCAGAACATTAGATCTTGTTAAGGAGGGCTTCTACCTGGTATCCTGATATACTTTGGATGTTAATGACTAATGGTAATTGATACCCACACGTATGACTTCGGTGTTGTTACACCATTTTTAGGTATAATGAAGCTTTATTACTCCATAAGAGAGGTCGGGGACATATTGGGTATAGAGCCTTATACGATTAGATATTGGGAGAAAGAATTTAGAATTAGTCCAAAAAGAAAGAGAAATAGAAGATTCTATAAGCAAGATAACATTAATGACCTTTTGTTAGTTAAAGATTTATTGTACGAGAGAGGTTATACTATAAACGGAGCAAAGAAAGTATTCAAGCGATTTAAAAAGAGAGTGAAAGTGGATTTAAATGAAGTACTTGTCTCAATAAGAAATGAGATAGAAGAGGTAGTGAATATCCTTGAGTAATAGGTTTTAAATATTAAAGCGGGGCGTGGCGCAGTCTGGGAGCGCACCAGCATGGGGGGCTGGGGGTCGGTGGTTCGAATCCACTCGCCCCGATAAGATATGCTCGAATAGATTAAAGAACCATACTACTTGTGCTGTGGAGAATATACCTATGCACATAATTAAATGTTTATTTAGATGTGAGAGTATAAACAAAGAAGAAATAGATATTTATTTATAAAGACCCTGTATGGGTCTTTTTTTAGTTTTAACAACATTAAACTTTCGTTGTAAAGATTGAAAATGTGGATTATCTTATCCCTAATTTTTGTATTTATTCTATATGTCATCTGGAAGTACTGGGCACTTGTAATAGGTGCTGGTTATGATCCCACCCCAATGAAGACTGTTAGAAGGATGCTTCAAATGGCAGAGGTGGGAAAAGACGATGTAGTGTATGATTTAGGCTGCGGTGATGGAAGAATTATATTGACTGCAGCAAGAGAATTTGGAGCAAGAGCAGTAGGTATTGAGGTAGATCCAATTAGGTTTTTCTTTGCCCGTTTGAGGATATTTTTTTCAAAAGAGAGAGATAAGGTAACCATAAGATGTGGGAACTTTATGAATGAGTATATAGGTGATGCAACCTGTATAACGCTATTTTTATTTACCCGGGGGAATGAATTACTGCTTCCAAAGCTGAAGAAAGAATTATCCCCAGGGACAAGAGTTGTCTCATACATATGGAAGTTTAAGGAATGGATGCCAATCAAAACTAATGTATCAGAAGATATATATGTATATATAATACCTAAACCCGGGGAACTGAATACAATTGACATATAGTATATAATAATTCTATTTAATAAGTAAAAAATTTATGTTAAATATTAGAAAAAGAGACCTTACTGAAGGGAATAAAGCATCGAATATATTTCACCTTGCACTTCCATTATTAGTTGCCCTATTGTTGCAGGATGCATTTAATATAGTTGACATGCTTTTTGTAGGTAGATTGGGACCCTCAGCAATAGCGAGTGTATCTATAAGTGGGATAATTATTGGATTGGTTATAGCAGTAGCATTAGGTATATCAATTGGTTCAGTTGCGATGGTATCAAGGTTTATTGGGGCCAAACAGAAAGAGAAGGCAGAAAACGTAGTTTTTCAATCTTTAATTCTCGCTACTATTCTCTCAATCTTAATGGCATTCTTTGGATGGTTTGCATCAGGACCTTTGCTTCATTTCCTTGGCGCAGCTGATGATGTGAAGGAATTCGGACTTGTATATATGAGGATAATTTCCGTATTCTCTTTTACAATCTTCTTTTCAATAACCTTAAACTCTATTCTCAGAGGTGCTGGAGATACTGTAACACCTATGAAGGTTATGATATTCTCTACTGTACTTAACATAATTCTCGATCCGATAATGATATTTGGGCTATTTGGATTTCCCAGGATGGGTGTTGCTGGTTCGGCACTCGCAACAGTGATTGCAAGGGGATGTGT
Organism: Caldifarciminota bacterium; assembly: GCA_030606335.1. Classification (GTDB taxonomy): domain Bacteria; phylum Hydrothermota; class UBA3073; order UBA3073; family UBA3073; genus JAGMCL01. The sequence goes on from JAUWGP010000020.1 coordinate 47,167, forward strand.
ACTTCCTATACTTGTAATAGTATTCTTAAGGGGTTATTCTCATCTTCATGTTAAGAAGAAAGATATAAGGTTGGACTTTCCACTTATGTGGAGGATAGTCAAAATTGGGATATTTGGTTTTATGGAATCCCTTATAAGAAATTTATCCTCGATTGTCCTTATGTATATTGTTGCGAAATTCGGGACAAATATTGTTGCAGGCTATGGTATTGTTATAAGACTAAGTTTACCATTATTAATGTTTAGTATTGCCTTTGGGAATGCTGCAGCTACACTTGTTGGTCAGAATCTTGGAGCCAGTAAACCTGAGAGGGCTTATCATTCTGCATGGATGGCGGTTGGATTCAATGAGATAATTGTAGGTGCTATATGTGTTATCTTTTTTGTTTTTGCACAAACGATCATAGGTATATTCAATTCTACTCCAGAGGTTGTCGCAACAGGGGCAGAATTTCTACGATTTATGTCGATTGGTTTTTTATTCATTGCAGTTTCACTCGTACTATCCAAAGCACTACAAGGAGCTGGAGACACATTATCTACTATGATAATCTCTGCTATTTCATTTATTTTAATAAGAATTCCACTTGCCTTTGTGCTTGCCAAGCATTTTGGAACTGAAGGGATATGGATTGCATTTTTGATATCAAGCATAATTCACGGGTTTGGAATCACTGGTTGGTTTAATTTTGGTATGTGGAAAGAGAAAAAAGTGTAGATTGCATTAACTTTAATAAATATATCATGTTGCTTCTCTTTCTTATTCTTCAGCTTGACAGTTTTATAGGTGATTCACTCCTTCCTGTGGTGAATATTCAGATAAAGGGGAACAGTGTGTTCAGTGAAACTGAGATTTATGATATGCTGGACATACAGTTTCTCTCTAAGGCTACAATTGAGGGAGGCATCAGAAGGGTTCTCGATAGATATGAGGAATTAGGTTATCCTTTTATTCGGATTGAACCTGCTAATTTTAGTCTGTTTAAGAGTGGAATCTCATTCGATCTTGAGATAGATGAAGGTGTAAAATTTTTTATAGATGATGTCAGGGTAAATGGAAACGATGTAACGAAAGAATATGTAATCAAGAGGGAATTCAGACTAAAAAAAAACCAGGTGTTTAGTCCTTTTCTTATAAGGAAGGCAAAGAATAGGATAGAAAGACTTAGTTTCTTAAGGGTTAAGTCTATCAAGCCAGTGAGTTTTAATAAAGGGAGCGGCAGGGGATTTCTGCTCGTCAATATAGAGGAAGTATCGTCATCTTCTTTTGAGGGTCTGATGGGATATAGTTCTGGCAAACTTGGTGGCTTTCTAAAAATAGACATTGATAACCTTTTTGGAACGGGCAGAAATCTATGTGGGAGTTATTCATCATATCAGGAAAATCGAACGAGTATTTATGTGGGTTATACAGAACCATGGGTATTGGGTTATCCTATTGAACTTAACTTTGAGGCAAACAACGAACTTTTTGACACAATTATGGTAAGCAGTTTACGTAGTTACCTTAGCATATCTCCATTTTTTGAATTCGCTATTAATATTGGTGTAGAATGGGAAAAAGTCATACCTGGGGAGACAGAGTGGTTTGGTTTAATAGGGGGGGAATTAAGAACGAAGGTTCAAACTCTTTCTTTCTCTTCGAGATATAGTGTTGACGGAGTTGATAGGCTGGGTGCTGGAATGGAAATGCTTATTAGAGGATTATTTTTTAAAATTGAAGGTGATGCCAGTCTTAAGGATTCAGTTCCAGGATACGAAATGGTAATGGTTGGAGGTGCAAATAGTGTAAGGGGTTATGAAGAAGCAGAGGTGAAAGGTAAGGCAGGAGTTTGGATTAATATTGAATATAGAATCCCACTTGGAGGTAGGAATAGGTTCTTTCCCTTTCTGGATATTGGATATATTGACATGATAGATAAGAATAATTTACTAATATTTGGTGGTGGTGTTGGAATTTCTTTTCTGACACCTATTGGAAGATGGAGTGTTGATTATGGTGTTGGTAGGAATAGGAGTATCATGCAGGGGAAGTTGCATATAAGATTGAAGACAACATTGTAAATTTTGTGTTATGAAAGGATATGAAAGAAACCACAGAGATAAAATTAATTCTCTGTGCTTTCCAAAAAAGACTAAAATTAACCACAGAGGACACAGAGTATCTTTGAGGTAGAAAATTAAGAAAAAAATAAAAACCTCTGTGCTCTCTCCTATTGAACCTACAGTTTGCCAGAGGTGAGCTACAAGCAATAAAAACGCTGATAGTGAATTTGAGTACACAGAGAAAAATAAATATTATCTCTCTGTGGCTCCCCTGTTAAATAAAGTACCAGAGATGATTACTTGTACTTAATCTTAGAACTATTTAACAGGGCAAATCTGTGGTTGGATTTTGCACAATACCTTATCATTAATAAGGAGGTTATATGTTGGAGAAAGTCTTCAAGTTGAAAGAGAGGGGTTCTACAGTCGGGACAGAGGTGCTTGCTGGATTGGTGACATTTATGACGATGTCATATATCATTTTTGTAAACCCCTCTCTATTATCACAAGGGGGTGTCCCTTTTGAAGGAGCAGTTATGGCAACGGTTTTGTCTGCTGCTATGGCTTGTATCATTATGGGGATTACATCGAATCTCCCTTTTGCGATTGCTGCTGGAATGGGTTATAATGTATTCTTTGCTTTTACAGTATGCGGTGCTATGCAAGTACCATGGCAGACGGCACTGGGTGCTGTATTCTGGGATGGAATTATCTTTGTAATAATTGCGATTTCGCCGTGGAGAGAACATATTCTCAAAGGCATTCCTACTAACCTAAAACTTGCAGCAGCTGTTGGAATTGGTATCTTCATCGCCTTTATAGGATTATCTGGTTCTGGAATAATCAAGAGTGATCCCGCAACCTTTGTTGCGCTTGGTAATCTGAAGTCACCTGCGGTACTTCTTACACTTGGTGGTCTCATATTTACTGCATTGCTTCTTGCGGTAAGGGTGAAGGGTGCTCTACTATGGGGGATAATTGCTACAACACTTGTAGGCATGCTCGTGAGGTCTGGTGGTGCAACTGTGACACCTATTCCTCATTCTATTATTGATGTTGTAAAGATTCCATCCGGAACTGCATTTACATCAGTATTTTTTCAACTTGACATCATTGGTGCTCTGAAACTTTCTATACTTCCAGTAATATTTACATTCATCTTCTTTGATATCTTCGATACACTTGGGAGTGTAGCAGGACTGGCTGCGAAATTAAACATACTCGATAAAAAGGGTAGTTTTCCAGGAGCTGGCAGGGTTTTAATTGTAGATGCCTTTGGAACTCTTATTGGTTCTATGTTTGGAACTACAACTGTTACAACATATATAGAGAGTGCAGCAGGTGTTGCTGAGGGGGGTAAGACAGGGCTTACAGCGGTAGTTGTAGGGTTTCTCTTCCTTTTGGGAATTTTTATCGCTCCATTTGCCAGTATTATTCCTGCATCTGCAACAGCGCCAGCTTTAATACTTGTAGGGTTCTTTATGATGCAGCCCATCTTGAGAATAGACTGGGGGGATGTTACAAATGCTTTGCCAGCTTTTCTTACAATAGTTATGATGCCGCTTACATATAATATTTCTCATGGACTTGCAGCAGGTATTGTATCTTATACAATCTTAAAGCTTATCACAGGAAAAGGGAAACAGGTCAGTGTGTTAATGTATATCTTTACAGTACTCTTCATCATTTATTACGCATTTGGTTATGTTGGGGGGTAAAAAAGGTCTATTCACCCCAGACTCTTTTTATATGTTCATCAGGTAGTTTATGGGTAAATTTACTAACTATTAGGATAATTATAAGTCCTATAGATAAACCTGGTATAAACCCGTGAATACCAAATGGATTTCCAATAGCTATCCATAAAATTGCCGTTATACAACCTGCTGCCATAGAAGTTATTACTCCTGTTTTTGTAGCACCCTTCCAGTATATTCCAACAAGCATTGGCCATAAGGTTGTAGATGCTATTACAGCCCATGCAAATGCACACAATACTAAAATCAAAGCAGGTGGCTTTATTGCTACAATAAGAGATATAATCCCTATTATAGCACTCCATAATCTTCCCTTCTTTAAGGCCTCTGACTGTATTAATTTTCTCCCTAATCCTTTCTCATATATATCCCTTACTACACTACTCGCAATTATAATGAGTATTGAGGCAAATGTTGACATACCCGCAGCAACTACACCTGCCAGTAATATTGCTGACCCTAAAGGAGAGAGAACATTTTTTGACAGTGTGGGTATAGCAAGGTCAGGAGAGGATAGCATAGGATAAAGTGCCCTTGCACAGGCACCATTGAAATATGGTAGGATCGCCATGCATCCACCAATAGTTGCAACAACGGTACCAATTTTTAAAACCTTTGTTGATTTTATGGAATAGAACCTTACTATGAGCTGAGGCATACCCCATACCCCAAATGACACAATAAGACAGAAAGAGACCAATCCTGCCCATCCCCAGAGACCCGGAGTATAGACAAGGCCAGGGTCCATTGCCATGAGTTTGTCATGTACTGCTGTAAATCCACCTACCTCTTTCAATGTCATAACCGTAAGAAGAGCAACACCAAATATCATCACTATACCCTGAATAAGACCTGACCATACAACTGCAAGATATCCCCCGATAGCTACATAGAAAACTATAATTATTCCAGATATAAGTAGTCCCCAGAAGTATGGGATATCCATCAAGACCTCGAATATATGGCCCATACCCTTTAATATACTCACATTATATACTATCATGAATATAAGTATTATAATGGCTGAAAATAATCTCACCTTTTTAGACCTGAATCTCTCACCAAAAAAATCTGGCACGGTCACCGCAGAAAGTCTTTTGGTAAATAGCCTTACCCTTTCACCAAGTATAATCCAGGCAAGGGTGCAACCCACAAGTACGTTTGCGGCTCCAACCCAAACAGTCGACATTCCAAACTTATAGCCAAAACCACCTCCGCCTATTATGACTACTGAGGAAAAGTAAGCAGCGATAAAAGAAATAGCTGTGACCCAGGGACCTATATTTCTTCCACCGATATAAAAATCCTCAACAGTTCTCGTACCTCTTTTAGCAAAAAAACCAATGAGAATGAGTACCACAAGATAGATTATAAGAACAGCAATGAAAACCATTTAACCCCCTGAGTTATCCGCTATTAGGAAATCTTTTTATCAGTGCCCATATTATCGAAGTTAGTAAAGTTAATGCTACTACAATATAGGCAAGAAATGTGGAGATTGGACATCCCAGAATATTCATAATGCTCCCTTTTTATGCTTTATTT
>JAUWGP010000057.1 GCA_030606335.1 Caldifarciminota bacterium
TTATGTGCATAAAAAGAACAGTCACAAGTACAGTTTAGACACGAGAAAAATAAAAGCGCAACTCAAGGATAGGTCCATAAATTCTCTTGATGGGATAAGAATGATTAAGGAAAATTTAAAAAAGATACAGTATTAATTTGACTTCAAAATCATCATTTTCATATTTTTGTTTCACATCCTGGGCCTCTTTTTCAGATTCATAAACGATGCCATCCCACAAGAATTATTTTTTCTCTTGACATTGCTTTATTCATATATTTAAATAATGGACTAAAAAAAATGATGCATATAGGATGTAAAAAAGTCTCACTATATTATTATATTGTGCCAAAGAAGGATTCTTTCTATAAATGAAATACAGGGACGAGAGTGAGCTCTTGAAAGCATTCGCTCACCCTGTACGTTTGCAAATAATAGAGCTATTATTATTAGGACTTGACATAGAAGGATGTAGTGTTAATTCAATACAGAAAAAATTAGGCATCCCTCAATCTACAATTTCTCAGCACCTCCAGATATTAAGGAACAAAGGTATAATAGATGGAAGCAAAACGGGAGTACAAGTATGTTATAAAGTGATAGATAAACGTGTTGTTAAAATCTTGCAAATACTTAAGAAATAATTTTTTAATAGATATATCTAATTATTATGACATTATAATAACTAGATATGGAAGATAGTCGCAATGGAGGAGTTTTAAGATCCAAGTAATAAGGAGGAACGATGGCTGAAAGGATAGGCGTATATGTGTGTAAATGTGGACCAAACATAGGAGACAAGGTAGATGTAGGTACTATTGTCAATAAGGTAAGGGGCATCAAGGATGTAGCAGTGGCAAAGAGTCATAATCTCCTGTGTTCAGGAGATGGGCTGAAATTTCTCAAAGAAGAAATAAAGAATGAGAAGCTTTCAAGAGTTGTAATTGCTGCCTGCACTCCAAAGCAATACGAGGTAAAATTTATGAGGGCGTGTGAGGAAGCAGGGCTAAATCCTTATCTTATGCAGATGACGAACATAAGGGAGCAGTGTGCCTGGGTCACTCCTGACAAATCTGCTGCTACTGAAAAGGCAAAAAGCTTTGTTATAGCTGCAATAAACAGGGTTTCTTTACAAGAATCTATAGAGAAAAAGGAAATTGATATTCAGCCTGATGTTCTTGTAGTAGGGGGAGGAGTAGCTGGATTAGAGGCATGTCTATCACTCGCACAGAAAAACAGAAAAGTCTATCTTGTGGAAAAAAGCCCCTGTATTGGTGGGCTCACAGCAAGATTTGAAGAAGTTTACCCAACTATGGAGTGCGCACCTTGTATGATAGCGCCTGAACTGCAAGAAGTCCTTCAAAAAGAGAATATAGAAACATTCACTTATAGCGAAATAGAGGAAGTTGTTGGGTCGTTTGGGAATTTCACTGTCAAGGTTAAGAAGAAAGCCCGATATGTAAGCGAAGAAGCCTGCATTGGATGTGATGCATGTTTTGAGCCATGTCCTGTGGAGGTGTCAAATGAATATGATGAGGGATTGTCAACCAGGAAAGCAATATATCTTCCGTTTGCTGGCAGCCTTCCTAACGTGCCTGTTATAGATGAGGATAACTGCAAGAGATTCAAAGGAGAGGAATGCAGCATCTGCAAAGAAAATTGTTCCTTTGATGCCATTAATTTTGATGACGAGGACAGGATAATTGAGAAGGATGTAGGGGCAATTATATTAGCCACAGGCTCAACACTTTTTGACCCCAAAGAACTCCCTCAATATGGATATGGAAAGTATGACAATGTAGTAACAGCCATGCAATTAGAGAGGTTGAATGCCTCAAATGGACCGACAGGAGGGAAGATTCAATTAAAGAACGGGAAAGAGCCAAAATCCATGGCTTTCGTTTACTGTGTTGGCAGGAAAGAGAAGGGTTATTGCTCAGGAATATGCTGTATGTATTCACTTACATTGGCACATCTTGTGAAAGAAAAATTGCCCGGTGTAAAGATGCATAACTTCTATACTGACCTATGTCTTCCAAAGAAGGAACATCAAAAGATGTATAAGGAGGCTGTGGAAAAAGGTATAGAGTTTATAAGAAGTGGAGAGAATGTGACTGTTACTGATGAGGGAGAAAAAATAATAGTAGGAACAAATGGAAAAAAGATATCTGTAGACATGGTAGTACTTGCACCTGCAGTTGAGCCTAATGTAGATACTGAAAAGATAGCCGAAGTCCTTGATATACCCCGAGATGACCAAGGCTTCTTTGCTGAGGAGCATACACTGATGAAACCCTTTGCTACAGCACTTGAAGGTGTTTTTGTAGTAGGAAGCTGCCAGGGACCAAAGGATATTGGAGATGCAGTAGCACAAGGGGGAGCTGCTGCAGGAAGAATACTTTCAAAACTTATACCTGGTGAAAAGCTTGAGTTAGAAGCAAAGGTATCAGAGATAAATGAAGATTTATGCAGTGGCTGTAACATATGCATTGTTTTATGTCCATACTCTGCTATATCTCGGGATACAGAAAAAAAGATTTCAGTTGTGGATGAGACTCTTTGTAGAGGGTGTGGAACTTGTGTATCAGCCTGTCCGACAGGTGCAGCAAGAGCAAAGCACTTCACAAAAGAGCAAATATTTGCTGAGATTAAGGGGGTAGTAAGATGAATGAACCAACAATCGTTAGTTTTCTATGTAACTGGTGTTCATACGAAGGAGCTGATAAGGCTGGCGGCGCACGATTGAATTATCCTGCAAATATAAGAATCGTTCGGGTTATGTGCAGCGGTCGTGTAGATCCAGAGCTTGTGATACAGGCGTTAAAAGAGGGCGCAAGTGGAGTGTTAATTTTAGGATGCCATCCAGGAGATTGCCATTACAAAAAAGGAAACTATAAGGCATTACGGAGAGCATATCTTTTGAAGAAAACCCTGAAGCAACTGGGGATTGAAGAAGAAAGAGTTAGATTGGATTGGGTTGCAGCAGGTGAAGGAGAGAGATTTGCAGAAATAGCAAATGAAATGGCAGAAACTATGAAAAATTTAGGTCCTCTAGAATTATCCTAAATAAGTAGAAATGATGTCTATTTTAGAAGGAGGCAACTATGGCTAAACCAAAAGTAGCATTTTATTGGAACGCTTCATGTGGTGGATGTGAAGAAGCTGTTATCGACCTTAATGAGGATATATTAAAAGTAGTGGAGGCGGTGGATATAGTGTTCTGGCCAGTAGCACTGGACTTTAAGAAAAAGGATGTGGAGGCGATGGGAGATGGAGAAATAGCAGTGAGTTTCATAAATGGTGCTATTAGGACAGAAGAACAGGAAGAGATGGTGAAACTATTGAGAAAGAAATCTGGGTTGATAGTAGCGTTTGGGTCCTGTTCGCATTTAGGTGGAATACCAGGTCTTGCAAATTTTTGGGACAGGGAAACAATTTTCACGAGGGTTTATAAGACAGTACCCTCTACAGCAAATCCCAATGGGATAGTGCCACAACAAAAGACAAATGTCCCTGAGGGTGAGCTTACGCTTCCTGAGTTCTATGATACAGTAAAGACACTGGATCAGACAATCGATGTTGATTATTATCTTCCTGGATGTGCACCGCCACCAGATTTAATTATGAATGCGGTAACAGCTATATTGGAAGGTAAGCTTCCCGAGAAGGGAGCAGTTCTCGCACCTGAGAAATCCTTGTGTGACACTTGCCCACGTGGAGAGAAGAAACCTGAGAAACTCTCAATAAAGGAAATTAAGAGACCCTACGAGATAATACCAGACCCTGAGAAGTGTTTTTTAGAAGAGGGGATCATCTGTTTAGGCCCAGTAACCAGGAGTGGTTGTGGTGAGAGATGCATAAATGCAAATATGCCGTGTCGTGGATGTTTCGGACCGACAAAGGAAGTAATAGACCAGGGGGCAAAAGGGTTGTCAGCAATTGCATCCATACTGGGGGTTGAAGACGAAGAGAAGATGACAGAGGAAGATACGAAAAAGTTAATTGACCAGATAGTTGATCCGGCGGGTCTTTTCTATATGTATAGTTTACCTTCTTCGCTGTTAAAAAGGAAGAGAATGGCATAGGTGACTGCTTAGAACAATGTTTTATTGTTTATTACGTTTATAAAACAATCTACCTCATTATGAGGAAAACGGAGATAAGATGGCAAAAAGAATAACGATAGACCCAATAACGAGGCTTGAAGGTCATGGGAAGATAGAAATATTTCTTAATGACAATGGAAATGTGGAGAAGGCTTTTTTTCAGGTTCCTGAACTGAGGGGATTTGAGAAATTTTCTGAGGGACGCATGGCAGAGGAAATGGCAAGAATTACTCCCAAGATATGTGGCGTATGTCCCACTGCCCATCATATGGCATCTGGCAAGGCGCTTGATGATTTGTTCCATGTAACTCCCCCGTCACCAGCCAAGAAGATAAGGGAGCTTATTAACTCTGCTTTCTTGGCAGAAGACCATACTCTCCACTTTTTCTTTCTTGGGGGACCTGATTTTATTGTTGGACCACAGGCACCGGCAGGAGAGAGGAATATTTTGGGCGTAATTCAGAAAGTTGGTCTTGATGCTGGCAAGAAGGTTATAGATATCAGAAAGCGGCTGCGCAATATCATTACAAAGCAGGGAGGCAGGGTTATTCACCCCGTATGTAATCTTCCCGGAGGTGTATCTAAGGGAGTTACCAAAGAAGATAGAGAAGAATATATCCAGACAGGGAAAGATGCGGTAGAATTTGCCAGATTCGCTTTGAAAGCTTTTGAAGACATTGTTCTCAAGAACAAAGAGTACGTCGATATCATTGTAGGAGATATTTACAAACACAAAACTTATTACATGGGACTTGTTGATGAGGACAATAAAGTAAATTTTTATGACGGAGATATTAGAGTAGTTGACCCTGAAGGCAAGGAGTTTGCCAGGTTCAAGCCTCGGGAGTATCTGAATCATATTGAGGAGCATGTTGAGCCGTGGAGCTACATGAAATTTCCATATCTTAAAGATATAGGCTGGAAGGGATTCATCGATGGAAAGGGCAGCGGAGTTTACCGAGTAGCTCCTCTTGCAAGACTAAATGTGTCCGATGGTATGGCAACGCCACTTGCTCAAGTGGAATATGAAAAAATGTATAATATTTTAGGTGGTAAGCCAGCACACAACACTCTCGCCTATCATTGGGCAAGGCTTGTGGAACTTCTCTATGCAGCTGAAAGGCTTTTGGAGTTAGCACAGGACGAGGAAATTCTCGACCCAGATGTTAGAAATATTCCAACGGCTGTTCCTGATGAAGGAATTGGCGTAGTAGAAGCACCAAGGGGTACTCTCTATCATCATTATAAAACAGATGATAATGGTGTTATTACGGGCGTCAATTTAATAGTTGCTACCGTTAATAATGCTGCTTCAATATGTATGTCAATAGAGAAAGCGGCAAAAGGGCTCATAAAGGAGGGAAAGGTATCTGAGGGATTACTTAATATGGTAGAAATGGCATTCCGTGCATACGACCCTTGCCTTGCTTGCGCTACCCATTCACTGCCCGGGCATATGCCTCTTGAGATCAACATTAGAGATCATGAAGCAAATATAATAGAGACGGTCAGAAGGCTGTAAAAATATTTGCAGCCCTCCTTCATCATTATTGCGGATTGATATTCTTCGTCTTCAAAAATGAAAACTCTTATATTGGGAGTTGGAAATCCAATTCTTACAGATGATTCGGTAGGCATCTGTGTAGCAAATGAAATCAAGAAGCTTTCCCTTCCTAATGTTGAGGTGATAGAAACAAGTCTGGCGGGAATTTCACTGCTTGAGTATATTGTTGGTTATGAAAGACTGATCATAATTGATTCCATAAAAACAGAAAAAGAAGCACCTGGCACCCTTTACAAACTAAAACTGGAAGACATAGGTAATTCTGCAACTACATCATACTCACATGGGATAAATATTAGAACTGCAATTGGACTCGGAAGGAAGCTGGGATACAAAATACCTAAAATTATTGAAATTTATGCAATAGAGATAAAAGATAATACTACATTTGGTGAGGAATGTACTCCTGCGGTAAAAAGCAAAATTCCAGGAATCGTAGATAAAATAACAAAGATAATAAAATCTGATTCACCACAACATTTACCCTAAGCAAAACTTGGTGGGGTCAGTCCTTGCTTTTTGCTTCACTAATACAAATGCAATTAATGCTGATGCATTGTCATTGCGCGACAGAAATATGCATGGCAATTTTATCCTGGAGATACAAGATTTCTACATCGCTTCCTGCCTCGTAAAGAAATTTTAATGTACTTGTATAAGGTTCATTTTGAGACAGGCAAAAAGCAAGACCTGACC
>JAUWGP010000002.1 GCA_030606335.1 Caldifarciminota bacterium
TCATATCCTCCCTGATAATTTTTTCGTATTGTCAAAAATCTAACCACAGATTCACCCTGTTAAATAGTTCTAATATTAAGTACAAGTAATCATCTCTGGTATTTTATTTAACAGGGGAACCACAGAGAATTAAATTTACTCCCTGCCCCGTTAGATGTTCTTGTCCCGTGAGATGCTCGCTATCTAATGGGATACTATCTAACGGGGTGAATGACCTCTGTGGTTTGTCATATTCTTTCATATTCTATTTGACAGTACCAATTTTTTAGTTAATTATAAAAAGATGGTTCTTCTCCAATTTAGTTGATTCACCTGCCTGCCGATAGGCAAGGAATACTGATTAAATACTGTACAATCTTGAAAATACGACATTTTGCCTGCCTGCCGGTAGGCAGTTATTTAAGGGATAATTCATTTTTCGTTTCATAAGCGTGGGATTTTTAGAAATGGATTTCAAAAATGTAGGCACGATTTCAAATCGTGCCAGCACAAATTGAATTTGTGCCTACAAATGTTCTATGTTAATAGTTTTATATACGAATACGCAAAGAGCACAATCAAGGGAATTTCACGATGTTCCTTCTGTTTTACGGCTTAAACTCAGGGGATAACTCTTTCAAAAGATTCCCGGCAACAACAAGCGAATCTTCCATCAGATCAAAGAACAATCCTCTAATTCCATCAAGTGTATGTAGAAGAGAATCTCCCCTCTTTGTACCCATGACCATAATTCCAGTTGAAAGTCCATCTGCGAACATGGCGTCTTTCGCCACTATGGTAACTGATATACAACCATCCGTAGGATATCCCGTAGATGGGTCTATCACGTGATGGTATCTCCTCCCCTCACTCTCAAAGTAACTTTCATAGTCTCCAGATGTCACGATGCTCTCATCTGTTACTCCCAGAGTATACACTATTCCCTCCTCTCTTGGATGTTTTATTCCTATATTAAACATCCTGTCACCAAAAGTTTTTATATCCCCTCCACAGTTTACAAATCCTGCTCTCAAACCACTCTGTTTCAATGTCTCCACAGCAAGGTCACATGCATAACCCTTGGCTAATCCAGAGAGGTCAATCTTCATATCCTTTCCTATCCTTATCATTCCTTCTGTTGTATCTATCATCCTGAAGTCAACAAGTTGTCTTACCCTCTTTATAAGCTCCTTGTCAGGATGTACCTCTTCTTTGAAATCCTTCCATACCTCCATTAGAGGACCACAGGTAATATCAAATGCACCACCGGTAATATCACCAATTCTTATCGCCTCTTTAACGATCCTCAATGTATGAATGCTCGGGGTAAAGTCCTCGTATCTATTTATCCTTGAAACATCACTTTCAGGCAAGAAGCGACTTTCAAGCGAATCTATAGTATGAATCACATTGAATGCTCTCTCAATTGTATCACGTGGGAGTTTGCCCCTGTAATGGACTGACATCTCGCACACAGTTCCCATAATTATACGAAATTCTCTGTATGTTTTAGTGCGAAATATCCCTGTCAGTATAAGTCCGCCCCCGACAATTATTGCCAAACAAATTCTGATTCTATGAGACATCTTAGGTAGGAAAATGGTGAGTCATAAATTGCAAAAAACCAATCCATTATCTCCAGGAAGAAATAACTCCTATTAGTAGCTGTACACACGCAACCATGTCTTCTAAATTTATATATTCACTCTTCGTATGTATGTTCTTCATACCTGCTCCCATTATAACAGTCCTAATTCCCTTTTCATTAAATATATTCGCATCACTACCTCCTCCGCCCAGACGTGTCAATATCTTCATATTTAGTGAAGAGGCAACATCAAAAACCCTTTTTACCAACTCATCTCTCTTATCTATTTTGAAGGCATTATATTCCCTTTCGACTTCATATCTCACTGTTGGTGCAAATATATTTCCATCTATCTCAATCTGAAACAGTTTACAACTACCCTCAAATTTCCCCTCAATTTCCCTTGTCTTCCTCTCAAGTTTTTTCTCATCATATGACCTTACCTCTCCCTTGACTTCCACATAACCAGGAATGATGTTTGTAGCGGTCCCTCCCTTTATTACTCCAATGTTCGCTGTAGTCTCCCTGTCAATCTGACCTGTAGTTATCTTGGCTATAGCATTAGATGCCACTTTTATGGCATTTATACCCTTAGAGGGCTCACAACCAGCATGAGACTCTTTACCTCTTACTTCAACAGTGATACTATTCTGGTATGGTGCACCTACTATTACCTCAAAGGGGGAGCAGGCATCCAATGTATATCCCACTTTTGCCTTAATCATTGAGTAGTCCATATTCTTTGCACCCAACAGCCCAATTTCCTCACTTACAGTAAAAACAACATCTACTGGTGGGTGTGGAAGGTTATTCTCAATTATAACTCTTAATATTTCTAATATACAGGCAATACCTGACTTATCATCTGCTCCAAGTATACTGTTGCCGTCAGTTCTTATAATATCTCCCTCAATATCCAATACTATATTCTTTGTTGGTTCAACTGTATCAAGGTGCGCATTCAACATTATAGGAGACAGGCCTTCATCGCCAGAAAGATTGGCAATGAGATTACCTGTATCACCCCCGGTTTTTCTATTTGCAGAGTCTACCAATATTGAAAGACCCATGTCCTTGAGAATAGATGAAACGTAACTGGCAAGAGCAGCTTCTCCTCTCACAGGACTGTTAATCCTCAATAATTCCATAAATGTAGATTTTAATCTATCTTTACGCACCATAAATCCTCCCAGGGAAATGCAGAGTTTCGTTAGCTAACGAACAACCCACAATTTTAAAAGCAGTTATCTACTTTTTGCTTACCTTCCACTAATTCTTGTAGGGGTCGGATTCCCGTCTGCTGTCGGGCGGGTATCTGACCCGTTTCTTTTATGGGTTCGATAAATCAAACCCCTACATTTTCGCTTTCATATTATTTTTCACAGTACCAAAATCTCTGTATAGATCCTTTTCCTAAAGATCTATATCGCTCCATAATGTGTAATAAGCGTGTTTATCCTGTAGAGGAATACTCTACGGGGTCATTGCGAGCGTCAGCGAAGCAATCCCATCCCGGAGTCTGTCATTGCGAGTGAATGTAATGAACGTGGCAATCTCATCTTCAACATTTCACATTTAACATAAAACATTTAACATGTAACATGTAACATTTCACGTTTCTTTTATCGTCCGTCAAACGACGGACTCCTACTTTTAATTGTCGATTTACAATTGCTTTCCAATATCATTTAACCTAATCAACCAATTAACTTTTCAACTAATCAACTCTTATCTCATTTAACATTAAACATTCAACATCTAACATTAAACATGTAACATTAAACATCTAACATTAAACATGTAACATTAAACATGTAACATTCCACCAACTTATCGTCCGTCAAACGACGGACTCCTACTTTTAATTGTCGATTTACAATTGCTTTCTAATATCATTTAACCTAATCAACCAATTAACTTTTCAACTAATCAACTCTTATCTCATTAAACATTAAACATTCAACATCTAACATTAAACATCTAACATTCAACATCTAACATTAAACATGTAACATTCCACCAACTTACCGATACCCATAGTAGTAGTGATAAAGACCATAATAGTCTTCTTTTGAGCCCTTATTTAGAATAGTACCCAGTATTTTCGCCCCTACTCCTACGAGTGCTGACTGAGCTGATGCTATTAATTCTCTTCGGGGTCCTTTAATCTGCACCACTAAAATAACCCCGTCCAACATTGAACCAAGAATAAGTGCATCTGTACAGGGAAGAACAGGAGGTGAATCAAAAAGTACAATATCAAAATCAGATGCCATCTTAATAACCAGCTCTCTCATTCTGTTAGAATCAAGAAGCTCAGGCGGTGATATTGGTGTAACACCTGCTGGTAGTATTGATAGATTCTCAATATTACTACCTCTTATAATCTCGTCACTTGCGGCGTCATCTACCAAGTACTCAACAAGACCAGGCTTTCTATCTACTTCAAACAACCTGTGAAGAGCGGGCTTCCTTAAATCACTCTCAACAAGCAGAACCCTTTTCTTTCCTCTCGCAAGTGCTACAGCAAGATTCGCCACTACAGTAGTCTTACCCTCTCCCTGTGTAGAACTTGTAATCATCAATGTTCTGGGTGACTCATCGCCAGATCTCAAAAATTTAAGATTTGTCCTTATTCGCTTATAAACCTCTCCTATGGACTGCTCTTTTATATCATCATAAGTTATCCCACCACCATAAGTGGGAACAACTCCAATTACCGGCATTGAGAACCACCTCTCTATATCTGAGGTCTCTTTTATTGAAGTATCAAGATACTCTACAAAAACTGCTGCTGCAACACCAAGTCCTAAACCAAAAATAAAAGCGAATAATATGTTTCTCTTCATATCAGGGGATACAGGACCTTTAGGAAGTCTTGCCTTTTCTATAACCATCACAGAACCAACCTCACTCACCTCAGCAAGTTTCACCTCTTCATATCTCTGTAGTATCATAGTGTATACACCTTCGTTAAACTGGTAAGATCGTTGGAGTGCAGCAAGTTCATACTCCTTCTCGGGATACTTTTCAAGCCTTTCTCTATACTCCTTGAGTAATTCATCAGTTGCTGATAGTTTTGCCCTGATGTCAAGGAGACCAAGTCGTGTATGAATTATTCTTTGTGATATATCTTTTACCATATCGAGTGGGTCGAGCATAAGTAACTCATTACCCTCCCTATCTATTAATCTCTTCTCAATCTCCTCTCGCGTTCTTTCTATTCTATCTGTAATCTCTATAATGGTTGGATGATCTGTTGTAAGACCAGCTTGGATATACAGCATTCTCTCCTGATTGAGTTTTAAAAGTTCGTCTCGAAGAGTATTGATTGAGACATTCTGAATTGAGGTTAGTGAAGTGAAAAGTGCCTCATTCTGTCTCTCAAGCTCCTTCTCAAGGTTTGTTAGTGCCTCTTCTTTCATCCTTATTTCTATAATAATAGTATTTCTCTCATTTTCAAGCTCAGCAATTTGATTTTGAATTAATGCACCTCCAGTCTCTGATAAAAGATGGTGTTTGCGTTTAAACTTTTCAAGAGCCCTTTCACACTCTTCCAACCTTCCTCTTGAGAGCGGAAGTTGAGCCTCTATAAAACTCTTTTTCTCCTTTATTTTCGCCTTTGCAAGATTTGCAGACTGTTCAGAAAAACAGGATGAGATAGTATTTGATAGAATCATTGCTCCCTCGGGTGATAAATACTTAACCGTTATTATGATGATATTTGCTGCCCTTATAGTGTTTATAATTGTGCGGGAGCGTACATCTGATGCAGGGTCACTAACACTGAGTAGGGGAAGTTTCTCCTTGTTCTCATTTAATTTGGCCACAACAAACTCCATCATGTCTCTTGATTTTATTATCTCAAGATACGTATCTATTGAAGTAATTTCCTCAATTATCCTTGTTCCCCGAACAACGGAAGGAGGCTGTTTTATTAAGACTTTGGACGAAGCCTGGTATATCTTTGGCATCCTTTGTGTGAGGAAAAATGTGACAGCCATAAGGCAGGCAAGTGACCCAAGGATTATCCACTTCCTTCTCCAGAACAATCGTAAATATCTCCTTATATCAATCTCTCCATCCATATATAAAATTTATATAAAAGAATAAAAAACTACAGTCGCCCCGAAGCCTGCTGTTACCATTTTCAAATTATGGAGTGCTGTGACCACGTTTACCCTGTAGAGGAATACTCTATGGGGTCACAGTGGTGCATTAACACGGTTAATGCACTCCATAGAACACTCTATGGGGTCATTGTATACCCCACCTTGACGATGTACTCCAAAAGGTTGTCATTGCGAGACTGAACGAAGTGAGCGTGACAATCCCATATTCAATATTGCCGTATGCATAGAACAATAATTAGTCAACCAACCTGTAAACCATATAAGAGAAACTTATCACAAAAGATATATCCCTGAGGACCTCCAAAACACTCTTGAATTTCCTATACCCAGTCTCTCCGACAAAAACCATATCACCGGGAAAGAGTTCAGGTATACCGTCCCTTATGCCTGTTTTGAAAAAATTCTTTAGATCAACTTTTACAACTTCTGGCTCAGGAAATGAACGTACGACCTTAACCTTTGAAAAATCAGCATATTTTGTAGGACCACCGGCAATGGTGATAAGGAAAAGAAGGTCAGATCCTTCTGGTATCGAATACATACCTGGAGACCCTATTTCTCCCCATATAGATACCTTCATCTGGAGCTCTCTTCCGCTGCCAAGAAATGTGTAATACTTTACAGATGAGGTCTCAGATAGCCCACTCTGAGATAGAATTATAATTACTAATAATAGATATGCCATAATACCCTCTAATTTTTTCCCTTGACCGCATAGGAAAGTATAAAACCACAGAGCTCATTCACCCCGTTAGATAGTATCCCATTAGATAGCGAGCATCTCACGGGACAAGAACATCTAACGGGGCAGGGAGAAAGACATTTTTATTTTATTCTCTTTATTCTCTGTGTACTCAAATTTTATCTCCTTAAAGTGTCTTTAAGAGAAATCTCTTCAAGCAATTTTATGTAGTTCTTTATTCTAAGATTCTTGTGCTTATTTCAATGGTTTCTTGACAAGGACTCTGGATAATCGTGTATATATCAGGTAGTTTGAATATGGAGGACACAGAGGTTTTGCTATTTTTAAACAAAAATACTCTGTGGTTCCCCCGTTAAATAAAGTACCAGATATAATTACTTGTACTTAATTTTGTAAATATTTGACAGGGTGAATCTGTGGTTTAAAAAATTCGCTTGACAAAATTTGTATTTTATGTTATAATGTATATTCATTACGCCGGGGTGGCGGAATTGGTAGACGCACTAGCTTGAGGGGCTAGCGCCCTTTATGGGTGTAGGAGTTCGAATCTCCTCCCCGGCATACATATATAATATTTTTAACTTTAAGCTTTGTTCTAAATCCTCACTGGAACCTCTAACCTCTATGGAAATAATTGAATGTGATTATACCATAAAATCCAATAAATGTCAAGACTTTTATAATGAGATTTCTGAAAAAGGCCAGAAATCTCTGAACCCAAGAGAGCTCAAAGGTAGTTTCTCAGAAGGTCAATAAATTACTTATAGAATAACTCTATCTATCTCTGCTAATTTTTTGTCTTTCAAAATAATCACAGGCATCCCTGACACCACAATCATAACAGCGTGGTCCGATTGGCTTGCATATTTCTCTTCCAAACTTGACCATAAAGGTGTTAAGGAAATAAAGTTCCTCAATGGGAGCTATCTTTGTTAGTTCGATCTCTGTTTTGTATGGTTCCTTTGTCTTAACCAGTCCCAATCTATTGGATATTCTATGTACATGGGTGTCAACTGGAAGGGCAGGAATGTCAAATCCAAAAACGAGAACACAATTTGCAGTCTTTCTACCTACACCAGGAAGGGTAAGAAGTTCCTCGATATTATCAGGTACTATACCATTAAATCTATCAATAAGAATCGATGAAATCTGCTTAATTCTCTTAGCCTTCACATGGTAAAAACCAACAGGTTTAATCAAATTTTCTAATTCTTCCAGTGTTGCATCTGAAAATTCTTTTGGAGTATTGTATACAGAAAAAATTCTTTCAGTTGCAGCATCTGTAGTCTCGTCTCTTGTCCTCTGGGAAAGCAGTGTTGATATAAGCACAAGAAAAGGATTATTTTTTTTCTTATTACTATAACCGTATAATTTGTGTAAAAATTTCAATATAAATTTTACTTTCTCTTTCTCTCTCATAGCTTTAATATACTCTTGTATTACTTAATTCTGGCATAGTGCAATAAATCAGTATTTTTTCAACTATTTAAAAGTTCTTGTATTTTATTTCCATAATTTTTTAATATCTGATTGCTTATATCTGAATTGAGTATAACATATATTCAACTAAAAGTCAAGTAGATTTGGGAATTTTTTTCTTGACAAATCAGATTTTTTATATTATATTATTATATATGAAAGTGATTATATTTTGGATGTTTAAAGAACTGTTTATAAACCTTCGTTTCTCATAAGGAGTTATTTATAACATCTTACAAAGCAAGATGTTATTAACAATTCAAATTGTTGAAAATTTTGTGGATAACTTTGTGGGTTTCTCAGGCATCTTACTATTTTAATTGGAGTTATTACTGTGGAAAACATAAACCCCTTTTCAGCAGAGGATACCTGGAAAGAAGTTTTATCAAACATAAGTGGTAAGATACCACCACAATCGTTCAAAACATGGTTAGAACCTGCAAAAGGTGCGTCTATAAAGGGAAATATCCTTACTGTAGATGTCCCAAATATGTTCTTTGTAGATTGGATTGAGGAACATTACCGTAAAATAATAGAGATTGCCTTGTTAAACATAGTTGGAAGTGAAATATCCATCAAATTTAATCCAATAGAAAGAGGAATTAAGCCAAAAAAGGAAAAGGAAAGGCTTTATAGGATAGATTCACATAATCTACAAAAAAGGTATACTTTTAAAACATTTGTAGTTGGCTCTGGAAATAGGTTCGCACATGCTGCAGCACTCGCAGTTTCAAAGTCTCCTGGTCAGGCATATAATCCACTATTTATATATGGAGCTGTAGGTCTTGGTAAAACGCACTTGATTCAGGCTATTGGGAATTATGTAACCGAGAATACTCCTGGGTCGAAGGTATACTATACATCCTGTGAAAAATTCTTAAATGAGATGGTGGATGCTATACAGAATAGCACAATGATACAGTTTAAAAAGAGATATAGAGGCAAGGATATTCTCCTTATCGACGATCTACAATTTATAGAAAATAAAGAGGGTTTACAGGAAGAGATATTCCATACATTCAATTCTCTTCATGATACTGGTAGACAGATTATTATGACATCTGATAGACCTCCAATTGAGATTAACGGTATAGAAGAGAGACTCCTTTCAAGATTCCAGTGGGGTCTGGTTTGTGATCTCAAACCACCTGATTTTGAAACAAGAATCGCAATTCTAAAAACCAAGGCAGAGCTTGCTGGTGCCAGTGTATCAAATGATATATTGATCTATATTGCCCAGAGAATTAAATCAAATATACGAGAATTAGAGGGTGCACTTGTTACACTTTTGGCTCTCACATCGCTTACTGATACAAAATTAACACTTGACTCATCAAGGCAGATGCTCGATGATATTCTTGGAAGGGAGAAGATTACCAAAATTTCTATAGAGAGAATACAGGAGGTTGTTTCTAATCATTACGCAATAACTCCTCAGGCATTACGCGGTAAAAGGCGGACAAGATCTATAAGCTTCCCAAGACAGGTAGCAATATATCTTTCTCGTGAACAAACAGATTTATCTTTAAAGGCTATTGGTAAAGCATTCGGTGGAAGAGATCACTCAACTATTCTGCATGACTATGATAAGATAAAATCTTTAATTGCTAAAGACGATGAGTTAAAGATTGATATAGAGCAGTTAAGTAAAAAAATAAAAGAATGTTGATAACTCCATCACTTTAAACATTATATTCACATATAGCAAATTCATATTAACTATTGAAAATCTATATAGATACAGATTATTATCCCTATATCCACATTCCCTATTATATATACTAATTTTTTTATTAATAACTATTAGAAGTAGAGGACTATTATGAGTAGAAATATTATTTTATTCATATGCTTAGTTTTAATTATCTCTTTCTCTTCTGCAGAGGTAAGAACGTCTTCTTTTCTATATGATACACCTACGGCATATATAGAAAAGGGAGTTTTTTATGAGGGTACAATTGTTACTACATTTACTGGTACTGATGACCCCTATCCAATAGACACAGATGTTCACCTTATGGCATCACTATTTGGTAAACTTGAACTAACAATATCTCTCCTGACATTTAGAGATCCAACTATAACTCCATCTATAAAGTATAATTTAATAGGTGAGTCAAGGATATTACCTGCGATTTCTATAGGTATAATCAATTTATTAGCCTCTAAATATATATCATCTGTAGGAGTTGGAGAAAGTACGGTTTGGAAGGATGATTCTTCATATATTCCTGAATATATAAGGAGTCCGGAGCAAAATTCATTTTACCTTGTTTTTACTAAAGATTTTGGTGCATGGGGGAAATATAATATTGGTTTTGGTAGAGGAAGTTTTGTAGGATATGGACCAAGGTCTCGACAGTTTAATACCGATAGATTTGACAACTGGAGTAATATCCATACCGATGCGATTGGTATGTTTTGGGGTGTTGATATCGAACTTGGTTATGGCATAAGAGGAGGATTTGAGTTTGATGGAAGAGATTTTAATGTGGGTCTTAAATTTAAAAAAGTAGGATTTGAGACAACTCTTATGGCATCGAAACTCGAGCACAAATTAGGTGGCTCCCCCAATTTTGCTCCAAGGATAGACCTTTCTACGACATTTAACTCTCATTTTATTCGAAGGATGCCATCTCCACCAAAGATTGGAGCAATTGCTGGTACAGTAATTGATAGAGATACAAAAGAGCCTATAGTAGTAACAATTACTATAGAAGGAACTGATCTACCGAGTATTACCACTGATGTTGATGGGAGATATTCCATAACACTTTCTCCAGGAACTTATACGGTAAAAGCAGAGACAGAAGGATTTTACTGGATGGAAAAGAAGGTATACGTGAGAGAGAGAATGAGTACTATTTGTAATTTTGATATAGAAAGAAAGTAGTCATGGATGATTATAATCCAAGAGAGGTAGAAAAGAGATGGCAGAAAGAATGGGAGAACGATAATATATACAGAACACCTACAAACAAGAATAACCGCAAATTCTATTGTCTCGACTTCTTCCCATATCCCTCAGGAGATGGTCTTTCTGTAGGGCATCTTCGAAATTACATACCAACCGATGTTATTTCAAGGTATAAAAAAATGAGGAAGTTCAATGTACTTCACCCGATGGGATGGGATGCATTTGGACTTCCAGCAGAAAATGAGGCAATAAATAAAGGTCTTCACCCAAGAGAGACTGTTCCAAGGTATATAGGAAATTATAAACATCAACTTAAACTTGTAGGTTTGTCCTACGACTGGGATAAGGAGCTAAACTCATCTACTCCTGAGTACTATAAATGGACACAGTGGTATTTTCTCCTCCTTTATGATAGAGGACTTGCATATAGGATGAAGTCGGCAGTAAATTTCTGTCCTAAATGTGGAACAGTGCTTGCAAGAGAAGAGGTTGAAAATGGGATGTGCTGGAGATGTCATACAGATGTTATAAAAATAGAAAGAGAGCAGTGGTATTTTAAAATAACCTCATATGCAGACAGGCTATTAGAAGACCTTGATTTACTCGATTGGCCCGAAAACATTATAGAGATGCAGAAGAACTGGATAGGACGTAGTGAGGGTTTAGAATTTGATATACCAATCGTAGACTCTAATAGAAAGCTACGTGTTTTTACAACCAGACCAGATACGATATTTGGAATGACATATGTAGTAGTTTCACCAGAACATCCGATTGCCAAAGAGCTGGTGACCTCTAATAGAAAAAAGGAGGTAGAAGAATTCACTCATGAGGTAGAAAAAGAGACAGAGATAGAGAGATTATCAAAAGAAAAGGAACCATTTGGGGTATTTACTGGAACTAATGCCATTAATCCCCTGAATAACGATAAGATACCTATCTACCTTGCAGATTATGTCCTATCAACATATGCAACAGGTGCAATAATGGCTGTTCCAGCACATGATGATAGAGATTTTTTGTTTGCAAGGAGATATAATCTATCTATTAAAGAAGTAATTAAAGAACAAGGGCGTAAGATGCGGGATAAACAGATAGATGTTGCCTACACAGGAGAAGGTATTATGGTAGATTCGGCTGAGTTTAGCGGTCTTTCTTCTGAAGAAGGTAGGCAGAGGATTATAAGGCGATTGGAGGAGCTAAATATAGGTAAGCGCGCTGTCCATTATAAACTTAGAGACTGGTTAATATCCCGTCAGAGGTACTGGGGAGCACCCATACCTATGGTCTATTGTGATAGGTGCGGAGAGAGACCTGTAAGAGATATTCCAGTTCTACTACCTGACGTAGATGAATACAAGCCTTCTGGCACAGGTGAATCACCACTGGTGAATATTCCAGAATTTGTGGACACCGTCTGCCCTGAATGTGGGGGTAAGGCAAAGAGAGAAACTGACACGATGGGTGGGTTTGCCTGTTCCTCATGGTATTTCTTACGATTCGCATCCCCAAAGTTTGAGAAGGGTCCCTTTGATGAAAGGGAGATAAAATACTGGCTTCCTGTCGACCTTTATGTTGGAGGAGCCGAACATGCTGTAATGCATCTTCTATATGCCAGATTCTGGACAAAGGTGATGTATGATGTTGGACTTGTCGATTTTATCGAGCCCTTTGTTATGCTGAGAAACCAGGGGGTAGTACATGCACCAACTGGAAAAAGGATGTCAAAATCAAGGGGGAATGTAATAACCCCTGATGAAGTTGTTGAGGAACATGGGGCAGATGCACTTAGATTATACGAACTATTTATGGCACCTTTTGACCAGCCTGTTATCTGGGATACAAATGGAATAATAGGACAGGAGAGGTTTTTAAAGAAAGTTTGGAGAATCGTTGTGGAGAGAGGGCAAGATGTAGACGAGGATAGAAGACCTGCGAAAGGAAGAATTCTTACCACTCTGCACAGGACTATAAAAAAGGTGACAGAGGATATTGAGGCCTTCAAATTTAATACCGCAATCGCATCCATTATGGAATTTACCAATGAGGTTTATGGGACCAGAATGGATGAACCTACCCATAAACAGGTTGTAGAGAACCTGATTATAATTCTATCTCCATTTGCTCCCCACATATGTGAGGAATTATGGCACAGAATAGGAAAGAAAGGAAGCATAACAGAGATGTCATGGCCTGAGTATGATAGGGATCTTATAAAGGATAAGACATTAACAATACCAATTCAGGTTAATGGTAAACTGAGGGCAACATTTGAGGTAAGAAGGGGAACCGAAAAAGAGGAGATAGAGAGACTTGCAAAAAAGGGAGTGGATAAGTGGATTAAAGAAGGAGTAAAGAGAATAATATATGTAAAAGATAAACTCGTTAATATTGTTACAGAGTAGTACATTCCACTCTTAACCTAAAATTTCCCGGTTATCAGCGACAAGTTTTTGTAGTTAATGTTCATAACTTATGCCTGTAAAAAACCTTGACTTTTTATCAGATTGGTAGTATAATTTAGATAAGAGAAGTTGTGTGTGGATGGAGTAAAGATAAAATTGTTTTATAAAGAATAAAATTTTGTTAAATCGAGAGATCCTGATATATGAAGAGGTATTATGAAAGAGAAGAGTGCATTATCCAATATTCTGGCACCAGTCATAGCTGTTGCCTTTATTGCTTTTGCCATAACTGTTAGCACTGCAGAGCTTCATGTTGGACCAGGACAGACCTATTCCACTATTACGGATGCAGTTACAGCTGCGAGTGAGCATGACACGATAATCGTGCATGATGCCGGCGCAGACCCCGATTATGAGGAGAATGTGGATGTAAATGTAGAGTATCTGACTATAAAAGAAGCTGACGGTGAAGATGTAACGGTCAAGGCGGCGAGTTCGGACGACCATGTCCTTGATGTAACCGCCGACCATGTAACCATAAGGGGTCTTGACATCTACGGGGCCGGGGGACTAAAGGCCGGTATATACATTTCTAGTGGTATCCAGCACTGTACCATCGAGAACAACCGTTGTGGCTGGGATCCAAGCCACTTTAACAGCCAGTACGGCATCCAACTGGACTCTTCAAGCAGCAATACGCTTTCGGGGAACACCTGCAATAACAACAGCTACGGCATCTACCTGAATTCTTCGACCAACAACACCCTCTCGGACAACTTGTGCTCGAACATCAATTTCAACATCTACCTAGATTCTTCAACCAACAACACCCTCTCGGGCAACATATCCACCTCGATCCCCTACGGCATCTACCTGAATTTTTCGAACAACAACACCCTTTCGGGAAACATATGCACATCGAGTGGTATCTACATGTGGTCTTCGAGCAACAACAGACTTCTGAGCAACATATGCAACAATAATGACGGCATCACGCTGTCTGATCATTGTGACAACAACACCATCTGGGGAAACATATGTAATTCGAACGGCTGCGGCATTCGCCTTGATTATGGTCTTTATTATGCGCCCACCTGCAATACCCTTTCAGACAACATATGTGACTCCAACAGCCTTTACGGTATCCACCTGTGGAGTTCGACCAATAACAATCTTTCGAGCAACAGATGTAATAACAATGGGAATACCGGCATACACCTGGAATACTACAGCAACGGCAACACCCTTTCAGGCAACACCTGTGAATCGAACACCAATTACGGCATCTACTTCAACGCTGGATACAACAGAACCTATCTCAACACGCTGAGTGACAATGGCAATGCCAACGTCTCTGTTTTGGCAGGATGGTCGGGCAACACCTGGTGCTCTTCCACAACGATATACTACTCCTATGAACCCATGTACAAAAACTACCTGGGCAATTATTATAGCGACTATGATACAACAGGACAGGACCCTGATGGGGATGGCATCGGGAATACCCCCTATGACTTACCCGGCGACGAGCTCGCTGATAGCTTCCCGCTGATGGCAACATCTGATAACTATCACCTGCAGTCATGGTGGCTCCACAGCAACGGTATGATGTACATAGATAATATGACCAAACCGGGAGGAAGCATTCCCATAAGTGGCGGTTTTATGAAGTTGGGACAGGTAGTCTGGATTGCCGATCAGGTGACACCTATGGATATTGACTTTACGGGAGGTACCGAGCAGACCTGGACGGGTCAGGTAGTCTTTACTTCGGCGCCGGCTTCGGGACACACATTCATAATTGAGATAGGTTCCTGGGATGGTAGTAGTTTTTCCGCGGGTGGTCCCGATGCAACCCTGACCGGAGATGGAACCAAGACGACATTTATCTATGAGACCGACAACCAACCCTTCACCGTTACCACGGGAGACTATCTGGCACTCAAAATAATAAACAACAGTGATTCGAGTTACTCTGTAAGAACTGGTGGTTCCTGGAGCTATATCTCCTCCCCTGAGGGGAGCATGGGCTATCCGACGGGTGTGGAAGAGGAATTCTATCCACAGGAGGAAGAACTGTATTGCCTATCACAGAATTACCCGAATCCATTTGTCTCACAGACTGCGATTTATTACCAGATATCAGAAGAGAATTTTGTATCACTGAACATCTACAATGTGGCGGGAAGACTAATCATAACCCTTGTCAACGAACACAAGTTGGCTGGTTCATACAGAATATATTGGAATGGTAAAGATGAGGGGGGCAGACCTGTATCAACTGGTCTGTATTTCTATCAGTTAAATGCTGGTAATTTATCTACCTTGATAAGGAAGATGGTATTGCTCAGGTAAATGGATAAAGGAGATGAGAATTTAAACGTTGGATGTTGAATGAGATGTTTAATGTTGGATGTTTAATGTTAAATGAGATAAGAGTTGATTAGTTAAAAAGTTAATTGGTTGATTAGGTTAAATGATATTGGAAAGCAATTGTAAATCGACAATTAAAAGTAGGAGTCCGTCGTTTGACGGACGATAAGAGAAACGTGAAATGTTACATGTTAAATGTTAAATGTTTTATGTTGAGAAAATACTCGCAATGACCCCGTAGAGTATTCCTCTACAGGATAAACACGCTTATTACACATTATGGAGCGATATAGATAATTAGGAAAATGATCTATACAGAGGTTTTGGTACTGTGAAAAATAACATGAAAGCAAAAATGTAGGGGTTCGAGTTATCGAACCCGTAAATCAGGAACGAGAAAGCCTTACATAATATTCGTAAGTATATAGAGGACAATCCGTTAGTAGAGAGAATAAGATTTGAAGAATTCTAAAGAAACGGGTCGGATACCCGCCCGACGGCAGACGGGAATCCAACCCTTACAATAATCGGGGGGAGCCAAGTTAAAAGTTGATAACTATATAAAAAACAGTGGATTATTCCTTAGTTAACGAAACAAGAGAAAATCCACAAAAGATTTTGCACACTACCAAGGGTAGAAGGAGAGAATTATATGGCGACAAGAAGGGTGTCGATAAAGGGAATTGACCAGAGACTTCTTTTTGGAGAGAGAGGAGCTTTCATAAAACAGATGGAGAAGGTATTTGGATGCAGATTATTTTCAAGAGGAAACTGGGTTATCCTTAAAGGTAATAAGGACTTAGTTGATACTGCCAGAAACAGGGTTGTCAAGTTAGTTGACAAGACAAGGGTAGGCAGTCTGATTAGTGAGGATGATATTATCGGGAGCGGGATATGGGAGATGAAAGGAAAGAAAGAGAAAAACTCAGCACAAGACAGAGAGGAAATAACCCACCTTTTTGGAAGAAAGGGTGAAATACTGCCGCGAACCAAAGGTCAGGAGATTTATATTCGTGATATGAATAAATATGATATAGTAGTTTGTATAGGACCAGCCGGGACAGGTAAGACATTCCTTGCTGTTGCAAAGGCTGTTCAGGCATTAAAAAGTGGAGATGTTGAGAGAATAATTCTCACACGCCCTGCAGTTGAAGCAGGAGAAAGACTTGGATTTCTTCCAGGGGATTTTAAAGAGAAAGTAGATCCTTACCTTCGTCCTCTTTATGATGCACTCTATTCCATGCTCGAGGGAGAAAGGATAAGAAGACTTATTGAAAATATGGTTATTGAGGTGGCTCCGCTTGCATATATGCGAGGTCGGAATCTTGAGAGCGCATATGTCATCCTCGATGAAGCTCAGAATACAACAAAGGGTCAGATGAAAATGTTTCTTACCAGGCTTGCCCCTGATTCCAGGGCTATCATCACAGGCGATATTACACAGGTCGATTTACCAGAGGATTCAGTCTCGGGACTTATACATATTACGAGTATACTTAAAGGTGTCAAGGGTATTGCTTTCTGCTTGATGACAGAGAAAGATATAGTCAGACATAAACTTGTTAAAGACATAGTGAGGGCTTATGAAAAAAACGATAAGAAAAGATAGGATAGTAAAATTCTTTAAGAATTCGCTGATGCATAAGATCACCATCTTAATAGTATTTCTTGTAATACTGAATTTACTATTCCCCACTCAACATCTTGGAGTTCCTGTATTAAAAGAGGGCAACATCGCTGACAAGGACTATATAGCTCCCTATACCTTTGCTATAAGAAAAAGTAATGAGGAGCTTGAGGAGGAAAGAAGACAGGCGATGGAGTCAGTTACTCCCATTTTCCGTTTAGATGAAGGTGTAAGGAACGAATCCATGCAGAGACTATCAACCTTTTTCCAGAGATACGAGAGAATAGACTCTCTTATGACAGAGACTCCGGAAGAAAATAAGGAAGATTTGAGGAAGCTTGCAGAGGATATAATAATTCAGATTTTGGATAGGGGGTTGGTGGAAGATTTAAGCATCGTTTATTTTGGTTCAAAGAGAGAGGCTATTGTGCTAAAGAAAACCGGTGAGGAGAAGCGAGTGGAAATTCTTGATGTTAAATCTGCTATAATGTTTACAAAAGAAAGAGGTATGGAGCTATTAGAGGGGAATGAGGAAAAGGTTATGGCTCTGGTCGAGATTGTTAATAAAACTATAATACCCAATCTGATTTATATGAAAGAAGAGACAGATGAGAAGAGAAGGCTAGCTGCTGATAATGTAAAGACGACAAAAGGTGTTGTTTTAAAGGGAGAAATGATAGCGAGGGCACACGATCCTATAACCAAAGAGGCGATTGAAAAGCTATCTTCACTTGCTATCGAGACGGGAGGGGAAAGAGTAAATACGGAAATATTCGGCAGGAATATTATCTTTATACTATCTATTTTAGTCCTTCTTGTGCTTCTATACTTCTTGAATAAGTATATACTTTTCGACACCAAGAGATTACTGCTTATTGCAATTATTTATCTACTACTGCTATCTTCTGCAAGTCTCGTGGTTCGAAGTGGCATTTCTGTATATGTCATACCTATTGCTATGGCGAGTGTCTTTTTTGCAATATTAATAGGAGAGAAAGCAGCTATGGCATCTTGTGTGCCTCTCTCCTTTCTTCTGGCAATGTTTATAGGGTTTGGACGTACGGAGGCACTGTTCTGTTTTCCTGTAGCAATTACCACGGTATTTGTCGCAAGCAGGATAAGGAAGTTTTCTGATTTTTCAAAGGTGATTCCTTTTGTAACGGTTATATCTGTAGTTGTAGCTTGCGGGTTCGAGATATACAAGGGCGGTGGTTATAAAGTAGTGCTTAACTCCCTTGGTTTTGCTGCAATAGGTGGTATAAGTAGTGGTGTGTTAGCAGTTGGTTTACTACCCCTTTTTGAGAGGGGATTTCGTATAACTACAGACCTTACTTTGGTTGAGCTTACAGACCTGAATCGTCCACTCCTTAAGGCATTATCTATTCAGACTCCAGGAACATACAATCACTCCATATTGATAGCATCTATGGTTGAGAGCATTGCATCAAGTATATCTGCAAATTCTTTACTTGCAAGGGCTGGGGCATATTATCATGATATAGGGAAGTTAAAAAATCCACTGTATTTTATAGAAAATCAGAAAGAACGGGGCAACCCACATGACACCCTAAGACCAAAAGTAAGTTCAACCATACTTCGCATGCATGTAAAGGATGGAATAGAAAGGGCAAAAAGGGAGGGATTGCCTGAAGAGATTATAGACATAATAAGGGAACATCATGGTAGAACGCTCATGGAATCTCTCTATTATAAGGCAAAAGAAGAGGATCCCAATGTTAGCGAGGATGATTTTAGATATGGGGGTCCCTCTCCCAATACTAAAGAGGCGGCACTGGTTATGCTGGCGGATGCAGTTGAGGCATCTATTAGAAGTCTTAAAAATCCAACTGCAGTTAGGATTAAGGAACAGATAGACAGAATAATAGATAAAAGAGTTGAAGATGGCGAGCTGGATAACTGCGATATAACACAAAAGGATTTGAAAAAGATTAGAGATTCATTTTATCCAATACTCTTAGGAGTCTTTCACCCAAGGGTATCATATCCTAAGGAGAGTAAT
This sequence comes from Caldifarciminota bacterium, assembly GCA_030606335.1. GTDB lineage: Bacteria > Hydrothermota > UBA3073 > UBA3073 > UBA3073 > JAGMCL01. The sequence continues at coordinate 19,225 of JAUWGP010000002.1, forward strand.
CAGGGGAATAATAAATTGAAGGGCAAAAATTACAGCTAAAAAAGCTTTTAGTAACTTAATAACTTTGTTGACTTTGTTGGTATTGTCAAAGTGTCTTAAATAACAATTGGAGGAGCTAATGAGATATAATTTATCGAAAATTATCTTCATATCTTTACTGTTTTGTGCACCTGCCCTTGCGCAATTTTTCATAGATTCACCATATCCAAGCGAATTATTACAGGGTGATTATAATATTAGTTTGAGGATAGGACCAGAGGGAACTTTGCTCGCAAGACTCTCAAGCGTTCCTTTTAGAGGAATCTCTATAGGGATTTCCTATGGTGGTGAAAAGGTACTCGGCTACAATGAATCGCTATTCTATCCTAATATAGGTGTTGAGATAAGGTTACTTGTATTAGAGGAGTCAGGACTTTTTCCACGAATTATTCTGGGGTTTGATTCTCAGGGATATGATTGGGATGGTGAAGAATATAGAGTTGGTTCAAAAGGGATATATTCTCTTCTTGGTAAAGAGATCGGACTGTTTAAGTGTGGTTTAGGCTTAAACTACAGCACAGATAGGGAAAAGATAGGTGGGTTTTGTGGCGTAATTTTGGATTTGTCACAAACATTCGGTATTGCTGGTGATTACTCATATTACCCGGATGCAGAGGAAAAACAGTTCCTTGCAGCAGGAGTTAGAACTTATTTTGAAAATGTACTCATTCAGTTCTCATTTAGAGATATAACAGGCGAAAGAGTTGGTAGAGCCATTGATCTGGGTTATACTGGATATTTTTAGACCATATTTTATAGATATATGGGTTATATAAAAACTCTATGGAGATAAGACTCATAGTGTTCGACCTTGACGGAACCTTAGTAAAGTATGAAAACTCGTTGTGGTATGGTTCATGGGATGCCGTAGGATATGCAGCCGGTATTAAAAGAGAGTTTGATAAACTTACATCATACTATCTTCAAAGGTTAGAATTATACGAGGATTGGGCTAGTGCCAATGCGAAATTGCTTCAGGGTATATCTGTTGATTGCATTACAAAGAAAATTTTTCCACCACCTTACAGCAAAGGAGTTAAAGAGGTCTTACCAGAACTTACTAAGAAGTACAGAACCATGATACTCTCGAGTGGAGTAGACCTTGTTGCAAAGAGAGTAAAGGAGGAACTTGGCATAGAGGTCTCTCTGTCAAATAGACTTTTGAGGAGCAACGGGCTTTTTACAGGAGAAGTGGTCTGTGATGTCCCACTCTTTAAAAAACTTGATATACTTAAAGATGAAATAGATAAACTCGGCATATCCTTGGATGAGGTCTGCTCAGTGGGTGATAACGAAAACGATATTCCTGTTTTGAGATCAGTCGGGCTTGGTATCGCATTTGAACCAAGGACAGAGAAAGTCAGAGACGCTGCAAGGTATCATATAGATGACTTCCGACAACTTCCTGGGAAATTATGCATTTAAAAAGATTGACAACTACATATTATGTTTTTTATCGAACTTTTATTAATAAATTCTTCATCTCTTTATATATCCTCTCTTCGGTGAGACCATATTTTTCCTTTAACTTATTCCAGGAACCTGACTCAGCGAAACAATCACTTAGACCCACCTTTGATATATAGCAGGGATGCTCTGAGAGAATTACATCTCCAACTGCGTCTCCCAAACCACCTATTGTTGAGTGATCCTCACAGGTCACAACATGACCAGTTTTTGCAGCTTCAACCACAGCCTTCCTGTCAACAGGTTTGATACAGCTCATATCAAATACCTTTATACCTATACCCTCCTTTTGTAGCTTTTCTGCAGCCTTTAGTGATGGGAAAACCATTATACCACAGGCAATGATTGCCCCATCTTCTCCATCTTTAAGCTTATTTGCATTCAAGGGATTGAAATTATAACTATCTTCATATATAACAGGAAGGGCAGGTCTTGTAAGTCTTATATAGAAAGGTCCTGGGGTTTTGTATGCTTCATGTATAAAAAATCTTGTCTGTGTGGCATCCGATGGAACGATAATCCTAATATTAGGAACGACCCTCATTATTGCTATATCCTCAGCAGCCTGATGTGATACACCATCCGGTCCGACAGAGATACCTCCGTGGGTAGCAACTATCTTTACAGAGAGTTTTGGATAACAGATAGCGCTCCGTACCTGTTCCCATGCCCTTCCTGATGCGAAGAGAGCAAAGGTAGAGGCAAATACAATCTTTCCTGATGAGGCAAGACCTGCTGCTGTACCCATCATATCAGCCTCAGATATCCCCATATCGAAGAAACGTTCAGGGAATGTATTCTTAAATAATACTGTCTTGGTTGACATTGCCAGGTCTGCATCAAGGACTATTAAATTCTCGTGTTTTTTTCCCAATTCAATAAGGGTTTCAGCATAGGCACTACGTAATGACGAAACCTTATTCATAGTTTTGCAGATTTGAAATAAAAAAAACAAACCATCAATAGAGTAGACACAACATGTAATGGAAATTCATTAACTTAGACATCTATATTGCCGTATAAATTACTCTAAAACATCTTGGAAACTTTTTAGAAAATCTTTATCTTTAGTAGCAGCATTAAATGCCTTCAGCCAGCTAATTATGTAAGCTGAATTAAATTTAGGGTTTTTTAGAATTATGGACTTAACATCTTCTATATCTCTCGGTCTCCCCGCAAAAATTTTGTGTATTATGACATCCTCTATTGATGCAAAGTTTATGGATGTTTCTTTAATTTTTATTTTATTTGCTCTTTTTATTGCCTGTCTCTCATAAGGGGTTGATGAAAAAATAAAGCCTATTCTTATATCGCTTATGGTATCTCTTGCCGGCAACACATAGGTCTCTCTGACAAAGGTTTCAATATCTTCAGGTATTGGAGTAGCACTAATATATTCAATAACATCCAAAAGCTCTGGCAATTTGTCGATATTTATACCAAGTGTTATATCAATATCCCTTGTTAGTCTTGGCTCACCATATAAAAGCACTGCCTGCCCCCCAATTATAATATATGGAATAGAGGCTTTATCCAATGAATTTCCAATCTTTACTATGAGTTGTTCAAACATGAGTTTAGTATTTTTGCTACTTTAATATCTACTTCAACATCCTCCATAAAATCCTTAAGTGGTAAAGCCCCGAGTGTAAGTGCTTCTCTCCACATAGCCTCGAAAATCTCAAGGGCGCGGAAGTATGTTAATCTCTGGGTTTTAATCTCGTTATGCTTGAGTTCATCTAAGATTTTAAAGTTTTTAACCATACGAGAACTGTATAAGTGTTAAAGTTTATTACCCCTTTTTTTCTCCCAATCATAGTAATCGCCAGTTCTCCTGTAACTGAAAACCTTGGTTCCCTTTGGTAATGTTTTTTTAAATTCATATATTAGGGAATATTGTTGACGAAGATGTACTGGGATTGTTAGAGCTGGTGTTAAACTTCTTACAGCATCTACAGCACCACCCCAACCAAATTCCCGCAGGTTTGGTTCTACTACCACAAAGAGTATATCGATTCCTCTTTGCTTTATATCCATTATGGTGTTATTAAAGGTCTCTTCTATTTCTTTTTTGGTTTCTCTGTCCAGGTCCTCCCAGATCCATAAAGCAAGGTCTCCAGGGAAGAAGATATGAGCACCTTTGTGTTCTATAAAGAAAGAGATGCCAATATCGGTCGAAGCCATTGCAGAAATGTGTGTGGTTCCTATATCTACAGAATCACCAGGTTTTAACGTATTACATCTGTTTTCCATTCCAGAGGTGTAATCAGGAAATATGTTAAGTGCTTCATTCGAGAATATGAACCTTGAATCAGGTATATTCCTCATCATATCTATGATTTTGGGGTTAAAATGATCAGGATGTGAATGTGAAGAGAAGAACAGAACGCGCCTTGTTGGGTCTATATAAGGTTCTATGTCGATTTTTTGTGCAAAAAGTCCGACATAGGCGAGGGCATCAAAATCTGGATAATCAAATACCATCTGGACTTCGTCGTATGTTATAATAAAGCAGCTATGGAATATATAGGTTATACGCACGTAACTCCTTGATATATGGAACGCAGATTCACCCTGTTAAATAATTACAAGTATATACGTTATAAATCACTAATAGCCAACTATTTAACGGGGTAAACGCAGATTATCATGATTATTTGTATATCTATTTATTCCCAAGAAACAAAGTTAAGAAAAAAGGAGTTGGATTTCCCGTATAGATGATTTACATACCTGACGGCAGGCAGGTATGATTTTGCCGTAAATTCTTTATCCTGTTTTTCTGCGTTAATCTGCGGCCTATAAAGTAACACCATCAACGAATCCAAGTTCTCTGAGTGCTATATCTGCTTCCTCTCTTGTTGGGGGTGTTCCATGCCATTCAGGTTTTCCCTCCATAAACGATACACCCTTGCCCTTAACTGTATGGGCAATTATAATACTTGGTCTTCCCTTTATTTCTTTTGCTTGTTCAAGGGCTTCCTTAAGTTCCTCAAATGAATGTCCATCTACCTCAAACACGTTCCATCCAAATGCCTCCCATTTTTCTCTGAATGGCAGAGGATTTTTAATATCCTGTATCCTTCCATCTATTTGTAATTCATTAAAGTCAAGAACAGTACAAAGGTTATCAAGCCTATATCTTGCAGATGTCATAGCAGCTTCCCATATCTGACCTTCGTTAGTTTCTCCGTCACCAATTACGCAGTATACCCTATAAACCTTTTTATCAAGCTTAGCCCTTAAGGCACAGCCATTTGCAAAGGAGAGTCCCTGGCCAAGAGAACCAGTGGATGCATCAATACCTGGTGTGTCTAAGGTGTAAGGATGACCCTGGAGCAAGGAACCGCACTTTCTTAAGCTCCAGAGATGTATTCTATCAAAATAACCAAGTCTTGACAGTATGGAATAGAGGGTTGGGGCGGCATGGCCTTTTGAAAGGATAAATCTGTCTCTGTTGTCATCATGTGGATTGTGGGGGTTATGATGCATTACCTTATAATAAAGGGTGACTATAATCTCCACTACAGAAAGCGAACCTCCCGGATGACCGGAACCAGCTCTTGCAAGCATCTCGATTACATCCCCCCTGACCAATCTTGCTGTTTCCTTTAGTTCGTCGTTATACATTCTTTTTTGGACGCAGATTTACGCAGGTTGCCGCTGATTATTTTTATTTCAAAAACATTTATCTATCTGTGAATTCACTTCATATGTGGTTTAATATTTCTTAATGCAGATTTCTTATTTCAAAGATTTTTCATCCGTGTTATTCAGCGTTTATCTGCGTCCAATTCTTTTTTGTGTCCAATTTTTAATAACGCAGATAGCATGCAAGATGTTTCACGTGAAACATGTGTGTTAATTAGCTAGACGAGTTTGGATATAGAGACGACGAATTATACCATATAAAGTGGAAAAAGTCAAGAATTTTATTGATAAAATCATTGGGAATATAAAGAAACATCCTAAAAAAAGATTTCTGAAAAATTCCAGAAATCTGTGTAATCAAGAGAGCTCAAGTGTAGTTTTTAAAGCGCTCTCAAAATTTGCTTGACTTTTCAGGAAAGATGTGGTATCATAATTAATGTTGAGCTAAATATACAAGTTCTTTATAGTATTTTCTAAGGAACCTTATAGTTTTTAAGGAAGATGGTACTTATGAAGAGAAAAAGTTCAAAACACAGTGACCTTCCATCACTTGACCGCAAGTTGTCTAAGAACTTTAGTGAATTATCACGCAGGATATTGCATTATGCAAATCGAGGCACTCCCAGAATAGAATTTTTGCGTGGAATCACTAAGATGTTGATGGAATTTTCAGGATGTGATTCTATAGAATTGCGCTTGAAACATAACGAGTTATACTATCATTGGATAGCTACATGTTGTCCTGAGGATTCCTTCCATTACGAGACGATGTCCTTTGCTCAAGATGAGAAAGGTAGAATTATACCTTGTGCTAAAGATAATTCAAACCTTGAACAACTTTGCAAAGATATATATTGTGGACTTGCAAATCTATCCTTACCCTGCTTTACATCTAATGGAAGCTTCTGGACAGGTGACACCTTAAATCCTCTTGCTACTTTTCCTGTGAAGGATGGTCAAGTAAATATAAAAAATCTACGTGATGATGTAGGATACATGTCTCTCGCACTGATACCTTTTGTAATTGGGGATGAGGATTTGGGTCTTATTCTATTGAAAAGTAGTCTTAGAAACTTCTTCACAAAGAGAGAGATTGAGTTCTATGAAGGTGTTGCTCAAACGCTCGGTGTTGCTATTGCAGATAGGCGAGCTCAGGCAGCATTAAGGGAACGCATTAAGGAATTGACATGCTTGTATAGTATTGCACAGGTTGTCCAGCGCCCTAACATATCACAAGAGGAAATTCTTAATTATGTTGTTAAACTTCTCCCACCCGCATTTCAATATCCGGATATAGCTCAAGCCAGGCTCATTCTTGATGGGCAGGTATATCACACAACTAACTTTTCTGAGGATGAGAGGAAGATAATATCGAATATCGTTGTAGAAGAAAGAAATCGAGGTATTATCGAAGTGGTTTATACTGAGAAGATATATGAAATTGAAGAAAGCTCTTTTCTCAAAGAAGAGCAGGATTTGCTTGATACTGTTGCTCGTCAGGTGGCAATAATAATTGAGAGGAGACACACAGAAGAGGAGAAATTAAAGCTACAGGAGCAGCTCAGACACGCTGACAGGTTAGCAACAATCGGTCAACTTGCTGCAGGTGTGGCTCATGAATTGAATGAGCCCCTTGGAAACATCCTTGGATTTGCCCAACTCGCCAAAAAGTGTTATAAGCTGCCCACGCAGGCAGGATATGATATTGAAAAGATTATTAATGCCTCTTTACATGCACGGGAAGTTGTAAAAAAACTTCTAATATTTGCCAGACAAATGCCAACACGTATGATAAGTGTTAATCTGAATCAAATAATTAAGGAAGGACTATACTTCCTCGAGTCGAGGTGTACCACACAGGGGGTAAAACTTAAGCGTTTTCTTTCATCAGACCTACCGGAAATTATTGCAGATCCTGCACAGTTAAACCAGGTCCTTGTTAATCTTGTTGTTAATTCCGTGCAGGCAATGCCGGAAGGGGGCGATCTTACTATTACCACAAAGGCTATCGATGATAAGGTTTTACTAATAGTTGAAGATATGGGAGTTGGTATGAGCGATGAAGTTATCAAGCAAATATTTATACCGTTCTTTACTACAAAGGAGATTGGTCAGGGGACAGGTCTGGGTCTACCTGTGGTTCATGGAATCGTAACCTCCCATGGGGGTTCTATTAAGGTTGAGAGTAAGGTTGGGAAGGGCACTCGCTTCGAGATTAGACTTCCGGTAAATGTACCTCAAGAAAAGAGGGAGAATAAAGATGGCAGCTAAGAATAAAAAAGAAAATATCCTTATTGTAGATGACGCCCAGGATACACTTGAAATGCTTCGCAGAAACCTGACATCCCAGGGGTATCGAGTTTTCACTACTCCCGGGGTTGTTGAGGCATTAAAGATTCTTGAAGTAACACCAATCGAATTGGTCATAACTGACCTTAAAATGCCCGGGGTTACAGGGTTGGATTTAATAAGACATATTCGGGAAAATTTCAAAGATACAGAAGTAATGATGATAACGGGATATGCCTCGATCGAGGGCGCTGTTGAGGCAGTTAAGGTCGGAGCTGAGGAATATTTACCTAAACCCTTTACAGACGAAGAACTCTTTTCTTCAGTTCATAGAGCACTAAGCAAACTATATCTGAGAAGAGCAGGGGAGGTACAAGATATTAAGGGTCCAAAATCCCGTTACGGTCTTATTGGAAACTCAGAAGTGATACATAGTATCTTTAGGGCAATAGATAAGACTGCAGCAACTGATGCTACTGTAATTATTACAGGAGAGAGTGGTACAGGCAAAGAGCTTGTTGCAAGGGCTATCCATTACAGCAGTTCACGTGCTTCGGCTGCATTTGTTCCAGTAAACTGTGGAGCTATACCTGAGGAACTACTTGAAAGCGAACTATTTGGATATGTTAAAGGTGCTTTTACTGGAGCTACAGCAAGCAGAGCTGGATTTTTCCAAACCGCTGACGGAGGAACGATATTTCTTGATGAAATAAGCGAGACCAGTTACCGCATGCAGGTAAAGCTACTTCGTGTACTCCAGGATAAGGAAGTCTTTATGGTTGGTGCAAGACGCTCACAAAAGGTAGATGTTAGGATTCAGGCTGCGACAAATAAGGATTTGTTCAATCTGGTGAAGAAAGATGAATTTCGTGAGGACCTTTACTACCGTTTAAACGTCATTACTATTGACCTCCCTCCTTTACGGAAAAGGGGAGAAGATACTTTAATTTTGGCTAAATATTTTGCTAATAAATTCGCCAGGGAAATGGATAAACCTATACCTCGCTTTTCTGATAAAGCCCTGAAGGTTTTAAAGAATTACTATTGGCCTGGGAATGTCCGAGAATTAGAGAATGTAATCCAGAGGCTTGTAGTTATGACCGATGATATACTAATCGATGTTCCTGATCTACCCTCTCTTATGCGATTTTCAGCATTAAGGGAAACTGGACATAATAGGACTCTGGTCGAGGTTGAGGCAGAATACATACGAAATATATTAGATAGCGTAGAGGGTAATAAGACGAAGGCTGCTAAGATACTTGGTATTGACCGTAAGACATTGAGAGAAAAGTTAAAGAAAATACAGAAGTAACAATAACTATGTGTAAATTGAGGTATATCTCCCCGATGGTTCAAAACTCCCCGATATTCTTCTCTATTTTATACCCCTCTTATAACATAATTCTACATAGATAAATTAATACAAATTGAATACAAGACTGTTAACCTCTATAATAATAAGGGCTTGTAAAATATTACTAACAACTAATAGTATTAACTGACACGGAATTTGCTCTTTAAATAGATGATAGTAAAAAACAATTGAGGATACTGTGAAAAAGAATATGACAAACCACAGAGGTCATTCACCCCGTTAGATAGTATCCCATTAGATAGCGAGTATCTCACGGGACAAGAACATCTAACAGGGCAGGGAGTAAATTTAATTCTCTGTGGCTCCCCTGTTAAATAAAGAACCAGGAGTGATGACTTGTAATTAATTTTGTAAATATTTAACAGGGTGAATAAAAAAACAAGGATTAAAATTAACCACAGATGTTCAAAGATAAATAATAACTTTGAAGTAAGAAACAATCAGTGTAAATCAGCGCTAATCTGCGTCAGAGAAAATAGAAGTCATCCGTGTTAATCAGCGTTAAAAAAATAAAGAAATATAAGGTAAAGCGATTAGTCTTGTCCGTGAGATTCCGTATCCTTTCCATACATATCCTGTGGAATGGATCTTGAAATTAATAAGAGGTCATTCACCCCGTTAGATAGTAAACATCTAACAGGGCAGGGAGGAAAGGAATAAAAATCTTTTATAATCCCTTAATACTTAACATTCTCTGTGGTTCCCCTGTTAAATAAAGTACCAAGAGTGATGACTTGTACTTAATTTTGTAACTATTTAACAGGGTTCACCCCGTTTAATAGAAGCGTTCACTGTAGCCTTCTGACATTCATTGTTAAGATATTTAACAGGGTGAATCTGTGGTTAGATTTTTAACAATACGCAGTAAATAACAAGGAGGTTTGTATGCAGACATTAATTGCAAAAAAGAAAAAGGGGGCAGTAAAGGAGCGTATCAAAACCAGGTATCGTGGTCTTTGTGTGACCTGTGAAAAGGCTCCTACTTGTACTTTTCCAAGAGATCCCGATAGACCTGTATTCCAATGTGATGAATTTGAAGGTCGTTTAAATTATTCCAAGGTTGTTGTGCCTGCGGCTCGTTCTAAAAAAGATTCCACCACCAAAGGGAAAGTGTCGGAAAAGTTCAAGGGACTATGTAAAATCTGTGAGAAACGTGATACCTGTACATATCCGAAGCCTGAAGGGGGTGTCTGGCATTGTGAAGAGTATGAATAGGAGGTGAAGATGGCTGTGATAGCTCAAAAGAAAAAAAAGGCTAAGAGGGTTAGTGTTTATGCTAATGTGACTGCACAATTCAATAAGGCAGCAGATATAATGGAACTTGATGCAGATATTCGTAAAATCCTTTCAAAACCCAACAATGAGATCATTGTCAATTTTCCAGTTAAAATGGATGATGGTAGAATAGAGATGTTTTCAGGTTACCGGGTACAACACAACAATGCACTCGGTCCTTACAAGGGAGGACTCCGCTTCCATCCCGCAGTTGACATTGATGAGGTTCGTGCACTCGCAACCTGGATGACATGGAAATCTGCTATAGCTTATATACCCTACGGTGGTGCTAAAGGGGGTATACAAATGGAGCCATCCAAGTACTCGTCAGAAGAATTGGAGAAAATAACAAGGCGATTTACTTATGCTCTTGGTAATAATATAGGACCAGAGTATGACATCCCTGCTCCTGATGTGAATACAAACTCTCAGATAATGGCATGGATTCTCGACACATTCTTATCAACCATGCCTCCTCATGAACGACAACGTTGCATCCACGTAGTTACAGGGAAACCCATTGAGTCAGGAGGAAGCCTGGGGCGTGATAAGGCAACAGGACAGGGCGTAGTATTTACTATTGAAGAATGGACTAAAGATAATAATTTTGGTTTAAAGGGAGCAACTTACATAGTTCAGGGATTTGGGAATGTTGGTTCATGGGCAGCTCGTCTCTTAAAGCCCCATGGTTCTATACTCACTGCTGCCGAAGATATAACCGGGGCAATCTTAAATTCGAAAGGTATCGACCCAGAGAAACTCACTGAGCATGTTTGGGAGAGTGGGGGTGTAGCTAATTACTCTGATGCAGAACCAGTTAGTCATGAAACTTTTATGAGGACAAAAGCAGATATCTTTATTCCTGCAGCATTGGAAAATCAAATTACGAAGGAGACTGCACCTTTTTTAGATATAAGGCTTGTTGCAGAAGGTGCTAATGGTCCAACAGACCCTAATGGCGATAGCATTTTACAAAGTATGGGAATAGATGTTATCCCTGATATTCTTTGCAATGCAGGGGGAGTGATAGTTAGCTATTTTGAATGGCTTCAGAATAAACGAAGTGACTTCTGGGAGCTGGAAGAGGTTGATAACAAGATGTATAAGAAGATAGTAACTGCATATAAAAGGGTACGAGATACAGCCAAGAAATATAACACAGACTGGCGAACAGCTGCCTATATTGCAGCATTATCACATCTTGAGACGGTTTATAAAGAGCGAGGAATCTTTCCATAATGGGATAAACTGGAGACTACAAGGGGTTATTATGTATACAGAAGGAATTCTTTATAATTCTGTAATTAAGAAACTTGAAGAAGTGGCTGATATAATGGATCTCGATCAGGATATTCGAAAGATGATTTCGAAACCTAATAACGAAATTACCGTGAACTTCCCCGTGAAAATGGAAGATGGACGAGTCGAAATTTTTACAGGTTACCGTGTACAACACAATAATATTCTTGGGCCTTATAAAGGAGGAGTCCGTTTTCATTCCTTGGTTACCCTTGATGAAATTAGAACAATTGCATTTTCGATGACATTAAAGACATCTTTAACTAATATTCCATTCGGTGGTGCCAATGGGGGGATTAGGATAGAACCTTCCAGATATACATTGGACGAGTTAGAACATATTACACGTCGTTTCACGTTTGCTCTTGGTACTAATATAGGTGCTGAGTATGACATATCTGAGCCAGATGTGAATACAAATTCTCAGATAATGGCATGGATTATGGATACCTATCTATATACGATACCACCAGTTGAGCGGAATGCCCATACACATGTAGTTACAGGAAAGCCCATTAAATTAGGGGGTAGTTTGGGTCGAGATAAAGCATCGGGACAGGGTTTGGTCTATCTTATCCAAAAGTGGTCAGAGGATAATGGGTTTTCATTAGAAGATGCTACATACATGATACAGGGTTTTGGAAACGTTGGTTCATGGACGGCTCGTCTAATGAAATCATACGGTTCGAGGCTTGTTGCTGTAGAGGATTCTACGGGGCCTATTTTGAACATGGATGGTATAGAGCCTAAAGAACTCTGTAGATATGTTAGTGATAATGGAACTATATCTGGTTACCCAAAGGCAAAATCTATAGACCACGAGACATTCTTTCGTACAAAGGCTGACATCTTCGTACCAGCTGCATTAGGAAGCCAGATTACAGCAGATACTACACCTCTTTTAAAAGTAAAACTTGTTGCAGAAGGTACGGATAACCCAACTACTATGGAAGGTGATAAGATATTACAGAAGAAGGGGATTGATGTGCTCCCTGATATTCTTTGCAACTCTGGTGGTGTGATTGTTAGCTACTTTGAGTGGTTGCAGAATAAACGGAGTGAGTTCTGGGAAATTGAGGAGGTTGATAGTAAATTGTACATGAATATAATAAATGCATATGAAAGGGTTAGTAAGGCAGCAAAGAGTTATGAAAAGGACTGGAGAACTGCTGCATATATTGTAGCCATTTCACATCTCGAAATGATATATAAAAGACGCGGAATATTCCCATAGCAGTATGGATATATATTCATAATAACAGCTATAGGATTAGAATAGTAAAGTGTTTAAGCAGCAAGGGAGAACATAATGTTCTCCCTTTTTTTAAAAAAAATTAATTTTTTACTTGACAGAATACCTTTTTTTAATTATAATAATAGTAGGATAGTTTAAATATAAATAAAAAATTAGTATAATAACTACCAGCATTATTGTTATTAGATGGTGTATAACTAAATTAATATGAAAAGAGGAAGTCAAATGCAAAGGCAAGTGTTGAAGTTGCGTCCAGTTCTTACAGGGAAACTTGTACATTCCCTGGACATTCTTACATTGCATGTACTATCACTTCTTGAATATGTAGAGAAAGAGGCTGAGGATAATCCATTTATTGAGTTTGATGAACAGGAGGGGGAGGTTAGAAGGGAGAAGAAAAGGGACTTTGTTGCTGAAGAAATTGAAAGCTGGCTTGATATGGGTTCTGTGGATATTGGTAAATATTCAACGAAAGGCTATCGTGAGCCACCTGATATAAGAGAAACGCTACAGGAACATCTCCTAACTGATATTAGCGTGGTACTAAATGATGAATTTCAATTGGGTATAGCAAAGCAGATTATATACTCACTCGATGAAAAGGGCTGGCTCAAGGAAGAGCCGGAGGAGATATCAAAAAGAATAGGTGTTGATAGAAAAAGCATATATGAGGTTCTAAATAAGATTAGGGGACTTGAACCCTCAGGTATAGCTGCCTCTAATTTACAAGAGTGTCTTCTCATTCAATTAGAGAGAAGGGGAGAGAAGGACACGCTTGCATACAGGATATTGAAATATGCCTATGAATATTTATTATCGTTGGACAAGGTTAAACTCGCAGATAAATTTGTGGTTTCCGAGAAAGATATAGAGGATGCATTAAAAGAGATACATAAGCTTGACCCGCAGCCAGGCAGACCCTATGTAGGAAGACCACAATATATATCTCCTGATGCCATTATAGAGCGAACTTTTCACAAGGATAGAGCCGATTATATAGTATACTTACCAGAATTGAACCTGCCGCGTATACATCTCTCTCCGACCTATAGACAACTATTAGAAAAGCCAGATACATTTAAACCAGAAGAAAAGGATTATTTGATGGGGAAACTTCAAAAGGCAAAGAATCTTCTGACTGCCATTGAACAGAGGAAGGATACGATTCGAAGGATTGCAGAATATATCAGAGATAGAGAAATCAGTTTCCTGTCAGGTGAAGGACCGCCTGATTTAATTACCGAGAAGGATGTGGCACAGAATATAGGGGTAAATGTATCTACAGTTTCAAGAGCGATTAAAGATAAATGGATTGAAACCCCAAGAGGTATGTTTAGTTTTTCGTATTTCTTTTCACATGGAAGAACCGCTGAGTATCACTGGGTGTTATTATTAATAGAAGAGATGATTAAAAATGAGGATAAGAAACACCCTATTTCGGATTTATCTATAAGCCAGCGTCTTAAGAAAAGTGGATTTAATGTTGCAAGGACGACTGTGGTGAAATACAGAAAGACACTTGGTATCCCCTCATCCTCAAAAAGGAGAGTAGTTACTTAATGGGGTCAGGCTTAATGGGGTCAGGCTGGAATCTGGACTTTACCATTGGTTAAAAAGGATAAAGAGTTATCATTTTGACCACGATAGGGTTTTAATAGAGGTATAATAAAAAATAAATCAGTTAGTGAATTAGCTAATTAATTTAGAGACAATTCTTATAAAAAAGCTATGTAAGAATTCGAGCAAATAGAAAGATTAGATTCCAGATTCCAGCCTGACCCCGATTTTATTTTTACTAACCACTTTGGATTATTAATAAAAATATCCGTGTTTATATATATTAATTGGCGCTAAATAATATTGGTAACACATCACCCGCCATTCCAGTAATTACATAATCTGCAAGTGATGAAAGGGACGTTGGTTCAGGTGAGATCTCAATTATAGTCACTCCACTCTCCTTTGCAGTATAAGGCAGGGAAGCGGCTGGATAGATAACACCAGAAGTGCCAATCAAAAGTAGGGTCTTGCATTTTTTTACTTCGATATGTGCATTCTCAAACTCACTCTGTGGTAGTGACTCTCCAAACATGACCACATCGGGTCTCCTTCTGCCTCCACATTCACATCTTGGTAGTATGAGATTCATCATCTCATGTCGTCTTGTAGATTTTAGATTTTCAAGCATAGATTTTAGTTCTTCTTTGCTTTTTTTCTGTCTTTTCCCGCATTTCATACATCTCATAACGAATAGATTTCCATGAAGCTCGTATACCCTCTTGTTACCTGCCTCCTGATGTAGGTTGTCTATATTCTGGGTTATAACACACGAAAGGATACCCTCATCCTCTAATTTTGCAAGAGAGATGTGTGCTGGATTAGGTTTCGCAGAAATTATACCTCCATAAACGTCGGAAATAAAATCCTTTATCCTCTGAGGCTTAAAGAAAAGAAGGCTGGAGAGACCAACCATGTTGCCATATATTGAGATGTCATACTTATCCCATATTCCTCCGGTCTCTCTGAAGGTCGGTATTCCACTTTCCTTTGATATACCCGCTCCAGTAAGGGCAATCACACTACCACGGTATATAATTTCCCTGACTAAAGAATATTCATCGGGATTAACTATATGATTTTCACTTTCTCTAATCACTTTGGACATAATTTTACTCAATCTCCTCACCTATTCTCTTTAATATACTATAATACTATAAAAAAATTGATTTGTCAAAGATTTTGTTAAAAATTTTTCTTGACAAAATCTCTTTTTAGTGATATAATGTATGGCAGTTTATAGTCTAATATATTCACCCAAGGGTTCTTTTAAAGCTTCGAGCATCGACACCCACAAACAATAAATTTAAAGGACAATAATTTCATAAACGAAGGGATAACACAAAAATGAAAGGGGGTGATTGAAAGAGGTAATTATATATTCTTCTGTTAAGTGGAAGAACAGGAGTATTAATGTGGTACATCTTCCACGAAACCTGTTATTGAAAGTAATGAGGAGGTGTGTAATGAGAAGGTTAATTCCAGTAATGGCAGTTGTAATGATAGCTGCTCCTGTATTTGCCGGTATGGGTATTGGTGGTTTTGGTAATATTTCTATACCTATGGGTGATTTTGGTGATGCTGCTGGTATGGGTTTTGGTGGTGGTGTAAAATTCTGCTATGACTTTTCGCCAACGCTTGGCCTGGGAGTCGAGGCAGGTTATGTAATGTTCGGCGAGAAAGAAGAAGGTTTTGAGTTTACCTGGAATATGATTCCCGTAATCGCTGGCATTAACTACTATTTTTTACCTGCACCAGCAAAATTGTATGCGACAGCCGGAGGTGGACTCTATATAGTCGGCTGCAAGATAACAATTGGTGATGTGAGCGAAAGTGATTCTGAGAGCAAGTTCGGGTTTTTCGGTGGGCTTGGGATGGAATATCCTTTTGGAGAATCAATGACATTTGATGCCAATGTTAAGTTTAACCATGTTCCCTCTGATGGAAGTTCCTTTCAGTATATCGCAATCAATGCCGGTGTCAACTACTACTTCCCTGTAGGACTCTGAAAGTAAGGTATAAAATAAAAGGGGGGATAATTTATCCCCCCTTTTTTATTTGGTTCCATTCTGAAGAAATAAATGAAATCTATGAAAGCTGTTTTAATTCATGAGAAAGAAACCATAAATACCTGTTTGCAAAGAAATGTAGCTTTAAACGTTTACAGTGTAGGAGATTTGGATAATTTCTTCTGGCCTTATACAATCTGGTATGGTTTAGAAGATGCAGGCGAAATCAAGGCTTTAATACTCTGTTATACAGGGATAATCCCTGCAAATATACTTGCACTTACAGAAATCGAAGATATAAGTTACTACAAAAAACTGCTTAATTCTATTATGGAACTCCTGCCTAAAAAGTTCTATTCACATCTAACTTATGGTCTTGAAGATGTATTATCTCAAAAATATAAACTATCCTCACATGGCAAACATTTTAAAATGTTACTAAACAAAGTTGACCTATTAGAAAGATTTGATACTTCAGAGGTTATCGCTTTGTCAGAACAACACGGTAAGGAATTATTCAATTTCTTTAAGGAAAGCTATCCCGGGCATTGGTTTGATTCCAGAATGTTACAAAGTGGTATGTACTTTGGCATAAAAAGAGATAACAAGATTGTAAGTGCAGCAGGTATTCACGTATATTCTCGCAAATATAGAGTTGCAGCTTTAGGCAATATAGCAACTCATCCAGATTATAGATGTCAAGGACTGGCAAAATCAGTGACTTCCAAATTATGTAAAACATTAAAAACTTCAGTTGAAACGATATGCCTGAATGTACATTCAGAGAACATAAGTGCAATCAAATGTTATAAAGCCCTTGGTTTCGACATATTTACAGAATATTATGAATTTATGGCAGAAGCAAAATAGTGACTTCTTTAAACAAGCATCTGCATTACTTCCTTTTAAATTTTTTTGCTTGACAAAACTGGTAAAGTATTATATAATTATATCAGAAAGATCTGCATGGCAAAGAAATAACAAAAGAAACAAGCTCTTTCCCCGCCAAGGCGGGGCAGGCAATCCCTGTTCATAATTAATAAATTAAATCTTATCTCTGTGGTTCCCCTGTTAAATAAAGTACCAGGAGTGATTAATTGTCCTTAATTTTGTAAATATTTAACAGTGTTCACCCTGTTTAATAGAAGCGTTAACTGTAGCCTTCTGACATTCATTGTTAAGATATTTAACAGGGTGAATCTGTGGTTAATTTTTCATATTTCATATTATCTCAAAAGGAGAACAATCATGGATAACGAAGTGAAGTTCTATGAACAGGGACTGGAAGAATATCCTAAAGCAGGCGTGGTTTTTGGTAATTTTATGATGTTACTATGGATTGGCCTGGGAACAATTGCCTGTTGGTTTTTACATCCGGTTACCGCTTTTATTTATCTTGCTTTTGCCATTATAATAGTCTTTGTTGTCTTGCGAAAGTTGGTTTGCATAAATTGTTACTATTATGATAAAAGATGTAGTATGGGTTGGGGAAAACTCTCTGCTCTATTTTTTAAGAAGGGTCATATTGAAGAGTTCTCCGCAAGTAGTGGTGTAAAACTTGCTCCTATTACATATGGATTGTTAAGTCTGGCACCACTTATTTTAATAATTATTTCGCTTATTCAACAATTTTCAATACCTAAACTGATTATACTATTACTCCTGCTTTTGGTTTCTTTTTATAGTGCATCAGTGGGTAGAAAGAAAAGTTGTGCAGAATGTAAAATGAAAACAATCTGTCCCGGGAACGCAGCAAAATGAAAAATAAAACAACAGGACTTAATAAGTTTAATTTTAACAGGTCAATTCCCCTTTGTTTTTTCCCTTGACAAAATCGTGATTTTGTTATATAATAAAGTATATTATATGGTCAAGATTAGACGTGATTGTAAATTGATTAGTACAGATAAACCTATGTTAGACGCTGTTTCGAAATTGACAATAAGGCTAAGAAAGAAGCTGCGGTCCTATCCTTTGTAATGAAAGGAGGTGAAATATATGCGAATACTTACATCCAAGCGATTAATGGTACCGTTTATTAGTCTCGCTTTAATCTTTGGTCTTTGTGTGTCTTCTTTAATGGCACAACAGAAATTCAAGATTGCGGGAAAAATCACAGCTGCTTACACTGTACGTGAGGTAGTCGAGGTTGGTGACACTGAAGGACACTCACTTTATTTATTAAAAAATGAAGGATTCAATGAAAGCACAGGTGAGCATAAATTCATGGACGGAGCTGAAGTTGTTTGGTTTGGTATTGCTGATTATATACAGGGCAATGGACCTCACACGGTTTATACGAAAATGTCCTTGAATGATAATGTGGTCTATGCTAAAGCTGAAGGGAAGACTACAACAATTCTTTCTCCAGAAGGCAAACCTGTCACCACATTTGAAGGAACAATGTCTTTTACAAAAGGGATAGGCAAGTACAAAAACATCCAGGGAAGTAGTACTTATAAGGGAAAGCTTGTTTCAAGCGTTATCATAGTAATGAAATGGGAAGGAGAATATTTCATTAAACAGTGAGGCAAGAGCCTCGTTGTTTGATCCTTCTATAGGAAAAGTCTTTGCAGGACCGCAGCTTCTTTACACATACTGTAGGAAATTCACCAAGCAAAATAGCGCCTAACAAGGCAATTAAGTTGACCCGAAGGGCTCTGTGCAAATTAAGACGTTCAGAGCTCCGCATCAGTTGTTTTTAAATTCAGAACGTTCGGGGCGCCGCAACCTTCGGGCAACTTATAGCCAGCGTTATACCCCACCCCACTCCCCTTTTATTTTTCCCTTGACAAAATAGCTATTGTGTTATATAATACAAGATGTCATATGGTTATTAAAGGCAGTGATTGTAAATTTATTAGTACAGATAAACCTATGTTAGCCCGCTTCGTCCGAACTGCCAGCTGCTTTCAACTGGCATATTACTGCAACAGGAGGTCAGTCAATGGCTACACCTAAAGGATATGTTGATCCTGATTATCTTCGGGTCGTTGGAGAGTTTCTTAACCAACTCAAGCGACGCACGTATACCAGCATGCAAATTGAAACGGGCCATAAAGTGCTCGATGTTGGCTGTGGGCCCGGCACCGATACGATACCCCTGGCGCAACTTGTCGGCTCAACTGGACAAGTGAACGGCGTAGATTACGATGAAGCAATGGTCGCGGAAGCCGAGCAGTGCGCCGAGAAAGCGGGCGTAAGCGCCTGGGTCAAACACAAACAGGCCGATGCCACCTCGCTGCCATTTGAGTCTGGGTATTTTGACTCATGCCGTAGTGAGCGGTTGTTTCAACATTTACTCAATCCAGCGGCGGCTTTGGCCGAAATGACTCGTGTGACCAAAATAGATGGCTGGGTCGTTGTGCTGGATACCGATTGGGGTTCAGGTGGTATTGATACCAGTGAAATTGACGTTGAGCGGCGATTGAGTCGCTTTAATGCGGAGCGGATGTTTCACAATGGTTATTCTGGCCGCCAATTGTATCGGTTGTTCAAGAAGCAAGGTTTGACCGATGTCTCTTTTGAAGTGTTTCCCGTCGCGGTGACGAGTTATGCTCTTGGGCGCCAGATGTGGACACTGGATAGATTGGAGAGAGAAGCCCTTGCCGAAAACATAATCACGGAAGATGAACTTCACCGCCTGCAAACAAGCTGTGAGCAAGCCGATGCCGAGGGTGTGTTCTTTGGCTATGGTTGCGTGACGCTGGTCGCAGGTCGCAAAGGCGGCCATCTTTAGCATAAGAGCGGCTAACCCCGCCATGCAGCCGACACACTCAGCTGCGATTCGCGTGCGGTTGATAGCAACCGTTAGGCGGATGATTGTACTTGTTCATAAGGATTGAAAAGCTGATTGTGTTGGGGGTGCGACGATGATGAATGTATGCTTCAATTGTGGTGAATACCGCGCTGACAAGATCATCGATCCAAGCGGACCATACGCTATTTGCCCTGTATGTGAGTACAAACATCCCTTCCTGCAGCTTCCTCTCCTCGTCGTCGGAGGAGCAAGTGGAACGGGGAAATCAATGGTGTGTCATGCTCTGCTGGGGAGGATGAATGGAGTGGTGCTGCTTGAAGGCGATCTTTTGTGGCAACCGGAGTTCAATAAGCCGGAAGATAAGTACATTGAATTCTTTGAGACGTGGCTGCGGATATGCAAGAGTATATCACAGTCGGGCAGACCGGTTGTGATATTCAACGCGGGGATGGGGGTGCCGGAGAATGTGGAAGGATGCGTGGAGCGGCGGTACTTCTCGGATGTACATTACTTGGCATTGATATGTGACGATGAGGTGTTGGCGGAGCGACTGCGTAGTCGTCCGGTGTGGCAGAAGAGCAGTGGTCCGGCGAACGTCGAGGAGCAAGTAGGGTTTAATCGCTGGTTCAGGGAGCAAGGGGCACAAACAGAAACAGTGATTGAGTTAATAGACACAACAGGGGTTTCAGTGGAAGAGACAGCAGAGCAGGTAGCTTTGTGGGTTTGCAGGAAGATTGGGGGTACTCGCTCTGGGGACGCATCCGCCTAACCAGCATATGAAGCTGACCGCCTAATCGAGCATCCTTCAGTTGTTTGTTTTCGTTCTTGCAGCGCTTCATATCGCGGGTAATGTCACTGCGAAACCCGCAGGCAGCTTATGCGCCATCCGTTATCTGACTATGGATTTATACAAAGCATGAATGGAAAAGGTAACAGTTGAATACATATGTTTAGTATGCTTAGAGATGTTTTTGTATCTTTTTTGCGGATAATAATTAGGAAAAGAGGAATATATGGCAAACAAAAAGACATTTAATGACCTTGGGCTTTCAGCAAAAGTACTGGAGGCAATTGATAAAAAGGGGTTTGAAGAGCCAACCGCAATTCAGGCTATGACTATCCCTGTAATGCTAAGAGATGATACTAATATCATCGCTCAAGCCCAAAATGGTACAGGCAAAACAGCTGCATTTGGATTATCTCTGATAGAAATGGTTAACACAGATTCCAAAACAGTTCAGGCACTAATTCTAGTTCCTACACGAGAGTTAGCCATTCAGGTATCAGAAGAAATCAATTCACTCAAAGGAGACAAGGATATCAAAATAGTACCAATATATGGTGGTCAATCTATTGATCAACAGTTACGCAGATTAAAAAAAGGTGTCCATATTGTAGTTGGGACTCCGGGTAGGGTAATTGATCATCTTAACAGAAAGACACTAAAGCTTGGAAAAATTGAGCATCTGATACTTGATGAAGCAGATGAAATGCTAAATATGGGATTCATCGAAGATATGGAAGAAATAATGAAGCATACAAATCTTGATAAAAGAACGTTATTGTTTTCAGCAACAATGCCAGGAAAGATAAAGGACCTTGCACATAAATACATGGACGGTTATGAGTTTCTTAAAGTTAAGACGGAGCAACTGACAACTGATCTGACGGAGCAAATATACTTTGAGGTAAAAGCCTATGACAAATTTGAGGCACTATGCAGGATAATAGATATTGAAGATGATTTTTATGGTTTGGTTTTCTGCAGAACAAAGAGTGATGTTGATTCTCTTGTAGCTCATTTAATGGATAGAGGATATGACGCAGAAGCTATTCATGGAGATTTATCACAGGCGCAAAGAGAAAGAACTCTTAAAAAATTTAGGGAACAAAGAGTCAATATTCTTATAGCAACAGATGTTGCAGCACGTGGAATTGATGTTTATAATCTCACCCATGTTATAAACTATTCACTACCTCAAGATCCAGAGTCGTATGTTCATCGAATAGGCCGTACAGGAAGGGCCGGGAATGAGGGCACCGCTATTACGTTTATTACTCCTAGTGAGTATAAGCGGCTGATGTTCATACAGAGGATCGCCAGGACTGATATTAAGAAATCAAAAATACCGAAGGTAAAAGATATTATCGAAGCCAAAAAGAAAAAAATATCCGATGATCTGACTACTATTCTTGAAGATGAGATTGATACTAAATATCATAACTGGGCTAAGGAATTGCTTGAGGATAATAATCCGACAGAAATATTAGCTGCTGTACTTAACTATTCTTTCGAAGAAGAACTCAATCCTGATGCCTATGGTGAAATAAAAGAGGTCGGTGCAAAGGGGAAGCAACTTGACCAACAGGGTAAAGCAAGACTTTTTGTCGCACTTGGTAAGAAAGACAAGATTAATGCCAAAAAACTTGTTGAGCTTATTATGAGTAGAGTCTCAGTTAAACCCAAACATATCAGAGACATACAGATAATGGACAAATTTTCTTTTATAACTGTTCCTTTTGAAAAAGCAGAGAAAATTGTTGTCAGTTTTAAAGAAAAGGGTCAGAAACCGCTGATCGCTCATGCCAAGAAAAGAACAGATAAAAATGGCATGCAACGGACGCGCGGGGCGCACCGCTGATGCCCGCCGTTAGACAAACCAGGCATGATATGAAACGTGACGACGCGACGGCACCACTAGCGGCGAAAAGATAACGGACAACGGGAAAAAAGGAGGCACACAATGGGAGACAAAGGCAAAAAGGATAAGGAAAAGGGTCGGAAACAGAAGAAAACAAAACGGGAACAAAAGGCAAAAAGGAAGCTGGATAAACAACAGAGAAAAATCCCGTAACAAAAAGTATCGTGAGATGTCCGCCTCACCAGTACGACCAAAATGGTCGTGTCCCTTGATGGACCTGCAATGGTGCCCTGTTCTTGGCTCCATGGCGGGCGGTCCCGCCCTGATGGGGTCTTTCAGGGAGACAGAGGTTCAAACGGAAAAGGGGGTGGGTCAAATCTTTACTCTTGATGCATTGTGGCTATCAAGAGCCATAATAAAAGTGTGTCAAGAGCATTAATTATTAACAGGAGGGTATCATGAAGAACATGGTTATATTTTTGGTGGTATTTTTAACAGTTTTTACGGTTTTGCCTGCCAGTGCTCAGGTAAATCTTGGTGTTTTGGGCGGACTAAATCTGGCAAGCTGTGACGTAGATCCATTAGAAGAAATGGAAATATCTAACCTTACAGCATTTGGATTCGGCTGTGTTTTAGATTATAGTCTGAATGAATTTATTACGCTCCACCTTGAGCCGATGTATTTACAAAAGGGGACTAAGGGAGATTGGGAAATGTTCGAACTCGAATTTAAATTAGCCTATATCGAAATTCCAGTGATGCTCAAATATGCTTTTGGTACCAGTGAGATCAAACCCTATGTAATAGCTGGGCCAACTATCGGTTACCTCCTGAGTGGTACAATGAAGATGAGCGGGGACGGCTATTCAGAGGAAGAAGATATTGAAGATGAAACCAAAAGTCTTGATTTCGGCCTTTGTTTTGGTGCTGGTGTGAGTGTACCGATGAGTAATAATTCCATTTTCTTGGAAGCTCGCTATGCCCTTGGTCTAACAAACATAAATGACGATCCAGATGACCCAGATACAGATGTTAAAACCAAAGGAATTCAGATTTTTGCTGGAATTACTTTTCCGATAGGCATCAAGTAAGGTTTCCTATCGTTATACTCAGCCTTAACTATTAAAGGTAATTATCATTAAAGTATGCTGTTTATATTTTAGCCTAACAAAGCAATTAAGCCGACACAAGGGCTGTGTTTATAAAGAGTTACGTTTGGTGCGTAGCATAAAATTATTAACATATTTAATGTTCAGTGTGCCGTAGCCCTTGTGCAGCTTATCGCAATCGTTATACCCCACCACGGTCCCCTTTTATTTTTCCCTTGACAAAATTATGAAAATGCTATATAATAAAGGCGTTTTACATTTTAGAGGTAGCCGCAACCTTCAGGTTGCGTTGTAATTCGCGGGCTGAAGCCTGCGCTTACCATATTCATAAAAAAGCGAAATTACCTTTGCTAATACAGTACTAGAAAAGTTTATACGGTTAAAATAAGATGTGATTTTACATTTATTAGTACAGATAAACCAAGGTTCGATTGCAGTATAAATATGAATGATTGCATTTTCTGTGACATCGTCAGCAGCCAAGCGGAGACCACGCTTGTCTGGCAGGACGATCTTGTGTCCGCTTTCATGGACATTCAGCCCATCAACGCCGGCCACATTGTCATCGTGCCCAACGTACATGCATCGCGCCTTTCCGACCTGCCCGAAGACACCGGCGCCCACATGTTCCGGATCGCCCAGCGCATCGCCCACGCGCTCCGCCAATCGGGCCTCCCATGTGAAGGAGTGAACATGTTCCTTGCAGACGGCAAAGCCGCAATGCAGGAGATCTTTCATGTTCACTTGCATGTGTTCCCGCGTATCCCAGGAGATGGATTTGGCCTAAAGTTCGGAGAAGACTACTTCACCAAGCCAACACGAGCAGAATTGGAGGAAGTGGGAGAGAAGATAAGAAGAGCAATCGAACAAGGAGCTGAAGGCGACGCGGTAAACCGCACGCCTTAGCTAATACGTTATGAATTTATCAAAATTATCAATAACTGTTATATTATTATTCTTATCGACCGTATTTTTATCAGGCTGTTCGGTAATACGATCTTCAATTGCAATGATGCGTTCTACTGAACATTTTATAGCACACAACAAAGATCCAAGGGTTTTATATGAGCCTGGGGCAAAAATATTTGCTGATAGTATTGTGGCAAGCTTACCTCAATCCATACAGCAGATCGAAAATAGGCAGTATCGGCATTTTGTTGAACCTGTAAAGGTTTATGTTTGTGCATCGGAAGAAAGCTTTTACAAACTATATGGTGCCAGAGTAAAAGCTGGTGTTAGCAATAAGCTGTTGCTATCTCCGCGTTTAATGAATGAACCAGAAAACATCCATCTATATTTAACTCATGAATTATCTCATCTTCATTTATACCAGCAGTTGGGTTTGTTAAGATTTAGGGATTTACCTTCTTGGTTCAAAGAAGGTCTTGCTACTTTCGTTTCAGATGGTGGTGGAGCACAAACTGTATCAGAAAATGAGGCAATCAAATCGATCGTTAATGGCAAACATTTTATACCTGTAAGTGGTGGCTTTTTTGGATGTTTCAATCAAAAATCGTCAGCGGACAAGGCTCTCAGCCATCACATGAGATATCGCCAAAATATGATATTTGTCTCATTTATAAAGAATAAAGATGAAAAGAAATTCAAAAGTTTTTTATTGAGTATTCAAGATGGTATTAATTTTTCAGAATCAATTCAGAAATCGTATGACACAGCTTTAGAGCAGTTATGGCAAGATTTTATAAAAGATATACATTCAAAAGGCTAACAAGGCGCTGCACCTAACCCTGTGAAATAGCAGTGTAATATTATGACTCTATTCATTCAATTTGCTTTATTAGACAATTTATTGTTATTTGTAATTATTTGAAATGTTTCACAGGGCAGGTGAGCTTGTCCGTTATACCCCACCACACTCCCCTTTTATTTTTCCCTTGACAAAATCAGAATCTTATTATATAATTATATCCGAAGGATCCGTCCACAGGAACCAATGGTTATGGACAACACAAGTTGAGAGATTGATTAGATAAAAAGTAATAAGTAAGAGATTATGTCATATGGTAAAGATTATCCACGGTTGTAAATTTATTAGTACAGATAAACCTATATTGGACAGCCAAACATCACTCCAACCCAGCTGGAGTCACTGACAAATTAATAAGTCCAACTACTCATACATAGTATTGGAACGCAAAATAGAGCTAGCAGATATTCTTTCTGCCAGCTAATGTTTCTCGGTTGAAAGGAGGTTTTATGACTTTTTCAGAATTTGAACAGAACCTGGACAAATACACCGAGGTGATTGTTAGAGTAGGTCTTAATCTTCAACCCGGTCAACGTCTGATGATCGGAATGCCCCTGATGGGCGTATGGGGTACGCCTCTTGAATTAGCCCCACTGGTTCGGCTGATTGTGACGAAGGCTTATCAAGTCGGAGCCAGATTGGTTGATGTGATGTGGAACGATGACCAGCTACAGTTGATTCGACTTCAGCACGCTCCAAGTGATTCGTTCGAAGAGTTTCCAGCGTGGCGTGCTGATGCGGGGTTTGAAGCTGTTAAAGATGGCGATGCGGTGCTCATTATCTATGCTGAGAATCCCGATTTGCTCGTTAAGCAAAATCCCGATCTGGTCACCAACGTTCTCATGACAAATATGAAACACACCAAGCCAACCTGGGATCTGCTAACGAAGAGTGCGACGAATTGGTCAGTGATTACCGCACCTGTAGACGGTTGGCGGGAGAAAATCTTCCCCGATCTCCCACCAGGTAGTCGAGATGCCAAATTCTGGGACACAATCTTTGATATTTGCCGTTTGAAGCAAGACGACCCGGTTGGGAATTGGCGGGACCACGTCAACCAGCTCGTTGCCAGGAGCAACTACCTTAACCATAAGCGATACACAACCTTGAAACTGGTCGCTCCCGGAACAGATCTGTCGGTCGGTTTACCCGGGGGACATGTCTGGCGAGGTGGTCGTGTGACTACCCAAAATGGTATCGACTTCACCCCCAATATACCGACTGAGGAAGTCTTCACGATGCCTCATAAAGACAAGACAGAGGGCATTGTTACCTCTACAAAACCACTCAGTTATGGTGGTATTCTGATTGAAGACTTTACCCTGACTTTCTCCAAAGGGCGTGTTGTAAAAGCGACTGCCAAAAAAGGCGAAGAAAGCCTGCACAAGCTACTTGAAACGGATGAAGGAGCAAGCCGACTGGGCGAAGTAGCACTTGTTCCACACAGTTCGCCCATCTCGCAGTCGGGATTGCTTTTCTACAATGGTCTCATCGACGAAAATGCATCCAATCATATTGCCCTGGGCAAGGCTCTTAATTTCAGCATGGAGCGTGGTGAGGTTATGTCCAATGATGAGTTTGCAGCAGTTGGTGGTAATAATAGCCTTATCCACATCGATTTTATGATCGGCTCAGGCGAAATGGATGTCGATGGTTTTATGGAAGATGGTACAGTCGAACCGATCATGCGCTGCGGGGAGTGGATGTTCGAGGTATGAGGAAATATAAACTAAATCACATTCGGTGTTAAAATTCGCATAACCTCCACTACGCCCAATCAGGTTTGACCTTGATCAAATCGTATAGTGTGGGGTAGTGTAGGTAGTCTTGATGAGATTGAGTTCAGAGAAGTTGGTAGAATGAAGTCTATGTAAAATCATGAGCCAGCGTCCAACAGTAGAAACGAAATGGCTGATTCTCAGACCCTTTTACCTGTCTGATGCAGCAGAAGTCCAACGTCTTGCTGGTGATAGTGCCATAGCAAACACAACGCTCAACATTCCCCATCCGTATGAAGATGGCTTGGCAGAGGATTGGATTTCAAAACATCAGGAGATATATGAACAGGGCAAAGGTGTTCATTTTGCCATAACGCTCAAACCTGCTGGTACTCTCGTAGGTGCAATCGGTCTTATGAATATGACCAGGGGACACCAGGCAGAGCTTGGTTACTGGATAGGCAAACCGTATTGGAACAAAGGATTCTGTACGGAAGCCGGACATGCGGTAATCCAGTTTGGGTTCCAGGAACTTAATTTAATCCGAATCAACTCCCGTCATCTCAGTCGTAACCCTGCTTCCGGTCGTGTTATGTAGAAACTGGGAATGTCACACGAAGGTCGCCAAAGGAAGTACGTAAAAAAGTGGGACAAGTTTGAGGATTTCGAACTCTATGGTATTCTCAAACAGGACTGGGAAAAAGCGGTTAATAGTTAATAGATTTATGTATAAACCTGGCTCGTTTTGAAATTTTAACCCTAGAAGAAAATCATATGCGCGAACCTAAAAATAAATCACTTATTATATTTTTTCTTTCATTCTTGCTCTTATTAATATCCACCTGCACCCCAAAACTGGAGGAGCGACTTAAAGCACTACAAGAAGCTCACAACAGTCACGATGTAGAGAAAAACCTTTCTTTTTACGCAGACGATGCAAAATTTGTTATGGTTGAACATTGGGTAAAAGAAGGTAAAGAAGGACTGCGAAATCTTTTTACATCAGATGCTGCACTAAATAGCCATCTAACTTTTACAGATATTAAAGTTAATGGAGATACAGTGACTTGCAAGGTTAAAGAAGAAAATGACTTACTTAAACTTGTTGGAATCGACGCAATCTATTATGAATATTCTCATTTTATATTTAGAGACGGGTTAATTATAGAAACAAGAGCAGTAAAAACGCAGGAAAGCATAGAGGCTAAAGAAAAGGTCAATAAAGAGGTTTTTTTACCTTTTAAGGAATGGATACGAAGTCAAGAATTTTCTGAACTGTCGTTAGATGGTGAATATATTATAAATAAAGAAAATGTAAGTATGTGGTTGAAACTCTTGCAGGAATGGCTTGAAAAAAACGATGAAGAAGATAAGTAGAGTGTTGATGTAGTCAAACTGGGCTTCACAATATTTCCACTCTGTTTTTTCCTTAACAAAACAGTGATTATACTATATAATACAAGATGTTATACAGTTTCTAATAGTTGTGATTGTAAATTTACGTTGATTGGAATAGTATTATATCGAAAGAGAAGAAAAATGACCCAAAACATGAGGAGTAAAGCAAGATCAAGATGAATACTATGATATTAACGGGAAAGGGGTACGTTGTAACTACCTGTTACTGCTCTTTGGGCTGGGTTAATGCAGTTTTTGAGACTATTTTAGGCAAACCAGTGAAGGTGAAGCTTGAACAAGCGATTGGTCGTGGTGATAAAGTATGCAAATTCACTATTTTGCTTGGACATAAATTCTATGATTAAGCAATCCTCAAAATTGGTGCTTTTAAACAGTATAGAGTTATTTTGATATAATCGGTATATGGCAAGAAAACCTCATATTGAATATCCTGATTCGTTTTGTCATATTATAGCAAGGAGTAACCTTATGAAACCCTGGATTAGTATCCTATTCATTATTCTTGGAATAGTTCTTTTTATATTTGGTGGGATGTTGGTTTTAACTTTCTATTCTTTTCCAATAATCTCCAAAATAATGGTAGTTGCTTTATGGAGTGCTGTTATTACATTTTCAATAGTAGCAATAATTGGATTGGCTATTCTAACATTAGGAATAATAAATTTAATCCGTTTTAAACGTCAGTCATCCTGACCCTGCTCATGGCGGGGAAACCGAGCAATAAATGTTAGCCATACATAAAATTCATAAAATAAAAAGGGGGTTTTATGAAGCGTGTAGCAAAACTGATGTTGGTTATGACGATTGTTTTATCCTTCTTTTGCTTAGCTTTCGCAGCAGATCAATCAGAGCCACGTTTGATTACAGTCACTGGAGATGCGGAAGTAAGAGTTGTGCCGGATGAGGTTATTCTTACTCTTGGTGTAGAGACTTGGAATAATGATTTAAGTATTGCAAAGACTGAGAACGATCAGCGAATACAGAAAATTGTTGATGTAGGTAAAAAATACAAGATAAAAGAAAAACATATCCAAACCGATTATATTAGTATTGAACCACGATATAAAGATCAATGGGAACACCGAAAATTTATTGGTTACTTTGTTCGTAAGACTATTGTCTTTACATTAAGAGATACTGATATATTTGAGGGACTTCTCAGTAGTGTTCTTGAGGCTGGTGCAAACTACGTCCATGGAATACAGTTTCGTACTACTGAACTTCGAAAGTATAGAGATCAAGCACGTGCTTTGGCAATTAAGGCTGCTCAGGAAAAAGCAAATGATTTAGCTAAAGAACTTGGTCAAAAAGTTGGCAAACCTTATAGAATTCAGGAAAATCAATCCGGATGGAGGTCCTGGTACAATACATGGTGGGGATCAGGTAGGGCAGGTGGAATGGCTCAAAATGTCATTCAAAATGTCGCAGATCCATCTCAATCCGAAAGCAGTATTGCTCTGGGTCAGATTAAAGTGAATGCAAGAGTTACAGTAAGCTTTGAACTTGAATAGGGTCAACCTCAAAAATTTACAACTATTTGATTTTTACTTGGGGGGAAAGTTAGCGTTATGTTTTAGACAGGATATAACTGTCTGCCGACAGGTAGACAAGATTGTAAATTATTTTTTATCCAGTATACCCTGTTCATCCCTGCCTGCAGCAGGCAGGCTGTCAAAAGAAAAAGTATTAGGGTGGAATCAACCCCGATTTCTAAATCCCTTCACAATTCCCCTTCTTTTTTCCCTTGACAAAATAGCTATTGTGTTATATAATAAAGGATACCACACGGTTAGTAAAGGTCGTGATTGTAAATTTATTAGTACAGATAAACCTATGTTATGCCGAAGCAAGGCGGATTAGGTTAAAGGGGCGTGTTTACCTATATCAACCGGTCTATTTCAGGCTGTTGTCTATAGTGAGCTAGCAATCGCTCGAGCTCAAGCGCCTGGACCGTTTCTTGCTCGGGATCATTGATGAAACCGGTGACATTTAGCAGACTAGAGAGCACATTGGCAACGTACACTCTGGCTACTCCGACACCTGGTGTTGGAATGCTTGAAATTGAGGCTTGTTGACCCATCCTCTGCATTAATTGTAGAGTCCTGCCCCCATGACGAGGGCAGGAGACTCTCTGATCACTCAGAATGTTGTTCCGGAACTCATCTTATTCGCTCGGAGTTGTCCGACCATATGCAAATCAGAACTTAAGGGAGGTCAACGAAATGGCCGCAAGCGGAGCTAAGAGAGACAAGCATTTCCCACTCTTTGCACATGATAATCTACTTAGAAGGCTGTTTAGCAGCCCTCGAAAGTACTGTCCCTATGTCAAACAGGATCAGATCGTTGCTGACCTTGGTTGTGGTCCAGGCTATTATGCTCTCGCTTTGGCTGAAAGCGTTGGTGCCAAAGGACGGGTCTATGCCGTTGATTCAGATGAAAAGGCCATTCGAACGGTTGAAAGGAAGGCGGCCAAACGTGGATACCACAATATCGAAGCCCACGCTTCATCTGCCGCCAACCTCAGCTTCATTGAAGACGAGTCGGTTGACTTCGTTCTTGCCGACGGGCTATTGTGTTCCATGGCACCACAAGACCACCAGTCAGCCGTCAATGAAATAAAGCGCATTCTGAAACCAAACGGAAAGGCATTCCTCATGGCCGCCAAAGGCTCTATGAGCTACGTGGATAAAGCAGAGTGGGAGGAAATACTTGAGGGATTTAAAGTGGAGCGGAGGAATTACGAGTCCTTCTTAGAGGATAGATGGGCGCTTGTGTCCAAAAAGCATCAATAAGAACACGCTAGTCGCGATTGTGCAGCGTACTTTCTGCGAATGGACAAAGCGCCTTTCGGAATTCCACTCACTTGGTCATCTTCGAATCATAGTAGGCTTCGGCATAACAACTTGCTGGAGCGGACGCCGCGCGCTGGGCGATTTGCATGCTTTGAAGCTTTTTAACCATGTGCGAAAATGAAGAGACGGTAAGAAGCGGCGCCGCTCAGCTCGCGACCGTTATACCCCACCACACTCTCCTTTTATTTTTCCCTTGACAAAATAGCTATTGTGTTATATAATAAAGGATATTATACGGTTAAAATTAGCCGTAATTGTAAATTTATTAGCACAGATAAATCTGGGTTAGGTGAAAATATATGAAAAAGAAGTATAAGATTAACTCGGAATCAAACATAAATACACACGCAGAGGTATTTCATTGCGCACATGTTTTGTATCGGACTATGCAAAAAAAACAAAGCGGCTGGCTTTACTTAAGCCTTCCTATAGTAACCATATGTGCGTTCTCAATTGAAGGTTTATGCAATCATATCGGAAATAAAAAAATAGATTTTTGGAAGGAGATTGAAAGATCTACATCAATAAAATCAAAGATAAATATATTAATGAAGACGAAAAAAGATTTTTGGGGTCGTGAACTTTGGCAAACTGTGTCTGACATAATTCGGATTAGAGATATGCTTGCACACCCTAAAAGTGAAATTATCGAAAAAATGGAAACTTTAGAATTATCAGATGAAGAATTAGAAAATCACCCCTATCCTCAAACAAAATGGCAAACAACAATGGACATGGAAAAAATTCAGAATATCATGGTAAAAACAAAAAACGCTATGGAAGAACTTTGTGAAGCAAATAACATTGATACATATGATATATATGACACCGGATCATGGAGTCAAGAATCAACAACAATTAACACCTAACAACGCGATATTTAATCCAAAAAAGTTTACAAATTCTTCGTATTGTGAAAGTCAGCTAAACTTTTTGATGACAGAGCTTTCCTATCGGACATATCCTACTGGGAAAGGAGGGAAAGTGACAGCTCCAGATCAGATGGAAGAGGATTCCTGGGAGTTCCATATGTTGATACCAGCAAGCGATGAGATAATATTCAAAGAAAATTGTGATGGTAATTAGTTGTTTTTCAGTTTTCAGCCTGATTCCTCTATAACTCGCTACAGCGGACGCCGCCAAGTGTACGAAAATCAAAATAAGGTACCTTGCGGCGACGCTCAAATCGCAGCCATAAGCCGGTCATTGGGTGAGGAGGTGAATTAACTATGTCGCTTAAGTACTTATGTTTAGTTCTCATGCTCATTGCCATGTCTTGCGACTTGTTTGACTCAGGTAGCAATTTCCAATCAAACGCAAATCTTAAGGCACTTTCGATTCCGGACGCACAGTTTTATCCATCTTTTTCGTCGGACATCACGGAGTATTCAGTCACCTTTGATATATATCCACGCAGTTTTTTCCTAACAGCCACCGCGGAGAACAGTTCTGCAGCCATTAAAGTGAACGATACTGTTGTGGAATCCGGTCAGGAGATTCATGTCCAAACATCGCCACCTAATTTCGTTGTGAACATTGTTGTAACCTCGGTCGACGGCAAGAACGTGAAAACGTATGTACTAAACATAGTAGACAATTAGCAATTGACACCTAACCATTCACTAAACCTAACTGTAATCGCGATGGTGGTTTTCACACTGGGGTTGCAAGAACCACATTCGGATGCTTATTTAAAAGGCGGATTTTCCAACAGGTTAGACCAAGTTGTTAGTTGCTATAAAAACATTTAAAATCCGTTTGAAAATAATTAAAATATTGCTGTACTGTTTAGATACAGAGTATTCAAGTAAAGTTTTTTCTAAAAATCCGTATTTATTTGTACAAGTTACATACTGACTTTCTAAAATTCACCACACTTCCCCTTTTTTTCCCTTGACAAAATCGTGATTGTATTATATAATTATATCCGAAAGATCTGCATGGCAGAGAAATAACAAAAACAATAGAGATATAAAAAAATAATCTCTTTTAATCTCTTTAAATCCCTGTTGAAAAAAGAAACAACCTCTTTTCTGTTTATCGGCAGGCAGGAAATCTCTGTTTTAACTTATAACATTCAATGTACAACGGATGAGTGAATATTTAACTGTTGTGAACCGGTTAGAATTTATTGTTACATATCTATGTAACGGAGGATGCAAACACTGCTATTCTGTTCAGGGTAAAGAATCATTCCCTGAACATATTGACAAGTCATTTGCTGTAGAGATTGTTAGAAAGGTGGGCAATAAATATAGTCCTGAATCGATTATGACCTTTGGTGGTGAACCATTGCTATTTCCTGAAATTGTATATGCTATCCACAAAGAAGCTATGAATGTAGGTATCCCCTGCAGGCAGATAATCACAAATGGTTACTGGTCAAAGAATTTCAAAAGGATTAAAAAGATAGCAGAAAGTTTGGCGAAATCCGGGGTAAATGATGTTATTATATCTGTTGATGCATTTCATCAGGAAAATATTCCCCTTAATATCGTTAGAAAGACAGCCGAGTCATGCCTACAGGTAGGTATAAAAAATATATCGTGGAATCCCTGTTGGGTAACCTCAGAAGATGATAATAACCAGTATAACAAAAAGACTAAATCTATTTTGAAAGAACTTATAGACATACCAGTAAGAAACTCAGAAGGAAATGTAATGGAGCCAGATGGATTGGCTATTATCAATTTGAAAGAATTTTTACCTCCAAAAGAAAGAATACCTACTGGCAAATGTGGTGATATGCCTTATACTGGAATGCTTGATTCTGTTAAAAGTATATGTCTTGAGCCAGATGGCAGAATTGCTGTTTGTAATGATTTTCATATTGGGAATGCTTCTGATGGGGATATTATTAATATTTTAGAGAATTATGAACCATATAAGATACCAGAAATGAAAGCAATACTTGAAAATGGCATGAAAGGTTTAATAAGTTGGGCAAGGACAAAAGGTGTTGAACCTGAGCCAGAGGGATATTATTCAATCTGTCATATGTGTACTGATATTAGAAAAAGGGTTGGATGAGACTGCCACAACGACAAAGACATTTATATAACAGGGATTTGCCTGCTTGACGCAGTCAAATAAGAGAATTTTGAGAGAAAAAATTATTTATTCTTTATCTACAATCTCATACAAGTCTCGTCTAAGTTCCTGTTAAATAGAGATGAGATTGCTTCGTTATAAAAAATTGACCCCATATCTATTTTAATCTACTCACATCTCTATTGTAAATCAAAATTTCTTCTTGACTTTTAATCCATTTTGTATTATATTACTATAGTAGCTTTATTATAATAAGTGGTGGTTATGTTTAAAAAAATCTTCATAATTACAGGAGTTATGCTTGTAATAACTACAAGTTATGCACAAAGGGGGTGGAATTTACAAAACCCTAATTTTTTTAAACTCCAATGTACGCATTTTATTGATACCAATAATGGATGGATAGTAGGAGAGCGTGGAACAATCCTACACACATCAGATGGTGGCAAAAGATGGTTTGAGCAAACTTCAGGAACAACAAATTTTCTTAAAAGTGTCAGCTTCGCAGATTCAAATAATGGCTGGATAGTAGGTGGGCATAATGGAGGTTGGAGTATAATACTACACACCACAGATGGTGGAAATATCTGGAACAATCAGATACCGGGAATATTTTATGAACTTTGTAGTGTTCGTTTTATAGACTCTTGTACTGGTTGGGCAGTGGGATATAATGGTACAATCCTACACACTACAGATGGAGGAGACAACTGGAATATTCAGACTTCTGGAACTAATGCTACTTTTAAAGATGTATGTTTTATTGATTCTTGTACTGGTTGGGCAGTAGGCTATGTTGGCTCTAACATACGAACTGCAAGTCCAAAGATATTACACACCACAGATGGAGGAAGCAACTGGTATGCTCAACCTTATGGAGGTAATAAAAGCCTCTGGGGTGTTCACTTTATAGATTCTACTACTGGCTGGGCAGTGGGATTCAGGGGGATAATTATAAATACCTCAGATGGTGGAGATAATTGGCAGCTTCAGGATTCTGTGGGTACATATTGCCTTTGGGATGTCTTTTTTGCCGATTCAACAATGGGATGGGCAGCAGCAAACTCTGGGATATTCCATACTTCTGATGGAGGGAATAATTGGGATTTTCAAGATACAGGAGGTCACCTATGCCTTTACAGTGTTTATTTTACCGATCAAGATAAAGGATGGGCTGTGGGACGTGATAGAAAAATTATCCACACCACTGATGGCGGAGACTACTGGAATAAACAGGTTTTTGGAATTATGTATGACTTGAATAGTGTTTATTTTACAAACTATGATACTGGATGGGCAGTTGGTGAAAGCGGTGTAATATCGTATACAGAAAATGGAGGGTGCAGTTGGGATACGATGAGTTACATAACTACAAATAATCTCTATTGCATAAATTTTACGGATGCCAATAAAGGCTGGTCAGTAGGAGATACAGGTACAATTATTCACACCACAGATGCTGGTATCAACTGGAATGCACAAAATTCTGGAACTATTTTTGACCTTAAAAGTGTTTGTTTCGTAGATTCAAATATTGGTTGGTCAGTTGGAGATTATGGAACAATTATACATACTTCAGATGGTGGATACAACTGGGGTCCCCAAACATCTGGAGTTTACAATCTCCTTTCAAGTGTATTCTTTACCGATAAAGATACAGGCTGGGCTGTAGGAGATAGTGGTATAATACTATACACAAAAGATGGCGGAATACACTGGGGACAGACCTCTGGTATTGAAGAACCATTTTATAAAGATGTTTATACTAACTGGGAAGTAGAGAGTGATAATGAACACTTATACACTTTATATAATAAAACCCACTTTCCAAATACTCACAGAAGTGACGATGATCTTAATAGTATATATTTTATTGATGCAAATACTGGCTGGGCAACTGGGGATAGTGGAAGAATTATTCACACTACAGATGCTGGTAGTACATGGATTGATCAAAATTCTGGGACCAATTACAATCTTGAAAGCGTTTATTTTGCAAATACGAGTTTCGGATGGGTAGTTGGAGAAAAAAGTATTATATTATATACAGATGACGGTGGGATAAATTGGTATCTACAGTTTTATGCTCATAACTGGCACTTTAGGAGTGTCTTTTTCGTTGATACTTTAATCGGATGGGTAGTTGGAGATGATGGAGTAATCTTATATACATCAGATGGTGGTATTTATTCTGTAGAAGAAGATGAGAATAACCAATATACTAGTATACATAGAAGCTTCAGTTTGTCCCAAAACTCACCTAATCCATTCAGCGGTCAAACTTCGATTAGGTATACATTAAACAAAGAAAGTAAGATTACGCTGAAAGTTTATAACCTATTGGGGCAAGAAATTATGGTTCTTGTTAATAAGCTTCATAATTCAGGTAATTATAACGTGTTTTGGGATGGAAGGGTACAATCTGGAGAGAACGCAGCAAGTGGCATATACTTCTATAAGCTTACAGTCGAGCGAGATGATCATAGATTTGATGAAACAAAAGTAATGTTACTGATGAAATAAGTTTTATGAGTGTTATATGGGGGTTAATTTCAACTTATTTTGCACGAATTGAATTCGTGCCTACATGTCTTAAGGAACGAAGAATTTTATGTTTTTTATTTTTTTGTCTCATTCAAGTCTCGTCTAAGTCCCTGTTAAAAAGAGATGGGATTGCTTCGCAATGACAAAGACATTTATAGAACAGGGATTTGCCTGCTTGACGCAGTCAAATAAGAGAATTTTAAGAGAAAAATTTTTTATTCTTTATCTACAATCTCATTCAAGTCTCGTCTAAGTCCCTGTTAAAAAGAGATGAGATTGCTTCGCAATGACAGATTAAACTTTATATTACAATTATTCAGAAGAAATCGTCTCAAGCAGTAATTCAACTGCCTTTATGAGCTGACTATCAGAATCCCCTGTATCTTCTTCGGGTGGGTTGTATACAATATAATCAGGAACAGCACCTCCACCCTCCAGATTTATCTCATCATAGGCTGTATACCATCCCCTTCCCGGAACTGTAAACTTAGTTCCATCTCTAAGAGTCCTCGTGTGTGTACTAATTACACTACCATTTGTGGTGTTCCCAACCAGCTTACCTAAACCGAGTGTCTTGTAGGCATGTGCAAATATCTCACCATTACTAAATGTACGTTCGTTTATTAGCACTATAGAGGGTTTTGTCCAGACATAGTATGGAAGTCTCTCTGAAATAGGGTAACCTGGTTCATCTCCCCTTCTAACTGTATAGGCATGGACTCTTGTATCGAGCATTACGAGCAGATGATCGGCAATCCAACCACCTGAATTGTATCTCACATCAATAACCATTCCATCCTTTCCAAGTCCCTGTTTATAGAGCTCCTGTTGAAAATTATCCACGGATTTCCATCCCATATGTGGTATGTGTATGTAACCAAATTTACCATCGGAGAGCTCATCAACCATATCTCTTCTGAAATCCACCCATTCCTCATAAAGATACCCATTAACCTCATTCATCTCCACAGGTCTTATATTTACTATTCTCTCCTTACCAATCTCATTTAAGACCCGCAGTCTCACGAGCTCATCGGTCTTACCCTCCATAATCTCGGATATATTTTTTTTACCAATGTCTATGCCATCGATACTTAATATGATATCACCTTCGTATAGTCGGCTGTCTCTCCTGTATGCCGGGCTATCTTTAATCACCCTATTAATCCTAAGACCTTCACCCTTATACTCATAGTCCCATATCACACCAAGTATACCTGTAGAGGGGAGTTGTGAGTTTTCTCGTTTGTATATACTTAGATGAGATGAGTTGATTTCACCCAACATAAGTCTTATAGCGCTTCTAAACTCGTATGGATGATTAACACTTAGAGCCATTTCTCTATACTTATTATACATACTATCCCAGTCAACACCATGAAAATTCTCATCGTAGAAATCATTTTTCAATGTCCTCCAAACTTCATGGAATATCTGTTCTCTTTCATGCTCAATATCTATTCTCTCCTTTATATTAAACCCAATTGACTTCTGTTCCCTACCACCCATATCAGTCATCCATATCTTACCCTTGCTGAGATAGTAAATTTTATCTTCATCCAGTACTACCTGAGAAGGGTTCATACCACCTGTAGTCAATGGCTTCAGATTCTCATTTTCTTTATCAATTATATATAGATCTTCCTTACCTGTATGGTCGCTCCTGAAAATAAACCTGTCACTTTCTGGAGCTATGGCGAATATCATGGCATCTCCCGGAAGGTCTGTGCCTTCTTTTGCCCTCTTATCTATATCCTCAAAATCTATCTTTACATCGGGAATGCTGTCTTTCTCCTCAATCAATTTCTCTCTCTTCCAATCCTCTTCTGTCTTCTCATCATCCTCCTTACGGAGATATGACCACCATATATCATAATCATCATCCTTTCTCTCTGATGAGAATGCAATTATCCTGCCATCATCCGACCAGAAAGGTAAAATGTCAGGTCTTGGATGTTTTGATATATTAAAAGATTCCCCTGTCTTTACATTTACTATGTATATGTCGTTAATATACTCCCTGCTTCTGTATGCTATCCATCTACTATCAGGAGACCAGTTATATTCACTTATCGACCACTGCTCTGCTAACAACCTCTCCTTTTTGGTCTTTAAGTTATAAACCATCAATTTCCCTTTTTTCATTATGAATGCCAGCTTCTCCCCATCAGGTGAGACGGTTGGAGCATACTCATCAAAGGGTGAAAATATTACATTCTCCTCTTTTAAATCCAGGGAAAGATAGAGTCTCTCCTCATCAGGGTTTGAGCTTTGTAATCTATATATATCATAATCCCCATCTTTATCTGATGCGAAGAATAATGCCTCACCATCTTCTACAAAATTTATATTCCTCACCCTGCCCTGACTTTCTGTAACCCTCCTTGCCTTACCTCCTGATGTATCTGCGATATACAAATCCCCCCGAAGGACAAATGCAATTGCCCCATTCGATACATCAAATTCTGTTATTCCACTACAATCGGTAAGCCATACATCTTCTAACTTCTCCTCTAAGACATTCACTTTTACAGGAGTTATTTCAAGGGTCTGGGTGTCAAGAAGATTTATATCAAACCCTCTTTCAAAAGAAATTTTATCCCCCATAAAATTTACGGATGGGAATCTTACACCATCATTCTCAAAATATGTAAGTTGCTGAAGATCTCCTGTAATGATAGAATATCTGAAGATGTTCGAGGTTCCATCCCTGTCGGATAGAAGGTACATGGTTCCAGTATCCGCCCACATTAGATAGCCATCATTATAGTCCGTATGCTCTCCAAATATTAAATATATACTATCTCCATCTGAAATCCAAATATCACCAGAAAAAGGTCCACGGTATCCCTTTCTCCACCAGGAGTAATGACCTCTTGTGAATGCAATTAATCCTTCATTTGATATACTAATACCTGAGACAACGAATTCTATAACCGGCTCTGGATTACCTCCTGATAATTTTATTCTATAAGGTATTGGACCAAGGTGAGTTTGTTCTCTAACTGAGGTGAATAGAATATCACCTGTTCGTGGGTCCCATCCCTGAAGTACATCGTCACCAGTATAAAAGGTAAGCTGCTCAAGAGAACCATCATCAATTGACAGTACGTATATATCAGAGTTCCCGTTTCTGTCCGAGTTAAAGGCAATATATTTGCCATCAGGTGACCATCTTGGTCTGTAATTATATCCCTTTTTCGTCAGTCTTACTGCCTGACCACCACTATCTGGCACAAGCCAGATATCACCACTATAAGAGAAAGTTATTCTCTTACCATCAGGTGAAAGTGTTGGCGTCCTTGGAAATGATGCCTCAACTGCAAACAGTTTAGTAAAAAAGAAAATTATAAGTGCGGGAATTATTATACGCATAGTTCCCTCCATTGATTAATTGATTTAATGCAAAATA
The DNA here is from genome assembly GCA_030606335.1 of Caldifarciminota bacterium. Lineage (GTDB taxonomy): Bacteria > Hydrothermota > UBA3073 > UBA3073 > UBA3073 > JAGMCL01. Next base: position 59,719 of record JAUWGP010000002.1, read on the forward strand.
CTTAACCACAGATATAAGATTTTATTTTTATGAGTCTCTTAAAGCCTCTTTTTAAAACATAAAAGAATCTCTTTTATAATGTTAATATAACCCTTGAAAAATTCTGAATCTGCAATACAGTATTTTATCACACATTACATTATTTGTCAAGATAAATATGACATAACAATCATACAATAACTCCCAGAAACAATGAATTTTAACAACTTTTAACTTGACATTTTTAAAATTTACTATTATAATACACGGTTAATGTTATCGAAGTAATTTTTCCTATTTCCAGATGTCTATCTAATGCCAGTCTCGTTTGATTTTCTGATTGAATAAATTCCAACAAAGAGGTGCTTTATATGTTTAAGGATATCAGGGATCTTATAAACTTCTCCAAAAGTTCGGTCAGACTTACAGGAGATGGATTTCAAATAATTAATGCTGAAGACTTTCGAGAGAGGGTCATTGATCGGCTCGTTTATACATCTGTCTTCCATTCTGACAGGGAATTAGTTGAAATCTGTAGATACTTCATTTTCGAGACAGCTAAAAAACTTGGCGCCATCCCTTCCTCTATATATAATCTGTATCAATGTAGAGCATTAAACGAGTTTGGTGGTTTCAGTGTTCCTGCTATTAATATTCGAGGATTGACATATGATGTGGGGAAGACACTTTTCCGTACTATCAAAGAGCTAAATGTAGGTGCCTTTATATTCGAAATTGCAAGATCAGAAATCGACTATACTAACCAGCAACCAGCAGAATATACAACAGTTCTACTGGGAGCAGCCATAAAAGAAAATTTCCAGGGTCCGGTATTCTTTCAAGGTGATCACTTCCAGATAAACGCTAAAAAATATAAAGAGAACAAAAAAGAGGAGAGTATCACACTTAAGAAACTAATAAATGAGGCTATAGCTGCAGAGTTCTATAATATAGACATTGACAGCTCTACCATGGTTGACATCAATAAAGACTCAATTATAGAACAACAAAGACCAAATTTTGAGATAACTGCTGAGTTTATTAAGCTAATAAGAAATCTCCAGCCCAGTGATATTATGATCACTATAGGTGGTGAAATAGGGGAGATAGGAGGTAAAAACAGTACTGTAGAAGAATTGAGAACATACATGGATGGTCTTAAAGCAGTTCTCACCAACAGAGTAGTAGGAATAAGTAAGATTAGTGTCCAAACTGGGGCTACCCACGGAGGTGTTGTGCTGCCTGACGGTTCTATTGCCAAAGTCAATATCGATTTCGATACCTTAGAGAAACTATCCCGAGTCGCAAGAGAGGAATATGGATTAGCTGGTGCAGTACAACATGGTGCCTCTACTCTACCGGATGATGCATTTCATCTCTTTCCTGGTGTTGAAACATGCGAGGTTCACCTTGCAACGGGTTTTCAGAACATCGTATATGATAACCCTTTTTTGCCTGATGATTTTCGAAATAATGTGTATAAGTATTTAAGAGAGGAATGCGGAAAAGAAAGAGATAAGTACAAAACTGATGAGCAGTTTATTTACAAAACACGTAAAAAAGGTTTCGGCCCCTTCAAAAAGGAGTGGTGGGATCTGCCTCAATCAGTAAAAACTAACATTATGAGTCGGTTAAAACAACGTTTTAAACAGCTATTTAAGCTACTTAATGTATTAAATACAAAAGAGTTGGTTGATAGTAAAATAGATTTAAAACCCACAGAACGAGATATACCACAAGGGTTAAAACGTTTTATTTCGGTTTAAGTTATAACTTATTGGAGGCTTGTATATATGAAAAAGGAAACGCTGGCTATTATCGTTGGGGGTGGACCTGCACCTGGGATTAATGGGGTGATAAGCTCAGTAACCATTGAAGCAATCAATCTCAGGAAGAAGGTAATTGGTATTATCGGTGGTTTTAGATATATCTCCCAGGGAAGGGAAGATAAAATAAATGAACTAACGGTTTCTGACGTATCCAGGATACATGACGATGGCGGATCAATACTTGGGACATCTCGTGTTAATCCTACAAAGGATACTCAAAAGATGAAAAATGTGTTACAACTTCTCCGAAAATATGAAGTTAAATACCTGATAACAATTGGGGGTGACGATACAGCAACGACTGCAAGTAAAATTGCAGATGCTGTAGATGGTAAGATAAAGATCGCACATGTACCTAAAACAATAGACAATGATTTACCTCTCCCCGATAATATGCCTACCTTTGGTTTTGAAACAGCTCGTCATGCTGGTACCAAGGTCGTCTCCAATCTTATGGAAGATGCAAAAACTATAACTCGCTGGTACTTTGTTATAACTATGGGTAGATATGCGGGACACCTGGCTCTTGGAATAGGAAAATCTGCTGGAGCAACGCTTACAATAATTCCCGAGGAATTCCAGCTATACGAACAAGTAAGTTTCTCCACTGTTGCTGATATCCTCGAGGCTAGCATAATAAAAAGGAGAGCAATGGGTAGAAATGACGGTGTTGCTGTAATTGCAGAAGGTGTGACTGGAAAAATCGAAGAAGAGAACCTTATTAGTGCTATATCAAAATTAGATAAAGATGAACATGGGCATGTCCGACTTTCAGAAATTGACATTGGCAAGATACTAAAAACTGAGGTGAGAAACAGACTTCTTCAGAGGGGAATTGACATTACTATTGTAAATACCGATGTTGGTTATGAACTACGCTCTGCACCACCTATACCTTTTGACATTGAATACACAAGAAACCTTGGATATGGTGCAGTAAAATTTCTCTTCCAGGGTGGTACAAATTCTGTAATCGCATATCGCTATGGCAAACTATTTCCTGTTCCCTTTTCTGAGATTATAGACTCTACGACAGGAAGAGCTAAAGTCAGGCTCGTTGATATATACTCTGAATCATATGAAGTAGCCCAGGCATATATGATAAGACTGAAAAAGGAGGATTTTGAGGATAGAAAAAAGATTGAGAAACTTGCAAACGCCGGTAATCTAACCTCTAAAGAATTCGAGAAGCGTTTCCGTTACATCGCAATTTAAGGTTCCAGGTTCTTTAGTATATTTAGTTCAATTAATTTTGTCCTCGCTCCTTTTCCTTTTTGATTGCAATACGATACCAGATAGCCAGTGATATTCCTATAAAAGTAAGCACTAATCCACCCCCCATAAACCATAAAGACCATCCATAAGCTCCAGTAATGAGTGCAAAAATGATGAGTCCCACTCCACTCCCCAGGCATATACATCCTCTTCGCAGACTATCCAGAGGCGTATCTACTTTAATGGCGGGTATAACCTCCGAAGGAAACTCAACTCCCTTCTCAATCGCCAACATCCTTTCCTTGCTTCTCTGCACTCTCACACGATACCAGAAATAGAATGCCATTATCGGAATGAGCATGGTCATAATAATAGCTATAATGGGTACGAGCAGTGCTTGAAACATATATGGAGCGAATGGCATCTTTCCTCCTTTGTTGTCAAAATTTATTGTAAAAAAAACACTACCTTTTTCTTTGCCTGCATTTTTCTCATCTCATTATACTTTGACTCAATATTTTGGAAATTGTTTCAAAAATTAGCTTGTCGCATATGAAAGTATACATTGATAGGGATTTCCTATCCCGCCTTGGCAAGCAGGAAAGAGATCGAAAGATACTTTTAAAATCTCCTTTTTTCCTGATATTCCTATACAAGTATAAATAAATTCCATATTTTATTTTTAAGTTTTTTGCTCTAAGATTTTCAATTTATATTTATCTATGTTCTTCTGCGTAAATCTGTCCCGCTTCTTTCGGGATCCCGCCAAAGGCGGGACGTCCAACTTTTTCTTGACTTTTGTAAAAAAATTTGTTATACTTGAAACAAATAGGGAATTTGTTCGTCTTATTGTTATGAATAAAGATAGAAACAAGGACTTTATCAGACAACTGAAGGTCGGTGATAAATCGGCATTTGAGAAACTTTTTACCGAGTACAAGAATATGATTTATACAATTGTTAACAGGATGGTGTACAACAAAAATAAAGTTGATGATCTGGTAGCGGATATATTTGTCAAGATTTACAAGAATATTCGACAGTTTGATGGGAGGTCCAAGCTCTCGACCTGGATGTACAGGATCGCCTATAATCATTGTCTCGATTATATAAGAAAAGCCAAAAGGGATCCTCTCGAATCCTACGAGCCTTTGGATAGTAAGTTTCACCTCTCCAGCAACGCTTTCGATAACGAGAAAACGCTCTTGAAGGAAGAGAGAGAACAAGTTTTGTATGCCCTGGTTGATTCGATGCCTGAAAGATATCGTATGGTATTAAACTTTCATTATTTTAAAGGGATTTCTTACAATGACATAAGCGAAATTATGGGAATACCGATGGGAACGGTGAAGACTTATCTTTTTAGAGCAAAGGTATATTTGAGAGAAAAAATGAAAAAGTCAGGGGTTTTATGAATGAATGTAGAGAATACATACAAATGATAATCCACTTCTTTTCAAGGGACCTTACAAGCGAGGAAGAAAAGATATTGAAAGACCATTTGGAGAGATGTGAAGAATGTAAAAGAGAGTTTGTTTTGCAGGGAAAAATGGAATCTATACTTCAAAAAAGACCATTGTCCAAGGCTCCTGTTGCTGTTATTGAAAAAGTTCTCTCAATTATTCCCGAAAGGAAAGAGGTTTATGCAAGGCCCCATGTTAACTGGAGGGTAGCGGTTTCTATTGCATCCGTGGTAGCTGCCTGGATTATTGTCTCGCTCACGCACTATTTTACATGTCAGCCAGGTGTTTTAAGCACCTTTATAGAAGGGATGTCAACTACGATGACTAACTTTTCTTTAAACTTTACGAAACCATCATTCATCATAGGAACCATTTTATACTCTCTTGTTGTGTCTTTCTCCACTCTCTTCATTTTCTGGCGAAGTCAATTAAGAAAAGTCGTTGCTGCGTAGAAAAACATGGAGAGCTCTGATAAATTACCTTTGAACTCTCTTAATCTGTGTAATCAGAGATTTCTGAACTCTTTCAGAAATCTCTTAGAAACAACTTGACATATAAAGCTTTTCGATGTATAATGTATTTGCAGTATTTTTTTGTTTATCCACGGCTAAATAGCCTCTTTGAACTCCCCAAAAGGAGGTAAAAATGGCAATAATGACAGAACATCTGTACATAGTGTTTGATGAGAAAATCCTCGGAGGCGAACCTATCATTAAGGGAACAAGAACTCCTGTAAGGGCTATAGTTGAACAGTGGAGAATGGGACTCTCTCCCGAGGAGATTCGAACCAAACTGCCTCATCTGACTTTGGCACAAGTGTTCGATGCTCTAAGCTATTACAATGACCATAGTGAAGAGATTGACGAGTATATTAAAAAGAATACCGTGCCAGAAAATCTAACCGACCCTGTGATAAGAAATTTGGTATGAGATTATTCATCGAACTATACTTGGATGAGGATGTCTCAGTTCTTCTTTCCGAATTGCTGAAGAGTAGGTGATTTGTTGACTTTGAAAAATTGCATAATGAGTACCTTAAGGCGGGTAAAGAGCACTATGGGATAATCATTGCTGGAAGGAGAGACGAGTACTCTATGTTGAAACGTATATTGAGAATTCTAAACCGTATAACAGCTGATGAAATGAAGAATAAGTTAAGATACATATAGAACATGATGGAAGAAAACCACAGTTATTGTGTTCGGTGGTCATGTTGAAAAATAGAAATAACTACCATTGCAATTCACCGTCGTTAAGTTTTCATTCCAAGTAGGATATCATCCGTGGTACTTTTCTCAGATATTCTGTGCTCTCTATATCCTGATTGGCACTAAATAAAGGCTCGCTACAATTTTCATAACTTATTTGAAGATCAATTTAGCATCACACCACCCCATTCAATTACTGTTATCCCTTCTCGAACAAATTTATTGATCTGAGGTGAAGGCAATTCCTCGAGCTTATCACAACCTTGAAAGAAGAGCCAGACTCTTAAGGATGTCTTTGCTGGTGGAGTTATCTCTAATTCTACAAAATCTTCCAACTGCCGATTAACAACTGGAAAAATCTTGTAATATTTGTAATCTTGCAATCTGTTTAACCAATAATCCAGAAATCCCTCGGTTTCTTGCTCGTTTAATCCAATTTTCATCAGCAAATCATTAAGTTTATTCCTTAGATTCTCTTGTGAAATGCACCAGCCACAAGGAATGTCGGGTATCTTTTTTATTGAAGCCTCGTAAAAGAGATAATCATATTTGCCGTCTATTTTGCCAGATTTTTCCACAGAAACATCCCAACCAAATTTGTACTCCGGGATGCTTTTAGTAATTTTTGTTCCATTTTTCAAAATTAGTTTGACTTTAAACTGGTCATTTTCTTCTGGATAAATGTAGATTGCAGGTTTGTAAACTTGAAGCCAAGTCCATAAAAACAATGTATCAACAGTATAGATACCCTTTCCATCGCTGTAAAAATAATCACAATCGGCGTAAATAAAACCTGTAGAATCTACACTTGCATCAGTTTTACTCGCATAAACATAATAGGTGCCAGTTCTTACATTCTCAAATGAATAACTTCCATCACCGTCAGATAAGACGCTATCAACACTTACATGACTCAGAAGAAGTTTCTTGGCATCGAGTCTTATTAATATTACCTTCGCGCTGTCGGCAGGCATTTGGGTCTCTTTTGCAATCAAATTGCCCGTTACCTTACCCTCTTCGAATACCGGATTGAGAAAGATATTTTCAAGATATGTACCAATACTGTCGTAAGAAAATCCATAAAGTGGTGTAATATGCGAAATATCAGATTCACCGGTGTCACTGTATTTGCAGGCATAAAAACAAAAATGACCTTCTTCTATGTCTTCGAATGTAAAATATCCCATACTGTTTGTATGGGTACTATCATAAAAATGAAAGTTGTCGGAATAGCAAAAGGTTTTTCCCAACCACACCTTTGCTCCGGACGCCGGCATTGGGGAATCTACATATAAAACTCTGCCGGTTACTCCATTTCTCACGCTACTTATGGGATTGCTACAACTTACAACGAAGAGCAAAGAGAGAAGAAAAATTGCTAATGATATTTTAATATTTTTCATTGTTCTCACCTCTGATATTTTTTGCCCAAAATCTGGAAACCACTTTTTACTCCTCCATTCCCGATAAATCCGTCGCTAAACCTACCTTGACATCCCCCTCAATATAAATTATACACTACAAACACCCAAAAGTCAAGTTTTTTGTCTGAATACCCCACATGATATTCACCCCTTATAAAATCATACAGAAGACCATCCGGGATAATAGGAGGTAAGTATATATGTGAGCATTTTGTCCTTCTTGTATCTGTTCGTCGTCAAAGTCGAGGGCAAAGTAAGGCTAAGGTGACCAGTAGGTGATAGAAATCAAAACCCACACTGCAGGAAAACGAAGTTCACGAAGGGAGATAAATCAAGTTGCTTAAACAGATCGTCGCTCTTGTACTGCAGGAAAAGTTAATTCGATGATTGCTTAATTTTGCAATTGTCAAATTCTCGTAGCAGATATTCAACCAGGTTCAGGTTCTTTAAGGGCTTTTGTGACTACCTTAGAACCCAAGCAGAGGTTGAAGAAAAAAGCTGAAATTAGAAAACCTAAGCTTATTCCATAATGTAAAGGGGGATTGAGAAGAACAGACAGAAAGAAGATTGCTCTTAATTATGCCTATTACTTCTTCCCCACCGGAACCTGAATCTCTGTCAAAAGAGAGTCCTCCGGAACTTCTTTGGGATTATTTAAGTAGATTCCTTTTCCCGGACCTGTGGGTATATAATTATTTCTAAATATCCATTCGTATAGCTTCTTCCAATCTTGACCGACAGTTTCATAAGAACCTTTGTGAATGAGATAAGCTACTTCTGTTTCTGGTATATCCTTTGTCCCCACTCTTTCATCTCCTTCAAGTTCAGCCTTAATTGGGATGCAAATCTCCCATCTTAGACTCTCGACTGGTATCCTCTCCGGGTCATCTTGATAATACATACCAAAGCATGGTCCTGCAATCTTTGCTTCCCTCTCACCAAGCCAGATGTAGAGTTCTTCAATAACTGAACCCACTTTGCTGTATTCTCCCACCTCCTTGATAAATGCTACATGAAAACCCTCGACAATCTTTACTTTTACCTTGGGAGCCTTCTCTGCACAGCCAAAGATTCCGAATATCAATATAGATGTAATAATTCCTCTAACCATACGACCCTCTTAGAAAAATATCAAAAATCAAAATTCAAGCATCAAAATTATTCTCAGTGGGTTTTTACTGTTCCTTTCTTTTTGCTTTTACATAACCAATGTAAGAAAAAATGACAATGATGAGATTGCCGCGTCCTGATTGTCATCAGGACTCGCAATGACAGCTATTTCCTCGTTACTGTTCGAAACAAACTCCACAATCTCATCGGTTGGATTCCGTGAAATAATAAGAATAGGGATAGTCCTTAGACTACCTCCAACACGCGGGATATAAAGGAAAGGATTACCAACTTTTCTACATCACCTGTCTTACACAGTCAATTACTGTCCCATCCACCCATTTGATTGCAGCTATAACCCTATCACTCAATTTAGGCTTCGCCGGTTTGCCACCGCAGATATTTTCAACCTCATCCTTTAATTCCTCGATGGTTTTAAGAGGAAGGTCAGAACCAGACACAGCGACAAGCAGGTCTTTTCTTCGAGGGTTGATAGCAATACCCCTTTCGGTCACAATAACATCAATCAACTCACCTGGTCCGCATAAGGTTGTAACCTCATCAACAATAACAGGTATTCTATCCCTGAATGATGGAATTGATAGTATTGTACATTTTGAGAAAAGGCAGTTCTGCCAGCCACCAATGCCGTGCAGTAGCAGTCCATCAGAATGTGTAACAACATTTGCATTAAAGTTTACATCCACTTCTGTTGCTCCAAGGACTACTGTGTCAACCATTGAGGCAAAATTCCCCTTACCATGGAAGTTATAACTTGTAAAGGGACTTGTGTTGACGTGATTAGGGTTCTCTCTCATCGAACGAACTCCATCAAGGTCAAATGTCTGACCATCGAGAATATAATCCGTTAGTCCCTCTTCAAGAAGTTGGACAAGGTATTTTGTGCTTCCACCCCTGACAAATCTTGCCTTTATACCTTCTTCTCTCATATATCCTTCTAAGAATGTAACAAAGGCAAGGGATGTGCCCCCAGCACCAGCCTGAAATGAAAACCCGTTTTTCATAATTTTAGCCTCTTTTATGAAACGAGCAGTTAGCTCAGCAATCAACAAGCGATCTGGACTCTTTGTGATTTGAGTAGTTCCTGAAACTATCTTTTCAGGGTCACCAATTTTGTCCATCTTTACTACAAAGTCAACATAGTTTCCCTGAATTTGCCAGGGAATACAGGGAAAATCAATCAGATTATCAGTGACTACAATTACCCTATCCGCATACTGGGAGTCTGCCAGGGCAAATCCAATAAGACCACATGCAGATGGTCCTGTGAGACCATTGGCATTACCAAAAGGGTCTGCTGTTGGTGCTGCAATAACGGCTATATCAATATGAACGTCACCATCCTGAACTGCCTGATAGCGTCCGCCATGAGAACGCAACACACCCATGCCACGCATTTTTCCACGTGAGGCATACCTACCCAGAGGACCATTCATACTTCCCTCAATATGATGGACAACCCCTTTATTAAGGTGCTTGATTATCGGTTCCTGACAGGGGAATGATGCACTCGGAAACCATATAAGGTCCTTTACCCCAATCTCTGCACAGGCGTCAAAAATTTGATTTGCAACAAGGTCTCCGTTCCTTAAATGGTGATGGGTCGATATGGTCATACCATCTTTGATGCCCGCCTTTATCAAGGCGGTTTTCAGGTCAGGCAAAACCTTATTCCCGTAAGGGGGATAATCAACACATGTTGATATAGGTGGAGCAGCCTTACAGCCAGTAGGTCTGTATTTACCCACCCCCTGAAATGGCACCGCAGGTTTGCCATTGATAATAGTGGGCACCATTCGACCCAATACGTTCTTCTTAAGTTTATATTCTTCACTGGACATATTCATCCCTCCAATTTTTATCTAAAATTCCCATCTCGGCAGCGAGCTTTACTGTCCTCAACGCCCTTTTAACAACTGGTGGATCGATCATCTTGCTCCCTAAGGATACAACACCCAGTCCCTCCTTTTCTGCCTTTTCGAAGGCAGATACTATCCTTTTTGCCTTTTCTATCTCTCTCTCAGCAGGTGCAAATGCATCATGGATAACCTTTATCTGTCTCGGATGAATGCATCCCTTACCCTCAAATCCCAAAGACTTTGCCTCATTCACACTCTTCTTTAATCCATCCATATCAGTAACATCAGAGAAAACGGTATCAATGGGCTGGGCACCAGCAGCACGGGCAGCATTTACTACCTGAGAGCGTGCAAAAAAGCTCTCTCTCCCTTCTTTAGTTCGCTCTGTTCCAATGTCTGCTGTATAATCCTCTAACCCGATCGCAAGAGCAATAATATTATCCGAAGAAGAAGCGATTTCATATGCCTTAATCACTCCAAGTCCGCTCTCGATTATGGGCATAAGGAATACCGATTCCTTGATATTATTCTTATTAAGTATCTCTTTAATTCTCTTATCTATCTGTTTCACCTGTTTTGAGGACTCACATTTCGGAATAAGAACAACATGGACATTATGAGGAATTATATTTTCAAGGTCTTTAAGCCCTGCTGGTAACTGATTTATCCTGACCATTCTCTCAGCACCATAAAAATCCACCTGCCTTAAGGCATTTCGCACAAGAACTCTTGCGGCATCCTTTTCTGCAGGTGCTACTGAGTCCTCAAGATCAAGGATGATAGCATCTGGCTTGTGTATTCCGGCATTTATCATAAATTTTGGTTCATTGCCAGGAAGGTAGAGACGAGAACGTCGAAAACGTTCCCTCTGCGTTTTATACATAGAGTGTTTTAACATTTCAGGTAGATATTTTTTATCATTATCAGGGAGGCATCGTTTCACTGTAGTCTCTAACCTGGCTGAAATGGTAAACGGAAGAGCGCCTTGGTCCTCAAGAGTGACCAGGGCGTTTTCAACCCACAGGGTTTTAAGGACATCCATGCATAATCTTTTGATTGATTCCCCGTACATCACCACAACCTTACTTTTGAGCCTGATTTCTATTCCCCCAGAATCTCTCAATTCTAATGAGACAAAGCAGTCAGAGCGTACTTTTTCGCCACGCCTTCCTGCTTCACAAGTCTTTGCCATATTTTAACCCCCTTTGGTATAATATTTATTATACCTGATTACACAGATGTCTATCCACTCCTGCCTGACGGTAGGTATAGATACTCAGATTTAAATATAAGTCTCTTTATTTGACAATTTTTTATTGCCAAAATAAATCAACAATACAATACAAAGTCCTAAAGCTTTTCAATAATGCGTATTTGGATTCTCTTCTTTTATCTGTGTAATCTAATTAATAATCTGTGTAATTTTTCCCTCTTAGTTTTGCACGAGTATAGGCAATTAGACCGCCTGCATCACGTATTGCAAGTATCTCTGAAGGAAGTTTTGGAAAATAAAAACGCTTTCCTGCAATCATTATTTCCCCTTTTTCCGTATTAAGTTCAACCGTATCACCATCAGAATAAGCCCTTACTGCTTCCGGACATTCTATCAGAATAAGACCCTGATTGATTGCTGAACGGTAAAAGATTCGAGCAAAACTCTCAGCTACTACTGCCTGAATCCCAACTTCCTTCAAACCAACTACTGGTTGCTCCCTTGAACTTCCGCAACCAAAATTCTTACCCGCCAAGATAGTATCACCCTCGTTTACCCCTTTAGAAAACGAAGGGTCAAGGTCTTCCAGTATATGGGGTTTAATCTCTTCCGGTGTGCTGCAGGTATATGTGTACTTTCCCGGGAATAACATATCTGTATTAATATTGTCCCCGTATCTCCAGATTTTCATTTCACTATCACCTCTCTTGGGTCTACTATTTTACCATAAAGGGCAGATGCTGCTACTGTAGCAGGACTGGCAAGGTATATTTCAGCCTCCCTACATCCCATTCGTCCCTTAAAATTCCTATTTGCTGTACTCAGGCATCTTTCTCCCGGTGCCAAAACACCCTGATGAGCACCCAAACAGGGTCCACACCCTGGTGGCAGTATTACTGCCCCGGCTTTGCTCAGAGTATCTATAATGTCTTCCTTCAGGGCTGTTTCAAACACATCCTTTGATGCAGGCAGAACGAGCAACCTGACATTAGATGCTACCTTCTTTCCTTTTAGAATCTCTGCTGCAACCTCGATATCCTTCAGTCTTCCATTGGTACAAGTTCCAATAAGAAATTGGTCAATTGTAAGTCCAGCAACTTCGTTGACAGTCTTTACATTGTCTACAGAATGAGGACAGGCAACCACAGGTGGAATATCTGAAAGGTTGTATGTCAATTCTTTAGAATAGCTGGCATCTTTGTCCGACCATACCGCCTTATATGATGATTCTTTTATCCCTATACCTTTAAGATATTCTAAAGTAATATCATCTACAGGAAATACTGCTACCTTTGCACCCATTTCGACTCCCATATTAGCTATCGTGAATCGTTCAGAAACGGAGAATTGTTCTAAATCACCATGGAATTCTACTGAACAGTAGTTGGCGCCTGAAGCGCTGAGGTTTCCAATAATATATAAAATTACATCCTTTGCTGAGACAGGTAGTTTAATTTTCCCTTTCATGGTTATTTTTATACTCTGAGGAACCTTTAGCCATGTATCACCAGTTAAAAGTAAAGATGCAGCCTCTGTTCGGTCAATACCCGATGCGAATACACCAAGAGCACCATAGGAGCAGGTGTGAGAATCACTACCGAGGATAAGAGTGCCCGGTAGTGCAAGACCTTTTTCAAACAATACCTGATGGCAGATGCCTGTTCCTATATCGAAAAAGTTCTTAACACTTTGTCTCTTTACAAATTCCCGAATCTTTTTGTGATTTAATGCCGTCTTCTCGTTTGCGGCAGGTATAACGTGGTCAAGCACAATAACAGGAAAATTTTTATCAACTATGCCATATTCATCCAGTTCTTCTTTAATCTTTGAAATTATAGGTGCAGTATTGTCATGGGTTAAAAGATGCTTTGGTCTCACTATGACAATCTGTCCAGGAACCACCTCTTTAAGCCCTGCTTTTCTTGCAAGAATTTTTTCAGCAAATGTCTTTCCCATAAGTTTATATCTCCTTTTTCAATAAACTCCCTCTCTGATATATATCCATTTGAACATCCGAGAAGGGTTGTGCCTTCAAGGTCTCATTCCTTGTAATTATTTTTATCTCACCTGACTGGAAATTTACCCTGATTATATCTCCATACTTTAACTTAGTTAAAAAATTCTCTGCAATCATAATAGGCATTGCGCTGTTGATTGCGTTCCTTTCATAGATTGAGCCAAAGGACTCAGCAATAATAGTCGATATTCCGAGACTCCTGAAACAGTCCACTGCCTGCTGACGGGAGCTGCCGCATCCGAAGTTTTTACCTGTAACAACAATATCTCCAGGCTTCGCCTTCTTTGCAAAATCCTCATAACCCTTTAGGTTGTCGAATGTGTACTGTCCCATCTGTTTTATATCTGTGATGGATAGATAACGGTTATGATATATCATATCAGTATCAATGTTATCCATTGTTATAACCCAGGCACGACCCTCAACCTCGACTGGTTTTTTACCTTTTTCCTTCTTGAATAGTTTCTCTTCACGTCTTTCTGCTACAGGTTCTACCTTAAAAGTAACGGGTTCTGAAGGTATCCTATCTGATGATGTAATTACACCAGCTATTGATGAGGCTGCAACTGTGTCTGGTGAAGCAAGATAGACGTCTCCTTGTCCCTGCTTGCCGGGAAAGTTGCGATTACCAGTACTTACAGTAACCTCACCAGGACCATTCTGACCTATCTGTCCTGCTGCACAACCAGCACAGCCAGGATTTCCCACCAGTGCTCCTGCTTCAACAAAGGTTTTAATTAAACCTTTATCAAGGCACTGTTTCCAGACCCTATAGGTAGATGGCACAATCTTTAAAACCACACCTGGTGCAACCTTCCGACCTTTTAAAATTCTTGCTGTCGCTTCCATATCCTCGAAACGCCCATTGGTACAGGAGCCGATAAAACAGGAATCAATTTTAGTCTCTTTCACTTCTTCAACTGATACTACATCGTCAGGATGACCCGGTTGAGATATTAGAGGTTCTAAACCATCAATATCAACCTCTACTACCTTGACATATTCCGCATCTGGGTCTGGATAAACCCCAGAGATATTTTTGCCAACAGCCTTCTCGCAATATCCTATTATCTCTTCATTAGGAGGAATAAAGAGAATAATTCCTGCCATCTCTGTTGCCATTGAGGAAATTGTTATTCTACTATCAAGATTCAAAGAGTCAACTATAGTTCCAAAAAGCTCTCCAGTATATCCAAGAAGTCCACCAGCACCAAATTTTTTAAGAATTGCAAGAGTAATATCCTTGGCAGTAGCATTTTCCCCTGGTTTCCCACATAAGATTATTTTTATTGTCGGCGGAGTCCTGAACCAGACTCTCCCAAAGGCAAAGGCATGAGCTATGTCTATATCTCCCATACCCTGACCAAAAGTGCCGATTGCTCCCATAATGTTTGCGTGGGAATCTGTCGAGACCAGGGTCTCTCCAGGGGCAATCAGCCCCTCATCTATTGCAAGATGGGTGCCAATACCCTTATCAATATCATAAATACGAATGTTTTGCCTGCGAGCAAAGGTACGACAAAACTGCTGGTTTGCAGCATATTTCTGGTCTGAACCGGTTGGATTACAATCGAAGGTGAAGAAGGTACGTTTCGGGTCATTTATCTCAAGATTATTACTTGCAAGATTCTTCACGACATTTGCACCCCCAAAATCCCGTGCAAGCCGAACGTCAATACCCATATCAACTACATCACCTGGTTTAACAGACCTCTTGCAATGGGCTTCAATAATTTTTTCTATCATTGTTTTTGCCATCTATTCTTCCTCCTGAATCAAAAGACCCTTTCCAAGCATTAGAAGGGGATTAAAGGCACTGAAATCTGCCTGATGAATAAAAACTGTTTCTACTACTTGTGGTCTCCCATCACCCTCTTTGGCATGACAGGCAATAATATTCACAATCTCCTGTGGAAGTCCTGACTCGGCAGCAATGATAGCTCCTGAGATTGGATGACGGGTACATTTTCCTGAATGGCTCTTTCTGTATTCACCCCCTCCATCTGGCTCAACTTCGAGTAATTTTCCAACGTCATGGAGTAGTCCGCCTGCTATAAGATGGTCAAAGTTAATATTATAAGGTAAAGATGAGTATGTCTCTTTCTGGGCTCTGGCAAGAGCTAAAGCACCCTTTGTAACTGCAATTGTATGTTCAATAAGGTCTACACCTTTTGAGTCAATAAGCAATGTAAAAGGTATCTTCTTTAGCTCTTCAATACTATTCCAGCCACCTTGCTGGCAGGCAATAAGCCATGCCTTTACAACCTTGTCTTTTAGTCTCAAATCTGTTATCTGGGAAAGCAATTCCTTAAAAAGTTTTTCTATATCCTCTTTTGATACCATAATAACTTCTCCTTTTTAAACATAGATTGTAAGAGATAAAAAGAACTTTTTTTCTTTCAACAGGGATTGAAAGAGATTTGAAGAGTTTTTCTTTCTTATTTCCTGTTTTTTATTTCTTTAGTTCTCTCTTGATCCTTGTCAAAAAAGGTCTCTTCTTCCAAACTCAAACTTTCTTTCTCTATTTGATAGAAGTTGTCAAATCTTTTGTATTCTAACTCTTTTTTGGCGAAATTCACTAAAAATCCAATAAGAATTTTACTCACCCTTAATTGTGATATTAATTGTGCCTTATGGTCTACATTCAACTCCTTTACTGCTTTAACTTCAACAATAACTTTCTCCTCTACTAACAAGTCAGGTACATACCTGCTGACTTCTTGAGTCTCATACATAACAGGAAATTCTTTTTCAGAATCAACTTTCAAGTCTTTGTTTAACTCAATAAATAAAGCCTTGTGGTATGCTCGTTCTAATAAACCTGGACCTAATTGATTGTGAACTTTATAAAATGCTTTAATAATTTTATTTGTAATAGGTCTGAACTCAGAATCATTCCATTTCATTTTTATCTCTTAATCCGTCAGCTGACGGACTCTTTCAATCCCTGTTAAAAAATAAAATCTTATCTCTGTGTTTTCGATTTCCTGAAGGCAATTATAACAAAAAAATGTCATTTTGTCAAGCTTTTTCTGTTTTAAAAACAGGGAATCAAAAAGATATATCAACAGGGACTGGTACGAGACTTGAAAGAGATTTGAGCAGGAAATCAAGACTATTATTTAACAGGGATTTGAAGAGATTTGTAAGAGAAAAAGAAACTTAAAAACTATTTTTCATTATAGGTTTTTTTATTTCAGATATGAAATACTGCTGGTAGTAGATTATGTATAATGAGGCGAAAGACAATAGGAGATGTTATTTATCTACTTTCTGCATTATTATCAGATACTTAAACCCTTGCAGGTAGAAATTCCTTAACAACCTGTCTATCAAGCATTATACACCCTACATTTAATCCTATCACCTCAATTTGATTAACTTTACTGGTTTGGTGTCTTCTTCAGAAATACCCTCACCTACTACTCGCACAAAATAAATGCCTGACTGCACTTCTTTACCGCTTGAATCCCTTCCGTGCCAGGACACTTCAGTGATAGGTGATCGGTAATCAGTAATCGGGAGGGTGTGGATGAGACGACCGGAGATATCGTAAATGCTTATGGAGTGCTGTGACCGTGTCACAGCAGCATCAACATGGTTGATGCACTCCAAAGTAATAACCGTTCTCTCTCTGAACGGATTGGGATAGGCTTTTAGATTTTTAATGTTGTTCTCATAAGATTCATCTTCTTTTACTCCTATAGGATACCCCTCATACAGGTACATAACTCTATAAGGAGCTGAATCTCCTTGAGTCCATATTACATGACAATTAGAAACACTGGGATAGTGCATATCCTCATCACCAAACATATAACGGAACTCATAAGAACCCCATCCTGTCATAAAATAATAACGATGTGCATAGATGTCATCGCAGCCATCGCTGTTATCTTCCCAGTAGAGGTAACTCCATGTTCCACCTAACGTGGAAACCACAGGATATCTTGAATCGCCAGATGTTAAATATCCTCCCCCATTTCCCTCATAGAAGAAGGCATCTGATTTCCCCAGAGTACTGTCCTCCCAGGTAGCAGAAGGAGCATCCTCGCCGTGTGAATAATCAAGACTGGGATGATGAAAAGGAATTCCTGAACAACCAGCCAAATATTCTTCGTCAGACCAGATTCCATTATCGATATACCTATGGACGATACTATAAGGACAATCTATAAGAGAATCATATCTTTCCCATATTACATGAACCTCATCTCCATTAAAAATACTAATTGATGGATACCTGTCAGCAGCATGTTCGAGATTGCTCAAATTTATAACCTCACTAACTGCAGTATCATAATGGGCACAACAATAATATATCTCACAATTCCCTGGTGTGTCATCCTGCCATACAATATGCATACCAGCACTGTCATCTATTGCAATAGATGGAAGTGTAGCATGTCCTGAAGTGTTACAAATCAACTGTGGGTTGCACCAGTCTAAAGGACACTTCAAGAATATATCTCCAAATCCCGAAGTATCATTGCCCTGTGAAACAACATAGGGCAGGGTGCCGTATACATCAATAGAAGGACAGTGGGCATTCCCATAAAGTGTTGCAAATAGAGGTTGTGCCTGCCATGTCATACCTCTGTTATAAGAATATGCAAAATAGCAGGTATCATCATTATAGCTATAGACAGCATATAGGGTATCCTCAGCGAAAGGACCAACAGGTACAATTTTCCGCCCATTACTAAAAGCTGTGGCATAATTAACATAGGAATAACCAATCATAGCTGTATCATCCTGAGCAGGACAGGAGACTGCACTGAAGAGCAGCATCCCAAGGCAAAAGATATAAAACACTTTCATATCCACCTCCTGGTATAATATTCATTATACCTGATTACACCGATTAAGAGAGTTTAAAGGCAGTATTTCAGATCTCTCTTTTGCATTATTTCAAAATAAGCATTTTTCTGGTAATCTTAAGCTCATCAGCTACCTTCAGTTGGTAGAAATAAACTCCACTGCCAACTTTACTACCCAATTCATCTTTCCCATCCCAATACACAGATTGCACAGATTCATTTGGATTACACAGATTGAGAGGGAGGGTGCGGATGAGACTACCAGAAATGTCATAGATGTGTATGGAGTGCTGTGACCATGTCACAGCAGCATCAACACGGTTGATGCACTCCAAAGTAATAACTGTTCTCTCTCTAAATGGATTGGGATAGTTCCGTAAAAGTTTGAAATCCAAATATAGTGACATAGCATCTTCTACACCTGTTATCTCATTATACGAGCCGTAGATATTATAATCTCCCTCTTTCTCAGATTGCCAGACTATCCATACTTTATCATCTCTATAGGCAATTGATGGTTTACCCCCCAATGCGCCATAACACGAATCAACAACCTCTATGTTAGACCAGCTAGTTTCATTGTATACACTCGCGAGAATTCTATAATTGGGAGTATATATTGCCTCTTCCTCATGCCAGACAGCCCATAGTCTTCCCTGCTCGTCTGAACATATATCTGGATGCGAATTATGACCTCCATCAGTGGTATCGAAATAATGTGGAAATTCAATCAGATTTGACCATTCTAATCCGTCATGATACCTCATAAAGATTGCTCCTATCCCCTGGTAATACGAACTATTAAACCATGCTACCCAGATGCTTGATGAATCAGCACACATGGTGGGGTAGGCATAATCAAAACAGGTTCCGATGCTTTCAGGTGTTGACCAGTTATTTCCATTCCAGTATTGAACCCATATGGACTCGTGATCGTTATAACATACCCAGACATTACCTTCGTTGTCTATAGTAATTCCTGTGGTATAAGTTATTTCTACTGGTGTAAATTCTTTTAACGTATCAGGGACAGCCCAATTTCCCCATTCGCAATGACTCGCCAAGTATAATCCATTAGCTGTCCACATGCACCATAAGATAATACTGTCTCTGTCATAAGCAATGGCTGGATCATACCCCTCAATCCTTGAATCAGGGGGAATTGTCCACCATGAAACAGGTGGCATCATATCGCTGAGTGTAAGTCTAACAAATCCACTTGAGTCTACCCAAGCTATTATCCAATCTGGTATTTCATAAGTACCTTTACATGCACTTGAAGTTGTAACCTGAGGGATTTTACACTTTGTAGTGTCTATGAGAAAGACCTCTGACCAACCTACGTACGGATTATAACATCTTGTCCACAGGTGATTTGAGTTATACCAGTATACCCATACTTCACCTACTTCCTCTATGCATATTGAAGGATGTGTATCATATGAAGAATCGGGTGAGATACGGATAGGTGATATCCACTGCTGGATTAAGAAGAATAAAATTAATAAAGGATACATACACAGCTCACCCCCTTCTGGCCCGCAGCGTATATGCTGTGATAATAGTTAAAAGCCATAGAAAAGACATCACATTAAATATTCCTTCCACTTGCTTTAACCCTCTGAAAGTTTTTACCAACCTCGCAGTACCAGTCCACCTATAGGACACACCGTTTATATTGCTCTAAAAAGATGGTATCTTACGAGACCGGTCCCATACTTTCCAACCTTCATTAAGAAACCAGCGTTACAAACTCCTAACCCACTTTTTATACCCCAGATTTAGTAACAGATGGAGGAACCAGTGCCTTTTCAGTGATCCCAATCTCGTAAATATCGACTTGTATGAATAGCATTCCTTCCATGCCCATTTGCAACCCTCGTCCAATGCCTCTTGAGACATCAACTTCGGCTGGAAGACAGCACCGCTGTATTTACTCCAGTCTTTGGTGATTATTCTGTTCTCTTTAATTAATTTCCGGTAAAGGGGTGTTCCCGGAAAGGGAATTAGGGCTGAAAATGATACGGAGTCAAGTTTTGTTTTGTTGACAAACTCCACTGTTTTCTCAAAAACGCTCTCGTCGTCATGGTCAAACCCGAATATGAAAGCGGCATGGATTGAAATTCCATGGGCATGTATTTTCTTAATAGCTTTTTCATAATGCTTCACAACATTAAATGATTTGCTCGCTTCTCTTAGGCTCGCCTGTGACAAAGATTCAAAACCTATAAACATTGCGATACACCCACTTTTGGCAGCCAGTTTGAGAAGCTCATCATCATTGGCAAAGGTTAATGATCCTTGACCTATCCATTTTTTCTTGCAAGGAGTCAATGCTTTAAACAACTCCTTTGCACGTCGGGGAATTCCAACAATATTGTCATCTACAAAGAATAGATATTTACCCTCAAGAGTCTCAATCTCTTTAACAACATCCTTGACTGGTCGAAAACGGTAGGTGTTTCCAAAGTAAGAGGAGACAGAACAAAAGCTGCAATGGAATGGACATCCCCTCGCTGTTTCAACTGTATTGAACAGTCTATAGGATTTGGCTTTAAGCAAATCCCTTCTGGGAACAGGTAGATTTTCTAAATTTGCCCACTCTCTACGCCGATAAAATTTCTTAAGTCTTCCTGCCTGGAAATCATGAAGAAGCCTCGGCCATATCTCCTCTGCTTCTCCTATAACTACAGAATCGGCATGTTGACTGGCTTCTTCGGGCACCGCTGAAGCATGAAGCCCTCCCAGAACAACAGCTTTCCCTTTCTCTTTAAAGGCAGCGGCGATCTCGTATGCCCGGAGTACTGTCGCGGTCATTGCAGTTATCCCAACTAAGTCGACCTCCTCGTCAAAATTGATTTTATCTATGTTCTCATCTATAACTGAAACTTCAATATCCTGGGGTGTCAAGGCAGCTAAGACAACAATGCTCAAATTTGGAGTCAACCCTCCTCCCCCTCCTGGTGCACGAGGTACTACCAATAGTAATCGCAAATTAAGCTCCTTTTAACATTGGGACCGATGAGCCCAGATTTCGTAAAAAATTTTTCATGGCATTATCCCACCTTTTTAACCTTTTTATTCTGGCCAATGACAGATAACGGGACAGCGGGGTATCCAAACTTGAGTCCGCCTGTCTGGCGGTTGAGATATCCTTCCGAATTAGCGGTTTGAGCGAAGTAATTTTCAAATACGTATTACTTATATTCACAAGCTGTTTTGTCATTTTACCACCAATTATATGGAAAGTAAAGAACTTTTTGTATCGCTATTAATCTGTCAATCACGACAAGAACCACCCTATAAACGTGAGTGAATGCGTTATTTCAATATAAGCATTTTTCTATTCTTCTTAACATCATCTGCTACTTTTATTCAATAAATGTAAAGATACCATAGAGTTTTACGAGCTATTTAACTTGCATACTAACCATCTAATATTCCCAGATTTCTTACAAGTTCATAATATTTCCCTTCAAGTAATCCTTCCCCAATAATATATGCACCACAGGCTGCCTCTTTTGCAACCCTCGATAACTTCTTCACCTTCACGACTGGGGTATATTTACCTAATCTACTTGTTAATACATCGCTAATAAAATCATAATTTGTCAATCTACCAGAGATAATAATTTCCCCTGGATGAGGGACAGAGACCAGCATTGAAGTAACATCCTTTTCTATACCTTCTCCCAAAAGAAGCAAAGCCTGTTTAAACTTTACCAAATCTTTGGGTTCAATATCTTTTCCTATAAAATCCTTTAACCCTCCCTTAAAAACAATCTCCTGTGTTATAGGATGTTTAAGTCTAATAGCAATCTCTGCATCCATTCCACCACCTCCAAGAAATCCTATACTCCCATTCGTTCCACCAATTCCATCAATAATTTTACCCTTATCGACACCTATAACAGCCGTGAACCCATATCCTAACTCTACATATATAAAGGACGTTTTATTAAAGGGTATATTTAGTCGCTCTGATTGCTCTCTTATTCCCAGTGCTACACAGCATACCTTATCTGCTGTCCCCATATCGAACTTATTCCATTTTCTATAAGGAGGAACTGTCTTGAGGTGGACAACACCAGGGGTAAAATAAACAGGCATCTCTTTTTGTTTCATTTCTAAAAGCAAGCTTTTTATTCCCTCATTTACAGCTACTTGTGTATCTAAAGGTATCATCTTTCCAATATCATCTGCTGTTATATCCTTTATCATCTTTAAAGGTATCCCATATCCTGATGGACCAACAATAATATCCAATGGTATTAACTCCTCAAGCCTATCGAGTAGTATATGGGGGTTTTTGAAAATATCCGCTGTTTTTATTGATTCATCTATGATAATTTTTCTGTCATCCTCCATCCCGAAGAGGTCAAAACTATATGTCCCGGGGTCTATTCCCACTACTCTCATACATTACTCTTGTTATAATATTCTGTATTGTTAAAAATATCTTAACTAATTCTAACTCTTGTAGGGGTCGGATTCCCGTCTGCTGTCGGGCGGGTATCCGACCCGTTTCTCTTACGGGTTCGATAAATCGAACCCCTACATTTTCTCTTTTTTATTATTTTTCTCAGTATCTAATATTCATTATACCTGATTTATTCAGAGTGGTATCTTGTTAAATCGTAGGACAAGGCTTTCTGACTGTACCGCCTACTGTAGGGCAAGGCTTCAGCCTTGCGGAAGCAAACTTAAATGTTTACCCTACATTTTTAAATAGTCATTTAATACTATTTGAAGAATATGTAATTCTCAATCACCATTATCTCAGTGTTCTCTGCGTCCTCTGCGGTTAAAACTCAGTGGTTTATTCCATATTATTTTCGGTGTATCTAATTAGCTGAAGTGGGCAGGAGGGGTCCGATTCTGTCCAGCTTCCGGTTAGATTATATGTTCTTGACCTGCAACCCCCGCATTCATATAGATACTCACAACCGCTGCAAAAGTTTTCTCTTGTTGAGAAATCCTTTATCTTTTTAACCAGTTCCGAGTTCTGCATATCATTCCATATTTCATTAAGTCCCTTTTTACTCACATTACCAACTACAATAGGTGCAAATGTACATGGTTTAACATCCCCATTTATCTCGATAAACATATATTCACCAAAGATACAACGAGAAACATCCGTATATACAATGCCATCTTGGGAATTTGCTGAATAATTAATGTTGTGCCTCTTTAAAAATGGTTTAAAGAATGGCTCATCAACATAAACATCTATTCCGTATTCCTTTTGATATTTTATAACAGAAAGTAAAAACTCTTCATACTCTTCTGCATTCAAAACATATCTTTCGTAATCCATACAGGGTTTCAATCCCAGAAATGTAATCTTCTTATAGCCTATATTTTTGACAAATTCAAACAACTTATCTGTTTGCTGATAGTTATGTTTCCCAATGGTCACAGGACATGAATCAAGGATACCATATTTCTTTGCAATTGCTATAGATTCCTTTAACCTTTTAAAACTCGCTCCTTTTCTTATTCTTTCATAACTTACTCTATCCGATCCATCCATGCTTATCATGAGATTCACATTAAACTCTGCTAATCTCCTGGCAATATCTTCATCAAGCACCATGCCATTACTGATAAGATAAATCCTTATTTTACTCCTGAAAATAATTTCAATTATTTCAAACAACTCTTCACGTAGGAGCGGTTCTCCTCCTTCAATGATAACCCATCCTGGCTTAAGTAATGGTATCTCTTCGGCTATTTTTAAAATAGTTTTTCTATCAAGTTCTGGTTTATCTATTCCTCTACAATGTAGACAATTCAAATCGCATTTATTAGTAATAGCCCAATCAATCATGTATGGATTACTCATATCTTCCCTCAAAAAAATTAACCACAGAGTTCACAGAGAATTCTTTATTCTTAGTCTCGGCGTTCTCTAATCCTTCACTTACCATTATTGACTTAATTCTATTTTTCATTACTGTCACATTGAAATAGAATAATCAATCAACCTCTAAACTACTTACTTGCAAATCTTGCATACATCGTTTTTTTCAGTCTTGTTGCTAACGTTAAAAGAATAAAACATCTCGAGATAGGTGTTGAAAATTCACAATAATTATGTGCTGTATATTTTAGAGTACACAGAGTCCTATAGTCTTTTATATATTCTATCTCTGTGAACTCAGCGTGCTCTGCGGTTTATTCATTGAAATCATCTCTTTCGTCCTACTATTTCCAGATGTCCAGACCAGGGATAAAAAGCAGGATTATCATTGTACTTTAATTCCAAACGATAAAGCCACTCCCGGATTTTTGGGTCTCTTGATTTAAAACAAACAAGACGGTTGGCAATAACAAGCTTCCCGATAATTCTCTCTACTGACAACCCGTTTGACTCAAATAAACCCTTTAGTTCTTCGGGTGTAAAGGCATGGATAACATAGCATAATTCCTCTCGTTCTTGAGGCATTACCACCTTACCCATTTCTAAAAGTTGCTGGATGGCTTTCTGGTATCCCTTTTCCCTTAACCAATTCAATGCAGCAGCTCTGCTATCAACAGAAGCAATAACTATTCCATCACGTTTGACAACTCGTACTACTTCTTTGATGGCTGCATGATGGTCACCACAGTATGAGAGAGGGTCGCCTTCACAGAGCACCATTGCAAACTGATTATCATCGAATTCTTTCATATTACAAATGTTAGAAATTCTAATATCAATCTTGCTATCCAACTTTAGTTTAGAAAA
Organism: Caldifarciminota bacterium; assembly: GCA_030606335.1. Classification (GTDB taxonomy): domain Bacteria; phylum Hydrothermota; class UBA3073; order UBA3073; family UBA3073; genus JAGMCL01. The sequence goes on from JAUWGP010000002.1 coordinate 84,610, forward strand.
CTTTTCCCTCGCTTTTATCAGCATTCCTTGTGATATATCTGTTAACACCACATTATAGCCCATTTTCGCCAACTCAATACTCCAGATACCAGTTCCACCACCTGCATCAAGTATTGTCGTATTTTTATCCTCAGGGAGAAATCGCTGGATATTGTTTAATGTAACTTTATGATACAGTGTAAAATATTTAGAATAGTCAGAATCATAGGTCTCTGCCCACCAGTCATGATGTGTTGATACCTTTTTTAAGTGTTTATTCATCTTCTTCCCTCCATAAAATTAATGGAAGTGTGCAAAATCTAACCACAGAGAGCACAGAGGATCTTTAGTATTAAGGGATTATAAAAGATTTTTATTCCTCCCCTCTGTGTCCTCTTTACATAACCAATTTTTTAATCTTTATACATAGAAATTTATAATTAAAAAACAGGGATATTAAGAAATTGAAAGAGATTCATTTTTCTAAAAATAATACATTCTCTTAAGTTCTCTTTCCATCCCTGTATAATTACATCCGTTAGCTAACGGACATTGTTCGGAGGACACAGAGAATTAAATTTACTCCCTGCCCTGTTAGATGTTCTTGTCCCGTGAGATGCTCGCTATCTAATGGGATACTATCTAACGGGGTGAATGACCTCTGTGGTTTTTCATATTCTTTCATTTTATTTTTCACAGTATCAAATTAATAGGTAAACAGCACATAACATCTGACGTGTTTACGAAGCCCAACCTTCTATGCTTTAAGCATTGCCGCCTTACACCCTTGCAAAAATGAACGCCTTTAATCCATTGAAACACCTCTCCTGGTGGCGAAGTGCAAAAGTCCCAGCTATAGGTGCCTTGCCTCTGATACCCACCTCAATCAATGTAGAACCATTGTCATTCTTTGACACATATATTGGATAGAAAAATCCCCAACTTGTTGGAGAAACCGAATCACTTAGGATTATACGTCCCTCCATTTCGGTGAAATCATCTATCTCATAGCCTCTTTGTATCGCAAAATCAATTATCGATTTCAGTCCCTCCCTGAGAGTCATTGTCGTTCTAAATGACATCAAGTGACGGGGCTTTTTCCTGGGCGCTCTGCGCATTCCCGCAATTATAAGGAACACTGCTATTATAATGACTATGCCAACTAAGAAATATAAGTCATCCATGTTTCAACCCTCCTTCGGATTGTGTCGAGTAATCTTGTCTATCTAGTATATCCGAAATCGTGTTTGACCCTCTTAAACAAGATACTGCTAATACAGCGGTATGTGCAAAATTAACTTTAGATATCTTTCCTTTTCCCAAATCTCTTTTACAATTTTACTACCAATTTTATGAAATGTCAAGCACTTTTTTGATAGAGCTCTGAAAAACTACTTTGAGCTTTCTTCCTTTCTACTCTTAAAGGCATTTAACTACAGAGGACACAGAGAATAGATGAATAATTTTACATCCATTCCATAACCATAACTTTCGTAAATATTATAGGGCAGATAAATGTCTGTATTCTTTACTATAACTACTGGTAATCAAATGTATCTGTTTAAAAGCAACGGTTTGTTAAAATATTTTTGTATTTTTATTTGACAAATTAAGATTTTGGTATTATAATATTATAAATGATATATCTTTTTATACAAATCTATTAATGTTAACAAAGAAATGCATTAGATTTATAAGCACTCACGTATAGGGTGCTACATTGATTTTTAAACTCTGTTTATACAACATCATCAAAAAATAACCTTCAATACAGGTACTCAGATGGGTTCATTATTTTAACAAATTTTAGAGTATTTCCTAAAATCTTACAAGGGAAGTGAGGAAAATGAAAAGAAATTTAATTCCTTTCTTAATAGTTATTATACTTAATAATTTTATAATTGGTTGTGGTAAAAACACACCAACTGACTCCAACAATGAATCAAACTGGCATAAAGTAGAAAGCCCTACTTCAAAGGGCCTAATCTCCGTCCACTTTATAGATGAAAATAATGGCTGGGCAGTAGGTGAAAAAGGTACGATTTTACATTATAACGGTAACGAATGGATTACTGTTGAGTCCCCTACTTCAGAGTATCTTGTGGATGTTCATTTTGTGTCCTTCGATGATGGTTGGGCTGTTAGTGAAGGAGGAACAATTATACACTATAATGGTATTGAGTGGACTATTTTTACTACTCTTTCTCAAGGTGGGATTACCTGTGTCTATTTCCTGTCAGCATCAAATGGTTGGTTAGGCACAGCCACAATTGGCAAAGGTTTTAAAGATTCACCAGAATTCTATTATCCTATATACCACTACAATGGAACTGGTTGGAGTCCGGATACTACATCTTCTTTAGTCGGGAATGTTAATTCTATCTATTTTTTAAATAAGAATAATGGCTGGGCAGTTGGGTTTCCTATATACACACCCTCTGGTATATATCACTATGATGGTTCGAAATGGGAAGAAATTGAAGACACAATAGATGTATGGTTAAACTCTCTCTATTTTATATCATCAGATGATGGCTGGGGAGTGGGTCATAGGGGTATAATTGTACATTATAATGGAAATGAGTGGAATATTTTTGAACAAATGCAATGTTATGAGCTATATTCCGTTCATTTTTTAAGTGAAAACAAAGGATGGGCTGTTGGAATACTTGAATTAAGTAAAGGAGTAATTTTACACTATAATGGCAATAAATGGTATATTGACAAGATCCCAGATACTGGACACTTATATTCTGTTTATTTCACTTCCCAAGATAATGGTTGGGTTGTTGGAGCTGATGGGGTAATATTACATTATATATCAAGTGTAGAGTAGGTTTGTACTAAGTGGTTTTATCATGTTACCTTGCTCCTCATCTCATTACTATAAATCCTTCCCTTCTACACCAACCTGGATAACTTCTATATATCAATCATAGTAGTAGATATTTTGAGTTATAACCTGATAACTCTATTCTATTTTCCTCTTGACTTTTAACATCTTTTATAGTATAATCATAGAATAAAAGACAACAGACCTCAGACTGTAGACTACAGACCACATATAATATACTAAAAATAGTAAGCAGTATGTACTAAAAGAGATAACAAGAGCTAATAAAAATATTTTTCTGTGAACTCTGTTACCTTCCTGGTTAATATATTACATAACATAATTATTTAAGAGTAGAAAGATTAAAAGAGATTTGTATATTAATCTGAGTAATCAGGTATAATGAATATTATACCAGGAGTAGGATATGAATATAAAAGATATTATTCCCGTTGCGCTTGGCGAAGAACCGGCAGATGTCTTGATAAAGAATGCAAGAATTGTAAATGTTTTCTCCGGTACCATCGAAAAAAATAATATAGCTTTATTCAAAAAGCGGATCGCCAGCATAGGTGATTATAATCGGGGAAAAAAGGTTATAGATCTCAAGGGAATGTACATCGTTCCAGGTCTTATCGATGCACATATTCACATAGAAAGTTCCATGCTTTCACCGAGAGAGTTCGCTAAGGTTGCACTTCTAAGAGGTACTACAACTGTCATTGCCGACCCCCATGAAATTGCCAATGTCATTGGTCTCGAAGGTGTTGAATATATGATTCACGCGACAGAAGGAATTCCCTTAAATGTCTATGTGACCCTTCCTTCTGCTGTGCCCTCAACCAATCTTGAAACATCTGGGGCGAGACTTGGTGTAGAGGATATGATAGGATTCCTTGAAAAACATCCAAGAATACTCGCACTGGGAGAGGTTATGAACTATCCTGGTGTTTTAAAGAGAGACAATGAACTCATAGCAAAAATCGAACTACTAAGACATAGGTATAAAAAAATAGATGGTCACGCACCGTCACTAACAGGGAAAAAATTAAATGCATATATTACTGCCTTTATCCGCTCAGACCACGAATGTACCGAAAAAGACGAAGCAATTGAAAAAGTAAAACGTGGTATGCAAGTTTTTATAAGAGAGGGAAGTGCAGCAAAGAATCTTAATACACTTATCGATGCCGTAGACAGCAGAAATTTTCCATATTTTTCCTTCTGCACAGATGATAGAAATCCCGTTGATATAATGAACGAAGGACATATCGATTTTATGGTGAGATCTGCTATAAAGAAAGGTGTTACCCCTGTTAATGCAATCAGAATGGCGACCATCAATACGGCAAGATACTTCAATCTAAGAAGTATGGGAGCAATAGCACCGGGTTATAAGGCAGATATGCTTGTAGTTAATGACCTTAAAGATTTCCACATTCATTCCGTAATAAAAGACTCGATAACTGTTGTTGAGGAAGGTGAGTTAATAGTAAATGTTGAGGGTATATTCCCCGAGGTAAAAGGAAGATTGGGACCAATGAATCCTAAAAGAATAAAAGAAAAGGATATTATTATAAAAGACACGGGTAAAAAAATAAGGGTAATAGAGGTTTTCTATGACACAGTTTTAACAAAGGAGCTTATTACAGAACCTACAGTGGAAGGAGGGTTGGTCGTTGCCGATCCGTACAGAGATATTATGAAACTTGTCGTTATCGATAGATATAGAGGAGAAAATTTTACTGTGGGATTCATAAAAGGTCTCGGCATTAAACGAGGAGCAATTGGTACAAGCGTTGGACACGACTCACACAACATTGCTATCGTCGGGGAAAACGATTCAGACATTGTCCTTGCCCTTCAAGAATTGAGAAAGATGGGCGGGGGACTTGTTGTTGTAAATAACGGTGAAGTCCTTTCAAAATTACCCCTTCATATAGCTGGTTTGATGTCTGACAAACCCCTGGAAGAGGTTGTCAAAGCTATTAACAAGATTGACAAAAGTTCAAAACTCCTTGGAATCGAGAGAGACCCATTTATGACCCTCTCATTTGTTCAGCTACCAGTCATTCCCGCAATAAGGATGACAGATAGGGGAATTGTTGATGTTAATAAACAGAGCTTCGTTTCTTTGTATATTTAGTTTTACATAAGGCTTCGTAAAACTAAGGGTTCAAAAACCTGAAAAATATGTTTTTAATTAGCCCATCGCTTCAGCGGTGGGTAGTACTTCGTGTCTTCCGTGGGAGAAATTATTAAAAAGGGAGGTTGGATGCGTGAATTAATAAAAAGATGTTTCCTTTTACTTCTGGTGGCGGTTACCGTCTTCTCTTGCCAGAAACATGAGGTTACATTCACATATGAAGATGAGTATGCAAAGACAGTCCATCTCGTCGGAACTATGAATGACTGGAATAAAACTGCAGCACCATTTATAAAAAAAGATGGGCATTTTGAGGTAACCATTGAACTTCTTCCTGGTGAATATGAATATAAGTTCCTTATCGATGGAAAGGAGTGGATAACTGACCCTACAAACGACCTGATATGTCAGGGTTATTATACCAACTCTCTTCTAATAGTTGGCACTGAAGAAGAGATAGAGGAGATAAAGGGTAAGATACGAGAAAGTGCAGAACTTGTTACCAAAATTGATAGACTCAGCGAAGATAAACTACCATTCAGATTTGCGGTTCTTGGAGACAATAGAGGTAATTCCGAGGTTTATAAAGCACTTCTTGATGAAATCTCCACTCTTGAACCTGATTTTATATTAAACACAGGGGACCTTATCACAAATCCAGGTAACCTCTACCAATGGAAGGAGTTTATAGAATGGTCATCGGGCTATGGTTTCCCTGTCCTTCCGGTTGTAGGAAACCATGATGTAGAACACTCAAGGTCAGAGAAGATGTACAGGGATATATTCACCCTCCTGGATGAGGAAATTTACTACTCTTTTACATATGGTAATTCGGACTTCATAGTTTTGGATTCAGAGATTCCTGGTGAGGATAGGAGAATAATAGGAAAACAACTTGAATGGCTTAAAGAAACTCTAAAAGCTTCCTCGTCAGCATATAGATTTGTCTTTCTTCACAGGCCCCTATATGCAGATTCTCTCATTGGTAGACACTTTGGTCGCTGTATGGATAAATATCCAGAGCAGAGAGACAGCCTGTTAACTCTGTTAAAGAACAACAACGTAGATATCATATTTGTGGGGCATGAACATCTCTTCAGAAAGACTACGCACGATGAAGTAATTCAGATTATAACAGGAGGTGCAGGCGCTCCACTCTATGCAGAAGAGGAAGATGGGGGATTCTACCATTTCATTTTAGTAGATGTATATGAAGAAAAGATCGAGGGAAAGTTGTATAAACTAAAGGATTGCGATTTTACTGAGACATTAATATTTTCACTCCCACACCTTTAACATAAGTTTTCTATGTTTAGATTAGTTACAAAGATCATAGATATAAAAAAGACGGGTGAACGGAAAGATGGCAACTTCAAGGTTTCCACCTTACGTCTCAAGGTCAGAATAAAAGACTTCATCCCTAAGAGTCCAAAACCACCACCCCATATAAAGGGAAAGTCTGTTTGGGTAACCAGGGAGTATCCTCATCCGTTCGAACCAAAAAAAGGGAACGAAATTGTTGTATCACTAAAAGAGCTACCGCAAATAATTCCCGTAAGTTCTGATGATGTAAATAGAGATGGTCATAAAGAGGTGCTCTTAAAAAATGAATTTATGGATGTTACAATCATCCCACATCTTGGGGCAAGGATCGGCTCTCTAAAATATAAAGGTAGAGAGTATTTCGGTTCTAAGATTGAACATAAATCCAGAAAATGGGTTGATGTTGGGGGAATATTTGACACAACTGATGGGAAAATTCCCGGTTCTCTCTGGAACGCCGAGTTTAAGTATCAAGAGACAAAGGATAAAAGAATAAACAAAAAACATACAACTATAAGCACTAATCGCTGTAGACTCGTACACGATAAAAAGGGTCTTGTAATTGTAAAACATTTTTCACTTCATCCCAAATACCCACTACTTACCGAAAAGACGAAAATAACAGCGAAAAGAAAGAAAAATATTATATACTCAAAATACTTACCTGTCAAAGTAATAGACACTGAAACTGCACTGTACGTACCCACGGAGGAAAAACTCGAACATAGGTACTACCAGAAAGAATCTGTTTTGACTCTCTGGTTTCCTATCGAGTATTGTGGGTTAAGACTTGGTTCATTCCTTGTCGGTGAAAGTAATGGCAGCTTTTTATATGCCACGCATAAACAAAAAACGGAGCATTTAACACTTCGACATTCAATAAACGTCCTGTTAATATGTTTATTTTCGGAGAAAAGAGAGCTGAAGAAAGGAAAATCATTTACTTATAGTTGTATCTATGCATTTGGTGATGAATATATAGTTACAAGGGACTTAATTGCAATAAGGGCGGAATCTCCTGAAAAGACTTTTTTTATAGTAAGAGCGAATGATAAATTCAAAGGAGAGTTGAAGTGGGATAACATGATTGTAAAATTAAAACCACTTGAAATAAAGGACGTGGGTACATTATGGGTAAATTAAATCCAATAACATTTGGCTATGAATGGGAGACTCTCATTCTGAAACCAGACCTATCTATTGTTGAAGACAGGGACATTGAGTGGCTTGGAAGACATCTGCGCAACAAATTCCCATGGTCAAGAACTGGTTATGATTATCTTGGACGACGAATGGATGGAAGGCTTCTCGAAATAAGAACCGGGATTCTTACCTCATATGAACAACTCATAGAACAGACACACCTCCAGTTAGAAGAGATAAAAAGAATATGCAGGAATAAGAAATGGACATTTCTTACCGTAGCAACCCATCCAGCTATCGGAAATGCTGTGGGGCTGCATATCCATATTGGAAGCATATACGAGTTCGTTAATGCAACAGAAATTGCAGATGTTCTTATAAAATATGCTCCCTGTTTTGCAGCACTTGCTGTGAATTCTCCAATCTGGAGTATGTATGAGAAAGAGGAATTTAAAAGCTATAGGGTGCTGCATCATGCGGATTACTGTACAAATGTTAGAAGGATTTCCAATCCAGAGGTAGTACAATGGAGCTGGGGAGATGATGTATGTGTTAAAACGGATGTTCACTCTACCATAGAACTTAGAATTACTGATGCTGTATCCTCTGAGGAATTATTGTACCAATTTATTGCCTTTGTAGTTGCTTTTGTTATAGGATTTCTGAAAACGAATTCGCAGAGGTTCAGTAAGAATCTATACTTAGAATACATTGAAAATAGATTCAGGGCAGCTCGATGTGGACTGCAGGCAAGGTTAAAATGGGATGGAGAAGAAAGGGATGTTACGGATATTCTTTGGGATATGATGGATATAGCAGATTTTAAATCCATAGGAGGTGGAGAAGTAGGTTTTATTAAGGAAATGCTAAATAAACGTCAGACACAGGCAGATTTCTGTATGTTCATATATAAATATCACAATGACCTATTCCAACTAACAAGAGAGCTCGGGAACATCATGAAGAGAAAAAACTCCTTTCTGGACTATCTAAAAAAAGCACCCGTGCTCGATACTTTAGAACCTATCAATATAGATGATTTTATTCTTTCATATATTACTCGGGAGACACCTCTATCCCATATTTATGAACTACTATATCTTCCGTATGGTGTGCTCAATGAAAGGCTTAATAAATTGATTAAGGCAGGAAAGATAACTCGAGAGAGAACCCCTGAATATGGTGAGAGATATACGAGAATAAAAAATTAACCCCGCCATGTATATAAACAGATTTGTAGGCACTATTTCAATTCGTGCATGATAATAAAATAAGAATTAACCAGAGATTATCAGCGTATATCTTCGTCCAGAGATAACAAAGCATGCAGATAACAAAAATAAAAAAGGGTAAAAAGAGATACAATATATACGTAGATGGAGAGTTTTCTCTTGCGGTAGGTGATGAAACGCTTCTTAAATTGGACCTGTTCAACGGTAAGAAGATTGAGGAGAAAGAGCTTAGTAAGATAATTACCTATGAAGAGGGAGTTAGAGCAAGAGATTATGCGCTCAATCTTCTCTCTTATAGACCTCGAACCAAAAGAGAACTCCTTCGAAGATTAAAGCAGAAAAAATATGATGTTCGAACAGCAGAAGAAACCGTATCTAAGCTTGAGAGAAGCGGGCTTATAAACGATTACTCCTTTGCAAAACTTTTCATTGAAACCTTTAGAGATAGAAGGGGTATATATAGATTAAAGAACGATCTCTTTAAACATGGGGTTGAAAAGACGATTATTGAAAAGGTTCTTAAGGAGGTTCCTGTTAATGAAAATAAGACAGCGAAAAAACTTATTGATAAATGGCTGCGAACTCATAAAACAAGGGACGAAAAGGTCAAAAGCAGGCTTTTAAATTTTCTTGTTCAGAGAGGAATATCCTGGGATACTATATCAGAACTGCGGAATTACATTAAAACCATTATATCTTAAACAGACTGATTATAATGGCATAATTGCAATCTCTTTAGATCCCTGTTGAATGAAAATCTTTGTAATGTGGTGTTTTTTTATATCTGAGTAATCAGGCATAATGAACATTATACCAGGAGGAACTATGTCTATACTCAAAAAACTGACGATAGTGCTCTGCGGCATCTCTATCATAATCTCTCCTGTTTTCTGTCAGGAAGATGAACCTCAGATGTCCATGGAAGAGGCACTAAGGGCTATGGAAGTAGTCGGAGAATGGATGCAGATATGGGTTATATGGGCGTATACGGTGCCACTGCTTGAGTACAGCGATTATCTATATGAAGATGAATTGGTTACAGGAGAGGATTGTAGTAAATTAGATGATGCAGTGGTCAATATTGCTGAGGTTGTGCAGAATGTGCTTCCAAATGTTGGTGATGCAACGCTGCAGACCGAAGGTCTTGCTTCTATTGCTGCTATAATAGACTGGGCGAAATATCAAAAACAGTACCACCTGACTGGAGATACAGGATACAAAGAAAAGGCAGAGCAGGCAGAGACTGAAATGGAAAAACACAATAAAAAAATTGATGAATATATTGGCTCGTTTTAAGAATAACAGCCGGTTATCATATAATCTCTATACGGGGTAGGGTTCAAAACCCTACCCCGTATTTCTTTCGCCATAACTCAAATACTATTAATGTCCAGAGTTTCCTTGCATAACCCCTATCCATTCCCGCACGTTTAATTATCTCTTCCACGAATTTATAGTTAAACATACTTTTCCCAAGGATAGATTGGCACACACTAAGAAAACTTTCGTCAAACCACTCTTCAAAGGGTGATAGAAATCCATGCTTTCTACGTCTTAATATCTCACCAGGAAGAATATCCTTATATGCAAAATTAAGTATATATTTTGTGTTAAACCGTTTAAGTTTCAGGTTTTTATTAATACCCCTACAATATGAAACAAGTTTATGGTCCAAAAGCGGCACCCTACCCTCTATCGAGTTCGCCATGGTCATTCGGTCGAGCTTCTGTAGCACATCATCAGGAAGCCATCTTTCAAGGTCAAAGCGGAAAAGGGATTCTATACCCTTTCCAGAGATTTCGAGCTCGGTTAAATTTTCGTTATATAACCTCTTCTTCTCCTCCTCTGAAAATATTGAAAGCCAGCTAATGTTCTTCTTGAGAATATCCCTCTCCTGCATAAACAACTTTTCAAGGTATATCCTTTGTCTTTTGCCTAAAAAAGGCAAAATAACCTTAGAGGTTATTTTGAAAAACCCCTTATCACCAAACTTCTCAGATAGTATGGCAAGCAAATACCTGGGATATCCTGCAAAGTTCTCATCTCCACCCTCCCCTGTGAGAACTACCTTGACTTCCTCAGATGCAAGTTTTGATATAAGATAGGTCGTTATAAGCGCCTCATCCGCTATTGGCTCATCAACAAATTCCATAACTTTATATAGATATTCTTCTATCCCAGAATCAATCTGTATATCCCTATGCTCGGTATTGAATCTTTCAGATACTATTTTAGCATACCCTCTTTCATCGTATTCCTTTGACTTAAATCCCACGGTAAAGGTCTTCAAGCGAGACTTATATTTACTTGCAACAGCAGTTATGATTGCCGAGTCAAGCCCACCAGAAAGCAGGACACCTAACGGAACATCAGCCTGCAATCTTACTTTAACTGAATTATCTATAAGGGTTCTAATATTCTCAGCTACATCAGATATATCCTGGTTTTCTTTATTATTTCTTTCTTCCCTTTTATCAAGACTCCAGTATTTCTCAATCCTGAGTTTTCCATCCTTCCAGATTGCAAAATGTCCCTGCGGGAGTCTTTTTACACCCTTAAGGATTGCATGTGGAGAGATTACGTATCCAAGCGTAAGGTAAGATGAAAAGGCAAAAGGGTCTATTTCTTTTCTGTTCAACTGTGGAATTAGTGCCTTCAGTTCTGATGCAAAGACAAAAGCTCCGTCATCTGTATAATAGAGAGGTTTTATACCCATTCTATCCCTGGCAAGCAGTAATTTTCTCTCACTTTTGTCCCATATAGCAAATGCAAACATACCATTTAGTTTATTTAAACATTTCGAACCCAATTCTTCATATAGGTGCACTATAACCTCTGTATCACTATCTGTATAAAATCTATGTCTTGATTTCAATTCTCTTCTCAGTTCTTTATAGTTATAAATCTCTCCGTTAAAAACTATACAAATATCTCTATTTTCATTAAAAATAGGTTGGTCTCCTGTTTCAAGATCTATTATTGCAAGTCTACTGTGACCAAGCGATATGTTATCATCCTCATAATATCCCGCACCATCAGGACCACGATGAGCCATTGAGGTATTCATTCTTTTAATAGCCTCTTTAGAGGATGGGATTATGCCGCATATACCACACATAGATAAAAAGTAAGTAGTAGAAGGTAAATATCTAATTTCTAATGTCAAATGTATAATATAAAGTCTAAAGGTCTACAGGTCAAACTTGCGCCTTACGCTTTACTCCTTACGCTATATGCTTTACGATTATCCATAGGTTCTATATTGACCAACGAATAATTACTAATAGTTCGTATCTTAGTTATCCATCTCCTATGCTTCGATTTCTTTGTCCCATTCTCCAGAGATTTACAAGTTCTTCAGGCGTAAGGTCTTCTGCTCTCTTTTTCCCAAGTTCTCCTTTTGCTCCCACACTATTTTTGAGCATTTTTCTCCTTGAGGCAAAACAGGTCTTAATAAATGAGAAAAAACTTTTATAATCGTCTATTTGATACCTTGGATTAGATAGAATTTCTATCCTCACTACAAGGGAAGAGACCTTTGGTCTTGGATAGAAGAAAGAAGGTGGGATGGGAAAAAGTATCTCTGTATTGCAAAAACATTGATACATAATTGATAGTAGTCCATGCTGCTTTTTATCCTTCTGGGCTATCAATCTCTGAGCAACCTCCCGTTGGAGTGTAAGAACAGCGTACGAAAACAATTCCCGGTTCTCTAACAAAAGATAAAGGAACTTTTTTGAAATGGAGTATGGAAGGTTAGAGATGAGTTTTAATCTTAATCCTGATGAGAGTTCTTTTATATCCTGCTTAAGGATATCACCCTCGTAAATAATGATATTTTTATTATTCTTGAACTTATCACCTATTAACCGAACTAAATCCCTATCCTTTTCAACTACAATAACCTTTCCTGCCTGCTCAACAAGGAACTGTGTGAGAATGCCTGTCCCGGGACCTATCTCAAGAACAGTATCTTCCTTTGTAAGAGACAATGCCCCCACGATCTTCTTGGCTATCCCTTTGCTCTTTAAGAAGGATTGAGAGAGAAATTTTTTGGGGTACATATACAAAGCTCCTTTAGCTAACTTCCGATATATACACAATCATATATTTTTATCTATTGTAATATTATACCCCAACTTTACCTGATTGTCAATACTTTTTCTTACCTCTGCTCCTCTACGGGTCATGTTAAGAGATAATTACTTGAAATAGGGGATAAGTTATGCTAAAATAAAGATATACTCTGAAACCCGAGAATATATTTCTTATTTCCGGGTCTGATCCCAATCTCTATTTTTTGCTTGACTTTTTTAGCTTTTTATGTTAGAATATATGCGGGGCCCGTAGCTCAGTTGGTTAGAGCAGCTGACTCATAATCAGCGGGTCGGGGGTTCGAGTCCCTCCGGGCCCATTTTAGGACGCATTTATGGGACGCAGATGAACGCAGATAACCAAGATAATGAATTCAAATATAAAGAACTAACTGGAAAAATTATAAAAATTTACTACAAGGTTTATAACAAATTAGGATACGGTTTCTTAGAGAAAGTATACGAAAATGCATTGATGATAGAATTCAAAAAAGAAGGAATACCAGCAGTAGCACAAGTCCCAATTAATGTATACTATGACAATAATGAGATTATAGGCGAATATTATACTGACATATTGGTTGATGAAAAAGTCATAGTTGAAATTAAAGCAAATAAAAAGCTAATAGAAGAGAACGAGGCTCAGTTATTGAATTATTTAAGAGCAACAGACATTGAAGTAGGTTTACTACTCAACTTTGGACCTGACCCAGAATTTAAAAGAAAGGCATTTGATAATAGTAGAAAAAAGAAAATAAAGAATCCTGATGACCTGCGTTAATCTGCGTCCAAAATAGAGTAGGAGCTTAAGGTGTGATTACTACCTTAATCGTCTTTCCACCCTTTACTACCAGCTCAAATCCTTTCTTTATCTCATCCAGTGGAAGTACGTGAGTTATCATATCCTTAACATTAATTTTCCCTGTTTTTATAAGTTCTATAGCTTCCATATTATCCTCACGAACAGCAGCATAGGTAGTTGTTATTGTTACCAATTTGTTCCAGATATCGAAAAGATGGAACGGGATCTTAACTCCAGGTTCAGTCATTGCAAAAAATAGAATCCATCCTCCACCGTCAACTGAATTCATTCCCTGTTCAATTGCAGATATTGCTGCAGTACAGATTATAACACGATCAGCAAGCCTACCATTGTTGGCTTCACATACCTTCTTCTGTATATTCTCTCTGGCATCTATCACTACATCCGCCCCAAAAGTTCTGGCAGCCTTAAGTCGATGCTCGTTTATATCTGTTGCTATAATCCTATCTGCTCCCTTATTGCGTGCAAGTTGTATGTGTAGAAGCCCGGATAGACCGCTTCCTATTACCAGTACAGTATCTCCTTTACCTATTCTTGCCACTCTCTGACCCCTAACCACGCATCCAAGGGGTTCTACAAATGTTCCATCCTCATCTGAAATCTCATCTGGCAAGAGGTAAACACCCTTTTCAACATTTATTTTTGGCACCCTTATATATTCAGCAAATCCTCCCGGGAAAAAATTAGTCGAGCGAAGTGTTTTACATACACTATGATAACCTCTCTTGCAATACCAGCACTCGCCACAGGGAACGTGATGGGTAACAAATACCCTGTCACCTTCCTTATATGTCTTAACATCCTTTCCAACTTTAACTATTTCTCCTGTAACCTCATGTCCCAAGACACGTGGCGCCTTCTTTATCCTGTACCACTCCATAACATCACTGCCGCAGATGCCACATGCTTTCATTTTGACAAGTATCTCTCCTTCACCTATTTCAGGAACAGTCATTTCTTCCACTCTTACATCATCGTTCCTGTAATACATACCAACTTTCATAATATACTCCACTTTTTAAAAGTATAATATCAACCGCAGATTCACCCCGCACTTATATATGTTGCGGGGGAGCCACGGAGATTTTTATATGTCCTTAACTAGGCTTTGCGAAATATCGCAGGCCCCCACGAGGATTATAGCATATAAAAGGAGATTTGTCAAGATTTTTACAGAGCTTGGAAAAGGGGGTCAGGCTAAGAGATAAGAGATAGATTGTGAGATTGTTCTACAACTTTGGTCTATCTATAATATCATTTAATTCCTCTTTTATTAATTTCTTTTTTTGTTGGTTGATAAAATTTCAATGCTTTAATTACTTCCTCGTTTATCACTTTCATTCCTTAATGCTTGTTTTGTTACTCCAGTAGGTTATTCCACATTAGCTAAAACTTATTCAGATGCAATAGTATATATTCAGACCTCCTCTTATACTCCTTTAATTTATCCAAAAACCTCTCTTTATCTTTATCAAAAAGAAATACAGATTCACTACTATTACAATTAAATATCACATGGTAAAAAGCTCCTTCATATTCTATCCACGGTTTCCTGTAAATGTCTTCATTATATCACGACTCTTACTTAATATTCAATATAATGCAATTATCTCTTATCTCTTAGCCTGACCCCCTTATTACAGTTTTTTTTCTTGACAAAGTATAAAATTTAGAGTAAAATATACAATCTATGAAAAGGCTTTTTTACATAATACCACTCGCTCTTCTTTTTATCTCTCTTATATTCTGGGGAGCGAGAAGGGGAGAATTCGGTGAGACACTACAGAATGCATCCATTCTCTGTCTTTCCTGTATAGGCATTGAATGAGATAAATACTTTAAACCAAAATGAGAAGAATAATTCAGGTCTTATCCCTTATTATCAATAACAGTTTCCTGGCTGCCCTATGGAAGAGAACAATATACCAGGGTTCTACAAAATCCATATGCGTTCCTTTACTCAACTGCTATGCCTGCCCCCTTGCAACAACCTCGTGTCCTATAGGAACTCTTCAACATTTTATCGTAACAAAGGCAATTTCCCTATACGTGATAGGAGTGTTTGGAACTATCGGTATAATTCTCGGTAAATGGACCTGTGGTTGGCTCTGTCCATTTGGTCTTCTTCAGGAGCTCCTGTATAAAATAAAGAGTCGAAAGATAATAATGAAAAGGCTATTCAGCCTATCTAAATACTTAGTACTTATTTTTATGGTTATTCTTATCCCTTTCTTTACCCTTGAAACTTGGTTCTGCAAGCTTTGTCCTCAGGGGACACTTGAGGGTGGTCTACCAATTGCCTTTGGCTTCCTTGGTGGATATCTACAGTCTCAGATACTAACATCGTCTCTATTTTATCTAAAGCTTTTTATACTATTATCAGTTATTGTCCTCTCAATATTTATAAAAAGAATTTTCTGCAGGACAATGTGCCCGCTTGGAGCAATTCTTGGTCTTTTTAACCCCATAAGTCTCTTAAAGCTTAAAGTTATCGATTCAAAATGCAACAAATGTGACATATGTATGAATGTATGTCCTGTAGATATAAAAGTATATGAGAGTCCTAATTCACCTGAATGTATAAGATGCATGGAATGTAAGAAAGTATGCAAGAGAAATGCTATAGAATGGAGCTGGAGGTAAATAATTTATCTCTTTATCATAGCCTTGAATGCGGACAGGCATTCAGATGGGATAAACTACCCGATGGCTCCTATTTCGGAGTTGTTGGTGAAAATGCCTTTCTGATAAACCAGAAAAGAGAAAGGTTAGAAATTATCTCAACAATTGAAGACTCAATTAACTGGGCAAAAATTTATTTTGCGCTTGATATCGACCTTGAGAGAATTCTTCTCAAAATAGATACCGATGAGTATATACACACGGCAATCAAATCATGCAGCGGTCTTCGGATTTTACGACAGGAACCATGGGAGACACTCGCCTCATTTATACTTTCCTCCAACAACAGTATCCAGAACATTAAAAGGATGATAAAGACCCTTTCTCAGAGACTTGGCTCAAAAATAGAATTAAATGGTCATCAGGGTTATTCATTTCCATCGCCATATTCAATAGTTAAAAACAAGGGTATTGTAAATACTTGCAGACTTGGTTTTAGACGTGACTACCTCATAGAAACGGCTGAGATGATAACAAATGGAGATATAGATTTGGAAGAATTAAGGGAACTGCCCTATAAGGGCTTAAGAGAGAAACTTTTCAAGCTTAAAGGTGTGGGACCAAAGGTCGCAGACTGCGTAGCGTTATTCGCCTTTGAAAAGAGTGAATCATTTCCCGTAGATGTATGGATAAAGAGAATTATGCAGAAACTATACTTTTCAAATAAAGTGGTAAACGATAAAAAGTTATACTCCTTTGCAAGAAAGCATTTTGGGAGGTACTGCGGATATGCTCAGGAATATCTTTACTGTTATTATAGACTTAAGATAACTCAGGAGATTACCTCACAAAAAGTGGGGCAAGAACTAAAGAGATAACAGTCATAAGTTTTATTAGTATATTTATTGAAGGACCAATTGTATCCTTCAAAGGATCACCCACTGTATCACCAATTACTGCTGCCTTATGAGCTTCAGTTCCTTTTCCACCAAGAGCCCCGCCTTCTATATATTTCTTTGCGTTATCAAGTGCTGCACCAGAGTTTGCAAACTGTATTGCGAGAACTAGCCCTGTAACAAGTGCTCCCATAAGAACACCTGCAAGAACTACAGGTCCGAGAAAAAGTCCAACCAGTATTGGTATAACAATGACAAGTATACCCGGTAATAACATACTTTTAATAGCCCCTTTTGTGGCAATATCAACACAAGACGATACATCAGGTGAGGCTGTGCCTTCCATAAGACCTGTTATCTCCTTGAATTGTCTCCTCACCTCGTCTATGATTTTCCCGGCAACCTTTTCTACACCCCCTGCAAGAAGAGAGCCAAAAAGGAATGGTATCATTCCACCAAACAGGAGTCCAACGATAAGCCAGGGATCGGTCAACGAAAGACGTATGGGTTCTTGTGCAAATCTATTTATGGTAGCAAGATATGCAACAAACAACCCAACCGCTGCAAATGCAGCACTTCCTATCGCAAATCCCTTGCCTATTGCGGCTGTAGTATTTCCCACTGCATCAAGGGAATCCGTAATCTTCCTGACACTCTCCGGCAGCTCAGCCATCTGTGCAATACCTCCTGCATTATCCGCAACAGGCCCATATGAATCAACTGCAAGTGTTATGCCAAGTATAGATAACATACCAAAGGAAGCGAGTGCAATTCCGTAAACACCTCCGAATTTATAACCCAATAATATACTTATACCTATGATAACTACTGGTATAAGTGTACTCCCCATACCAAGACCTAATCCTCCAACAATGACGACTGCAGGTCCTCTCTTGGCAGCCTTTGCGAGCTCTCTGGTGGGTCTATACTTATAGGAAGTATAGAACTCTGATACAAGCCCTATTATAATGCCTGATGCTACACCTGCTACTATACACCACAAGAGTGGCATTGCAGAAAATGTTATATTTTCATCTATATATTTTACTCCTGACATCCTTAATATAAAGAAGCTACCCAGAATCATAAGTACAGCAGATATATATACACCGGAATTCAGGGTGTTTTGTGGGTCTTTCACAATCCCGCTTTTAACCCATAGAGCACCAATTATACTACACACAATACCCCAGGAAGCAAGCATTATTGGCAGTAAAATGAGACTGCCTCTCAGTACGATTAAACTTGCTGCTATTGCAATCGTCGCTATTATCGATTCAACATAGGATTCGAGCAGATCTGCCCCAAGACCTGCAGTATCCCCGACATTATCACCTACATTGTCCGCAATCACGGCAGGGTTTCTCGGGTCGTCTTCTGGTATATTCTGCTCGACCTTACCAACCAAATCAGCACCCATATCAGCGCCTTTGGTATATATACCACCACCCGCACGCGCAAAAAGGGCAAAAAGAGATGCTCCCATTGCATAACCACTTATTGCTACTGGATCAGCCTTGAAAACTATAAAGACCGCTGAAAGACCAAGAAGTCCTATTCCAACCACTGCAAGGCCGGTAGTAGCACCACCAGTAAATGAGACTGATAGTGCCTCCTTCAACCCCTTTCGAGCCGCTTCTGTAGTTCTTGAATTCGCCCTTGTTCCAACGGACATGGCAAGGTAGCCGGATATAGCTGATGCAACAGCACCGGTCACAAATGATACAGCGGTTCGCCAGTCTACATCGAGCCCTGTTCTACCCAATAAAATAAGAAAAATTGTAAACACTACTACAACTATAAATACAAAGAAATATTCTCTCTTTAGAAATGTCCTTGCACCACTTTGAATTAGTGACGAAATCTCCCGCATCTTTTCATTCCCCTGAGGTTTCTTAAGAAGGGATATTGAAAATATAAGAATTGTTATAAGTGCTAATCCACTTGCAACAAAGGGAATCCACATAAATCCTCCTATATTAATTATTGGTAGTATGCAAAATCTTTTGTGGATTTTCTCTTGTTTCGTTAACTAAGGAATAATCCACTGTTTTTTATATAGTTATTAACTTTTGACTTGTCTCTCTCTAATTCTTGTAGGGGTCGGATTCCCGTCTGCCGTCGGGCGGGTATCCGATCCGTTTCTTTTGCGGGTTCGATAAATCGAACCCCTACATTTTTGCTTTCATATTATTTCTACTAACGATTGTCCTCTATATACTTACGAATATTATGTAAGGCTTTCGCGTTCCTTATTTGCGGGTTTGATAAATCGAACCCCTACATTTTTGCTTTCATATTCTATCATACTATTTTTCACAGTATCTAATTATTATTAGTCCCAAATAATTTATGTCGAAGTATACCATATGCTCTATGAAAAGTCAAGAAAAAAATCTTGACTTTTCTCCTTTTATATGATATAATACACCCGCAAACTATTAAACTGAATTATCTTTCTAAAAGACATAAAATGGTTCAACCACAGAGACTATAGAAAAAAAGAGTTTCCTTTTAAGTATATCATTAAGAAGTAATATATCAAAGTATTAAAAAATCTCGGCGTTCTCTGCGCCCTCTGTGGTTAAAGATTTACACCATCTTTATCTGTTAAAGGAGGTGATAATGCCTGAAGAAATAAAGGTATTTGGTGGTAATTCGAATCCTTCATTGACAAAAAAGATATGTGATTACCTTGAATTGCCTGTTGGGAACATAACCTGTAAAAGGTTTTCTGATGGTGAGATATTCGTGAAGATAAACGAGAACGTGCGAGGAGAGAACGTTTTTCTTGTTCAATCTACCCAACCACCTGCAGAAAACCTTCTTGAACTTCTACTTATGATAGATGCAGCGAGAAGGGCGTCTGCAGAGAGAATCACTGCTATTATTCCATACTTTGGTTACGCAAGACAGGATAAAAAAGATGAACCAAGGGTCCCAATATCTGCAAAATTGATTGCTAATCTCATTGTTACGGCTGGAGCTGATAGGATCCTTACATGCGATCTTCATGCCGAACAGATTCAGGGTTTCTTTGACATTCCATTCGACCACCTATATGCTCTGCCGGTATTCTTAGAATATGCGGGTGAAAAAGACCTTTCTAATTTCACCATTGTATCACCTGATACAGGTGGAGTAAGAAGAACCTGGGGGTTTGCGAAGAGACTTGGAGGATTACCAATAGCTATAGTAGACAAGAGAAGACCAGCACCAAATCAGTCTTATGTAATGAACATAATCGGTGAGGTAAATAACAGAAATGTATTAATAGTTGATGACATAATAGACACTGGTGGTACTATAATAGGAGCAGCACAGGCATTAAAATCAGCAGGAGCAATTGATGTATATTGTTTCTGTACCCATCCAATATTATCTGGGAACGCAAAGCAGAACATTGATTCTTCAGTAATAGCAGAATTTATTACTACAGATACACTACCTCTCAACTGGAATTCAAAAAAATTAAACATTCTTTCTGTTTCAAAACTCCTTGGTGAGGCAATACGAAGAATACACAACAGTGAATCCGTAAGTTCTTTATTCGTTTGAGGCTTATCAACTATAAGCAGTAGCAAGCTTCTGCACTCCAAATAATATTAATAAGAGTTGTTTTAAATTATGTCAGAAGTTAAATTTTAATATGGTAGAAAATAGAATTTAGTGTCGAAAATAAAGTAATATAAAAACTCAAAAATTAAGATTACAAAATCTCCAATTATAGCTATGTTATTATATTTGATTTTTGATATTTAATTTTTTATTTATTATCGGGGGTATTATGAAGACTTTAAAGATTGAAAAAAGGGGAAGGGTCGGTAAAAGCGATGCCAGACGATTGAGAAAAGAGGGCAAAATACCTGCTGTAATATATGGACATGGTGAAAAGACTGAAAATATTGTAATTTCTAAAAGTATTCTTAAAACTTACATTCATGAACACAAAGAAGAGATTATAAGATTAGGTCCTGGTAAGGGAAAGGATGTTGTGATAAAAGAGATTCAATATGACCCTATAACAGATGAAGTTAATCATATAGATTTTATGCATATTCACAAAGGAGAAAAACTAAAGGTATCTATTCCAATCATTATTGATGGTACCTCCCAGGGTGTGAAGGTTGGTGGAGTATTGGAGCACTGGATTAGACAGCTCGATATAGAATGCCTCCCAAAAGACATTCCAAATGAATTCAACCTTGACATTACTGAGCTAAATATTGGTGAATCTCTGCATGTAAAGGACCTCTCCATAGGAGAAGGGATAAAAGTTCTTGCTAGACCTGATGACGCTATCGTTAGTGTAATGGCTCCGAGAAAAGAAGAGGTGAAGGTAGTAGTCGAAGAAGAGGAGGTTGAGGAAGTAGAAGAAGAGGTAGAAGTAACAGAAGAAAAGGAAGAGAAGGAAGTCACAGAAGAATGAATATTATCCTCGGTATAGGCAATCCCGGTAAAGATTATGAACTCACACGACATAATGTGGGACACCTCCTAATAGACAGCCTATCCAGAGATTACAAAACCTCTCTTAAAGGTGCAAAAGGCGAATATCTCGAGGCGGATATTGGCATAAAAGGACATCCCTGTAAGATTATAAAGTCCCTCGTATTTATGAATCATTCCGCTATTGTTGCAAGACAAATTTCAAATTTGCCACAGTATTCACTTTCTCAATTCCTTGTGATAATGGACGATTTCGATATCCCTATCGGTAATATACGACTGAGAAGAAAAGGAGGCTCAGGTGGACACAGGGGACTTGAATCTATAATATATGCCCTCAATAGTGAGGAATTCCCAAGATTACGTATTGGTATAGGACCATTTGAGGGGGATGCGGTGGACTTCGTACTATCGAGATTTACCAACAAGGAAATGGATATTTTAAAAGACTCTATAGAAAAGGCACTGAAGGCAGTTAAGCTATTTGTTATAGAGGGAGTAGACAGTGCAATGAATTACGCAAATTAGTATAGTTTGATAAATTTTTACAAATACAAAAATTTTTACTCTAATATACTACTTACTAACGACTATTGCCGATATCTACCATTTCGAGCATTAGCATAATAATCTTATTAATAATGTCGTTTTTATACTCCATTTTCAAGTATTTCTGTAAAAAGCTATTGCTTCACCTGCCTGCCGGCAGGCAGGTTGTCCGTCAATCCGTCGCACTTCTTGACAGACGATAGACTCCTCGCAATGACAATTACCTGTTTTCTGTCGTTCGCAGGCATAAAGCCTGCGGCTACCATTTTAAACTTTGGAGTTCTGTGAAAGTGTTTACCCTGTAGAGGAATACTCTATGGGGTCACAGTTCTGCATTAACACGGTTAATGCACTACATAGTACTCCAAAACAATAGATAAGGGGGGTAACATAAATGCGTAAAAATATATACATCATAATCGGTGTGGTTATATTTATCATTCTCCTTCTTGCTATTTTCTCAGTATCAATCACGTCAAGGTTCTTAACAAGAGGAAACATCGCATTAATAGAGATCGAAGGTGAGATTGTCGAATCGAAAAAAATAATCAAAAACCTCGAAAAGGTGAAGGAAAGTCCCTTCATAAAAGGTGTCGTCGTTCGTCTCGAAACACCGGGTGGGGCGGTGGTTCCCTGTCAGGAGATAGTGGACGAGATAGACATACTGCAGGATGAGGGAAAGATCGTTGTGGCTTCACTCGGAACCATTGCAACATCCGGTGGCTACTACATAGCATCCACCGCAGACAGAATAGTGTCGAATCCAGGGACCATCACGGGTTCAATAGGTGTGATAATGCAGCTACCATCTGTGGAAGAACTCACAAAGAAAATAGGTATTGAGATGAGGGTGATAAAGTCGAGAGAATATAAGGATATAGCCTCACCATTCAGGAAAATGAGGAAAGATGAGAGGGAACTATTACAAGATGTAGTAAATGATGTGTACAACCAGTTTGTGGATGAGGTAGTGAATGGCAGGGGAATAGATAAAGACAGCATTTTAAAGATTGCCGACGGAAGGATATTTTCCGGTAAAATTGCAAAGGAATTGGGGCTTGTTGATACCCTTGGCACACTAAATGATGCAATAGCCATTGCCGGAGAACTTGCTGGTATAAAAGGGAAACCTAACGTAATCACACTCAAGGAGAGAAAGACACCCGCAATATTCAGACTGTTCTCGTCCATTGACAACAAAATGGGTGTTAGTCTTAAATACATTTACAATCCATAATAGCTTCACAAAATAAAGGTATCGAAGCTGGGTTGTCGGTAGCGAAACTCGTAACGAAACTCGAAACTGGAAGCTCGAAACTGGAAAGATAATAGAAACAAGAAAAGCCATAAGAAGTTTTATTGTAAAACCTGTTGGTGCTGGTTTAAATAATATGAGTTTTGTATCGCTCCACCAAGGTGGAGCACTCCATTCACATACAGATATGTTTCGGAGTGCAATAGCTTGCTATTGCAAAATAAAAAGTAATCTTTCTTAAAAGGCATCAGGAGATAGGAAGATTTCAGGAAGAGGTGGTTGTTCTCGAACTCTTTGTCAGTATTGGCTCAGGACGAGCTTCGAGCCTCAATACCTGCCTACCGCAGGCAGGCGAGCATGGACAACGTTAAACGAAAAAGGTTTAGAAGCTGGGTTCACCCCGTTAAATAAAAGTAATTTAACAGGGTGAACAGTAACAAAACTCATAAACAACAATTAAAAACATATGACAGAAATCACCTGCATAGATGTGGGAGGTACTTATATAAAAGCAGGAAACGTGGTGAAAGGTAAGGTGAAAGACGAAAGAAAGGTAGATACAGGCGAGTCACGTATGCTTCCCAGAACCCTGCTTAAGATTATTGTTGAATTGGGTGGTGAGGCAGTTGGTATTGGTATGCCAGGGTTGGTCGACTGTGATGGAAGAGTTTCGTTCCCGCCAAACCTTTCAGGTATAGAGTCACTCTCTATAAAAGAATTCCTTGAAGGAGAACTCAATATCCCTGTATTTGTTGATAATGACGCAAATATGGCTGCACTTGGTGAGTTCAAATACGGAGCAGGAAGAGGAGTAGAAAATCTTATTATGTTAACACTTGGAACCGGTGTTGGAGGTGGGATAATTATAGATGGCAAGGTCTATCATGGTAGGGGATATGCTGGGGAAGTGGGACATATTACAATAAATCCAGATGGTCCTCTTTGCAATTGTAGTAACTATGGATGCCTTGAAGCATTTATAGGTTCAAGCAGTATTACTCATAGGGCAGAAAATTATGTGAAAATTGGAATAAAAACCACTCTGAAAAGGCACGCTGGTAAAATCACACCAAAGATTATTGAGGATGAAGCAAATAAGGGTGATTCTGTAGCGAAGGATGTTGTAACAAAGATGGGAATCTATCTTGGCATAGCTATCTCAAATTACTGTGCTGTACTCGACCCGGAAAGGGTAATTATAGGTGGTGGTTTATCAAAAATGGGTAATATCCTACTCGAAAGCACTAAAAAAGAGGTTCAAAAGAGGTTGTATACAAGGAAAGATGTTGATATAGTGTTTGGTCAATTAGGAGACCAGGCAGCCTTGCTCGGATGTTATGAAATGGTAATTTATGGGGTCGGGCTGGAATCTGGAATCTAACTCAATTTCTATCTAATCTTTCTCTTCACTCGATTTCTCGCTAACAGATATAAGATAAAAAATGTTAGAAGTTTCCGGGACTTAACTAAGAAAATATTAACCGACGAAAGTCTATTTACTTGGATCACTAACCCTTCCTAAGAATAAGATAATTCCTGTTTCCCTGTCTTGAATTAAAAATATAAATGGATGGTCTGCACGGAATGTTGGTATTCTTGGTTCATCAGGTCCAATAGAAGTCATTTTCATAATAACAGCAGTTGCTGCTGCAGCTTCTGTACCCTCTTCATTTACTTCAACAAAAGCCTGATGTATTACCTGGCTAATGGTTAAATCTTTATTTCCTGTCATTCCAGAGAAATCTGCAACCCCAGAAAAGGCGATAGGCATTCCCATTTCTTCGAGTGTGTTCGCCATAAAATATTTAGTCTCAAACTTAAACCTGGGTATAAAGATATCAACTCTCTGTTCTTTTAGCTCTTCTTTCATTTTTAATAATTCATTTATATCAAGAGAGTTTTCAAGAGCTTCCATATCATTATTTTTGGGAAGAAGGATTAACATTGATAATTCTTCACCAGAATAGGGTAATTCAAGAATCTGGAGTTTATCATTTTCAGCATAATTGAATACAGCTTTATCATCGGTTCGTTGCATCATGGGAACCTTTACAATATTATTTGATGTTATACGAAAATCTTGTTCTATTGTATCGTCTTTATTGAATTGCTTAACCCACTCACCCTTAAAATAAATTGCATTTGTAAGAACCAATCTTGTTAGTGGGGTGATCAATCCAGTAGGAATTAAATCTTTTATTTTATTATTTGTATGATCTTCAATCCAGTTATTTATTGTAACACGAGAGCCTTCTTGATCTCCCTTAAAATTAAGATTTGTTACTTTACCACCATAACATTTTTCTACTATATCGAAATATTCATCTAAGAATTGATAATATTGCTGTGCCCACAAAGCATTAGCTGTATGAAGCTTGTACTTTTTATCTTTTTTATTTATTTCGTTGTATAAATTAGCATAACCCGACCTTCTTGTCTTGTCGTCTTCTGGAAAATGAAAGACAGATAATATTTCTTCTGCTGTTTGTCCTCTTGCTCCCTCATACGTCATTGCTAATGCTGTTGAGATGCTATAAGGAGAAAAGAAGATATTGCCCTCTTTTGATTTATATTTCGAGTAAAGATCGAAGGCAAATTGATTGTTGGCATCAATAACGTCACTTAAAGCCTTAGTAGTTACTCCACTATTATCTACTTCAGGTCCTTTTTTGATACATCCAGGCAAAAAGATACCTGAAATTGTTAAAGCAGCCAAAACCAAGGCTAACAGGAATTTTTTATACATAATACCTCCTGGTATAATATTCAGTAGTGCCAAAAATCTCTCAACTAATTTTTCATAAACTATAGCTTTCAAAGTAATTATCTACTTTTTGCTTGCCTCCCATCAATTCTTGTAGGGGTCGGATTCCTGCCCGACGGGAATCCGACCCGTTTCTATAGAATTCTTCAAATCTTATTCTTACTACTATCGGATTGTCCTCTATATACTTACGAATATTATGTAAGGCTTTCGCGTTCCTTATTGGCGGGTTTGATAAATCGAACCCCTACATTTTTGCTTTCATATTCTTTCATATTATTTTTCACAGTATCTAATTTCCGACAACGGTTTCGGTGTTTATGAAGGATGGAGATGATTTAACGAAGCGTTGCAAGCATGCTGTTAACCGCTGTCTTGCACAAAACGTTCGAGTTCATCCAGGGTAAAGACTGAAGTAAGGGAACATCCTATATCCTTGATGTTCTCGCGACCACCTTGTTGCCGATCGATTACACATACGACATGCTTGACTTTTAGTCCCAGTTCCCGCATTTGTCTAACCGATGAACACACCTGCCCGGCGGTAGTTATTACATCCTCTACCACCACCGCCGTTTCACCTTCCTTGAATTCACCTTCCACCAGGTTACAAGTGCCATATTTCTTGGCAACCTTACGAACGTATAAACAAGGCTTGCCAATCTTTAGGGAAAGTACAGTAGCCAATGGAATACCACCCAACTCTAAACCAGCCAGTTTGTCGAAAAATGCTGGTAAAAGTCTCTGTAATTCATCCACGACAGCGCTTAATAACACTGGATCGCTTTCAAAGCGGTACTTGTCCCAGTAGAATGAACTGATTTTTCCTGACCGCAGCTTGAACTCCCCGGTTAGAAACGAGGTAACTTTTATCTGTTTTGCTAATTTAGCTTTTTCCATAGAATCCTCCTACATTTATGGCATCGTCACAATTTCGGTATTCCTATCCATCTTGGGGTCCTGTTCATGTATTCTTGATATTCATTACCATATGCCTTAAGGCATTCGCGTTCTTCAGGAATTGCAATAACAAATGAAAGAATTGTGTATACAATAGAAAACAGTAGGAAAACCCACGAAGCCGAAGCTATACCTACTCCTGTAAACATCACCAATTGAGTGATGTACATAGGATGTCTTGAAAAACGGTAAAGTCCTTTGGTGAGTGGTTTATTATCAATTGGAGTAGTAGCAGAAGCCACAATAGCTATTGTGTAGGTAATTAATCCTACTATAGAAATGGGAAGACCTATGTAGAACCATATCGTCTCTAACTGTAGGGGTAAGAAAATGGAGTATATGAAGGCGAGAAGCCAGATTATCCACATAACGGGATGGAGTTTCTTCTCAGTCTCGCTATGTGGTTCATTTACTTTTTTTGCCAGACCTTTGTGAATTAGCATCAGTAAAGGCATTGGCAAGAAATGATAAAGCATGAAAATCCAGGCATTCCATAAACCCGGGTCAAAGGTCGGTATAATTGGCATTTTTTTCTCCTTCTTTTACTTTTTTTTCGTTATATCTTTATACAATCTCAATATCTCTTTTTTGTATTCAGAAGGTGCTTCGACATGCCCCCAGCCCATCTGGCTTTGCCATAATCCATCATATGCAGAATCATGGTACGACTTCAACAAATACGGAATGTTGCATTCCTGCAGTATAGACTCTAATAATATTGCTTCCACTTCATTATTAAGAATAACTATCTTCTCATACCTATCATCGCTCATATTTATTTCCCTTTTAGATAAGTGTTTTACAATTTCTTTTAAGTGACATTCAGTCAAATGTCAAATAACAAGCCGAGGGTTGGCAAAGTCCCAAAGTGATTTAGCGAAGCGTCTTAGATACGCTATTATATTACGTTACGGAACTATTTTTATCAAATGAAATTGCAGAGAGACTTATTTTTTTATAAATTTTAAAATCAAAAGAATTCCAGTTATGGGGAAGGGTAGCTGAGCTAATATCTTCAATGACATCCTGTAAAAATACGTTTATTATTTTTATTCCTTTGAGCCGTTTATGAACCATTTATAAGACATTTGAGTCAACAAATTTTGAAAATTAATAGCCAGATAATTGCCAAAATCGCCAAGCAAATGCCAACTAATCGCCAAATTATTTGAGAACATAATGAACATTCCTACCTCTACCTTTTGGTAGTAATACTCCTTTCTCAACTAAGTTATTCAAATCTATCCTCGCACCTTCATCTGAAAGTCCAGTAATTTCACGATACTCTTTATTTGTAATCTTTCCCTTTTCTTTAACATACATCACCGCCTTAATCTGCCTTTCATTCAATCCCAGCTTTCTCAAATTTTCCTCTGTATAAATATTTTTATAAAACTTGACCGTCAGGCAGGCTTGCCCTACGTCTGTTTACCTGTCTTCCGACAGAGTTAGAGAGGGACAAATCGGCTTTAATGGTAGCACTATTGCATAGTGCTCCATTAACCTGTCTGTCCCCGCCAAGACGGGGTGGACTATAGGCAGAAAAGGCTTCGGAATAATTTCTTGCTTAAAGTCAATTTGTGTTGTCCGTATGGATCCTCTGGATATAATTATATATCACAATAAATGTTTTGTCAAGGGAAAAAAGGGGGGAGGTGTGATGGATTGTAGAAAGCAAGTAAGTTACCTGTCTGCCCCCGCCAAGGCGGGGTGGACTATAAGTAGATGTGTGTTGTGCGACATCGCAGGGCAATTTCTTATTAGTAAATTCAATATTAATGTTCATTTAATACCCAGAATATAATTGATTTATCTTTCAACTTAATGGTTTTTTACATCTAATAGAAACCAACTCACCTACTTTATTTAATGGTGGTTCGTCTGATTGATATTTGCCTACTCCAATATCAATAAACCCTTCATCTTCAAGTAATTTACAAATTATTTTTGGATCATTAAAACGCATTGGATCTTCAAATGCCTGTTTATTTTTCAAATTGCCATTTATGAAAAGTTCATGAGTTTTTACTCCCGGTCTTAGATTAGTTTTAGGATCATATCTGTAAATTGTTCTTGATATAATTATTTGTTTACCATCTTTTGATGAAACCCAACATGCATTATTTCCTGATTTCATATGATTAGGGTCTGGTATTGTTTCAATGTCAAACAGAAAAGTTCCACCTGGTTTCAGGTGTCTTTTAACGTTTTGAATTGTAGCAATTTGGTCTGACTCACTAACAAGTAAGTCGAATGAACAGTCTGCAATAAATATTAAACCAAACAGCATGTTAATCGAAAAATTTTGCATAAATTGTTTGTAGGTTTTTACTTGAAATCCATATTCATTTTCTTTTAATTTGCACCTTTTTAACATTTCTGGAGAACTATCTATACCAATTACTTCGTAGCCAAGTTTTTTTATGGGAAAAAGCAATCTTCCAGTACCACAAGCAAGATCCAATACAGGCATTTCACAAGATTTTAAATAACTTTGTAAAAACTCAAGTTGCCCTTCATCAGGACCCGGTCTTGACATATCCATTGCCAATGCCATCAAGTCACTATAATGAGAATATATCATAATTTGTCCTCCTTAATATTTGTATTCTGGGTATTTTATCCATTTACTAATTTTAATTAATTAAATTGCCCTTTAGATGTCGCACAACGTTGTTTATGTGTAGTTTTCGCCCTCATTTCAATTCGACTACTTGGCATCTGATAGTGTCTCCTATTCAGTGAACTACTATACTCCTGTCTCTTATTCTTTCTCTCAACTCCCACAATGCCGTTTTGTTGCTCTCATACCTAAGGCAATTCATGGCTTCTTCATAGCTCACCCACGAATACTCGGAATGCTCTCCCGAACGAAGCAAAGCCTTGTTTTCTATCAATACTCCAAAGCAATATTCAGGAATGACATAGAGACCTGTCTTACTCTTATGCTCACGAAAGTGGCTTTTTGGAATCATTGCCATAGTATCAAGCTTGAAGTACTTGCTATCTCTTGCGATTCCTGCTTCTTCATATGCTTCTCTCTGAGCTGCTTCGAGTAATGTTTCATTGTTCTCACCACCGCCAGCTATGAATTGCCAATATCCCTCGCCTTTTCTTTTGAAAACGGCTACTTCCAGCTTTACGTTTTCACCGATAACAAACGGAATTACCAATACCTGAAACTCAGCTCTCATATTGATCCATTCCTAAAGGGTGAAAATTACATATAACGGTTATACTATAAAAATAAACGGATGTATATTTAAATTTTTTTAAATGCTCTCTGTCTGCTTATAGAGCCTGCCCCACGTCTTTTTGGAGGGACAAATTGCCTTTAATATGTGTTATCGGAAGTTCTGTTTTTCTTTATTTCGATTCAGTGGAAGGATCGATTCGTTTCTGTCTATCCTTTGGGTATCGAAATTGAACGATTAGATCTATAGGTTTTATAACAACAACTTCACCTTTCTTTTCACCGCCTGTGCGGT
Source organism: Caldifarciminota bacterium (assembly GCA_030606335.1). Classification (GTDB taxonomy): domain Bacteria; phylum Hydrothermota; class UBA3073; order UBA3073; family UBA3073; genus JAGMCL01. The sequence goes on from JAUWGP010000002.1 coordinate 115,166, forward strand.
AAGAAGCACATATCTTGTAACCGGAAGGTGGTATTCGACCTCTTTCACCATCTCCAAATTTTATTTCACCTGTTTCTCTGTTAATGATATAATGGGGTTCATCATCCCCAATTAGAGACAAGATAACAACCCCTTCATGCTCCTCCATCTTCTGGAGCAGGTAGTTTATCTCTATATTAGCATAACGATCGTGAGAATCTCTCACTTCTGGTCGTTTTCCAAAAAGCGCATCTGCTTCATCAAAGAAAAGGACAGCATTACTGGTTTCGGCTTCCTTGAAGATTTTACTTAAATTTTTCTCAGTTTCACCAATATATTTGCTGACAACACAGGAGAGGTCAATCTTATGTAGGTCAAGATTAAGCTTATTGGCAATGATTTCTGCAGCCTTTGTCTTACCCGCACCGCTTGGTCCAGAAAATAATAGGCGAGTATTTCCTCTCTTGAGCGAAAAATTCAATACTATACTTCTTATAGCCTGATTATAAATTGCAGTTCCATATCTAACGATGATCGCCTTGTTTTTTGGATTTCTCGTTATATTCATTTTTCTCACGGTTTTTCCGATAACGGTTTGCGGATAAAAGAAGTTGCCGAAGGCAATTTTGGCAAAGTGAAACGCAGCCTTTTATCCGCTGTTATACGCTGTAAATTTTTCTTCCATATCTCAATATGCAAAATGCAAAAACAACAATAAACATTATGCCGGTAATTAAACCCGGCATGTATTGATACAGGTAGATTGACCATCCTATATGCCAAATGCCATTCAATATCATCAATATTGAGAAAGCCCGTGCAATATTGATAGCCCACGACTTATTATGCCATAAACATATCCAAACAAGGATAAGAACTATACTCACCGTTACATTAAAAATTATGAATACACTTTTTGACATATCGTATAGGGGGAATACCTCCCAAAGTTCGTATATGTATTCCTCTATTTGATGGGCTATGAGGACCATATACATCAATATTGCAAGATGTTTTAGATTCATGGCAATTCCCTTAAAAATTTATGGCGTATAACTTGTTTATATACGAAATAGGTTCGTATATATTCCCAAAATGGAGGTATATCTGAAATAGGTTCGTATATACCTCATATGTGTATTTAGATTTTCGGATGCCACTTCCGCTTTAACTGCCTCTATTTCTCTCGCAAACATAGGTGTAAATCACCATTGTTTTGGAACTTTTGCCTGCCCCGCCTCTGGCGGGGACAAAGCGCCTTTAATGGCAGCACTATGCAATAGTGCTCCATTAATATATGTTAGGCGATGTATTTGGTACTCTATCCAATAAATACTTCTTTTCCTTTTTCCAAAGCTTCTTTTGCTTTAAGACATATAGTAATAGCATCAATAGCTGCTTGTGCAGATAACAGATCATTTTCTTGTCCTTTATTTACACTTTCAACGAATAGTTTGCATTCTTCTTCATACGGATTAATGTTTTCGATATCCAATTCTTCTGGATTCCCTTGTGAAGGATATTTGATTGTCTTAAAATCTGGATAACCATTTTTACCAATAGTAAAAAAAGTTTCTATTGCTCCGTTTTCGCAAATGATTCTGATTCCTGCGCTAAAAGGGAAGCTCTCTGGCATAATATTACTTGTTTCTGCAAGTCCCAACAATCCGTTATTATATTTTAATATTATTGTGGCATGTTCGTGACGTTCTTCTTTTACAATTCTACTTGAAAATATTGAATTGGGTAATCCGAAAGTCCAGTTTAAAAAATCAAAATCAAAGTTTAATAATTCAATTACAGGTCCGGGATAATGTTCTATTGGATAAGGTTTGCTAAATCTATATGCTCGAAAAGTCAATGATTTACCTAATTCCTTCGAATCAATAATCTTTTTTACAGTTCTATATTCTGCTACATTTCTCATGAGTAAGGCTATCATGAATATCTTTTTCTTTTTCTTAGCGATTCCCTGCATTTCAATAGCTTCATCCAGATCCAATGCAATTGGGGTTTCGCAAAATACATGTTTATCTGCTTGTAATGCCGCAATAACATGCTTTTTATGCAAATAAGTCGGCAAGCAAATATCTACTGCATCAATTGCATTATCATTAATTATTTCATCAAAGTCTGTGACTACTTTGACACCTAATTTCTTAGTGAGGTTCTTTGCTTTTTCACTAGATCGGGTGTAGATAGCAGAAACCTCTATATTAGGTATTCCTTTGTAGCAATTGAAATGCTCACTACCCATTGAACCTGCTCCTAAAATACCAAGTTTCATATTGCGCCTTCTATATATTAGAATAATATTTTACCAAATATGTCGCATAACGTTGTATATGCGAACAAGTTCACATATACATCCCCGTAACTTAATCTCTTCAATTAACTTATTTATCGCTTTTCTCCTCTTCCAACCTATCTAACGGACTGATGATCTTGCCGATAAAACTTTTACTCACATGGGTATAAATCTCCGTTGTTTTGATACTCTTGCCTGCCTACCGTCAGGCAGGCCTGTCCTACATATTTTTGTTCAAAGAATCCTGTGGAAAGGGACAAATCGCCTTTTATTGTAGCACTATGAATAGTGCTCCATTAATATGTGTTGTATGCAGTCGGGTCGAAAATCAGTATAAAAGCTGAACTACGTATATTGATTTTGTCTAAACATATCTGTAATTTCCACATTAGGGTGGTGATAATTTTTTCCCTCAACTCTCAACCAGTGGTGAATCGCCTTTTTTGGACACCATTCGGCACAGGCAAGACACATCTCACAATGATG
>JAUWGP010000049.1 GCA_030606335.1 Caldifarciminota bacterium
CAGGATGAGATTGCCACGCTCCCGTTGGTCGCTCGCAATGACAGATGCCAGGATGAGATTGCCACGCTCCCGTTGGTCGCTCGCAATGACAGATGCCAGGATGAGATTGCCACGCTCCCGTTGGTCGCTCGCAATGACACCTACATTCTCGTCATTGCGAACCGTAGGTGAAGCAATCAAGTATTTGGAGGGAGGATGAATCAATTAAATTTGAGATAAACTATATATTTTAATCTTAAACTAATAGGATATGAAATTATCAATAATAGGTGCAGGTAATTGGGGTACAACCCTTGCCATACTTCTTTCAAGGAATTTTAAGGAGGTTTATCTTTACTCAAAAGAGGGGTTTGATATCTTTCAAAAAAGGGAAAACATAAAATATCTCCCAGGGTTTAAAATCCCAGATGAGGTTAAAATTTCAGACGACATAGAAGAATCTGTGGTTGCCAGTGACATAATAATGTTAGTTGTTCCAAGTATTTACCTTCGAGATGCACTACAACAGGTAAAAAAATACTACAAGGACTCTATAATCGTAAGTGCCGTCAAGGGAATTGAGGAGGAGACTCTTCTGCGTCCATCACAGATAGTAGAGGATGAAATGGGTGATGTAAACGCAGCTATTATTGTAATGTCAGGGCCAAACATTGCTCGAGAGATAGCTTCAGGTATGCCTGCAATTACTATATGTGCATCAAAGGATGAAAAATTAGCACACAAGATGCAGTTTTTACTTAAGACGCAGATATTCAGGACATATAGAAGCTCAGATGTGATTGGAGTGGAGCTGGGAGGAGCACTGAAGAATATCATAGCAATAGGCTGTGGAATATCTGATGGGCTGGGGTTCGGAGCAAACGCAAAAGGTGCTCTTATTACAAGGGGGCTTGCAGAAATAAGTAGACTTGGGGTAAAGATGGGTGCAAATCCCTTGACCTTCTCTGGTTTATCGGGTATGGGTGACCTTGTTACTACTGCCATGAGCAGGAATTCAAGAAATAGGTTTGTGGGTGAAGAAATAGGTAAAGGTAGAAAATTAGACGAAATTCTTTCTTCCATGGTTATGGTTGCTGAGGGTATCTTTACAACAAGATCTGCTATTCGACTCTCCAAGAAATGGGGAGTAAAAATGCCTATAACAGAGGAAGTCTATAACGTGCTTTTTAAATCAAGATCCGCTGAAGAAGGAATAAGAGCACTTATGGAAAGGGCTCTTAAACCTGAGATATGGGGTAATTTTTAAAACCCACCTAATATGCTCCTCTCCGGGGTTTAGTTTCTAATCAAATCCAGTTTTAGTTTGCTATGTTTTGTCACTTTTGTGTCAAGGGAAAAAACTTGACTTTTAATGAAAAATGTAGTATACTTGTGTTCATACTATTATTTATAGTTAGTTATTAAGTTTGTAATCACATTAGGAATTCTTTATAAGCATCCAGAGGAGGAAAACTTTTAAACCCACCTGTGACATCTTACAATGAGTAATAAAAATGGGGTCTTTGAACTGGTAAAAAAGTCAAAATCTGGAGTAAGATTCGGAAAATTGTATACTCCACATGGTATTATTGATACTCCTTGCTTTATGCCAGTTGGGACACAGGGTACTGTAAAGACACAGACAATTGCAAATCTTTTAGATAATGATGTAAATATTATTGTTGCCAACATATACCATCTGTATCTTCGTCCTGGTTTAGTAACAATTGAGAAGGCAGGAGGCCTTCATAAATTAATAGGATGGGACAGATCAATATTAACCGATTCAGGTGGATATCAGGTGTTTTCACTTGCAGACCTGAGAAAGATTGAAAAAGATGGGGTTATTTTCCAATCCCACATCGATGGTTCGAATCATAAATTCACGCCAGAGTTAGTATTGCAGGCAGGGGAAATAATCGATTCAGATATAAGAATGGTTTTGGATCACTGTGTAGGCTGGCCTGTAAGCGATGATGAAACAAGGATAGCAGTAGAAAATACCACGAATTGGGCAAGACAATCAATTGAGTATAGACAGAAGAGTGGAAGTAGCGATGGTAGTCTCCTTTTTGGGATAGTTCAGGGTTCCGTTTATAGAAATTTACGAGAGCAGTCTGTAAGAGAAATAACAGAACTTGATTTTGATGGATATGCTATAGGTGGCATATCTATAGGTGAGCCCAAGAGTCTTTCGTTTGAGGTGTCAGAATTCACAGCATCTCTCCTGCCAGAGGAAAAGCCTCGATATCTTATGGGCCTGGGAGAACCGTCTGATATAAAAAGATATGTAAAGATGGGGATAGATATGTTCGACTGTGTGCTTCCTACAAGAAATGGAAGAACTGGTACCGTTTTTACAAAAAACGGAAAGCTGGTGATTAAAAATGCAATATACAAGAATGATTTCACCCCAATAGACCCTGATTGTAACTGCTTTACCTGTCGTCATCACACCAGGGCTTATATCAGACATTTATTCAATGCTGGTGAGATGCTAGGTCCAATACTCACATCGTTACATAATATCCACTACTATATGCAATTGATGGAGGAGATAAGGGGGGAAGTTTATGCAGATTCATAAAACTGCTGTAGTAGATAAGAATGCGTCTCTTGGTAAAGATATAAAAGTCGGTGCATATTCCTTTATCGAAGCTGATGTGGAAATAGGGAACGGGTGCGAGATAGGCAATTATGTATGTATAAAGAATGGAACAAAGATAGGTGAGAATAACAAGATATATGAGGGAGTTGTTATTGGAAATCCACCTCAAGATATAAAATTTAAAGGTGGGAAGAGCTTTATTTATATTGGGTCAAACAACATTATAAGGGAGTATGTTACCATCCACCGTGCTACAGAAAAGGATAAAAAAACTGTTGTTGGAGATGAAAATTATATTATGGCATACTGCCATCTGGCACACGATGTAAGGATTGGAAATGGTGTGATAATAGTAAATGCTACACAAATTGCAGGATTTGTAGAGATTTTTGATTGTGCCTTTATTTCAGGACTTTGTCCTATTCATCAATTTGTAAGAATAGGGGAATACTCGATGATCGGTGGTGGATATAGAGTACCAAAGGATGTTTTACCATATAGTCTTTCTGTAGGCAATCCACTTCTCGCAGTGGGAGTTAATATCATTGGATTGCAAAGACATAATTTTAGTAAACAAACTATTGGTATTATAAAAAGGGTGTTTAATCTCCTTCTTTCAAAGGAATTTAATACACGTCAAGCAATCGATAGAATAAGAGATGAATTTCCTATGACTAAAGAGGTAAAGCGAATCGTAGAATTTATTGAATCATCAGAAAGAGGAGTGGCTTTGAAATAGAATGAAACATTAGTATGTTAAATGTTGAATGTTTAATGTGGAATGTTTAATGTTTGATGTTGAATGTTATATGTATAATGTTAGATGTTAAATGTTTTATGTTGGATGTTAGATGTATAATGTTAGATGTTAAATGTGAAATGTTTAATGTTAAATGTTAAATGTGAACTGAAAGATTAAATAATAACAAATACACTATGACAGGTAGTAGGAAAATAAGGGCTGGTGTTATAGGAGTTGGTTATCTTGGAAAGCATCATGCTCGAATATACAGTTCAATACCAGGTGTAAAGCTCATCGGTGTTAGTGATATCAATCGAGATATAGGGATGGAAGTTGCAAAGAACCTTGGTATCTCTTTTTATGAATCTCCATCTAAACTTCTTAAAGAGGTGGATGCAGTAAGTATATCCACTCCGACATCAACACATTACAAACTGACAAAAGAGGTATTACTTTCTGGAAAACACACCCTGGTGGAAAAACCTATAACCGAGAAGGTGGAAGAGGCAAGCGAAATTATAGATTTAGCGAAAAGCAAGGGACTTATCTTACAAATCGGACATATAGAGAGATTCAACCCGGCAATAATCGCAGTATCTAAGCTTATAAACAATCCTTTATTCATTGAGGCACAAAGGATAGCCACTTATAATGAGCGTGGGACAGATGTTGCAGTAGTGCTGGACCTAATGGTTCATGATATTGATATTATTCTTGCCTTTATCCATAGTAAAGTAAATAAAATTGACGCAGTAGGAGTACCTATACTTTCAGATGAATATGATCTTGCTCAAACAAGACTGGAGTTTGAAAATGGAACAATAGCCTGCCTTACTACCTCAAGGGTTTCAGATAGGAAGGAAAGAAAAATAAGATTTTTTCAAAGGGACATGTTTATTTCGGTAGATTATATCTCTCATCTAGCTAGCGTATGGAGGAAGGTTAAAATAAACGGAAAATCGTTCATAAAAAAGGAAAAACTGGAGATAATCCCGAAGGAACCACTGAGATCAGAGATTGAGTCCTTTGTCAGATGTATTAAGGAAGGAGATACTCCTATTGTTACTGGTGAGGATGGGATGAAGGCTATAGAATTAGCATACAGAATAATTGATAATATGGATAGGCACCGCGATATTGTCGGTATTTAGGCAGAGACTATGAGGATATTCGTTTCCGCTGGGGATGTTTCAGGAGATAGACATGCAGCAAGGCTTATAAAGGAACTTCGCAGTCTAAAAAAGAGGTTGGAGGTTTATGGTATTGGAGGAGATGAACTTAAGAATGAAGGTGCCCATATTTATTTCAATCTTGAAGAACTATCCGTTGTTGGTATAGTTGAGGTTTTTGAAAGACTGCCAGCTATTCTAAGAGCAAAAAGAGGTGCAAGAAAAATACTGAAGAGTTTACCTCCAGATGTGGTTCTTCTTGTTGATTACCCAGGATTTAATCTTTCACTTGCAAGGTATGCCCATAGAATGGGTTTGAAGGTGGTTTATTATATACCACCACAGATTTGGGCCTGGGGTTGTTACAGGGTAAAATATCTTCAGAAGTGGGTTAATAGGATTATAACCATATTACCTTTTGAGGTTCCCTTTTACAGGAAACACGGTTTAGATGTATGTTTCGTAGGGCATCCCCTTTTAGATGAAATAGATATAAAGAAGGAAGATGAGCATCTTATCGCACTTCTTCCTGGTTCGAGGATGAGTGAGATTAAACAAATACTTCCCCTCCTGTTATCTATTTCAAATAACTTTCCAGAAGAAAATTTTGTGATTCCCCTGGCATCTTATAAGCATAAAGATTATGTAGATTCACTGGTAAAGAGAGGAAATCCAATGGTGGATGTTGAGGTGGGCTCAACGATGGAGATTCTAACACATGCCAGATTTGCCGTAGCTGCCTCAGGTACAGTTACACTTGAGTGTGCAATAATTGGTGTACCGCTGATTATTGTTTACAAAGTATCTCCCCTTACACGAATTTTTGCAAAGGCAGTAGCAAAAGTACCTTATATTGGTCTGGTTAATCTTGTTGCAGGAAGGAAAATAGTACCTGAATTCTTACAAACAGAAGCGACTACTGAGAATATTGTACCGGTTATGAGAAAAATTATTAAGGAAAAAGGAGAAGATATGAAGGTCGAGTTGTATAAGGTCAGGAGAATGTTGGGTGAGAAAGGTGCATCAAGAAAAGCTGCTGAGATTATTGCAGGTTTGAGATAGAAGAATTTTCATATTATGAAATTTACCGAACAAAAATTCAGAACTGTAGGAATACTTGGTAGTCTATTAGTTTTAATTATAGGCGTTACTTTGAGATTCAAAGTACTTGGGATATATCCAAAGAGAAATTTTATAGTAATATTCTGGCACGGCAAATTTTTTCCTCTTCTTTATAAATTCAGGGGTAAAGGTATAACAGTGCTTGCAACCAAGAATCGTGATGGAGAATTTAGTTCTCGGATAGTGGAGAGACTTGGTTATAATGTCTTCAGGGGTTCCTCTGAAGATAGGGGTCTGGGAACTTTGAGAGGTCTTCTGAATTTGAAATCTATAATTGCTATTACACCGGATGGGCCCAAAGGCGAACGTTGTAAGTTAAAGGATGGTTTCCTGAAATTTGTGAAGTTTTTAAGGTGTCCTATAGTGCCAGTTGGTGTTGGAGTTAAATGGAAATATGAATTCAGTTCCTGGGATAGATTCAATCTGCCTTTACCTTTTTCAAAATGTGTTCTTAATATTTCTCCTCCAATAGACCCACACAAAATAGAAAAGTCCTCTCTGGAGGCTCTATTCATTAAGATAGATAATGAGGCAGAGGAATTAGTTAAATGTCTTTAATTGTTTCATTCTCTTTACAATGGAGATTTTATGATTGATAGATACTGTCTCAAGGAGATGAAGAAGATCTGGAGTAAGCAAGGAAAGTATAAAAGGTGGCTTATGGTTGAGCTTGCTGTAATTGAGGCAAGAGCAGTATTGGGAGAGATACCGTCTGTTGTATTTGATGTGATAAGAAAGAAGGCTAATTTTGACATTATGGAGATAGAAAAATTAGAGGAAACTCTACATCACGACCTAATTGCATTTGTACAGAATGTACAAAGTTATCTTGAAAAATACGCAGGATATTTTCACTATGGTCTTACATCATATGATATTGAGGACCCTGCTCTGTCTCTACTTATTGAGGATGCTTCCAGTTTAATAATAAAAGATATTAAATCAGTTATAGATATATTGAAGGTGCGTGTAAAGGAATTTAAGGATACTATTATGGTCGGTCGCACACATGGAGTTCATGCAGAACCAATAACATTCGGGTTTAAACTTTGTGTGTGGATGGATGAAATGAGGAGGAATCTTAAGAGGATTAAATCAGTAAAAGAGGAATTGCGAGTGGGTAAAATATCAGGTGCATGTGGAACATATCAAATACTAAGTCCTGAGGTTGAGAGAATTGCACTGGAGAGATTGGGGCTCAGGGTGGCTCCAATATCCACTCAGATTCTTCAACGAGATAGACATGCTAATTATCTTTCTGTACTTGCAGTGATTGCATCATCTCTTGAGAACTTTACAGTTCAGATAAGACTCATGCAACAGACAGAGAGGGGAGAAGTAAGAGAACCATTCTCAAGGGGTCAGAGGGGATCTTCAGCAATGCCTCACAAACAAAACCCCATAATCTCTGAGAGAATAAGTGGATTAGCAAGGGTAGTTCGCTCTAATGCACTTTCTTCAATGCAGAACATGGCTTTATGGGACGAAAGAGATATATCCCATTCTTCTGTGGAAAGAATTATAATACCCGACTCTACAATTCTATTAGATTATATATTGAACAAATTTAGATATATGATAGAAAATCTTGAGGTAGATAAAAAAAGGATGTACGAGAACCTTGAGATGTCGAAAGGTTTGGTTTTTTCTCAGACAGTTAGACTGGCTTTAATAGAGAAGGGTATGTCACCAGATGATGCATATAATATCATTCAGAGGGCAGCATTCAGGAGTAAGGAAGAAGATAGGAAGTTTAAAGAGATACTATTGGATGAGAAAGAGATACGTAATTACTTATCCGCTGAGGAGTTAGATACTTGTTTTGACACTGAGAAGGTACTTAAAAATATCTCATACATTCTTGATAGATTCGGAATTTAACAGCCTGAACCCATTTCTCTGCTTATTCTGGTTTGAACCCTATTCGATGGAACGGATTTACAATACTGGATGCAACATTACCAATATGAGCAGTTACCCTCTTAACATATCTGAACAAGAGTGAATAGACTACTGCTGGCCTTACCTTGATTATCTCATCTATAATTATTTCATTGATTAATCCATCGCACTTCTTACAAATCCAGTTTTTCTCATCCATCAATTTTTTTGCTGCTTCTATGTCTCCATCTTTTAATGCATCATTAACCTTGAAGAGCATATTCCTAATATGTTGAGTTATTCTTTTCGCCTCTTCATAGTATCTGATTTGATCATCTACGGTATGAATAAGAGACAATTCATATATGTTTTTTAAGTAATCTCCGATTCTTTCAATATCTATTACAATAGTGCTGAGAATCAATGATGATGTTATATCCTGCTTTGGATGAATTGATAGATGTTCGTATATCTTTTTTCTTATTTCTATTTCCTGAACGTTTACTGACCTATCCATCTCATATATATCCTCATCTCTTTTAATTCCTTTAAGAAAGCTTCCAGTTGAAAGGTCGAACATCTCTGAGATTGTCTTGAGCATATCTCCAATACCCTCAAGTGCTCCTTTTAGAAGGATATCTTCTTTCCACCAGGTAAATAAATCCTTAAACATAAGAACCTCCAGATCTAATTTATTTCAAAGTTTAGTATACAATGATGTATACAAATCACAGATATCATATATTTAATGAGTTAAAAGCACAAGTAGAAAAGGTAATAAATAAAATATAAGTATTGCATATGCAATTGCAATATATTTCCCTTTAAATGCCATGTTTCCAAGTCCTTTTGCGAGACCTATGGGTATCCATCTAAATGGATATACTATGAGAATACCAAGTATGTTAAATATCAGGTGTGATAGAGCAATCGTTAATGATGCAGGTACACCAGTGGCGAGTGCAGCAAGGAACGCTGTCACAGTGGTTCCAAGATTTGCACCAAGTACATATGGAAAGACGGACTCAACAGTGAGTATACCTGATGCAACAAGAGGAACCAGTATAGATGTAGTACAGGAACTGGACTGAACAATGGCTGTTAAGATAAGTCCTATAGTAAAGCTTCTAAAAGGATACCTGAAAATCTTCTGCTCAAGGTAGAACTCTGTACGTGCTGATACATAATGTCTTAAGATGCTGGAAAAGAGCCAGAGGGATAAGAAAAGAGTAATTAGTGCAAATATAAGAATAATTACAGGATGTTGTAGGTGACCAGATAAAAAATTGACTACTGGCTGGGTTGCTATTTTTAATGGGCTTTTGAAGTCTAATCCTGTTCCCTGTGTCATTGTGGGAGATAGAAATCTGGCTGCCTTCTCTATTATATGAAATCTTATCTCCAATGGAAATAATATAATAACAGAGGTTAGGTTGAAGAAATCGTGAATAGTCGCTCCGCTTATTGCCTTTTTATACTCCTGTCTTCTTGTTATATGTGCAAGTGATACAATTGTGTTCGTAACCGTTGTTCCTATGTTTGCTCCCATAACTATTGGAATAGCGTTTGTTATCGTTATACTGCCAGATGCGACAAGACCTATAAGTATTGAGGTAGTAGCAGAAGAACTCTGAATTAATGAGGTTGCAAGGATTCCAATGAACAGGCCAACAAATGGGTTAGTTGTTCCTTTAATAAGTACAGCAGCAAAGTCATTACCCATCAGTTTAAATGCCTGGCCCATCAGGTTTATTGAAATAAGGAATACGTAGATTATTCCTACAATGATAAGAAAAACGGTTAGTTTTTTATTCATATGTAGCAGAAAGGTGGCGGGGCAACCTTATCCAATATTCAGATACAGACTATTTGATAAGCCTTAGGTCTTACAATAAAACTTTTGTAATTATAACATAATAAACATAAATTGTCAATAAGTTTTTTATGAGATTTCTAAAAAACCCACGCGTATGAAGGGAAAAATGAATTACTTCTTACTAAAATGGAGAAGAATCAAAATTGATAATAAGTAATGAGATTGCCACGCTCACTTTGTTCGCTCGCAATGACATCTCCATTCTCGTCATTGCGAACCGTAGGTGAAGCAATCGCACTCAAGGAGGGATAAGTAATAAAGGATGAGATTGCCA
>JAUWGP010000028.1 GCA_030606335.1 Caldifarciminota bacterium
GCTTATAGGCATAAGATCAGTATATATTGTTATTTATGCAATGTAATATTCGAGTAATAAGTTTTGTTTATCTAATATCTGGCTTATCTGTTAAGAGAAAAATTTTCATTATTCAGTTTTATTTTATCATATCAATGTGAAAAAGTCAAGATTTTTTTTAAACTTTTTCTTGACAAATCTTAATTTTATGGTTATAATATATATATATATAATAAACATTATTTTAATGATGAGGAATCTAAAGAACTTCCATTTCTTATATACTGGAGGGTAAACTATGGAAGATAATACATTATGGAAGTTGCAAGGTAATGGGGAGCGGATTCTTTTGGTAGAAGATGAGCCAGAGGTACGGGCATTTGTAACGAGTTTACTTGCAGAGAGTAATTATTCCGTGTTTGAGGCAGCGAATGCAATGGAGGCCATAGAAATTTTTGATATGGAAGGTGGTAATTTCGATCTGGCTTTCATTGATGTAGTTCTACCGGATAAAGATGGGATTGAGTTAGTCGAATACTTTCAGTCTCGTAATGCCGACATTCCAATGCTCCTGTGTAGCGGTTATCCAGATCATAGATCACAATGGTCAAAAATACAGGAAATGGGGTTGAAGTTTATAAGTAAGCCATATGAAATTGATGAACTTCTAAAAATTATTAAAGAACTGATTGGTAATGATTAGGATGAAGTCAAACACAGGTAAATTCTCTAAAATCTTCTATGAAATAAATCCTTCCTGGAGCTTCACAATATAGCTTGCTTGTAATTACTTAATAATGGCTCCATAACCTTAAAATCTTAATAGCTAACGTTATTGAGTATAGACAATTAATAGCTATGATTATAGGCATCGTACAGACGAACTTATCATTTTTTCCTGATTTACCTTATTAATTCTTCTTGACCCTTATCTCAATTCTAAGCACTTTTGTCATAAGTCTATGGTCTAAGGTCTTTAGTCTTTTATCTATATTGACTATGCTTACAATATCAGGAATAGTATTATATACCAGAATTGGTTTAAATAAAGAAGAAAGGGGTAAGAAGAGAGAAATAGATGTGGATATAAACCTTGATACTGATGACTCTATTGACCTTAAGGAGGTTTATGAATTAATCAGGAATAAGGTAGAAGGTTCAACTTATAGGTTAATTGAGGAAGTTGCAGAAAGTCTTATCTCTATTGTTGTTAAGAAATATAAGCCCAAGGAGCTTATTATTAATGTTCGAAAACCCAATCCTCCAATTGGAGGCAAGGTTGAATATATAGGTTGTGAATTAACCTATTCCAATTCAATCAGAACGTCTCTGGATTTACTACCCTGATAAGGTCCAATTATACCAGCCCTTTCTAATTGGTCTATTATTCTTCCAGCTCTGGCGTATCCTATTTTGAAATGCCTTTGGAGAAGGGACACAGAAGCTACTTGATGTCTGATTACGAGCCTTTTTGCTTCATCAAATAATTCATCGAACTCATCAAGTATCTCTCTCTGTGTTTCTATTTTCTCTTCAACCTTTGCCATCTCTGGGAGAGGTGGATAGTAATCGATGTTTAGTATTGTCGACCTTAATACTCCTAAATCAATTTCAAGAGCCTTATTTGCTTCAGTTGTGAAGTTGCCTATCCTCTCCCTTGCACCCGGCATGTCAGGCTTTACGATAGCATCCACAAGGTCATAGTCAATAATCATCTTACTTAGTTCCTCATAACTTTCAATATCATAAAGAATTTCATTTAACCATCTCTCTGCCCAGAGATTTGCAATCTCCTTAGCTTCTTCAGTTGATATATATGCTCCATGTAATCTTTCAGGCTCTCCCTTTCCTGGAGGCAGGAAAAGCATATCACCTCTTCCAAGTAGTTTTTCTGCACCGTTCATATCAAGTATGGTTCTCGAATCCGTTTTGGATGCAACCTGGAATGCCACCCTTGCCGGGAAGTTTGCCTTTATAAGTCCCGTTATTACATCTACGGATGGTCTCTGAGTGGCAAGAACAAGGTGTATACCTACTGCCCTTGACATTTGTGCAAGTCTTGTCAGAGTTTCTTCTATCTCTCTGGGTGCAGTCAACATAAGGTCTGCAAGCTCATCAACTATTATTACAATGTATGGTTTTTTCTCGTTCATTCTTTTATTATATCCCTCAATGTCTCTAACACCAGCTCTTGCAAACTCTCTGTATCTTATATCCATCCATTCGAGGACTCCCTTGAGGGCATCAAGTGCCTTTTTTGCGTCTGCTATTACAGGACAAATAAGGTGTGGTATGCTGTTATAAACAGGGAGTTCTATCCTCTTTGGGTCTATCATAATAAATCTAACATCACATGGTTTTGCCCTTGAGAGAATACTGGCAATAATTGTATTTATAAACACACTTTTCCCGGAGCCGGTTGCACCCGCAATTAACACGTGTGGCATAGTCTGTATATCTGAGCAGTAAGGTAATCCAGCTATGTCAACACCCATAACCGTAGTGAGTTTAGATTTTGATCTTATAAAGGTTTCATCCTGAAGCAGTTGTTTTAGATATACATTTTTCCTTGAGGCATTGGGGACTTCTATTCCTATGGCAGAACTACCTGGAATAGGAGCTACAATGCGCACCCTTGATGCCTTCATAGATAGTGCTATGTCATTAGTAAGTGATTCTATTTTCGAGACTTTAATGCCTGGAGCTGGTTTATACTCATATCTCGTAACAACAGGACCAGGGAATTTATTGATTATCTTTCCTGATACACCAAACTCTTCAAAACGTTTTTCTATGAGTTGTGCGTTTTGATCAAGCTCAGTTTTAGAAATACTAATGTGTTCATATTCTGGTTCATGTAGTATAGATAGGAATTTTTCAGTGAAGTTGCCAACAAACAATTTCCTGTGTCCCTTCTCAAGCAGAGGTTGAGTGATTTTTTCTGGTTCAATCTTCTCTGGTTTAATTTTTGGTCGTTTTTCCCTTTTATGAACAACCCTCATCTCCTGCGGCAACTTTATTTTTCTTCTAAGTTTTCTGACTAATGGAATTGTATATAGAAGTCCCATAAATATGAAGAAGAGCAATATATATGTGCCAAAAGTACCCAACCATTTAACCAGGAAGGATAAGAGATAAGAACCCACAAGTCCACCTGAGAGATTTGGTATATAACCGAATATAATATCAAGGAATATTAGGATTACAATAGCATATACATTCCAAAATAGGAATTTCTCGTAATGCTGCAGTTTTATTACTCCACATATAAATAATAGAAAAGGAACGATATATGCAGGTGTACCAAATAATGTCAAGAGTATGTGAGATATAAAAGCTCCAACAACACCGCATCTATTGAGGACAATTTTCTGGGGAGTAAAATCAAATAGCCCTCCTTTTATATAATCTTTTTCAGTGTATGTAAAAAGACTTACAAAAATAAGGAGTGACAATAGGATAGAGAAAAGCCTTATTATGAGTATTCTTTTACCACGACTAAGTTTATTCAAGTTGCGGTACACTGCTATTGTAATAAGAACAAGAGCAGATAAGGCGAAGCCTGCCATAAGGGCAACGAGTATTACCTTTAATATCTCCATATAGATAAATTAAATAATAAAAGAATCGTATTTTTAATGTAGATACACGCCGAGGATTTCTCTTTTAATATGTTGACATATTGTGGTTGATCTTATTCCTTGTTATTAAATCTTTTTCTATCTGTGTTTACCCCGTTAAATAGAGCTGTTTCGAGAACGCTCTGATATTTATCGTTACATTATTTAACGGGGTGAATCTGTCCCGCTTTCTTCGGGATCCCGCCAAAGGCGGGACGTCCAATGATTTTAGCCTTTACACCCACATCATCTTGTATGCACCATCATCCAATTCTCTTAAAAATGGAGAGGCAGCGAGGTATAAACTTCTTCTTGATGATCTTAAGGGATATGTTATGAATAGTTCTCTTTTGGCTCTTGTAACTGCAACATAGAAAAGTCTTCTTTCCTCCTCAAATTGTTCTTCAGATTCATAACTTCTTGCTATAGGTAGTCCTCCATCGCAGGCATATATGAGAAATAAAATATCCCATTCCAGTCCCTTTGCACGGTGGATTGTAGAGAGGACCACCCTGTCATTGGAGCTGTTTATAAGGTAACTATCTTCGCCTGTAACTGGTTCAGATAGAGTTACTTCCGAGATAAATCTTGATAGTGAATTATAATTTCCTGCAAAATCAATGAGTATCCGTATATCCTCTTTCCGGTCAGTTGCATCCGGGTATGAGAGTTCAAGATACTCATCGTATCCTGATTCTATAATAAATTTAACTGCATCAGCTGGAGACAGTTTTTTAATACCTTTAAGAATCATTGCTGCATGCTTTGTTCCTGAAACAGCCTTTTCTGGAATCTTTGTCAGAGAAGAGGTTAAATATTTTAATGGATGCTTCGTAGAACTTACACATTCATATATCTTCTGAGCTGTTACATCTCCTATACCCTCTTCGATTTTAAGTAATCTTCTGAAGGATATCCAATCTCTTGGATTGGATAGTACGCGAAGATAAGATAACACATCTTTTATGTGAGCTCTTTCAAAGAACCTGGCTCCTGATCTTACGATATACGGAATTTCTGTTTTGGATAGCTGTATTTCAAGTTCAGCAGACTGGTAGTGGGCTCTATAGAGGATACCTATATCACTATACGACGCTCCTTGTCCAACTAATTCCTGTATCTTATAAACTACAAATCTTGCCTGCACAAACGTATCTCCTGTGGCTACTACAGTTGGAGTATCTCCATCATTCATTACAGGAATAAGTCTTTTCTTAAAGCGAGCATCACTTCTTTCAATTATCTCATTTGCAAGATGGAGTATCTGTGGTGAGCTTCTATAATTGGTCTCAAGTTTATATATCTTCGTGTCGGTATAACGCAGAGGAAAATCTCTAATATTCCTGTAGTCTGCTCCCCTGAAAGAATATATACTCTGGGCATCATCCCCAACAACTGTAATATTTCCAACTTGTTCTGCCATTGCATCGACTATTTTAGCCTGTAATAGATTTGTATCCTGGTACTCGTCTATGAGAATATGGTCGAATTTATATGGCAGATCTCCTTTGCATAAAATTTTCCACCAGTAGTAGAGGAGATCATCAAAATCCATTAGATTTTCTTTTTTCTTTCTTTTTATGTATTTCTTTTCAATTTTTACGATTTCCTGTATAAATTCAAGAAGGCTTGGAAATTTTAACGATACTGTTGTGGGTATGTCCTGTAGCGAATTATTGGAGGTTGAGATAATAGTTTTTAAAACTTTTGCCTTTGGAAATTTTTTCTCCTTGGGTAACTTTAATTCCTTTTTACATTCATCAAGAAGTGAGATTGCATCTCCTTCATCCATTATCATGTAATCTGTAGAAAAACCAAAAGCTCTTCCTGTTCTTCGTAATATGAGGTTACCAATATGATGGAAAGTTCCTCCCCATAGATTGCTCAGGTTTAATTCCGTAAGAGCTTCCACCCTTTCTAACATCTCCCTTGCTGCTTTGTTTGTGAATGTTAGTAACATTATACGGTTTGGAGAAGATCCTTTCTCAATAAGCCATGCAGTACGGTATGTAAGCACTCTGGTTTTACCAGACCCAGCTCCAGCGAGTATATAAACTGGACCTTCACCAGCAGTAACACAAATGTACTGTTCCTTGTTTAGTTTGTTTTTATAGTCAATCTTCATATTTTAAAAATCCTTTTTAGGTGACACTTCCTCATGGACTTTGTCGTAACATACCCGCCTTAACATTATGATGATAGTCAGAGTATGTCATTGCGAGACATAAAACCCACTGGGCGAATGAAATGAGTGTGGCAATTTCAATCCGGGCCTTTGTCATTGCGAGTGAATGAAATGAGTGTGGCAATCACATCCCGGGTCTCTGTCATTGCGAGTGAATGAAATGAGTGTGGCAATCTCAATCCGGGCCTCTGTCATTGCGAACGAATGAAATGAGTGTGGCAATCACATCCCAGGTCTCTGTCATTGCGAACGAATGAAATGAGTGTGGCAATCTCATTTTATTTATATGTTATTTTGATATTTTATATTTAATACTGGATTATATCATAAAAATAGAGGGATGTCAAGGAAATTTTAGGTGTGAATAAAATAGATTTTATAAGATAATACGGCGAGAGTATTTTCTATCAAAAATGTTACGAGAAGATATACCCACTATACAAATTGATGGGACACTTATAAGAGGTTTTTAAAGATGTTTATAAATTATGGACTTGTTTCATCTTCAGTTGATTCATCACATGGTTTTTCATGAATGTAAGCCATGACACATTTCATCATAAGGAATAATGTGAAAAAATGACTCGACATTCTATTTAATTCCTCAGGTTCCAGCATGTCTGAAAGATTGCTTAATGTCTTTCTTATAGTATTATCTTTATTACTATCTGCATGCTCTACGATATCAAGCATCTGCATCTCCCTATCAGTAATAAATGCAGTATGTTTATTAAAGCTGCCCTTTCCCAATAGAAGCCAGTCTAAAGAGATGCCGGTAATCTGAGAAACCTTTTGTAACACCTCAATGGAAGGTTGATTTTTACCAATCTCATACATCCTA
Organism: Caldifarciminota bacterium; assembly: GCA_030606335.1. Classification (GTDB taxonomy): domain Bacteria; phylum Hydrothermota; class UBA3073; order UBA3073; family UBA3073; genus JAGMCL01. The sequence continues at coordinate 6,626 of JAUWGP010000028.1, forward strand.
TAGGCTGATGTTTTAAGTCCAAGTTTATCTGCAAATTCTTGTTGTGTTAAGTCTAAAGTTCTTCTTATCTTTCTTAACCTTTTATTCCATGCCGATAAACCCTTTAATGGATCAGTATTTATTTTCATTTTTATACCCCCCAATATATTCTAACAGAAGAGACCTGAGTAGTTATCTGAAATTTTTATTTTATATCTACGATAACAGAATAACTTTTAGGTATCTTCTGATTTATTAAGTTTAACAATATTAACACTATATTTTACCATAAAATTTATTGTTTGTCAAGAAAAACTTTCAATTTCTTTTCATATCTTTTAATTCAATCAGGCTACTCTCCATATAGATTGGTCATTCTCTATTTCTTTCTTGATTTATACAAAGGGTATTTTACCTACAGATAGGTAAGCATGTGTTAGATTCGTGTCTATTTTTTTCTACCACTTTTCACACTTGACAAATTAAGATTTTTGTGGTATAATAACGCAGCTTTTATAGATTACTATGGAACCTCTATGTTGCATTAAATGCTATTCGGTATAGAAAAATCACAAGGAGAATAATAATATATAAGAAAATTGGTACACCAGCAAATTTTTTATTTAAAAGATTGTTACTTATTTGGAGGTAAGTTATGGAAATAGAAAAAGGTATAGCTGAAATTAACGAGTTGGTGAAAGAAAAAAGTATCTTTTTAGAAGAGTTAAAAAGAGAGATTGGAAAGGTAATAGTTGGACAAAAATATATGGTCGACAGGTTGTTAGTAGGGTTATTATCAGGTGGACATATACTTATAGAAGGTGTTCCTGGTTTGGCAAAAACACTTGCTGTAAAAACACTATCAAATTGCGTTCAGACAACATACCAGAGGATACAGTTTACTCCTGACCTCCTCCCTGCTGATATTATAGGAACCCCTGTGTATAATCCACAAAAGGGTTCCTTTACTATAAAAAAGGGACCAATTTTTGCGAATTTCATTCTTGCTGATGAGATAAACAGAGCACCAGCTAAGGTTCAATCGGCATTACTCGAGGCTATGCAGGAAAGACAGGTTACAATTGGGGATACAACATTTAAGCTCGAAGAGCCATTTGTTGTTCTTGCCACGCAAAATCCTATAGAGCAAGAAGGTACATATCCCCTTCCTGAGGCACAGGTCGATAGGTTTATGCTCAAGCTTAATATAACTTATCCAGATGATAAAGAAGAAAAACTCATTATGGAGAGGATGTCAATAGGAGAGGAACCGAGTGCGAATAAGGTTATTTCTCCTGAGGAGATTATGATTGCAAGAAAGGTAGTAGATGATATATATATCGATGAGAAAATAAAGGACTATATTATTGACATAGTTCTTGCCACAAGAGATCCAGAAAAGTATGGCATTAAGGATTTAAAAGGTATGATAGCCTATGGGGCTTCGCCAAGGGCGTCGATATATCTAAACAAAACAGCAAGAGCTAATTCTTTCCTGGAAAGAAAGGGGTATGTAACCCCTGAGGATATTAAGACAATTGGAATGGATGTATTGAGACACAGGATTATTCTAACCTATGAGGCTGAGGCTGAAGGTGTAACCTCTGAAGAGGTTGTTAAGAGGATATTTGACGAGATTGAGGTTCCGTAAATTCTATGCTTCCACCGGAAATAATAAAGAAGATACGAAAGATTGAAATAAAATCAAGAAAACTCGCTTCGGATGTATTTGTGGGTAGGTATAAAAGTGTATTTAAGGGAAAAGGTATGGAGTTTCTTGAGGTCAGAGAATATTACCCTGGAGATGACATAAGAAGTATAGATTGGAATGTTACAGCCAGAATGGGTACACCCTATGTTAAAAAATTTGTAGACGAAAGAGAACTAACACTATTTATTCTTTTAGATCTCTCTGATTCAAATACCTTTGGAACAAGAAACAAGATAAAGAGAGAGATAGCTGCTGAGATAAGTGGGGTATTGGCCTTTGCAAGTCTAAGAAATAATGATAAAATAGGTGCAATAACATTTACAGATAGAGTGGAATCCTACATTGCTCCCGCCAAAGGTCTTACACATGTTTTGAGAGTCATACGGGATCTTCTCTATTCTACACCTGTTGGAAGGGGCACTGAAATGCCCGTTGCATTTGATTATCTCAATAATACAACCGTTAAGAGAAGTATTCTCTTTCTTGTATCAGATTTTCTAACAAAGGGGTTTGAGTCTCAGTTGAAGATATTAAATAAGAGACATGATGTGATTGCTATAAGGATATTTGACCCACTAGAAATCAAACTTCCTAATATTGGAATAGTAGAATTTGAAGATACTGAAACAGACGAATTGATTTCTGTTGATACATCATCTATTGGCTTAAGAAATAACTTTAATGATTTAAGAAAGAATAAGATAGAGGAAACTACTCGATTCTTTCTATCAAACAACATTGATTATATTGATATAAAAACTGATGAGTCCTATGTAGAACCCTTGATGAAATTTTTCAGACAAAGGGCACAAAAAATAAGATAATTTTATGTTATGAGGTTTTACAGTCCAGATTTCTTCTATTTATTATTTGTAATTCCTGCCTTAGTCCTAATTTATCTCTACTCTCTTATTCGAAGGAAGAATCTTAAGGCACGGTTAGGCGACTCTAAACTTATAAACGATATGTGTAGTTCACTTAATTATAGGGCAAGAAATATCAAGTTCGCTCTTATAATATTATCTATATTTTTTATTATTATAGCGTTATCAAGGCCTCAATATGGGGAAAAGTTAGAGGAGGTTAAGAGAAGAGGTCTTGATATAATGTTGACAGTAGATGTTTCAAAGTCAATGCTGGCAGAGGATATTAGACCATCGAGGCTTGTATATGCAAGGAATGAAATTACCTCTTTTTTGGATAAATTAAGGGGTGATAGAGTTGGGATTACTTCCTTCAGTGGAAATGCATATGTCCAGTGTCCTCTAACCCTTGACTATTCGGCAGTCAAATTATTTTTAGACCTGCTTGACCCGAGTAGTGTTACTACTCCAGGGACCAACATTGAGATTGCGATAATGAAAGCAAAAGATGCCCTTATGATTAAGGAGGGTGAGTCGAAATATAGGGTAATAGTTCTTATAACGGATGGCGAAATTTTAGAGGGTAATGCTATAAAAGCAGCACAGGAGTGTAAGAAGGCAGGTATAAAAATATTTACTGTTGGTATAGGAACACCAATGGGTGAACCTATTCCCTTAAGAGATGATGCAAACAATATAACAGGATATCTGAAAACTCCTGAGGGTGAAGTAGTGATGAGCAGACTTGACGAGGGAACTCTATCAACGATTGCTGCAATCACTCAAGGAAATTATACAAGATTGAGCCTTGAAAAAGTCCAGAAAGCCATCTCAAGGATGGAAAAACAGGAGTTTAAAGAAAAGTATAAAACAAGCTACGAGGATAGATTTCAATATCCTTTAGGACTTGCCATATTGTGCCTATTTGTTCAATATATTATACCCGAAAGAAGGGGGAAGTTGAAGTCAATTATCAATGCAAAATTAGCAATTAGCAATTTAAAATTGAGGGGAAGAGGGAGGAAATTGTAGTGCGTAGGGCGTAGGGTGTAAAGCGTCCCGATAGAATAGCTGCGCATTCTACGGGATAAATAGGGCGTAGGGCGAGAAACGGGGAACCGGTGAAACAGGGAAGAGCGTAAAGCGTCCCGATAGAATAGCTGCGCATTCTACGGGATAAATAGGGCGTAAGGGGAGAAACGGTGAAAGGTAAAGTAGGCACTAAGTAGTAGGCAGTAAACAAACCAGATAAACCAAACAAATAATATGAACTCAACAAACTCAATAAACCCAACAAACTCAATGACTAAATAATGCTAAAATCTCAACGAAATGTAATCATAATAACTCTCACCTGTGTCTTTCTTTCCCTGGGTATGGGAAGATCTGCACGATCACTAAACAGGCAAGGGAATTCTTTATACTACAAGGAAATGTATACAGAAGCACTCGTAAAATATGAACAGGCTCAGGCAACTGATCCCAAAAATATGATTTTTGATTACAATATCGGCTGTGCATCTTACAAAAACGATTCGTTGAAGGTTGCAGCAAATGCCTTTCTAAAACTTATATCTTCATCTGAGAAAATAGAAGTAAAAGAGAAATCATATTTCAATCTCGGTAATACATTATTTAAGGGTGGCGAATTAGATGCTGCAATAGAGGCATATAAACAGGTACTCAGGTTAAATCCGAACGACATAGATGCCAAGATAAATCTTGAACTTGCTCAGAAGACAAAAGAAAAACAGGAAAAAGAGAATCAGGAAAAGAATGAAGAAAATGAAGGTGAAAAAGATGGGGATAAGCAAGAAAAGCAAAAACAAGGGAAAGACGAACAGGAGCAAAAATTTTCAGAAGAAGAAGCAAAGAGTTTATTAAAGGCAGTTGAAGAAGAAGAGAAAAAGACAAAAGAGAAATCTCAGAAGACCCAGCAGGGAAAGGCAGGGGTTTTGAGAGACTGGTAGGGAGAAAATTTATGAATCTTACAGAATTCAAACATAAGATTATTCCTGTAATTTTATCAATTGCAGTTTTATATTTTTTATTGCCATTTTATTTATTGGCACAGAATATTAACTTCTCTGCCTCTTGTGATAGAACTGTAGTTACTCTGGGTGAGAGTATAACATTAACAGTTACTGTTAGTGGAGATGTTGCTAAGGTTCCACAACCTGTGCTTCCGGAACTAAAAGACTTTAATGTATATTCATCGGGTAGAAACCAGAGCTTTTCTTTTATAAATGGTAAGGTATCCTCATCAATAAACTATACATATACAATGATTTCAGTAAAACTCGGTAAATTAGCTATACCACCTATAAAACTGCAATATAAAGGTTCCACACTACAGACTGATACTATATTTGTCGAAGTGGTCAAGACAGATCAACAATCTCAGGTTCAACCTGGTGTTCCCCAAAAACAAAGGGCAATTGCTCCCTCTCTACAGGAAGAAAAGGACATATTTGCCACTGTGTCAGTAAGTAAAAAGAAAGCTTATGTAGGTGAGCAGATTATCTTCATTTTAAGGTTCTATCAGGGAATTCAACTCCTATCAGCACCTCAATATACTCCTCCTGATTTCTCGGGGTTCTGGACAGAGAAAATAAGAGAGGATCAAGCATATAGAAGTATAGAGGGGAGACAGTACTTGGTTTATGAAATAAAATATGCATTGTTCCCTATTGCTTCAGGAGAATATACCATACCGGCTACTTCCTTTGGCTGTCAGATAGAGGATTTCTTCTCAAGACCCTTCTCTTTTGGGGGAAAAAGGAAGGTTGTTCAGACTAATCCTATCAGTATTACAGTGGTTTCAATTCCCAAACAGGATGTTCCGAAGAGTTTTACAGGCGGGGTGGGTAGTTTTAATATTACGTCGAAGGTTGATAAATATACTATAAATCAGAATGAACCAGTTATTCTTTATGTAGAAGTTTGCGGTACAGGAAATTTTAAAGGTATCGATGACCCAATCATTAATATAACAGGAGATATTAAGGTATATGAGCCCAATTCATGGATAAAGTCAGAAGATAATGTTAATGAGTTCAGAGGTTCAAAAACTTTTGAGATAATGCTCATTCCTGAGACTGTTGGAGAATTTACTATTCCACCTGTAGAATTCTCATATTTTGATCCATCAGTTCAAAAATATATAACTAAAAGTACTGACCCAATTACTATAAAAGTTAATCCAGCAAAAAGTCCTGATAAACCACAACAAGGGATTCTAATAAGAGAGGAGATACAGACTACAGGTAAAGATATAAGATTTATTAAGACGAATTTTTTTCCCAAAATTGAAAAGCCACCACTTTATAATAACATAGCCTATTTGCTTGTTCATCTTTTACCTGTAATCTGCTTTTTTATTCTACTGAGGATTAAGACAGATAAGGAAAGGCTTTCAAAAGATATTGGTTATGCACGGGCAAGGAGTGCACCATCAAAGCTTAAGAAGGGACTTAGAAGATGTGAACAACTAAAGGACTCACCAAAGGAATTTTATTCTCAACTCTCCAAGTCTATAACCAATTATATTGGAGATAAATTCAATATACCTACACCAGGTCTTACTAAAGATAGAATTATAGAGTCCTTAAGAGCAAGAGGCGCCGATGACTCAGTAATTAAGATCCTTCTATATCTCCTGGAACGTTGCGAGCTTATTCAGTTTGGCATGAGTAGTTTTAGTATAGAGGATATGGTGCAAGATTTAGATAAAGCAAAAGAGGTACTAAGATATCTTTTAAAAAAGTAGTATTTTGTCTAAATATTTACATTTAATATGTAATTTTGATTTTTAGTATTTGACTTTTAATTTTCCTTGTTCTTTTTACCAACAGTTAATCTATAAAAATACCTATGCTTCTTTTAACTCTTATACTTGCATCATTCAATTTATATGGCGATGTTGTAATGGCAGAGAGCCTTTACAAAGAGAAAAGATATGATAAGGCAATGGAAATTTATTTGCATATTATAGACCAGAATATTAGAGATCCCTTTATCTTTTACAATCTTGGAAATTGTTATTTTAAAACCAATAAAATTGGAAAGTCCATTCTCTATTATAAAAGAGCAGAAAGACTTTTACCCGGTGATAGCGATATAAATTTCAATCTTGATTTTGCACGCTCCCGGAGAATTGATGTCCTTAAAATATCTGAAACCCCTAAATTCTTTAATTATATTATCAATTTATTGGATCGATTTCCTTTAAATGTTCTTAATATCATCTCAAGTATTCTATTTTTTCTTATTTTTATTTTATTAAGTTTGTCTCTGTTTTATAAAAACAAAGTTCTTAAAAATGTGAATATAGGAGTGATTATACTCTTTATATGTTTTCTTTTATTGTTTTCAGTAAATCTAAAAAATAAAAACGTTAAGGAAGGAGTACTAATTAGTGCAGTTGAGGCTGTAAGAAGTGGTCCCAGGGAGGATTATGCTCTACTCTTCACCCTCCATGAGGGAGTAGAATTCCGAATTCTTGAAGAGGATGATGGATGGAGTAGAATAATTCTCCAGACAGGTCTTACTGGGTGGCTTAAAAATGAATTTCTTGAAAAGGTATGAGAATTGATATAGGAAAATAATTACTTACAATCTGTTTATGTTTTTTAAGTGCCCCACCAAGGTGGGACAGGCATTACCTTGTTGGAGCGTAGTGGAAATCCCGCTGTAGCGGGGGTAAAGCAGAAAAGAAATCTCATCCAAGGCTTTTGTCATTGCTGTAGACCAACGGGAATGAGGCAATCTCATCCTGGACTCGCAATAACGGAAGTAAGTATCTGTCATTGCGAACGAACGAAGTGAGTGTGGCAATCTCATGTTTAATACAATCATCACCTTTTAGTGTCAAATGTATATTAAAAGAAGAATAATAAGCCTGCTCGTTTTATGTGTCTTTATTCTTCTCTGTTTTGCCGAATCAGAGAACACCCCACCTATAGAAGTCAAAACCACGATTGATAGACAGGAAATAACAGTTGGTGATAATATAATTTACATGGTTGAGTGTGAAGATTTACAAAAAGGGGATATAGAATTTCCTTTAAATCTAAAGTCCCTTGGCAACTTTGAAATTAAGGATGTAGAAGTTGATGAAAAACAAGCTATATATACTTTGACAAATTTTAATGTGGGAGAAGATACAATACCTCCTATAACATTAAAATATAAAATTGATGGAGAGGAATATGAAATAGAAACTGGAAAAATTTCAGTAACCATTAAAAGTGTACTAACCCCGGATATAAAGGATATAAGAGATATAAAACCCCCACTTGATATTCCACTAAATAAATTACCTTTTATCTTAGGGTTTATTAGTGCTGTCCTTATCGGAGGTTGCGTATACTTCTTATTGAAGAAGATTAAAAAAGGAAGAATTCATATAATAGAAAAAGAGATAAGACCTGCACATGAGATAGCATATGAAAGACTAAAATTACTTAAACTTGATGAGAGAAGAGTTAAGGAATATTATATAGAACTTTCTGACACTATAAGGAGATATATTGAGGCAAGATTTGGCATAAGTGCACCTACTGAAACCACTTATGAGCTTCTCGCAGCACTCAAAAAAAAGAAGATTAAATATTTAAATTTTAATCATATGAGAGATTTTTTTTGGGGTTGTGATCTTGTAAAATTCGCAAAATATGTACCCGATATTGATGCTGTAAAAAGAGACTCTAATTCGGCAAGGCTTATAATAGATGAAACGAGAGAGAGGGAGGAGCGTCCCGATAGAATAGCTACGCATTCTACCCCGTACATTGTTACTACTGGGCAGGCGGGATAAATAGGGCGTAGGGCGTAGAGCGTCCCAGTGGAATAGTTACCCTATTGAATAGCTCTGCTTCCACAGGGCAGGTCACATTCCACCCCGTACATTGTCACTACAGGGCAAGCGGGATAAATAGGGGGAGAAACGGGGAACCAGTGAAACGGAGAAAAGGGAAGGGAAAAGAGGAAAGAGCGTAAAGCGTAAAGAGTAGAGCGAAAAATATAGTCCGAGAGAAGTAGAAACAGTGAAAGGGAAAGTAGGCACTAAGTAGTAGGCAGTAGACAAACCAGATAAACTAAACAAACTAAATGAACTAAACAAACTAAATGAACTAAACAAACTAAATGAACTAAACAAACTAAATGAACTAAACAAACTAAATGAACTCAACAAACCCAATAAACTGGGTATAATGAATAACAAATAACGATAAACGATTTCTTTGTGTCTTCGTGCCTTTGTGGCTAATTTTTTAAAATGTTTTTACATTTTGCAAATACTCTCTGGTTATTGGTGCTTCTAATTATCCCTATCATTATATTATGGGAACTGGTAATTAGAAAACCAACCATGAAGTACTCCTCAATTGAGGATATGAAATCTCTTCCAGCATCATTAAAACTGAAAATGAGAAAAATTTTTCCCTGGGTAGGAATTGCTGGCGTAGTTTTCCTGGTTTTAGGTCTTGCAAGACCACAAAAGGGCAGGTCTTATGAAGAATATATTACAAAGGGAATTGATATCATGTTAGCGCTCGATATATCAAGCTCTATGAGATGTCTCGATTACAAACCTTATGACAGAATACAGATGGCTATAAACGCCGCACAAAATTTTATTAATGGACGAGGAAATGACAGAATAGGACTTGTACTTTTTGCTAAAGACGCCTTTACACAATGTCCTCTTACCCTTGACCACGAAATACTATCTGACCTTTTACAAAAGGCGGAGGTAGGAATGATTGAGGACGGCACTGCTATAGGCATGGGACTTGCAACTGCTGTTAATAGATTGAAGGAGTCTGACTCTAAAAGCAGGATAATAGTACTATTAACTGATGGTAGAAATAATGCAGGCAAGATAGATCCTGGAACAGCATCAGAGCTTGCAAAATCGTATGATATAAAGGTTTATACCATTGGAGCTGGCAAAAAGGGTGAAACTCTTTATCCGGTAGATAATAGAATTTTTGGAAGAAGATACGCTCCTGTACTGGGGGTTGATATAGACGAGGAGATACTGAAAGAGATAGCCAATCTCACTGATGGACTATATTTCAGGGCAGAGACACCAGAAGCGTTGAGCAAAGTGTATGAAGTAATAGATAAGATGGAAAAAGTAGAGATAAAGACGAAAAAATACACACTTTATAAAGAGATATTTAAATATTTTGTTCTTACTGGACTGGTGTTACTCTTAATACCTATAATTCTGAACTATACTATCTTATTAAAAATCCCATAATGAGCAATTGTCTTTAAGATGAGTAACAGTCATTAGAAGGAGAAACAGTCTTCAGACTTTTATAACCAAAAGTGATATCTTTTATAAAACCATAAATGGTGTTACTTCCCGATGACCACGTGTGTCATTGCGAGCGTAAGCGAAGCAATCTCATACTGTATTCTATCATTGTGAGGAGCGATAATAATCGGGATGTTACAATCTCATTACTAATATATTGATATTTTGGAGTGCCCCGCCAAGGCGGGGCAGCATGGCAATCGCATCACAAGCAGTGTCATTGCGAGCGAATGAAATGAGCGTGGCAATCTCATATGTTATATTTTAGTAAAATGCGATTGCTTCGCCTGCCTGACGGTAGGCAGGTCGTCAGTCAAGAAGTGCGACAGACTCCTCGCAATGACAAAGCAGAAAGTATCATTTAGAGCCAACGACCTGTGTATAATTTTAATATTTGATATTTGATTTTTAATTTGTTATTGGGGGTAATATGGCAAAAGGGAAATACAGACACCTACACGATTATGGTGGAACACTTTTTGTTGGTTGTATAATAATTGGACTTGGTATAGGTATAATTATTGGGGAAGCTGGCGCCGGGGTATTGATAGGTCTGGGTGTAGGCTTTATTGTAATGGGGCTTAGCAAAATGATATCCGGCTTGATTTCAAAACAAATTGATAAAGAAGAAGAGCCTGAAGAAAGAAAATAGTCTTTGATTATTTATTAAAAAGAGCCCTCTTTATCCTGTAAAATATTGACCTTCTCATTTTTCGTCTTATTTCTGGTAGTGCCTGGATTGTTGCATCCCTTCCCTTCTGGATACAAAAGTCTATCCTTTTGTAATCAGCCCAGTGTACATCCTTAACATTTGGTGATATAATCACATCTGCTTTTGAAAGTTCCTGCTTAAACAGCCTGTGTTTTACTATCTCATCTACCCTGAAGTTGATATCAAGACCAGTCTTGTACACGGTACAGTTTTTAAGTGGTGAACTCACATTCGATGCTATAACTACATCCGCGCCCATCTTTTTCAGTGCCCTGATAGGTAGATTTTGTGTTGCACCACCATCAACTAAAAGACACCCGTCTTTTTCCACAGAGGGAAATAACCCTGGTATTGCAATACTGGCTAATACTGCAGGAAGAATATAACCCTCGTTTAGTATGAGGTCATTACCAGTTACAATATCTATTGCTGCCACACCAAGGGGGATTATTGTATCTTCAAATCTCTTTTTGTTAAAGATTTTTTCAAGTAATTTTTCTATTTTGGTTTTATCAACAATGGATGGACGGAGAAAAAACTTACCATAGCTATATTTTTGTTTAATAAATGTTGTAATTCTTTCAAAGAGATTATTGTCTTTGTTGCTAAATACGCTGAATCCTATATCTTTAAAAGTATCAGATGAGAGAACTTTCTCTGCCTTAGTTTTAATTAGATAGGCATTCGGATAGAGGGAATATATCGCACCAATCACTGCCCCCATGCTCGTTCCACAAATAAAACTAATAGGAATGTTTTCCTCTTGTAAAACCTGAAGAACGCCAATGTGTGCAAGTCCTTTAGAAGAACCACCACCGAGTGCGAGACCAATCTTCATTGCTAAACCTCTATTTTAAAATATTAAAACAGACAATAACAAAGAATATGAGTAGTAATAATAATCTAACTATTATATAACAATCTTATCTATTTGTCAAGCATTTTTTGAGAGAGTCCCAAAAAACTACCTTCGAGTTCTCTATTGAAAATCTTTTTCATTAACTTTATCATTTTTTATTGACTTTTTCTATATTTAGTTGTATAATAGAATTGAGTCAATTAATCTGATGTATCGGAAAAACATCGACAATTATATATTTTGTAAAATCAAACTCTTGTATTATTATAAGCTGGTAGTTTAACTTGAATTACATTGAACATAAAGATATTGGACCTATGAGGGAGTATTTATATATGTGACATCTGGTTTATTATGTGGAACTTGTCTTGTAGGGAGGTGAGTAGTGTCTCAAGAGCTTCTGAAGATTGAAGAGATTCCTCTTGGGGCCTCCCGAATCAAGGTCTTTGCAAACTTCCCCCGGCGTCTATATCAAGGAGACCCCTGTTGGACTCCACCTCTGCGCGGGGACCTACTTGGTAATCGTCTTCTCGGGTTGGTTGGTTTACTGACCCAAAGACACCCCTATCATCGTCAGGCTGAGGTTACACATTTTTTAGCCTGGCGTGGGAGACATCCAGTTGGTAGAATTTCAGCAGCTATTAACAATCGTTTTAACGAATACTACGGTGTTCGCATTGGTTTCTTTGGGTTTATGGAATTTATCGAGGATTATGAAGTCGCCCGAGTACTTTTGGATAGAGCAAGAGAATGGGTAGATAGCCATGGGATGACCCTCTTTCGTGGTCCAGGAGAATATTCCAATGCTACCCACGAACGCCAGGGCATCTTAGTAGATGGGTTTCAATATCCCCCAACAGTGGAGATGACTCACAATCGACCTTACTATGGCGAGTTCCTGGAGCGATACGGTTTACGTAAGACAAAGGATTACTATGCATACACAATGGATATACAAACTCCCACTCCTCCCCGACTAAAGAAGCTGGTAGAAAAAGTACAACAGCGCCAGGAGATTGAAACTCGACCACTGGTTCTGAAAGAATTACTCTCCGAGGTGCGCCTGATAATTAAAATCTACAACGAGGCGTGGAGTAAAAACTGGGGGTTCATGCCTATTACCGATGAGGATGCTGCTGCCCTTGCTGATTCCCTGCGATTGATCGTAGACCCAGGTATGATACGATTTGCTTTCATCAAAGGTGAGCCCGTTGCTGTTCTGGGAGCTTTTCCTGATCCCTATTTTGCACTGCGACCGCCGTGGCACTGGTTCGGTGACTCGGACCTGATACGTATAGCCAGGTTATTCTGGATGCGACGGCATATCCCTCGATTACGTTTGATGTTCTTCGGGGTTCGTCCTGATTACCGATGTACAGGCATTGATGCTCTTCTATATTATGAAGCAAAGGAGTATGCAGTCCAATGTGGTTACCGCGAGTGTGAGGCATCCTTGCTTCTTGAGGATAATAATCTGATACTTCAAGCCCTGGAGTTTATGGGAGCAAAACATTACAAGACCTGGCGTATTTACGATATGCAGTTGTAAAAATAATAAGGAAATGTAAAATCACAAAGACATTATTACAATATAAAAGTGTGCCTATCATTGCTTGTTAGATATCCTTTGGTATTATGGACTGCATTACCTTGTTGGAGTGTAGTGGAAATCCCGCTGTGGCGGGGGTAATGCAGAATGGCAATCTCATACTGAGCATCTGTCATTGCGAGTGAATGAAATGAGCGTGGCAATCTCATTTACTATTACTAATACACCCGATATGCGATTGCTTCACCTGTGGTTCGCAATGACCAAAAAAGTAGGTGTCATTGCGAATGAATGAAATGAGCGTGGCAATCTCAATCGTATTACCAATTCAATTAACAAGAGATTGATTTAGAGTGAGTTTCGATAATAATTGGATTTGACATTTTAATTTTATGTTGTGGTTATTTGATATTTGATTTAAATCTATATTAGAATACATTGTCTGATAACCACTTGAATTTTTTACATCATAAATATAGGAGGTATATCATGGATGAGTATTACGTAAAATTGGGGGGGAGAAGAGGAGGATATCTTGCACTATCTATTATAATAGGTATTATAGTTCTCATCTTCTTAGGACGGTCCATAAAGATTGTTCAGCCAGGTTATGTAGGTGTAAGGGTCCTATTTGGTAAGATTGCTGAACCTACGCTTAAATCGGGATTTCATGTTATAAACCCGTTTACCACTCTTTTAAGGATGACTGTGCGTACTCAGGCATACACCATGAGTGGGATATCGCGAGAGGGTAAGATTCGGGGCGATGATGCGATAGCAGCATTGACAAAAGAGGGCTTAAGGGTAAGACTTGATCTCACTATCTGGTACAAGATATTGCCTAATAAGGCAGGTGAAATTTATGAAACTATAGGACTGGATTATGAAGATAAGATTTTGAGACCAGCTGTGCGAACAGTAATCAGGAATGTTACCTCTCAATTTACTACCGAGGATATATACGCCGAGAAACGTCCACAGGTTACAGAAGCAATTCAGGAGATGTCAGTAGAGATGCTTAAAGAAAGAGGTATAATATGTGAAAAGGTTCTTGTTAGGAATGTGTCTTTACCGGATAAGGTAAGAGATGCAATAGATTCAAAGTTGGCTGCAGAGCAGGATGCGCGGAAAATGGAATTTGTGCTACAGAAAGCTGAGAAGCAGGCTGAGGTTAAGGTAGTAGAGGCAGGAGGAATTGCAAAGGCACAGGCAATAATAAACAGAACACTAACAACAAAGTATCTTCAGCATGAGGCAATAGATGCATATAGAGAGCTTGCAGGCTCTCCCAATACGACCTTTATAATAATGCCGACGAGTCCAGAAGGAGTAGGTATCCCAATAATAATTGGGCAATAGGGGGAAAAGACATTTGAAATAAAGAGAATCTCTTACAATCTCTTCCAATCCCTGTTGATCAAAAAAGAATCTGTTAAAAGTCTCTTTAATATCTGTTTAAAGGTAAATTTTGTTATAAATCTGTGTAATCGTGTATTATATTACACCAGGGGGACTTATATGGATTACAGGATTAAAATGCACGCAGAAGTTCTAATGAAGTACTCTCTTAATATTAAAAAGGGTGAAAAAATATTGATAATAGGTGATGTAGTTACATTTCCACTAATCAGGGAGTGTTATCGAATTGTAGTTGAGTTGGGTGCACTTGCACAGGTTAGAATAACGAATGAAGAGTTGAGAGAAATATTACTAAAATATGGTAACGATGAACAGATAAAATATATTCCAGAGAATATTTTGATAGCTTTGAAAAAAGTAGATGCATTTTTGTCATTATGGGGTGGTTCCAATACAAGGATACTTACCAATGTGAATCCCGAGAAAATAAAATTAGCAATACAAGGTTCAGCTGAATACACGAAAATATTTTTTGAAAGAATGGCAAAGAAGAAATTAAGATGGTGTGGGACAATGTTTCCAAACAAGTCAAATGCTCAGGAAGCAAGCATGTCTCTTTCGGAATATGAAGATTTTGTCTATGGAGCTGGCTATATCGATAGTAAGAATGCGATAGCAAAATGGAAAGAAATAGACAAAAAACAGGGGAAGATTTGTAAAATCCTTAATACAAAAAAACATCTAAGAATTGTATCCAGAGATACTGATTTAAGCATGTCAATTAAGGGAAGGAAATGGGTCAATTGCTCTGGAAAACTCAACTTTCCAGATGGTGAAGTATTCACAGGTCCTGTAGAAGATACTGTAGAGGGGCCTATAAGATTCAGCTTTCCAGGAATATATGCAGGAAGAGAAATTGAAGATATTCGATTGACCTTTGGAAAGGGAAAAGTGGTAAAAGCTTCTGCTGCCAAGGGTGAGGAACTGCTGCACCAGCTCCTGGAAACAGATAAAGGTGCAAGATATGTAGGAGAAATTGCAGTCGGAACGAACTACAACATACAGAAATTTACAAGAAATATGTTGTTTGATGAAAAGATCGGAGGAACAGTGCATCTTGCTATCGGAAGGTCGATTCCAGAATCTTTAGGGAAAAACCAGTCTGCAATACACTGGGATATGCTCTGTGACATGAGAGTTGGTGGGAAAATCTATACAGATGGAGAATTGATTTATAAAGATGGTAAGTTTTTAATATGATTTTCAGGAATTTGAAGTGTTTTAATATCTATAACACTAAGGAGTAACAGTCTTTAGACTGTTATAACCAAAATGATATATTTTTGTAACACCATAAATTGTATCGCTCCGAATGGTGTCACTCTAGTTTAGCCGTATATGTCATTGCGAGTCCTGATGACAATCGGGACGTGGCAATCTCATACTGGGCTTCTGTCATTGCGAGTCAACAACCTGTGTATAATTTTAATATTTAATATTTGATTTTTAATATGATCATCGGGGGTATTATGATTTGTAAGACATGTAAAGTCATTTGTTGCATTAGTATAATTTTTTTTGCATTAGCTGTAGTTGGATGTGGGTCATTTGAGACTAATGAAACTGGTAAAATGGTTATTATGCCATCAGGATTAGAGTATATAGATATTGTAGTAGGTACTGGACCATTTCCTGATATAGGTTCAACAGTAACCACACACTATACTGGATGGCTTGAAGATGGAACGAAGTTTGACAGTTCAAGAGACCGTGGGGAGTCATTCAGTTTTTTTCTTGGTTTGGGACAGGTAATTAAAGGTTGGGACGAAGGGATTGCCACGATGAGAGTTGGTGGTAAGCGCAGGCTTATTATTCCTCCCGAACTTGGCTATGGAAAAGAAGGTTTTGGAGATGTAATACCTCCAAATGCAACACTGATTTTCGAGATTGAATTGCTTGAGATAAAATAAAGGTTGTAACTGTAGAGGTTACGGATTTGGATATATCACCTTACTTGGAATCTAAAGAAGCTAAGGTAGGAGCGACAGTCTTTAGACTGTTATATGTAAGAATAATAAAAATAACTGGTAGGAGCAACCTCCTGGTTGCGATCCTTTTAACATAATTTGAACCAACTAAATTAGAAATGAACCAAAATTTTAGATTTTCATTTGTAATTTTAATACCTGCCTACCGCAGGCAGGTTTAATTTTTGATCTTTAATATATCCAATATGTAATCTGTAGCTATCTATTTATTGAATCAGTTTTTATTAGATAGGGACTATTATGAGTAAATCTTCATATCCTATCCAGAAGTTCTTCTACTTTTCAGTCACTTTTACATTATCCTTGCTTGTGACCACATGCACATATATGAAGACGAATTATACTATATTGTTCGAGGATGATGTGGGTGACCTGAAGGAAAATTCTCATGTGTTTCTTGATGGTACTAAAATAGGTATAGTAAAAGATATAAATACACAGAACAGTAAGACGGCTGTTAAGATAACGATAATAAGTATGTATAGAAAAGGTATTAAGGAGAAATCAGAATTTTACATTCTCGGTTCAGGCGATAAAACTCATATACAGATATATACTCTCGATAAAGATTCACCACCCCTAAAACCCGAAGCTACTGTAGAGGGTTCCCCAGAATACATTTATTGGACAAGAAAGGGAATTGAAAAGATAGAGGAATATGTAGAAAAGGGTGTAGAAAAGACCGAGGAATTCTTTGAGTCAGAAGCCTGGCGAGAGTTTAAGGATAAAACGAAGAAGGAAGTTGACAGAGTAAGAAATAAAGGAGAAGAAGAATTCAAGAAACATCTTCCAGGTATAAAAGAGGAGACAAAGAAACTCTGTGAAGAGGCAAAAAAGATAGGAGAAGAAATAGGTAGGAAAGTAAAAATCTATGTAGACAGTCTATTAAAAGAGGTGGAACAGGAGAAAGAAGCAATAAATTAAAAATTTTTAGTTTAAAACTGACTTGGAGGTTATATGCATTGGCTTGATATAATTATTCTTTTGGTAATAGTGATTGGAGGCATTTATGGATTAATCAGGGGTCTGGTAGGAGGGCTTTTTGGTATTCTTGCGCTTCTTGGTGGAATCTGGATTGCATCACGTACATATGGAAAATTGGCAACTTATCTTCCGTTTGGCAACACGATTTTATCTAATATCCTCAGTTTTATTATCATATTCTTAATTGTGGCTATTATAGTAACTGTTATTGGATTCATAATACGTAAGATTGTTCATTTTACATTTTTGGGATGGATAGATAGGATATTTGGATTGGTATTTGGAATTCTAATAGGTATCTTTACAAACTGGGTACTCTGCATCTTCATTCTTACGTTTGCTCCTGGTGGAAAAGATGTGATAAAAGATACGAGGTTTGCTCCTGTGATATTATATGCAGGCAGTTACTTCAGGAGATACTTTCAGAAACCAATACTGAAGGGAGAGAAAAAACCTAAAGAATTGAGTTGTAATTATGACATTGTGGAGGATTCAAACATCAACATATGATGCAAAATTTTTCCTTGACAAATCACCCTTTTTAACTTATAATATATATAATATAGAATAATAATTGACATTGATGAACTTAAAAAATGAAATTAATCTCTTACGATCTCTGAAGCTCCCTGTTAAAAGAATATCTCTTACAGGTCTCTTACAAGTCCCTGTTAAAAAAGGAACTCTTTGAATCTCCTCTAATCCCTGTTGAAAAGAAATAGAAACTTTAAATCTCTTTCGATCCCTGTATAATAAAAAAACAAAAATATTCTCTTTAAATCCTTGTTGAAAAAAGCAGGTATATTGAATATTATACCAGGAGGGTATCATGCCAGTAGAAAAACTTAAGAATTTTCTGGACAGCAACAATATAAAGTATGTGTCTATCAGTCATTCTAAGTCATATACAGCCCAGGAAATTGCTGTTTCCGCTCACATTCCAGGAAAGGAACTTGCCAAAATAGTAATGATTAAGGTTGATGGAAAAATGGCAATGGCTGTTCTTCCCGCTTCATACAAAGTAGATTTTGAGCTTCTAAAGAAGGCAAGTGGAGCAAAAAGTATTGAACTTGCAAGTGAGCGAGAATTTCAGGATATATTTCCAGAATGCGATGTTGGAGCTATGCCACCCTTTGGAAATCTTTATGGAATGGAAGTGTATGTTGCAGAGAGTTTGTCTGAAGACGAAGAGATTGCTTTTAATGCAGGTTCACACACGGAACTGATTAAACTTTCATACAAAGATTTTGAAAGACTGACAAAACCAAAGGTAATGAAATTCTCAATGCAATAAGGGTGTTCAGAAATCTTAAAAGAAAGTATCTGCTGTTTCGGATATGTTGAAATAGTATTTGTCAAAATATTCACTAAAATACTATGAGTAGAATCTATTAATTAATTTATATGAAAAATTCTCTTATTACAATTGTTGTCAGTTTGTATCTTGGTGCCTTTTTTAATGCTCAGGCTGTTGATATTACCTTGCGATTTGGACAGGGTGGATTTCGTGATGCTCGCGCACCCGGCGGAATATTGGGTGGTGGACAAATTGCTCTGGATGTCAAGCTGGGCGAGCTCCCTATCGCCATTTCTACCACCCTGGAGTACTATACAAAAGACCCGGTTGCAGATTCTATTTATGAAATGAGTGGTATAATAGTTCTAAATGCACTCTATCTGGTGCCCAGAACGCATGAGAGGGTTGACATTTTCCTGGGAGGTGGTATTGGAAAGGTTGATGTCCCCAGAGGTTCGGCATATCCAGATGTTATGGTAATGGGTATTATGTATGACCTTGTTGCCGGAGTCAATGTCGAGGCATTCTGGAAGATAGGTTTTTACATCGTAGGCAAATACATTTACAGCAGTAAGGAAATCGATAACATAAAAGTAATTGATATTAGTGATTTTATTGGTCTGGTTGGTATCTCCCTTAATTTTGAGTGATAATCTGTATAACCCACTAAAGATGTAATATAGTTAAATATCTGAGTAATCAGGTATAATGAATATTATACCAAGAGGAAAAAAATGGAAAAACATGTTACTGTTGTTGCAGCTATACATATTGGTTTTGGTGCTCTTGGTATTTTAATTGCTCTTGCCGTACTTGTGGCTGTTGTTGGTGCTGGTATTATCTCAGGAGATCCAGAAGCAAAAGCCATAACCTCGTTTGTTGGACCAACAATATCGTTTTTTATCGTCTTAATATCTGTACCGTATATTATAGGTGGTATTGGACTCCTGAGAAGACGATCCTGGGCAAGAATTCTGGTTCTAATAGTTTCCATCCTTGATCTAATAGATATCCCAATTGGAACCATTGCAGGTGTCTACTCTATCTGGGTTTTAGTCAAGGACGAGACGATCCAATTATTCACCCCGAAGAGCTTGTAGTTAGCCTACTGTCAGCATTGGGTATAGAAAGAAATTGTCCATTATGAAGGGTTTTAAAAAAGTAAGTTATGATTATTTTTATCTTCTAATTTTATAACAGGGGGTTAATCATGTATCTAGAAAAGAAAATAGGTGCCCTCCTTGCACTTGAGGAGGATGGGAAGGTTGTAAAGACCATAAAGTTCTATCTGAAACCCAAAGTAGCTGAGCAGCGAATGTGTTCAACGACGTTCGAGCAAACCTTTGACAAGAGCAGCTATGTGCTTACACTAATTTCGGGTGAAGATGCACTTTTGTTTGAAAGAGAGACGGAACTGGGTACACCGTGGGTATCCATAAATTCACCGGAGGAAATGGATCTTTCGGACAAAAAGTTTCCAAGTTTCTTAAGTTCCGTTATCTCCGAAGACCACATGAGAAGACAGATTCATGAACAGATATCATCCTTTGTAAATGGGATGTAAAGGAGTTCATAATCTGCTTTATCTTTATAAAATTAAAGGAGGTGAAAAGTATGAGTAAGCTACTAAAAAAACTGTGTATGGTAGGGATAGCATTTGTGCTTGCCCTATCAGTGGCTACTATGCCATTTACTGGCGGTGGTGACCCACCACCAGTGGAGCCAGATCCACCCACAGCATCAGGTAGTGTTAAATGAAAGTGTTATTTTTGTTCTTTTAATCATATAACAGGGGATTTATCATGTATTTAGGAAAGAAAATAGAGGCGCTCCTCGCCCTTGAGGAAGATGGAAAGGTTGTGAAGACCATAAGGTTCTATTTGAAGCCAAAGGTAGCTGAGAGACGAACGTGTTCAACGACGTTTGAGAAAACCTTTGACAGGAGTAGTTATGTGCTTACCATGAATTCAGGCAAAGAGTCACTTACCTTTGAGACAGAATTAAAACCGGGAACTCCATGGATATCCATAAATTCACCAGAGGAGATGGATCTATCAGATAAAAAGTTTCCTGATTTCTTAAATTCTGTTGTCTATGAAGACCATATGAGAGTAGAGATACAGGAACAAATAATGTCCTTTGTAAATGGGATGTAGAGGTCCTCGAAGCTGGGATATCCCCGTTAAATAGAAGTGTTTACTGTAACACTCTGACATTTATTGTTAAATATTTCACGGGGTTCACCCTGTTAAATAGAAGCGGTTACTGTAGAACTATGACATTTATTGTTATGTTATTTAACAGGGTAAACGGTGGCGAAACTCGTAATGTAACTCGAAACAAGAAGCTTGAAACTGGAAAAAGACAAAACGAGCTTCGAGTATCAAAATATTGAGCCTCGATACGAGCATCGACAACGATAAACTGGGAAGCAACTTCCCGGTTGCGATAAATGAATGTTTAATGTTAAATGGGATAAGAGTTAATTAGTTGAAAAGTTAATTGGTTGATTAGGTTAAATGATAAGTGTAGTAGGAGTCCGTCGTTTGACGAACGATAATTGGTAGGAGCAACCTCCCGGTTGCGAGAAGAAGGAAGAGCGTCCCGATAGAATAGCTGCGCATTCTACACCGTACATTGTTACTACAGGGCAGGCCACGGTGTAATAAAGAAAAAAATTACACCATAATGTAATATAAAAAACCTAATTACATATGGCAAGCATGGCAAGCAGGATAAATCTTAGCGTCTTTTTAAATAAAATAATAAGTCTCATACGAGTCTCGTTCAAGTCCCTGTTATTATGTGTCATAGGGTCTTAGGGTCTTTGTGTCTTAGGGTTGACATTGTTTTTTGAGTTTACTCAGTTCGTTGGGTTGACTTTTTACTTGTCCTTAAATTGTTTACCCTATGAAATGTAGCCTGCCCTGTGGAAGCAGAGCTATTCAACAGGGTATCTATTTCATCGGGGTCAATTCCAAGTTCCTGTTAAAAGGTCTTTCAAATAAATTATAAGTCTCATACGAGTCTCGTTCGAGTCCCTGTTAAATTGTTTTTATCTCAAAAAAAGTGTAAAGTTTCTTTACACTTTTATGATGATTTTAGACACTTTATTCTTATCCCAATTTCAGAACAAATCCTCCCAAGTCCTTATATAATCATATGATGGCCAAAATTAGACAAAATAGCAACTTCTAAAAAGTGTAAAGTTTCATTACACAACTATCAAAAAGTGTAAAGTTTCTTTACACTTTTTTGACCCACGTAAATACCCTCCCTAAGATGTAAATTTTTTAATCCCTTATTTATTCAGTCGTTACATATATTTCCACTAAAACTGACACGCTTTTTGCTCTTTAATATAGTGAAGGGAAATGAAAAATGAATATATTAGCTATAATTATTAGTTACTTAAAAGGAGGATAAGATTTTACTTACCGTCATTACTTAAAGAGTGTAAAATCAGAGTGAGTATCTATGAGATTATAGAAGGTCTATATAATCTCCACACTTAGTGGTTAAGATCCATATCTTTTATCAAAATGCTTGTAAATTAAGGGAATAATTGGGCTTAAAGAACAGGTAAGAGAGGATTTATACGGTTATGATTAGCCGTGATTGCTAATTTATTAGTAAGGATAATCCTATGTTAGGCAACATGTTACGTCATTCATAAAACATAACTATTAAATGAAGGGAGGCAAAAAATGTATCTTATCCAAGGTAATTTTGGGGACAGAGGAAACTTTGAAGCAGCCTTGCGTGAAGGAAACCATTTAGTGCATTACTGGCGCAATAACGATGATAGAGGTTATCCATGGTATAAGAGCGTGAATTTTGGCGACAATGTTAACTCTGATCCAGCATTGATTCAGGGCAATTTCGGTGACCGAGGCAACTTTGAGTTAGTGGTCAGAGAGGGTAATAAACTACGCCATTATTGGCGTGCCAATAACGCTTCAGGTCTTCCATGGCACAAGGGAGTTCTTTTTGGCGACAATGTTGATTCTGCTCCAGCATTGATTCAGGGTAATTTCGGTGACCGAGGCAACTTTGAGTTAGTGGTCAGAGAGGGTAATAAACTACGCCATTATTGGCGTGCCAATAACGCTTCAGGTCTTCCATGGCACAAAGGAGTTCTTTTTGGCGACAATGTTAACTCTGATCCAGCATTGATTCAGGGTAATTTCGGTGACCGAGGCAACTTTGAGTTAGTGGTCAGAGAGGGTAATAAACTACGCCATTATTGGCGTGCTAATGACGCTTCAGGTCTTCCATGGCATAAAGGGGATATATTCAGCGATCACGTAACCTTTCAGCCATCACTTATCCAATCCAACTTCGGGGACAAAGGCAATTTTGAACTTCTAACAAAACGTGGTAATTGCCTTACTCATTTCTGGCGCAATAATGATACCTCAGGATATCCATGGTCTGAGGAAATACAAACTCATGCGGTTGTACCGCTTGGAAATCCGCCAACAGCAGCGCAAAGAACAAAATTTTTAGGTGCTTTCCCAAACCTTCGGAATTTTAATATAACGGATCCCACTACAGGGGTTTACAATTGTATTTCGTGGAGTGTTGGGATTACTAACCAATGGATATGGCCAGGCAACACAGTTGCGGTATTTGATACATTTTATGCTTCCTACGGGTGGGCACCTTCAGCGGATGGAAGACGCGAGTATAAAAAACGAAAAGTAGCTTTATGGGCTGATTCTTCTGGGTGTACGCATGGATCACGAGAAACACACGATTGTGATTGGCATGAAAGTAAATGTGGAGGTTGGGAACGGATTATGCATGACAAATTCCAAATGCAGGGTGGTTCCTATGGAAATATTATTAAATATTATGAAAAACACGACCCAAATGTAAATCTTGATCTAGCTTAATTTTAAAAATAAAGGAGAATAATCATGGAAAAATCAAAGAAAATAAAGGAACAATTCGATGCTCTATATGCAGAGTGGGAGAAGGTTATCCAAGACCCAAAAATCCAGGTCAGTTCTAGACCCCAAGACTATATAGATAACGAGCCATACCGTGAAATTGTAAAACTGGGTAAAGATGCTCTCCCGTTTATTTTTAAAAAAATAGAGCAGGGGGTATTCTTTATGAATCAGGCAGCACTTGCAATAACCAAGTACAATATAGATGAAATCATCAAAGAGGAGAAAAAGAAACCACTGGATAAGAGGATCGATTTCTTCGTTGTGAAGAAAGTTGAGGAGATGCCAAAATTCCTGAGTGAGCAACAAAAATCAAAATTGATTTTGAAATACCTTCGATAACAAGCCAAATAGTTAAGGCTTATATACTCACGAGTATCTTTTTATTATGAAAGGACACAACCTTACGATAATTCAATTTCATTATTCATTAAGTACTCCCATATTTGAACAGATCGCAAAAGCTGAAGAAGACACAATGTTCTACATTACGAGTTTCAAATAGAAACCTGTTGGAAACGAAAAACATTATGAAATAACCTTTGCAGTTTAATGATATTTTTTTTCTGGTACAGACCTTATGGCATTTTCGTATATTTAATGAGATATTAAATTTCTACCCATTTCTGGAGTTTCGAATCCGAATTTTTTTCTAACAAATCACCTATTTTTTGTATAATATAAACAGAATTGACAAGCGATAATGTTGTTTGAACTACCAAATAGAATGACATCTGAAAGTGTCAGAAAGAAAAAAATAACCGTAATATTTCTTAAAATTGAAATAAACCAACTGGAAATTAGTTATGCTTAAGGATATAAAAGTTACTCTATACGACATTTTCGGGTATCTGTTACCTGGCATCGTTTTTCTTGCATCGATAGTTATTCTATTCTGGACTATCTTCATCCCTCGGTCTCCCTTGGTGCCATATCAATTAACTGACAAAATTTGGGTATTGGCTCTATTAGTTTCCTATTTTTCTGGTCATATGGCACAGGCTCTTGCAAACATCCTTGCCAAGCTTTTGCCATCGGCTGAAGATTTAGTGCTTTCAAGAGATCGAGCAAACAACCTACCTAAGGCTATCATTGAATCAGTAAAATCTAAGGCAAGTTCAATGATTGGTATTGATTTGAAAGAAATAAACTCAGAATGGCTCTACTCGATATGTGATGAGACCCTCGTACAGTCTGGAGTTGTCGAAGACCGAGAAGTTTATCTTTATCGAGAAGGATTTTATCGGGGACTTACAGTTTCTTTATTTGCTCTGGCTTTGTCTCTCTTTCTGCGAATGGTGATTCCGGGTACGACGATTATAATCTCCTCAGGTGTTTCACAATCCATCAGTTGGACTATATTACTTTTTCTTACCCTAATTTCCTTCGTTGGATCTTTACTTGCCTTTCTACGGTACATGAGATTTGCAAGATATCGTGTGACACGAGCGATAATAGGATTTTTAGCCTTGCAAGGGAAGGAGACCCTTGAGAATAACAAAGGGGAGGTATAAAATAATAAAGTTTGTTTTTTGGGATGTTCAACACGGTAGCGCAGCTTACATAGCCACGCCCGGTGGTCAACATATAGTCGTTGATTTAGGTATTGGGTCGTACGGTGATTCAGACTTAGAGTTTAGCCCCCTTCTTCACCTTAAGCATAAATGGGGTGTCAGTCAATTGGATGCTGTTATTATTACCCATCCACATCGGGATCATTTAGACGATGTCTTTAATTTTGACGCATTGTCGCCAAGGTTTTTACGGAGTCCGAATCATTTGAGCGAAGAGGATGTCAGAGCTGGTAATCGAACAGTAGATAAAGATGTAATCAACAAATACTTAGAAATCAATAAAAAATACAGCTACACCCAAAGAGAGAACCCTTTTTATGCAAATAATAATGGCGGAGCTCAAATACGGACATTTATTCCTTCATCATGCGTCACATCTAATCTAAACAATCATAGCATCGTCACTGTCATATCACATGCTGGATCAAAGATGATAATTCCGGGAGATAATGAAACTGCTTCATGGGATGAGCTTCTTGAAAGAAGTGATTTTGTGTCATCTATAAATGATACAGATATCTTGGTAGCACCTCATCATGGGAGGAATGCTGGTTTTTCGTCTGCTCTATTTGAGCACATCAATCCCAAGCTTACCATTATATCGGATGGTCGACATTGTGATACAAGTGCTACTGATCGATATGCACAGAAGACACAAGGGTGGACAGTTCACAAACGAAGTGGGGGCAAAGAAGAGAGAAAATGCGTAACCACTAGGAATGATGGAGTTATAGTCGTTAAATTTGGTGAAAATTCGTATGGAAAACGATTTATCGAAGTTACCATAGACTAGGAACACACTGCGGCTGAGATAGGCTATAGCTCACCTCGTTTGCCCAAACCGCTTAGCGGCTTCGCCAATCTGGGGAACGTTACCTGATACTGCTAAAATAAGGAAGTCCAGTAATATCACACTCTCACAATCTCTTTTTCTATCTCAAATTCAATTGATGTTAAATTGCGTCCATAACACCAGGAGAATCTAACCTTTCTTGAACTTATTCTTAGAAGCATCGAGGCATTAATGTAAAATTGGGATAAAGTAATTTATCCTCTCCTTAAGTTGCTTAACACCTAAATATATAGATTTCATAGGTATTTTGCGAAATTTGTAGATTGCGTATTCGCAATGATTTAAGGACAACAATACGTAATTTGACTTAGTGTTTTCTAAGTGTTGCAAAATTAAAGAAAAAGGTTTATAATTAGTTTACGGGTACATAAAATTAAAGCAGGATTTTTAACATTTAACTTAATAGTATTATGGGGGTGAAGTATGAACAAACATATTTTATTCTTGATTCACGGTATGGGGGTTCACAAAAAAAATTGGGCAGATACAGTTATAAATAAATTAAAAGAGTTATCTAAAGATTATACTTATTTTAACGAGAATAAACTGACAGATTTAGTTAAATTTGTGCCGATTGATTATGACCACGTAATACGTGATGTCTTGAACAAATGGCAAGAAGACTCTCGCGGAATAAGGGATTTTGCAAAGGAAAATGGCCTGGACGATAAAAATTTATTAAGCTGGTTAAAAAGAGCGGGCGATACAGAAAGAAATTTTCTATGGTCTAGTGTTGCAGATGTAATTATCTACAGATTTTTTCGGGTTTATAGTAATAGAATTAGAATTGATGTTATTAAAGAATTATCAGATGAAATTAACAGCGAAATTAACGAATTTGGTGATGCTCGTTGTTCGGTATTAGCTCATAGTCTTGGAACTGCTGTTGTTCATGATTGCTTACACCATTTAGGAGCTGAGAACTGGGGAGACACACAAAATGTATTCGGACCTACTCATTGGCGTTTTCAATCTATTTTCATGATAGCCAACACAAGCCGGTTATTGCAAACTGAGCCCAAAGCCTATGATTCAATTGTTAGACCAGGCCCAAATCTCGATAGCAATTCATATTGTTTTAGATACTTAAATTTTCGTCATGAGTTAGATCCTGTACCTTATCCCCGTATGTTCGACCCTATAGGCTGGAGTTCAGCCTATCAATCGATTATAGTTCAACACTATAGGGATTTAGGTATTCACGGGTTAGAACATTATCTTGACAATCCAAGAGTTCACATAATCATATTAAGGGCGGTGACTAGTAGGTGGGCAATTACTGAGCAAGAGGCAATTAAAGCTGTTGATAATTATAGGCAATTTGGGGAAAAATTTGAAGCAGTAGAAAAAATACGAGATTTCCTGAATGAATTAGCAATGCTAAAAAACGAGCTAGGGCAGGACTTAATGCCAGTTGATTTTATCAAAGGATTTATAAAATTTTATCAGGTTATAAATAAACATCTTAAAGGAATATCTTAAACTGAAATTCACTGCTCATAAGGGGGATTTATGAAGTTATTAAGTAAGAATAAATATTTCCTTATGATAATCTTTACGTTGATCAACCTTACCATATTCGGACAAACTCCTTCTGTTTATTATCCCGAAAAGACTGATTGGATTGATAAAGATGATTCAAGATACATTACTGGAGTTAAGGAGAAATTTAAGAATCAAATTGAGGTTTTTGCGTGGGGAGAGGTTTTTAAGAGTCTTGCTTATGATTTCCTCAGTTCAAAAGTTGGCTGGGATGATAATTTACATATAAAACAGAAATTTCAGAATGAGTTAGATTCATTGGTGAATGACTATACAGTAGCTGTTGAATGGGCAGGTATTGAGGACAAAGAGAATGTTGATAAAATCCTTCAAAAATTTAGGTCAGGTCGTTTTCAAGGTGATGTTTCCCTTGGAATTATCATCTACTTTTCAGGAACTGATAATGAAATTGAATTGATACCAGAAGTTGTGGATGAAGAACAAGCAATAGATCTAAGATACAGAGCAGAGACAATTAATAAATTATTAAATGAATTTAAAAAACCTGTTCGTGAAATGAACTTAAAAGCAATAGCTAAAGCAGAAAGTAGATGGAAAAATTATATAAACAATGGATTTTCTCAATATCCGTGGGAATCATTTATTAATGGTTATATAACATCATTTGATATTCAAAACCCGCCTGGTCATCAGTGGGTTATTTTTCATCATGAATTGGGTGTAGAATTAAGCACAAAGAAGATAAAGCAGATGAAAGCAAAAGAGGTTTTAACTATTGAAATGTTAGGATGGATAGACTATTATGGTGATTATTGGGAAAACTTCTGGGGATTTTCAGGAATAGTAACACTACGTGATGATGTAGGAATAGGTATTGGTGGGATTATTCATTTTGGACCTACTTTCAATCTAGGTTTAACATGGCATGATATTAACGATGATGATAACTTTTTTAATGATAATCCATTTCTTATGCTTAGTATAGATATCTTAAGTTATATGAATCTGACAATACCTAAATATGATAAGCAATTAAATAATTTAAAGTCTGCTAGAAGTATAGTTATGTTGTCAAAGTAATCTATTTTTACTTTAATATTTATGGGAAAAAAGGAATACTCATTTATCTTTACTAGTTAAGATTTACAAGAAAAACTACTTAATTTTAAAAGGAGAGACTATGTTTGGTTCTGAGATATTTGATGTAGCAATAGCATTAGTGTTTGTATATTTCATTTTAAGCTTGATTTGTTCCTCAGTTACAGAATTAATCTCAAAGACCTTAGCAATGCGCTCACGTAATCTTGAGATGGCAATCAGGAATCTTTTAAATGACCCAAAAGGTGCAGGGCTAACAAAGATGTTCTATAAACATCCTTTAATTGTAAAGCTTACCCTGAAGGGAAGAAGTTTCT
>JAUWGP010000051.1 GCA_030606335.1 Caldifarciminota bacterium
GGGGCTTCTATTATCACCTGTTACATTTAACATTAAACATTTAACATCCAACATTTAACATCAAACATTTCACATTACACATCTAACATTTCCTCTAATTATCGTCCGTCAAACGACGGACTCCTACATTCAACATTTAACATTAAACATTTAACATCTAACATTTAACATTAAACATTTCACTATTCTTCAGTCACATCTAAAAGCCTCTCTAATACCCTACCATTCTTGCGGACAAACCTCTCAGCCCAGGACGGTGTATATACAGTTTTGACAATTGCTATCGGTATACCCAACACGTATGGTAGAGAAAGGTCCATACTGAAAACATCTCCTACTACTGTCTTATCTCCTTCTATCCCCTGAAGTATATTATAATATTTCTCTCTTCTAAGAAAGATAGGCAATCCATCGATTTCCATCTTTTCGGGTAATTTTTCCCATTTTTTATTCACTTCAAATTTTCTGGCTTCACCGTAGACTGGAACACTAATATCCATTTCACTAATCATCCTTTTTACCTTATCAGTTCCACCATTTGTAACTATGTATACTTTATTACTATTCCTTAGAATCCTTTCAAACGTAACAATAGTATCACTCCTGAGATGTGGCAACATATCTCTGGTTGCATCCCTGTAGGATATGGAAGAGAGTTCTCCAGGATTTCGAATCACCTCGCTGTAAATCTTACTTATACCGGGTAGTTCCTGTGCAATAACATTATTTACTACAAAAGGGTCTTCATTTCCATAGCAACCTGTAATATCATTAATTATCCATGGATGTTTTTGGGGTTGACTGAATATCCTATTCCTGATCATATCTATGTCTTCCCTAACTTTATCCTCAGGAATCCCTTCTGAAACAAGAATATATATCATCATTTCCCTCATCGCATCTGCATGGGGAAATGGATCTGTTAATGTACCATCAAAGTCAAAAATATAAGTCATAGCTTAAATAGCATTCCATCACGTGCAGCAATAACATTAACTCCAAGTTCCTCTTTCAATTGTTCTGCTAAAACCCATGTTTTTGCTCTTATCATTGTCATACCGAAATGAGTTAGTATAGCAGTCTCGGGTTTCAATTTCTTTATTATTTCTTTCGACTCTTCAAGGGATAAGTGTTCATATTCACTTATATCTTTTCTTACAACATTTATTATGAGAATGTCACCTTCGAAATCCTTATAAAGTTCAGTGAAAAACCTGGTATCTGGTATATAGGATATTGTCTTCCCTCCCTGGAATCTCGCTCCATAAGTCTCTACACTGTGAATAAGCTTTCGTGAAGTATGTATTTTTAAATTCTTTAGATTGTAGGTCTTCTTTTCCCTTAAAGTTATAACCTTTTCAACATAATCTCTTGCATACTTCCAGAGAACTGGTTCCTCACCCAGTGCATCAGATGGCAAAAAAACAAACCCTCTCTTTTTAAGACCGCCTGTTGTCATTGCCTCGACCATTACATTCATATCTGCACTATGATCAAGGTGTCTGTGGGAAAGAAAGATACCGTCGATCTTTTGTGGGTCTAACTTTGCCTTCGATGTACAGCTTTTTACTAAAGCACCGGGTCCAGGATCAATCAAAACTGTTGTATCGTTTAATTCAAGCCATATACCACCGGAAGCCCTTATCTGCTTAAATACTGCAATTCTTGCTCCTGCTGTACCCAGAAATACAATTCTATCCATGGGTTATAGGGTCTTAGGGTTCATTGGGTCCCAGTGAAATATGCTTCCTGTTGAATAACTTCGTTTCCACAGGACAAGTCCCATTTCACCCTGTACATTATCACTACAGGGCGAGCGGGATAAATTTATTGAGTTTGTTGGGTTCATTGAGTTTGTTGAGTTTGTTTAGTTGATTTTGTTATTATATCTAATAACTAATAACCAATAACAATTAACTAATAACATCTAACACTCAAAATTCAACCAATTAACTAATTAACTAATCAACTCTCATTCTATTCAACATTTAACATTTAACATCCAACATTAAACATTTAACATTAAACATTTCACATTCAACATTTAACATTTAACATTAAACATTTCACTTACTCAGTTCTCCTTACAATTTCGGTTGCTTTCCTATCTTTGGTAATTATACGGATATGGTAATTATTTTTGCCTGTATGATATAGAAATTCTCTAAAATCTATTTCTGGCAGTTTCTCTGAGAAAGCGTTTCGAAAATTATTATAATCGCTTATCAGTGTATCTTCAAGTAGGGTATATGAAACATTTTCTTTGTGAAATTTTAGTAAAGATGCCTCAATCTTGTCAGCAACTATATGGGCTATATATATCTTATACCTATCACGAGTTATTCTATACCTCATTAACCCAAGTGTACAAATTATCAAAAATATTATGATTACGTAAATACCCTCTTTTGGAGTCGCTCTCTTATTCATAGATTATCCCTTTACAACCCCGAAAGGTTTCATTCTTGCAACCTTCTTTGAAATTCCTGCCCTCTCTACAACCGAAACTACTTTATCAATATCTTTATATGCATCCGACATCTCTTCCATAAGCGTTCTGTAGGACTTTGCACGAACTTTAATATCCTTATTAAGCAGTTCCTTATCAATGCTTCTACCTCTTGCCATTTTTATAGCCTTATGTCTTGAGAGTCTCCTACCAGCACCATGGCATGTAGAACCAAAGGTTTCTTTTAGTGCAATATTGGTTCCTATAAGTATATACGAGCTTGTTCCCATATCACCAGGTATAAGAACCGGTTGTCCTACGTCTCTGTAGACCTCTGGAATACTGGGATGACCAGGTGGAAATGCCCTTGTAGCACCCTTACGATGAACACAGAGTTCTTCTTCTTTATCTTCAACTATATGTTTCTCAATCTTTGCAATATTATGGGCTACGTCATATATTATTTCCAATTTCGTGTTACTAAATAAAGACATAAAGGATTCTCTTATCCAGTGAGTAATACATTGCCTGTTTGCCCATGCAAAATTTGCAGCACAAGCCATGGCAGCGAAATAATCCTTTCCCTCCTTTGAATTTAAGGGAGCACATGAAAGTTCCTTATCTGGCAGATGAATATGATACCTTTCTATCGCATGCTCGCATACTCTCAGGTAGTCATCGCATACCTGGTGACCAAACCCTCTTGAACCAGTGTGTATCATAAAGGTTACCTCTCCCTCATGTAGCCCAAAGACCTCGGCAATTGCAGGATTGTAAACCTTCTCAACAAACTGAACTTCAAGAAAATGGTTACCTGCCCCAAGTGTGCCAAGTTGTGGTGCTCCTCTCTCAAATGCTCTTTTACTAATTTTTGAGGGGTCAGCGCCTGGTAACTGTCCGTTTTCCTCCAATACACCTAAATCACGGGATTCACCAAATCCATTTTCAACCATCCATTTTGCTCCCTTCACAAGAACCTCTTGAAGCTGGTTTTTTGACAACCTCAATTTACCTTTGGACCCGACTCCACAGGGAACATTTTCATATATTGCATCAAGAAGTTTATCAATCTTTACTCTGACTTCCTCCTTTTTCAAGCCTGTTCGGAGCATTCTCACGCCGCAGTTGATATCGTAACCAACTCCTCCTGGAGAGATAACACCATTACTCATCTTCATAGCTGCAACACCACCAATTGGAAAACCATAACCCCAATGAATATCTGGCATTCCCAGAGAATAACCAACAATACCAGGAAGGTGTGCTACATTCGCAACCTGAGCAGCTACATTATCTCTTTCAATATGTCCAATTAGCTCCTTATCTGCATAAATCAATCCAGGTACTCTCATACCCCCACTTTTTTCAAGTATCCATCTTGTGCTATCAATTTGTTTGAAGTCCATATAAACCACCCCCAAATTTTTTCAGAATTTACTTTATTGATATTTACCTATCTAAAGTAACATATGTGAGATTACTACATATAAACTCTTTTTTTCATAAAAATATGCGATTGCTTCACCTACGGCTCGCAATGACTTTGGTTTTGTCATTGCGAGCGAACGAAGTGAGTGTGGCAATCTCATTTTATTCATATCTACCTTAACAGAACCAATTTCTTACTCACATCTCCCACAGTAATAAAGTATATTCCAGGTGCAACCCTATCTCCATTTATATCAAATCCATTCCAGGACACAGATTCTACAAATTTATCAACCTGCCTTTTAACTTCGTGGGAATTACTCATGTTAAAGGTGCGAATGATACGACCTGTTATATCATAAATATTTATAGAGTACTGTGACCATATCACGGCATCAATGGGGTTGATACACACTAAAGTAATAACTGTCTTTTCTCTGAACGGATTGGGGTATATCTCCAATCTTGCAGTTTCAAATCTATAATTTATGTTTTCTTCTATCCCCTCAACCTCGCATATTATACATGGCTCAAAGCACAGATTTCCATATTCATCTCTTATAGTGTTTGAATCTGGATATACTGTATCACCAATACTTACAGTAGGTGGGGAATCCCCAAATGACAGGAGTCTTATCCGCAACCTGTCAAAATATACCCAATCGATATCTCCGATAAACCCATCTTCTGATAACCAGGAATGCTCGCAAGATAGCAACAAAACCTCATCGATATTAGCTCCATTTATTAAAGGGCAATTCGTACATTCGCTAAATATAATATCAACCGAATCGATTCTATTAGAACCATATGCCTGTGCATCAAGAATTAGAGGACCTATAAGGTCAATATTATAATATATCTCTATGCTATGAAATACAGGTGTTGTAGCAGAAGATAAGGTTGACATGTCTAATTTATACTGAACATATCTATCACCAGAATTAATACCAGGGAGTCCTTCAAGTGTTTGGGATGATTGTAATGAGGAACAATCATCCCAGTGTGTAAATGTTGAAGTATCCGCTGAATTACCAGTCCTCACTCTTACATCTATGTTTCCATTTGTTGCTTCACCCTGCCACTGGACAAAGGTAAATTCCGAACTTCCATTATCTGAACCAACATCATATAGAGAAGAGATGAGAAACCCACTTTCCTTATGTCCAAAAACACCTATATATTCTCCTTCCCCACCGAATATTAACCTTCCATCATTTGCAATTATCATACTCCTTACAGTTCTCAATGAGTCTATTCGGATTGATTCATCCCATTCATCACCGCATGAGGTTGTATGGAGAATTCTTCCAAAATTTGAACCATCTTCGAATGAGGTTGCACCTACATATATGCTATTTTCTAAGTCACACTTTATAGAGTAGACTCTTTGAGTATTGGTAGGAGATGCCTCTCTTACTGTATCCATGTTGATTACAAATATCCCACCCCAATCTCCTGTACCTATATAAACGATACTATCTTTATCCTCTGCAATACAATAGACATTCTGGTCAAATAGGGATGGTATTAGAAACCATCCGGTTGGGTTTGTGCCGCCATCATCTGAAAAGAATAACCTACCTTCATTACCTGTATACTTAATAGCAGCATAGATTCTACCACTTACTGTCTGGTAGAGATAATTTACCTTTGTTGCATCTTCTAAATGTATTGAAGATACCTGACCCCAGTCATCAGAAAATGGAGTCCAGTATAAATAACCCGAATTACCTGTACCTGCAAATCCATATCCATCAGGACGTTCAAGTAAAGACAAAATTTGATTTCCCATATAACTTCCCTCTAAGTTCCACTCTAAACCATCCTCTGAAAGGTACATATATCCCCGATTGTCATTATGTGTTGTGCCTACAATAAACCTTCCTTCAGAAACCTCTGCAATACAGTAAACACATAAAACATTTGTGAAATCTGCTGATTCAGTCCAGGTGTAACCACCGTCATCACTGAAATATATTACACCGATATTTTCCTTTTTACCAACGATAAATATTCTACCATCAGAAGCCTGAATAATAAAACGTATTTCTCTTAAACTATCGACTTCGATATAAAAAGGTTCTGATAGGAAGGGTGTATATAAAATCAGTTCACCAGGAAATCTTCTCTGGCATAATCCCTCAGAGTATAAATATCTGGTAGTATCCTGCCATACCAACTGTCCCTCTCCGCCATCCCACGTAGTTGTAGACCAGCTTGCAGTATAAAGAATAAAAAAATAAAAAATCAACATAAAGAACTATTTTCTATTTACAAGTCTATAAATTAATTCTTCTATTGCAAATCTATCTTCTACTTCTCCTCGTTTTATGGACAGTTCAGTTTCAGTAAGTATGTTTATTGCCTTTGTAGCATCATTTATACTCAGACTATTTTTATAAGTCCTACCAGAAATAGATGAAGAAAGCCACCTGCTCAACCTGAAAAGTAAATTGGTGGGTTTCTCCCCCCAGATAAGAAGGTTTTCCAGAGCCTTTAATCCTTTTTGTATATCTTTATTCCGAATCGCATTTTGAAGTTCATATATAGAAAGTATACGTTCCTCACCAACAACTAATTCAACATGTTTCCTTTCAATCTTTCCTTCAGTATTGAAAGCCAAGAGCTTCTCTACCTCTGAATGTAAGGTATACATATCACTACCAACAAATTCCTCGAGCAAGTTTATCGCATCAGTAGATATACTAAGCCCCTTTTTTGTTACAATCTCCCTAACCCATCTATTGATTTCATCACTTGAGAATGTCCTGCATCGTAGAACATTGGTATTATTTATAAACCACTCAAGAGACTTCGATTTTTTTCTCCTATCCTTTTTATCTGCAGTTAAAACAATACATAGAAAGGACGGTGATGACTCTATAACCTTCTTTATCTGTTCGATACCACTCTGAATCTTATCAATTCGATATACTACCACAAGATGCCTTTTTGAAGAAACAGGAGGAGAACACATCCTCTGATATGCATCATCTGGCAATTCGTCCCCATAAAAAATTGTCTTATCAAATGCCCTGGTCTTTCTGTTAATAAGTGTATTATTCAGAAGAGTGATAATACTCTCTTTAATAAAATCATTTTCACCCACAAGGAGATAATTATTCCTTACTTCTCCCCTTTCTATTTCACCCTTCAGATTCCAGTAATTTAGGACTCTCATATATAATATCTCCTAAAACCCGAGAGCCGTTTCTATTTCTTTTATAACCTCTTCAAATATCTGGAGTCCCTTTAACGCCTCTTCTTTTGTTATAATGAGTGGTGGAGAAAATCTTATGGAATTCCTACCGCATCCAAGTACAATCAACCCTTTTTGAAAACAGGAACCCATGATAATCTGTTTTATACCCTTTCCGTGTCCATCAAGGTCTAAAGGAAACATCTCCTTAGTTTCCCTATCTTTTACAAATTCCACTCCCAGCATCAATCCCAAACCTCTTACATCACCTATGATTTTATGTCTTTTCTGCATGTCCTGTAACCTCTCCTTCATAAAATCTCCAACCACTTCCGAATTCTTAATAAGTTTGGTCCCAAGAAGTTCTATTGTCTTTATACCAACTGCACAGGATACTGGATTACCTCCAAAGGTCGAACCATGAGAACCCTCAACCCATGCCCTATCATCAACTGAATTATCCATAAACTCGGCCCTGCCTACTGTAGCAGAAATTGGAAGTCCTGATGCAAGTGCCTTTGCAATACATATTATATCGGGTTCTACTCCAAAATGATCTGATGCAAACCATCTACCAGTTCTCCCGAGACCGGATTGTATCTCGTCTACAATCAAAACAATTCCCCATTTCCTTGCTATGGCAGCAAGAAGTGGTAAAAACTCCTTTGGTGGAACTATATAGCCTCCTTCTCCCTGAACAGGTTCTACAAATATCGCGGCTACATCCAGTGGGTCACAGAGCTGTTCGAAAACGGTATCAAGAAGATAGTTTACACAGGAAATAAGCGGAATTCTCTCAAATTCACCCCTTATACATTCTGGATAAGTAAGATTCAATGGACATCTATAGCAGTAGGGATATAGTGTATGTATAACCTCTGGTATGAGCGGTGAGAAATGGGATTTTTGTACCATTTTACTTCCAGTTAGAGACATTCCTACAAATGTCCTTCCATGGAAGCTTCCAATGAATGAAATCACACGAGGACGTCTTGTATAATATCTACTAATCTTGAAGGCTGCCTCTAAAGATTCTGCTCCTGAGTTTCCAAAATACACCCTTTTATTAAATTTACCTGGTGTTACATTAAAGAGTCTTTCAGCAAGAGTTATCTGGGACTCATAATAGAAATCGCTGCCAGAGATATGAATAAGCTTTTGCAATTGTTCATAGGCAGCTTTTATAACATCTTCGTGGCAGTGTCCCGTTGCACACACTGCATAACCTGCTCCAAAATCAATGTACTCATTTCCATCAAGGTCGTATACCTTGCAACCCTTTGCATTTCTTACTGTTAGAGGTAACTCATTCGAACGAGTATTTGCACTAAACATAACATTCTTATCCCTTTTAATTAATATCTTACTCCTATTCCCGGGTATAGGCGATGTATATTTCATATAATCTCCTGTTATTGGTTTGGGTATTGTGCAAAGTCTAACCACAGAGAGCACAGAGAATCTTTAGTATTAAGGGATTATAAAAGATTTATATTCCTCCCCTCTGTGTCCTCTTATTAATCTCAAGATCCATTCCACAGGATATGTATGGAAAGGATACGGAATCTCACAGATAAGACTAATCTATTTATCACATCTTTTAAACCGCAGAGCACGTTCACCCTGTTAGATGATTCTATATCTAACGGGGCAGGGAGAGCTCAGAGAATTTTTGAATTTTGATTTGTAATTTTAATATTTAATTTTTTATATTTAATATTACCTCTGTGACCTC